>NZ_BNEA01000001.1:0-600000 GCF_016860525.1 Streptomyces rubradiris
GCCCCGGGCGGCGACGGCGGTGACGGCGTCCGCCAGCGACCACACGCCCGCGACGTGCGCGGCGGCGAACTCGCCGACGGAGTGCCCGGCCAGCCGGCCGGGGCGCAGCCCGAAGGACTCCAGCAGCCGGTACAGGGCGACCTGGGTGGTGAACAGGGCGGCCTGGGTGTACGCGGTCTGCTCCAGGGTGCCGGGGTTGTCGCCGAGGACGACCTCGGCGAGGGGCCGTTCGAGGTGCTTGTCGAAGAGCGCGGCGATCCGGTCGAAGTGCTCGGCGTAGACGGGGAAGGCGTCGTACCAGTCGCGGCCCATGCCGGGGCGCTGGGCGCCCTGGCCGGAGAACAGGTAGGCGAGGTCGCCGTCGGTGGCGGAGCCGGTGACGAGCAGTCCGGGTGCCTCGGTGCCGTGGGCGAGGGCGCGCAGGGCGGTGGCGGCCTGGTCGTCGCCGGTGGCGAGGAGGACGGCCCGGTGGGGGTGGGTGGCGCGGGTGGTGGCCAGGGCCCGGCCGAGGTCGGCGGGGGCGGTGCCGGTCAGGTCCAGCAGCCGCCGGGCCTGGCCGCGCAGGGCCTCGGGCGAGCGGGCGGAGACCGGGAGGGCGAGCACCGGCGGGGCGGTGGCGGGGTCCGGCTCGGCGGGCTCGGGTTCGGCGAACTCCTCAAGGATCACATGGGCGTTGGTGCCGCTGATCCCGAAGGAGGAGACGCCCGCCCGGCGGGCCCGGCCGGTGGCGGGCCACGGGCGTGGCTCGGTGAGCAGTGCCACGGCTCCGGCGCTCCAGTCGACCTGGGTGGAGGGCTGGTCCACGTGCAGGGTCCTGGGCAGCACCCCGTGCCGCATCGCCATCACCATCTTGATGACTCCGGCGACCCCGGCGGCGGCCTGGGTGTGGCCCATGTTCGACTTGACCGAGCCCAGCCACAGCGGCTGTTCGCGGTCCTGGCCGTAGGTGGCGAGCAGGGCCTGCGCCTCGATCGGGTCGCCGAGCGTCGTGCCCGTGCCGTGCGCCTCCACGGCGTCCACGTCGGCCGGGGTGAGCCCGGCGGCGGTGAGCGCGGCGCGGATGACGCGTTGCTGGGAGGGGCCGTTGGGGGCGGTCAGGCCGTTGGAGGCGCCGTCGGAGTTGACGGCGGAGCCGCGCACCAGGGCGAGGACCCGGTGCCCGTGGCGGCGGGCGTCGGAGAGGCGTTCCACGACGAGCACGCCGGCGCCCTCGCCCCAGCCGGTGCCGTCGGCGCCGTCGGCGAAGGACTTGCAGCGGCCGTCGGCGGCCAGTCCGCGCTGCCGGGCGAAGTCGACGAAGGTGTCCGGTGTCGACATGACGGTGACACCGCCGACCAGGGCGAGGTCGCACTCGCCCTGGCGCAGCGCCTGGGCCGCCAGGTGCAGGGTGACCAGCGAGGAGGAGCAGGCGGTGTCGACGGTGACGGCCGGTCCCTCCAGGCCGAGGGCGTAGGCGACCCGGCCGGAGACGACGCTGCCGAGGCTGCCGTTGCCCAGGTAGGCGGCGAGGTCCTCGGGGACCTCGGCGAGCCGGGTGCCGTAGTCGTGGTACATGACGCCCGCGAACACGCCGGTGCGGGAGCCGCGCAGCCGGTGCGGGTCGATGGCGGAGCGCTCCAGGGCCTCCCAGGACACCTCCAGCAGGAGCCGCTGCTGGGGGTCCATGGCGGTGGCCTCGCGCGGGCCGATGCCGAAGAAGGCGGCGTCGAACGCGGCAGCGTCGTACAGGAAGGCGCCCTCGCGGGTGTAGGTGCGGCCGGGCGTGCCGGGCTCGGGGTCGTAGAGGGCGTCGGTGTCCCAGCCGCGGTCCGTGGGGAAGCCGCCGACCGCGTCGGCGCCGTCGGCGACGAGCCGCCACAGGTCCTCCGGGGAGCGGACGTCGCCGGGGTAGCGGCAGCTCATGCCGACGATGACGACCGGGTCGTCGTCGGTCGCGGTGCGGGCGGGGGCCGCGGCGGTCTCCTGCGTTCCGGTGCCGAAGAGGGTGGCGCCGATGTGGGCGGCCAGGGCGCGGGAGGTGGGGTGGTCGAAGACGAGGGTGGCGGGCAGCCGCAGCCCGGTGGCGGTGTTGAGCCGGTTGCGCAGTTCGACGGCGGCGAGCGAGTCGAAGCCGAGGTCGGTGAAGGCCCGGCCGGGGTCGACGGCGGCCGGCCCGTCGTGCCGCAGGACGGCCGCGACCTCGGTGCGCACGAGGTCGAGCAGGGCGCGGTCGCGGTCGGCGGCGGGCAGCGCGGCGAGCTCTCCGTCCGTGGCCGGCGTGGGGGCGGTGCGCGCTGTGGCCCGGCGGGTGACCGGGCGGACGAGGCCGGTCAGCAGCGGCGGTACGCCGTCGGGGCGGCGGCGGACGGCGGCGGTGTCGATCTCCACGGGCACCAGATGCGGGGCGCGGGAGCGCACGGCTGCGTCGAACAGTTCCAGGGACCGGGCGGCGGTCAGTCCGGGCACGCCGTAGGCGGCGACGCGGTCCCGGGCGGCCTCGTCCAGGGCGGCTCCCATGCCGCGGTCGGTGGCCCACAGGCCCCAGCCGAGGGAGGTGGCGGGCAGGCCGAGGGCGGCGCGGTGGGCGGCGAGGGCGTCCAGGTAGGCGTTGGCGGCGGCGTAGTTGCCCTGGCCGGCTCCGTCGAGGACGGCGGCGAGGGAGGAGAACAGCACGAAGCGGGAGAGGGCGCGGTCCCGGGTCAGTTCGTGCAGGTGCCAGGCGCCCAGGGCCTTGGCGTGGAAGACCTCGTCCACCATGGCGTCGGTGAGGGTGTCCACGGTGCCGTCGTGGACGGTGCCCGCCGCGTGGACGACGGAGTCCACCGGGTGCCGCTCCAGCAGGCGGCGCAGTGCCTCGCGGTCGCCGGTGTCGCAGGCGGCCACGGTCACCTCGGCGCCCAGCGCGGTCAGTTCGGCGTGCAGGTCCGGTGCGGTGCCGCGGCGGCCGGCGAGGACCAGGCGGCGTACCCCGTGGGCGGTCACCAGGTGGCGGGCGAGGAGCGCGCCGAGGCCGCCGGTGCCGCCGGTGACGAGCACGGTTCCCCAGTCGGCGGCGGGGGCGTCACCGACGGGCTGCGCGGCCAGCCGGGGCACGCTGAACGCGCCGTGCGCGAGGGAGAGTTCGGGTTCGCCGGTGGCGAGGGCGCGGCGCAGGCCGGTCTCGGAGGGCAGCGCCTCGTGCTCGATCAGGATGTACCGGCCGGGGTTCTCGGCCTGGGCGGAGCGGACCAGGCCGCGCACGGCCGCGTGGGCGGGGCTGTCGGGCGGGGTGACGACGACCAGCCGGGTGTCCGCGAGGCGCTCGTCCGTCTGCCAGGTGCGCAACAGCCGGAGGACGTCGCGGACATGGGCGCGGGCCCGGGTGGCGTCGGCGTCCGCCGGGCCGGGGACGCGGTGCACCACGGCGTCCGGGGCGGGCCCGTCCGGCAGCGGTCCGGCGGGGTCGGTGAGGACGGCGGTCCGCAGCGGCTCGGTGGTCGCGGGCCGGGGGTACGGCTGCCGGCGCACGGTGTACAGGACGTCCTGGTCCGGTACGGGCCGGGAGGTCAGGGCCTCGACGGCGGCCACCGGGGCGCCGGTGGGGTCGGCGAGGTGCACGGCGATGGTGTCGCCGCCCCGGCTGGTGATCCGTACCCGCAGGGCGGTGGCGCCGCCGGCGTGCAGGGTGACGCCGGTCCAGGCGAACGGCACCAGCACCTCGGGCCGCTGCGGGGCGCCGAGGTCGGCGGCGTGCAGCGCGGCGTCGAGCAGCGCCGGGTGCAGGCCGAACGCGCCGGCGTCGGCGGTGGCGTCCTCGGGCAGGGCGACCTCGGCGTAGACGTCGTCGCCGTGCCGCCAGGCGGCGCGCAGGCCCTGGAAGGCGGGCCCGTAGTCGTAGCCCTGGGCGGCGAGTCGGGCGTAGACGCCGGTGGTGTCCAGCGGCCGGGCGCCCTGCGGCGGCCACTCGGTCAGGGCGGCCGGGGCGGGCGGGGCGGTGGTGGTGAGGACGCCGGTGGCGTGCTGGGTCCAGGGTGCGGCCCGGTCCGCGCGGCTGTGCACGGTGACGGTGCGCCGGCCGGTGGCGTCGGGTTCGCCGACGGCGACCTGTACGGCGATGTCCTCCTCGGCGCGCAGCACCAGCGGTGCGCCGAGGGTCAGTTCCTCCAGGGTGCTCGCGCCGGCGTGGTCGCCCGCGCGCAGGGCGAGTTCCACGAAGGCGGTGCCGGGGAAGAGGACGCGGCCGTTGATGACGTGGTCGGCGAGCCAGGGCTGGGCACGGGTGGAGAGGCGGCCGGTGAGGACGACGCCCTCGGCGCCGACGGCGACCACGGCGGCCAGCAGCGGGTGCCCGGCGGGGAGCTGGCCGAGGCCGGTGGCGTCGGTGCCGGTGCGCTGCTCCAGCCAGAAGCGGCGCCGCTGGAAGGGGTAGCCGGGCAGGTCGATCCGGCGCCCGCCGAGGCCGGCGAAGTGCCGCCGCCAGTCGACGGGGACGCCCCGGGCGTGGGCGGTGGCGAGCGCGGTGAGGGCCTCGCGTGATTCGGGCCGCTCGCGCCGCAGCACCGGCAGGAACGCGGTGCCGGGTGCGTCGGTGCAGTCCGGGCCCAGGGCGGACAGCACGGCGTCCGGGCCGATCTCCAGGAAGGTGCGGGTCCCGGCGTCGGCGAGAAAGCGGACGGCGTCGTGGAAGCGGACCTTGGCGCGGACGTGCTCCACCCAGTACTCGGGGTCGCACAGTTCGGCGGTGACGGGGCCGCCGGTGACGGTGGAGACGACCGGCAGCCGCGGTTCGGCGTAGTCCAGGACGTGCGCGATCCGGCGGAACTCGGCCAGCATCGGTTCCATCAGCGGCGAGTGGAAGGCGTGGCCGACCCGCAGCCGCTTGCTGTCGTGGCCGCGCGCGGCGAGTTCGGCGGCGATCAGCTCCACGTCGGCCGCGTCCCCGGAGACGACGACGGCGCCGGGCCCGTTGACGGCGGCGATGCCGGTGCGCGCCGTGAGCAGGGGGGTCACCCGGTCCTCGGCGGCCCGTACGGCGAGCATGGCGCCGCCTTCGGGCAGGGCCTGCATGAGCCGGCCGCGGGCGGCGACCAGGATCGTGGCGTCCTGGAGGGTGAGGACGCCCGCGACATGGGCGGCGGCGATCTCGCCGACGGAGTGCCCGGCGAGCTGATCGGGGGTGAGTCCCCAGCTCTCCAGCAGCCGGTACAGGGCGACTTCCAGGGCGAACAGGGCGGGCTGCGCGTACTCGGTGCGGTGCAGCGGTTCGGCCTCGGGGGTGCCGGGGCCGGCGAACAGGATCTCCTTCAGCGGGCGGGCGAGCTGGAGGTCGAAGTGGGCGCAGATGTCGTCCAGGGCGTCGGCGAACACCGGGTGGGCGGCGGCGAGTTCGCGGCCCATGCCGGGGCGTTGGCTGCCCTGTCCGGTGAACAGGAAGCCGAGTTCGCCGTCGGCGCGGGCGGTGGGCGCGGTGGTGCCGGAGGCCAGGTCCTCCAGGGCGGCGCGCAGTCCGGCGCGGTCGGCGGCGACGAGGACGGCCCGGTCGGGCAGCGCGGCCCGGGTGGTGGCCAGCGAGTGGGCGAGGTCCAGCAGATCGGCCTCGTCCGCGAGGGGCAGCAGGTCGGCGGCGCGGGCGCGCAGGGCGGCCTCGCCCCGGGCGGACAGGGCGAACGGCAGGGGCGTCCCGGCGGGCGGGGCCGGGCGGGCGTCCGGGCCGGATGCCTCGGGCGTGGCATCGGGGTGGGGTTCGGGACCGGACCCGGGGTGGGGCTCGGGGTGTTCGAGGATGACGTGCGCGTTGGTGCCGCTGACGCCGAACGAGGACACCCCGGCCCGCCGGGCCCGGCCGGTGTCGGGCCAGGGGCGCTCGGCGGTGACGAGTTCCACGGCCCCGGACGACCAGTCGGCGTGCGGGGTGGGCGCGTCGACGTGGAGGGTGGCCGGTACCCGCCCGTGCCGCATGGCGAGGATGGTCTTGATCAGTCCGGCGGCGCCGGCGGCGGCCTGGGTGTGCCCGAGGTTGGACTTGACGGAGCCGAGCAGCAGCGGCGCGCCGGCGGGACGGTCCTGGCCGTAGGTGGCGAGCAGCGCGGTGGCCTCGATGGGGTCGCCGAGGCGGGTGCCGGTGCCGTGTGCCTCGACCACGTCGACGTCGGCGGCGGTGAGGCCGGCGTCGGCGAGCGCCCGGCGGATCAGCCGCTGCTGGGCGGTGCCGCTGGGCGCGGTCAGGCCGTTGGAGGCGCCGTCCTGGTTCACGGCCGAGCCGCGTATCAGGGCCAGCACCCGGTGCCCGTTGCGGCGGGCGTCGGACAGCCGTTCCAGGACGAGCACGCCGACGCCCTCGGCGAACCCGGTGCCGTCCGCGGCGGCGGAGAACGCCTTGCAGCGGCCGTCGGGGGCGAGGCCCCGCTGCCGGCTGAACGCGGTGAACACCCCGGGGCCGCCCATGACGGCGACGCCCCCGGCGAGCGCGAGCGAGGACTCGCCCTGCCTCAGCGAGCGGCACGCCAGGTGCACGGCGACCAGGGCGGCGGAGCAGGCGGTGTCCACGGTGACCGCGGGGCCCTCGGTGCCCAGCACGTAGGCGACGCGGCCGGAGATGACGCTGTTGGCGTTTCCCGCGAGCAGATAGGCGTCCAGGCCGTCCGGGGCGTCGTGCAGCCGCGGGCCGTACTCCTGGATCTCGGCGCCGAGGAACATCCCGGCCGGGGTGCCGCGCAGCGCCGTGGGGTCGATGCCGGCGTCCTCCAGGGCCTGCCAGGAGGTCTCCAGGACGAGCCGCTGCTGGGGGTCCGTGCCGAGTGCCTCGCGCGGGCTGATGCCGAAGAAGTCGGCGTCGAACTCGGCGGCGGTGTCGAGGAATCCGCCGTTGCGCACGTAGGTGCTGCCGGGCACCTCGGGGTCCTCGTGGTAGAGGGCGTCCAGGTCCCAGCCGCGGTCCTGGGGGAAGCCGGTCAGCACCTCGCCGCCGTCGGTGAGCAGCCGCCACAGGTCGGCGGGCGAGGCGATGCCGCCGGGGAAGCGGCAGCCCATGCCGACGACGGCGACCGGTTCGCCGGGGTCCGCGTCACCGGCCGGCTCGGCGGGGGTGTCCGGTGTGCCGTGGACCTCGGCGAGCAGCCGGGCCGTGAGGTCCTGGACGGTCGGGCAGTCGTAGGCGAGGCCGACCGGCAGGTCCAGGCCGGTGCGTGCGGTCAGCCGCCGGTGCAGGTCGACCGCGGCGAGCGAGTCGAGTCCCTGCGCGGCGAGGGGGGCGGCCACATCGAGCGGGGCCGCCGTGCCCGGCCGGGCCGTCTCGATCGCCTCGGTCACGGCCGTGCGCACCAGGTCGGTCACCAGCGCGCGGTGCCGGGACGGTACGGCCGTGGCGAGCCGTCGTGCCAGAGCTGAGTCGGATCCGGGCCCGTTCATCCACGCATCTCCACTTTCGGCCGACACCGGTTTTCCTCACCTTTTTCCACACCGTAGTGACGGCCCTGGAAAGGCCACACCCTTAACCACCCCTAGGAGCGGGCGGATTCGACGGCCCGGGTGTTCCGGGGGCCGGGTCCGTCGAACGAACGGCGTACGTAGGACAGGGAATCGAGCAGTTCCGCGGCGGTGACGGCGTGCGCCGGGCGTACGTCGGCGATGCCGTTCAGCGGCATCCTGCCGATGTCGGCCCAGGCCAGCCGGCCGTCCGCGGTGATGTGACTCCGGCTGAATCCGGCGTTGTCCGGATGCAGACAGTAGGGGACGTCGAGGCGTCCCTCGGCGAACGCCGTCAGCAGGGCCGTACCGGGGTCGTCGTCCAGGTCCAGTACGGCGTCGACCAAGGCGGACGCCTCGGCGTAGGTCTGGGTGCCGGTGGCGTCCAGCGGGGTGCGCGGGGTGCGGGCGGCGACCTCGGCCGCGTATTCCAGGGCGGCGACGTTCTCGGCCACCGTGGGAATGCGGCGGGATTCCGCGACGGTTTTCACGATGAGCCGTTCCGAGCCGCTGGCGACGGCGAGTTCGGCGGCTTTCCCGAGCAGCCGGTAGGCGCCCTGTTCCGTTTCCGGATACAGCCCCATGTAGGCGTAGACGACGACATGCCATTCGGCGTCCGGCAGATGGTGTGCGCACAGGCGGCGCAACGCGGCCACCGCTTCGGCGTCCTGGCCGGGATGGGTCTGCTGGGCGTAACTGACGGAAATGCTGCGGATGCCGTGCCGGTGGAAGAACAGCGCCTCCAGCACGCTGACGGCGACGAGCAGGCTCGGCGGGCACAACTGGCCGAGGACACAGCCTCCGAAGGTCTCCAGGTGCGGTTCGGCGCCCGACTCGCGGCGGGCGGCGAGCAGTTCGCAGGCGTCTGCCCAGTGGGCGACGGACTCGCGCAGCGGGACCCGGCCGTAGGGCAGGCAGTAGGAGACCGGGCCGCCCTCGGAGGCGTCGAGCCCGACGGCGGTCAGCGCCCGGAAGATGTCCTGGGGCGCGGCGGAGCCGTGCCGGACCTGGACCGGGAAGCCGGGGCCGTGGATTCCGTCGAGAACGCCCTCGGTGGTGGCCGGGTCGTGGCTCACGATCGGGTAGCCGTTGAGGGCCACGTCCTCCAGGACGGCCAGGCGTGCCGACTCCAGGTCGCCGACCCGGGTGTAGCTGTCCAGGGTGATCGTGCCGACGGTGGTCGCCCTGGCGTCCCGGGTGGCGAGCAGCCCGGCCCGCATCCGCCCAGGGCTGCTCATCCCCATCCGGGGCTGCACGACCAGCCGGCCGGCGTCGTGAGCCCGGCGCACGAACCCGCCGAACCCGCCGCCGGTCACACCAGGGCCCGCTGCGGCAGCGCGCCGAGCATGCGCCGGAAGGCGGCGACGCCCTCGGCGCTGTCGTCGAACACCGCGTCGTACCCGGCGGCGCGCAGCGCGGCCACCTCCTCGGCGCCGCAGGGCCCGGCGATGCCGAGCTTGCCGCCGATGACGGCGGGCACCGCGGCGAGGGCGGGGTGTTCGCGCAGCCGGGTGACGGTCCGCATGCCGTCGTGGTAGCCGTG
This sequence comes from Streptomyces rubradiris, assembly GCF_016860525.1. Classification (NCBI taxonomy): domain Bacteria; kingdom Bacillati; phylum Actinomycetota; class Actinomycetes; order Kitasatosporales; family Streptomycetaceae; genus Streptomyces; species Streptomyces rubradiris. The sequence continues at coordinate 8,966 of NZ_BNEA01000001.1, forward strand.
GCCGTTGACGCTGCTGACCACGATGAGCGCGGGGCGGTGCGCGAGGGCCTCGGCGATGAGCAGGTCCTCGGGGACGCAGGGGCCGAGGTTGACCACGCGGTGCCCGTGCTCCTCCAGCAGGAGCTGGAGGTAGACGAGGTTCCAGGTGTGGGAGTCGGAGATGCCGCCGGCCACCAGTACGGGCCAGTCGCCGGGGTCGGGGGCGTTCGGGAAGGGGCTCATCACAGGGCCTGTCCGTGGTCGTAGGTGCGGGTGTGCTCGATGCGGGAGACGGACACGAGGTCGTCGCCGCGTACGACGATCTCGGCGGGCGCCGGCCGGCCGAGGAACATCAGCAGGCTGGCGGTGGGGCCGTAGGCGCCGGCGTTGGGGACGGTGAGCAGGTCGCCCGGGTCCAGCGCGGGCAGCACCACGCCCCGGCCGAGCAGGTCGCCCGGGGTGCACAGCGGCCCGGCCAGGCTCGCGGGGGTGCCGTCGGCGCCGACGGACTCATGCGGTTCGACGGACACGGGCAGGATGCGGCCGAGCCCGGACATACCGCCGAAGGTGTTGATGCCGGCGTCGAGGACGAGGTAGCGGTGGTCGCGGCTGTCCTTGACGTTGACGACGGAGGTGAGCAGGGTGCCGCTGTCGGCGACCAGGTAGCGGCCCGACTCGCAGGCGACCTGCGGGGCGCCCGCGCGCCAGCCAGGGAAGTGCTCGTCCAGCGTCCGGGCGAGGGCGTCGCGCAGGTCCCGGTAGACGGGCCGGGCGCCCTGCACGGCGTAGGGCGCGGCGAATCCGCCGCCGATGTCGAGGAAGCGGAAGGTGACGCCGAGGGCCTGCTGGAGGGCGGCGGCGGTGGCCACGGTGTGCCGGAACTCGGCGATCAGGCTCGCCTCGTCCTTGGCGTTGCTCAGCGGGAAGAAGTGCAGTCCGGCGACGCGGGTGCCCGGGACCTCGCGCAGCTCGGCGGCGAGACCGGGCAGGGTCTCGCTGTCGAAGCCGAACTGCGAGGGCACGCCGGTCATGCGGATGCCGGTGGCCGCGGCGCCGGTGGCGTTGTTGACGCGGAGCAGGCAGTCGGCGGTGAGGCCCAGCTTCCGCGCGGTCTCGCCGACGCGGCGCAGGTCGCCGGGGGACTCGGTGGAGAACAGGCCCACGCCCCGGGTCAGCGCCTCGGCCAGTTCGGCCGTGGTCTTGCCGGGTCCGGTGTACAGGATTCGGTCGCCGGGGAAGCCGGCCCGCAGGGCGGCGTCGAGTTCGCCGACGGAGCTGATCTCGGCGCGGCAGCCGCCGGTGCGCAGCTCGCGCAGCAGCTCGGGATGGGGGTTGGCCTTGGCCGCGTAGAACACCTCGACCTCGGCGGGCAGCGCGGCGAACAGGTCGTCACGGGCCGCCGCGACCCGGTCCAGGTCGTAGACGTAGGCCGGGGTACCGAAACGCGCGGCGAACTCGGCGGCCCGCAGGCGGCGGTCTTGCCCGGCCGGTTCGGCGGCGGTCGACCGGTGGTCGCGGCCGGACGGCTCGGTGGCGGTCGACCGACGGTCGCGGCCGGACGGCTCGGCAGCAGGCGCCCGGCCCTCATGCCCGGACGGCTCGGCGGCGATCGTCCGGTGATCGCGGCCGGGCGGCTCGGCGGTGGTCGACCGACGGTCGCGGCCGGACGGTTCCTCGGTGGCGGTCGTCCGACGGTCGCGGCCGGACGGCTCGGCAGCAGGCGCCCGGCCCTCATGCCCGGACGGCTCGGCGGTGGTCACGCGGTGGCTCCTTCCAGGAGGCGGGCGAGCGCCTTGCGGTCGTGCTTGCCGTGCGGGGTGAGCGGCAGCTCGGCGACGACCCGGGCCACGGTGGGCACCTTGGCGGGTTCCAGCCGCAGCGACAGTTCCTTCAGCAGGGTGTGCGGGTCGATGTCGCCCTCGGCGAACACCGCGAGGGGGCTATCCTCGGCGGGCGGCAGGACGGCGGCGGCGCGGACACCGGGGACGTCGGTGGCGGCGGCCTCGATCTCGGTGGTGCTCATGCGGACGCCCTTGTGCTTGAACATGTCGTCGCGGCGGCCCTCGTAGTAGAGGAAGCCGTCCTCGTCCACATGGCCGAAGTCACCGGTGTGCAGCCGCAGTCCGCCGCCGGGAGCGGGCCGGAAGGCGCGGGCGGTCTGCTCCGGGGCCCGCCAGTAGCCGGGCATGACATGCGGTCCCTCGACCACGATCTCACCGGTCTGCCAGGGCGGCAGCGGCCGGCCCTCGTCGTCCACGGCGAAGGCCCGGGTGCCGGGCAGCGGGCGGCCGACCGAGTGGGGTTTGGCGTCCTGGAAGGCGGGCGGCAGCACGGAGACGCGTTTGCACTCGGTCTGCCCGAACTGGACGACCACCTCGGCGCCGGGGAACGCGGTGCGCAGGGCGTCGGCGGTGGACTTCGGCAGCGCGGCACCGGTGTTGGTGAACAGGCGCACCCGGGGCTCGCGGGCGGGTTCGCGGGCGGCGAGGGCGCAGATCATGGTGGCCAGGGAGGGCACGATCGGGACGATGGTGGCGCCGGTCTCCCGGATGCGGCGCAGCAGCACCAGGTCCGACTCGCCGTCGGCGAGGACGAGTTCGCTGCGGCCCGCGGCGGTGAGCAGCACCTTGTACAGGCCGTAGTCCCAGGAGATCGGGAAGCGGCAGAACACCACGTCGTCGGGGCGGTAGCCGAGTTCCAGGCCGATGGCCTCGGTGGCGAACACCATCCGGCCGTGCGGGCAGATCACCGCCTTGGGCGCGGCGGTGGAGCCGGAGGTGTAGACGAGGACGGCGATGTCGTCGGCGCCGACCGGGACCTCGGCCGGGCGCACCTCGCGCTCGCGCAGCTCGGTGATCTCCGCCCAGGCCGGGCCGAGTCCGAGGACCGGCACCTCGCCGGCCAGGGCGCCGATCCGGTCCACGGCCGGGTCGGCGACGACGATCAGCGCGGGCTCGGCGTTCTCCACGACCGCCCGCAGGTGGTAGTCCTTCATGCCGGTGTTGACGGGGACGAGGACCGCGCCCCGGCGCGCGGTGCCGTACAGCAGCGCGACCAGCTCGCGGGTGCTGGGCAGTTGGACCAGGACCCGGTCGCCGTGGCCGACCCCCTTGGCTCGCAGCCAGGCGTCCACGGCGTGGCTGTGGGCGGTCAGTTCCCGGTACGTCCAGCGGCCCGTGCCGTCGGTCACCGCCCAGGCGCCCGGGCGGTCGGCGGTGGCCTCGTCGAGCAGGTCGTGCACCCGGGCGTCGGTGCGGGCCGGCACTGTCGGTTGACCGTTCACTGCGACTCCTGCCGCCTTTCGTGTGTGCCTCCGGCCGGCTGCCGCATGGCCGCGGCCCGGGAGGCGAGCTTCCTGCGGTCGGTCTTGCGGTTGGCGTTGAGCGGGAGGGTGTCCAGGTGGTGGTAGGCGCGCGGGACGACGGCGGCCGGCAGCAGCTCGCGCAGACGGCGGGCGAGCCGGGCGGGCGGCACGGGCGCGCCGGTGTGGAAGACGGCGAGTTCCACGGTGCCGTCCACGGGTACGGCCACGGTCACGGCGTCCTCGACACCGGGGCAGGTGCGGGCGGCGGCGTCCACCTCGGCCAGTTCCACCCGGATGCCGTGCACCTGGACCTGTGCGTCCTTGCGGCCCAGGTAGTGCCAGCCGCCGTCGGCGGCGCGCCGGACCCGGTCGCCGGTGCGGTAGTAGCGTCGGCCGTCGTGTTCCAGGAACCGTCCGGCGTCGTCGGCCGGGTCGAGGTAACCGGGCGTCAACTGGGGCCCGGCAACGCACAGTTCGCCCTCGTCGGCGGTACCGGGCGCGCCGGACGGGTCGAGCAGCAGGGTGTCGTGGCCGGGGTGGACGGCGCCGATGGGCACCATGTCGTTCGGGTGGCGTCCCGGTGTCCAGCGGTGCGCGGTGATGGTGATGGTCAGCTCGGTGGGGCCGTAGAGGTTCTCCAGCGCGGCGCCCGGCGCGGCGGCGGCCCAGTCCTCGGCGTCCTTGCAGCCGAGCGCCTCCCCGGCGAAGAAGCTCCAGCGCAGCGAGCCCAGCGCGCCCGGGGCGAGCCCGCCGGTGCGGCGTACGAGGGTGATCGCGCTGGGCGTGGAGAACCACACGGTCAGGCCCCGTTCGGCCACGAACTCCGGCAGGCGCGCGTACGCCCGGGCGGGGACGGGGACGACGGCGGCCCCGGCGCCCCAGGCGCAGAACAGGTCGAACACGGCGCAGTCGAAGTTGAGGTCGAAGGTCTGCGAGAAGACGTCGTGCGGCCCGAAGTCGTAGCGCTCGTCGAGGAGTCCGAAGTAGTGGGCGGTGTTGGCGTGGGTGACCGGCACGCCCTTGGGCCGGCCGGTGGAGCCGGAGGTGAACAGCACATAGGCGATGTCGCCGGGCCGGGCGGGCTGGGGTGCCTTCAGGGCGCTGTCCGGGTCGAGGGCGAGCGCCGGCATGGGCTGCCCGCCGGGCGCGAAAAGTGTCGGCAGCCGCACCCCTTCCTCGTGCAGCGCGGTCAGGGCGGGCAGGGCGTCGTCGTCGGCGAGCAGCGCGCCGACCCCGGCGGCCTCGATCATCCGCCGGGTGCGGGCGGCGGGGAAGGCCGGCTGGAGGGGGACGACGGTGACGCCGCTGTACAGGCCGGCCAGCAGGCCGGCGTACGCCGTGGGTCCCTTGCCGGCCAGCACCCCCACGGCGGGCGGGCGGCCGGGGAGCTGGGCGAGCAGCGAGCCGGCCCGTACGAGGGCGAGTTCGTGCAGTTCGCGGTAGGTGAGGTCGACGCCGTCGGCGTGCAGCGCGGGCCGGTCGGGGGCGAGGGCCAGGCCGCGCGCGAACCGGCCGGACAGCGTGCCGTCCACGGTGGGGTCCACGGTGACCGTCCCGTCAGCCCGTGGTGCTCTGCTGCATGCCCCGCACGGTGTCCCACAGCACGCCGGCGGTGCGGAAGGTGTCCATGGTGAGCGCGCTGTCGCGGAAGCGGACCCGGTAGTCCTCCTCCAGGGTGCCGAGGAGCTGGACGGTGCCGAGCGAGTCCAGGCCGAGGTCCTTCAGGTCGGACTCCGGCGTCAGCTCCTCCTGCGGCGGCAGGAACGGCAGGAAGGGGCGGAGTATCTGTTCGAACCGGTCGTCCCACATGGGGGCCTCCAACGAGTCGGGCGGGGTCGGGCGGCGCGAGACGGCGCCGGGGTCGGGCGGCGCGAGACGGCGCCGGGGGTCAGGCGGCGGCGCGGGTACGGCGCCGGGGAGTCATCGCCAGCCGTGGCTGGGCCGCGACGACGTCGAACTGGCGGACGGTGCCGGGCACCCGGCCGAAGAGGCTGTCGGGTCCGGCGACACACAGCCGCCGGGCGCCGGCGTCCTTCAGGGCCGTGGTGACGCTCGGCCAGTCCATCGGGTGGTCGAAGCCGTCGAGGAGCATGGTGCGCAGTTCCTCGCCGGTGCGCAGCAGCCGGCCGTCCTGGTCGGCGACGACGGGGAGCCTGGGGTCGGCGAAGGCGTAGCGGGACACCACCTCGCGGGCGGCCTTCTCGCGCAGCGGCCGGAACGCCGAGGCGTGCATGGGGGGCCGCATGGTGTACAGGGGGAGGCTGCCGATGGCGCGCAGCCGCTCCTCCATCCAGCTCACCCGGTGTTCGGCGAGGGACACCATGAAGAAGCCGTCGTCGATGCGGCAGGAGATCTCGTGCCACTCCCCCGCCTCGTCCAGTTCGGCGAGGATCGCGTCGAGGCCGTCGCGCGGGGCGCGGACGAAGGACAGGGTGACGATGTCCCGGTGCTCGGTGGCGAAGTACTCCTCCAGGCAGCGGGCGATCTCGGCGGTGAGGCGGACGGCGTCGGGCAGTTCCAGCGCGCCGGTGTAGGCGAGGGCCGCCTTCTCGCCGAAGCTGGGCCCGGCGACGACGCCGGGTTCCACCCCGAGGTGTTCCTCGGCCCAGTGGGCGCAGGCCAGGCAGTTGACGAAGAAAGCGACCTGGGCGGCCTCCGAGTAGTCGCCCGGGGAGGTGCGGAAGGCGTCCACGAGGGAGTAGCCGAGGGCGTCGTCGGCCACGGCGACCAGGTCCCGGGCGATGGGGTTGGCCACCATGAACCTGCCCACCTCGGCGAACGGCACGGGTCCCATGCCGGGGAAGACGAGGGCGGTGTCGTGTGCCATGGCCGGTTCCCCTTTCACTTTCACGAACTGTCGATTCACAGGCACTTGAGGAAGTCGGTCAGCACCGCGCGGAACCGCTCGGGCTCCTCCAGGTGCGGAAGGTGGCTGGACTCCTCGAAGATCTCCCAGCGGGCTCCGGGGATCTCGTCGTGGTACGGCTGGACGACGGCCGGGGTGGCCTCGTCGTGGCGGCCGCTGATCACCAGGGTCGGGGTGCGGATGCGGTGCAGGTCGCCGACGATCGACCAGTCCTTCAAGGAGCCGATGACATGGAACTCATTCGGGCCGTTCATCGCGTAGTAGACCGTGGGGTCGTTGTAGATCTCCATGAAGGAGGACAGGAAGTCCCGGGGCCAGGGCGTCACCCGGCACACATGGCGGTCGTAGAAGACCCGCATCGCGGCGAGGTACTCCTCGCTGTCGTAGGTGCCGGCCGCCTCGTGCCGCCGCAGGGTGTCGTCCACCTCCGGCGGGAGCGCGGCCCGCAGCCGGGCCATCTCCTCCAGCCACATCGGGTACGAGGCGGGCGCGTTGGCGACGACCAGGCCGCGCAGGCCGGGCGGGGCGGTCATGGCGTGCCGGGCGCACAGCGGGCCGCCCCAGCTCTGGCCGAACAGCACGTAGTCGTCGGCGATCCCCAACCGCTCGATGAGGTTGGCCAGTTCGTCCTCGAACAGCTCGACGGTCCAGAATTCGGGTTCCCTGCCCGGGAGATGGGTCGAGCCGCCGTTGCCGAGCTGGTCGTAGTGGACGACGGGCCAGCCGTCCTCGGCGAGCCGGGCGAGCGGCAGCAGGTAGTCGTGGGTGCTGCCGGGACCGCCGTGCACGGCGACGACCGCAGGCCGTCCCGCGCCGAGTTCACCGGTCACCCGGTACCAGGTCCGGTACTCCCCGAAGGGGACGGTGCCCTTCGCGCTGGCTTCCGGGGACACGCTGATCACCTCTGCTCGCTGCGGGACGGAACGGCGACCGGGCGCGGACACCGGCCGGGACCGGAAGAGGGGGGCACGGTGCCGTCACCGCCTCCCCCGCACTCCGCAGCCGACGCTAACGGCCCCCACCCCGCCACCGGACCCCTAACCGCCCCTAGGCAGTGGACAGGGGGGCTGGGGGCGTACGGGGGTGGGGTGGTCGACGCGCTTGCGGTCGCCCCGGGGGACCCTGACCTCGTGCCGGGCCCACAGGGCGGCGAACTCGGGTGAGCGGGCGGTCAGGTCGGCGCTCAGGGTGCGGGCCTCGGCATCCTTCGCGTCCCGGCGTGCCGCGGCGGCCCGCAGGTCGGCGACGAACGCGCGGGGCGGGGCCGGGCCGCTCCACGGATCGACGCGAGGCGGGCGCCCGTCCGGGAGTTGCTCGCCACCGGCCGGCTACGACGGCGATCGCCGCGAAAGGCGCCACGCCCGCCCGGCCCCGCCCGGGACACCGGGCGTACCCCCGCACCCGGGACGGCCCGCCCCCTAGGGGCGGCTAGGGGTTGGGCCCCGCCGGGGTGGGTGCCTAGCGTGCCAGGGACGGCCGACAGCGCCGCACGGCGCCGCGTCCGGAGCATCCGGCGCCGGCGCGTCCCGCTCCCTCCCGTGCGAAGAGGACCTGATGACTGCACCTGCCGAACCGGCCGACCAGGCCGCGCCGCCGGACTTCCCGATGCGGCGGGCCTGTCCCTTCAGCCCGCCGGCCGCCTACGCCGAGCTGCGCGAGACCGCCCCCGTCTCCCGGGCCCGGCTGAAGGTCAACGGCAAGCCCGCCTGGCTCGTCACCCGGCACGACCTGTACAAGAAGCTGCTGGGCGACGAACGGGTCAGCGCGAACCTGAAGCTGCCCGGTTACCCCCTCCAGGTGCCGGTGCCGGACGAGATCCTCCAGTCGGTGCCGCTGACCTTCCTGTCCATGGACCCGCCGGACCACACCGTGCAACGGCGCATGCTGGCACCGGAGTTCAGCGTGCGCCGGATGCGCGAGCTGCGCGGCCGGGTGCGGCAGATCGTGGACCAGCAGATCGACCACATGCTCCGGAAGGGCGCGGACGGCCCGGTCGACCTGGTCACCGCCCTCGCCCTGCCGGTGCCCTCCCTGGTGATCTGCGAACTGCTCGGTGTGCCCTACGAGGACCACGGCCGGTTCGAGGAGTGGGCGTGGGCCATCATGAACCACGACATCAGCGAGGAGGACCGCGGCCGCGCCCACTACGAGCTGGACCAGTACGTGGACGGGCTGGTCACCGCCAAGGAGAGCGAGCCCGGCGACGACATGATCAGCCGGCTGATCGAGTTCAACCGGCGGACGCCGGCCGTGGAGCACTCCGACATCGTCAGCATGTCCAAGCTGATGCTGGTCACCGGGCACGAGACGACCGCCAACATGATCGCGCTCGGCGTGCTGGCCCTGCTGGAGCACCCGGACCAGCTGGCCGCCGTCCGCGCGGAGCCGGAGCTGATGCCGCGCGCGGTGGAGGAGCTGCTGCGCTTCTTCTCCATCTCCGACGCGGGCACCGCGCGGGTCGCCCTGGAGGACATCGAGCTGGGCGGGGTCACCATCCGGGCCGGCGAGGGAATCCTGCCGCTGAACAACGCGGCCAACCACGACCCCCGTGTCTTCCCCGACCCCGACCGCCTGGACGTGCGCCGCGAGGCCCGCAGCCAGCTGGCGTTCGGCTACGGCGTGCACCAGTGCATCGGCCAGAACCTGGCCCGCATGGAGCTGGAGGTCGTCTACTCCGCGCTGTTCGACCGGATCCCGACGCTGCGCCTGGCCACCCCGGTGGAGGAGCTGCGGTTCAAGGACGACGCGATCGTCTACGGCCTGTACGAGCTGCCCGTCACCTGGTGACGCCCCACCGCCCCGCCCCTCCTGTCGTCACCGACGTCCGAAAGGCAGTCATGACCCAGTCCGCCGACGCCCTGCCCGGGACACAAGCGCCGCCGGCGCAGTTCCCGTTGCGGCGCACCTGTCCGTTCGCCGAGCCGCCCGAGTACGCCGGGCTGCGCGCCGACGCCCCCGTCTCCCGCGCCGCCCTGAAAGTCAACGGCAAGCCGGCCTGGCTGGTCACCCGGCACGAGCACGTCCGGCAGGTGCTGGGCGACAGCCGGGTGAGCTCCAACCTCAAACTGCCGGGCTATCCGCACCAGTTCCACATCCCCGAGGAACTGCTGGCGCGGGTCCGGCTGATGATGCTGAACATGGACCCGCCGGAGCACACCGCCCACCGGCGCATGCTGATACCGGAGTTCACCGCCCGGCGGGTGCGGGAGCTGCGGCCGCGGATCCAGCAGATCGTGGACGAGCACGTGGACGCGATGCTGGCCGCGGGCGGCCCGGTGGACCTGGTCACCGCCCTCGCGCTGCCGGTGCCCTCGCTGGTGATCTGCGAACTGCTCGGTGTGCCCTACGAGGACCACGCGCGGTTCGAGGAGTGGTCGGCGGCGCTGATGAACCACGACCTGAGCCCACAGGAGTACGGGGCGGCCGTGCAGGCCCTGGACACGTACCTCGACCAGCTCGTCACCCTGAAGGAGAACGAGCCGGGCGACGACCTCATCAGCCGCTTCCTGGAGAAGAACCGCACCGAGCGGGTCGCCGACCACACCGATGTGGTGACGATGGCCCGGCTGATGCTGGTCGGCGGCCACGAGACGACCGCCAACATGATCGGCCTCGGGGTGCTGGCGCTGCTGCGGCACCCGGAGCAGATGGCCGAGCTGCGGGCCGATCCGGGCCTGCTGCCGAACGCCGTGGAGGAGTTGCTGCGTGTCTTCTCCATCTCCGACTCCGGCACCGCCCGGGTCGCGGTGGCGGACATCGAGGTCGGCGACGTCACCATCCGCGCGGGCGAGGGCATCCTCGCCCTGAACAACGCGGCCAACCACGACGAGTCGGTCTTCCCGGACCCGGACACCCTCGACATCCACCGCAAGGAGGCCCGCTCCCACCTGGCGTTCGGCTACGGCGTCCACCAGTGCATCGGCGCCACCCTCGCCCGGGTGGAACTGGAGGCGGTCTACGGCACGCTGCTGCGCCGCGTCCCCGGCCTGCGGCTGGCCGCCGAGCCGGAGGAGCTGCGGTTCAAGGACGACGCCATGGTCTACGGCGTCTACGAACTCCCCGTCACCTGGTGACGGCCGACCCGAACGGACTGCCCCTGATGCGTGTCTCCGCCGAACGCGACCGGTGCGTGGGCTCCGGCCAGTGCACGCTTTCGAGCCCAGAGGTGTTCGACCAGGACGCCGACGGCCTGGTCACGCTGCTGACCGGGGAACCGGCCGAGGAGCTGCGCGAGCAGGTCGTCCAGGCCGCGGACCTGTGCCCGTCGCGCTCGATCCGCGTGCACGACTGAAACCCGCGTGTCGGCGGCGGGACCGGACGACCCGGTCCCGCCGCCGTCGTCGTTCTACCGGGGGCCGGCGGGGCGGGGGCCCGCCAGCGACCCGGCCTGCTCCAGGAAGCGGGGCAGCCACTGCTCGTAGGAGACCCCGTCGAGGAACTCCAGCGCCGCCCGCGCGTCCGCGCCGACCACGGTGTGCAGGGGGGTCGCGGGGTCGTCGGCGGCGGCGAGCACCGCACGGGCCGCCTCGGCGCTGTCGGCGGCGCCCTCCGCGACCCGGGCGAGGAACCGGTCCAGCCAGGCGTGGTCCGCCGCGTACGGGCCGGTCCCGGGCGGCTGCCCGTCGGCCGCACCGGCCCGGGACGCGCGCTGGACGGCGGTGGCGAAGCTGCCCGGTTCGAGGCACACCACACGGATGCCGAACGGCTGGACCTCCGCGTACAGTGCCTCGCTGAGGGCGCCCAGGGCGGCCTTGCTCGCCGCGTAGAACCCGCCGTGCGGCACGGCGAAGGTGCGGGCGGCGAGCGAGGAGACGTTGACGATGACGCCGGAGCCCCGGGCGCGCATCCCGGGCAGCACGGCGCGGGCCAGCCGCAGCGGACCCCAGAAGTTGGTCTCGGACACGGTGCGGGCCCGGTCCAGGGGCATGGTCTCGGCCGGTCCGGTGCGGTCGACACCGGCGTTGTTCACCAGGATGTCCAGGGGTCCGTGCCGGTCCTGCACCGCGGTGACGGCGGCGGTGACGGAGGCGTCGTCGGTGACGTCCAATTGCGGGACGTCCAGGGTGAGTTCCTCCGCGCGGGCGCGCCGCAGCAGCTCCCCGGCGGTGGCGGGGTCGCGTACGCAGGCGTGGATCCGGTCGCCGCGCCGGGCGAACGCCAGCGCCGTCTCCAGGCCGATGCCGCTGCCGCATCCGGTGACGAGGACCGACCTCATGCCCGTACCGTCTTCTCCGCGAGCAGGCCGAGCACCTGCTTCTGATGGTTCGTCAGGTAGAAGTGGCCGCCGGGGAACACCCGGCACTCGAAGGCCGCTTCGGTGTGCCGGGACCAGGCGCGCGCCTCCTCCACGGTGACCTTGGGGTCGTCGTCGCCGACCAGGGCGACGACGGGGCAGCGCAGGTCCGGTCCGGGCTCGTAGAGGTAGGTCTCGGCGGCCCGGTAGTCGGCGCGGATGGCGGGCAGGGCCATGCGGATCAGTTCGATGTCGTCCAGGATGGCCGAGTCCGTGCCGCTGAGCAGCCGCATCTCCTCGATGAGCCCGTCGTCGTCGCGCAGGTGGACGGACTCGGCGCGCGGGCAGGAGGGGGCGCGGCGGGCGGAGACGACCAGCGCCCGCGCCACCACGCCGTGGTCGCCTTCCAGCCGGCGGGCGACCTCGAAGCCGAGGGTGGCGCCCATGCTGTGGCCGAACAGGACCAGGGGGCGGTCGGTCCACGGCAGCAGTACGGGGGTGAGGCGGTCGGCCAGTTCCTGGATGCTCGTCGCGCAGGGCTCCTGGCGGCGGTCCTGGCGGCCGGGGTACTGCACGGCGAGCACGTCCACGGATTCCGGCATGCCCGCCGAGACGGGGTGGTAGAAGGTCGCCGAGCCACCCGCGTGCGGCAGGCACACCAGCCTGGCCGCCGCGTCCGGGCGGGGATGGTAGCGGCGTATCCAGAGACGGTCCTGCTCGGCGAGCGTGGTCATGGGGCGGGCGTTCCCTTCCTGGGGGGCGGCTGCGCCGCGCGAGGGGCGCGGACGGGCCCCAGCAGTCTCACGCGGGCGGGGCACCCCCGGCCACCCCTACCCGCCCCACCTCCCCGCTCCCGCTCAGGCGTTGAGATAGGCGAGCACCGCGAGGACCCGGCGGTTGCTGTCGCTGGACGGCGGGAGCATCAGCTTGGTGAAGATGTTCGAGATGTGTTTCGCCGCCGCGCCCTCGGTGATGGTGAGCCGCTGGGCGATCGCGGTGTTGGAGCAGCCCTCGGCCATGAGTTCCAGCACCTCGCGTTCGCGGGCGGTGAGGGCGGCCAGCGGTTCGTCCCGGGAGTGACTGGTCATCAGCTGGGCGACGACGGCGGGGTCCATGGCGGTGCCGCCGGCCGCGACCCGGCGTACGGCGTCGATGAACTGCTCGTCGTCCAGGACGCTGTCCTTGAGCAGATAGCCGATGCCGCCGGTGCCGTCGGCCAGCAGTTCGCGGGCGTACATCTGCTCCACGTGCTGGGACAGGACGAGGATCGGCAGGCCGGGGCGTTCGCGCCGGGCCCGCAGGGCGGCCTGGAGGCCCTCGGTGGTGAAGGTGGGCGGCAGGCGTACGTCCACGATGGCCACGTCGGGCCGGTGGTCGGCGATCGCGGCGGCGAGGTCCGTGCCGTTGTCGACGGCGGCGGCGACCTCGAAGCCGTACGCCTCCAGTAATTGGATGATTCCCTGCCTCAGGAGGAAGAGGTCTTCGGCGAGGACAACGCGCACGGCAGCTCCAGCTTGATCACGGTCGGTCCGCCCGGAGGGCTGTTGATCTCCAGGACGCCGTCAAAGGATGCCAGCCGCCTGCGGATGCCCTCCAGACCGCTCCCGGCCGAGGCGTCGGCGCCACCGCGGCCGTCGTCGGTGACCCGGGCGTGCAGGGTGTCGTCCGCGCGCCAGGCGACGACCTCGACCCGCTGGGCGTCGGCGTGTTTGAGGGCGTTGGTGAGCAGTTCGGACACGGCGAAGTAGACGGCGGACTCGACCGGGTCGGGCAGCCGGCCCGGCAGGTCCACCACCACGGTCACCTCCAGCGGGCTGGCCAGGCCCAGGGCGCGCAGGGCGTCGGCCAGGCCGCGTTCGGCGAGGACCGGCGGGTGGATGCCGTGGACCAGGTCGCGCAGTTCGCGCAGGGCCTGCACGGAGGAGCTGCGGGCCTGCCGCAGCAGCCGGCGGGCCTCCTCCGGGTCCTGGCCCAGCTTCCGGTCGACGGCGCCGAGTTGGAGCCCGAGGCTGACGAGCCGGGCCTGTGCACCGTCGTGCAGGTCGCGTTCGATGCGGCGCAGTTCGGCGGCCTGGATGTCCAGCGCGCCCGACCGGGTCTCCGACAAGTGCCGCACGCGTAAGGCCAGTTGCGAGCCCCGGGTCGGGCCGAGCAGGAACTTGACGAAGTAGGCGTACCCCTTGAGCACCAGCGGGGAGAGCAGCAGCCAGCCGGTGAGCACGACGAGCGCGAGCAGGCCGGCGGCGAGCGCGGCCGGCTGGCTGCCGACGGTGACGAAGGCGTACCAGCGGGCCGTTCCCCCGTCCGCGAGCGGCCGCCACAGCCCGCAGGCCAGGAACAGCCCCTCCCCCGCGTAGTAGAGCAGGGCGGCCGGTACGAAACCGGCGAGCCCGACGACGGAGTTGAGCAGCAGCCACAGCAGGTCCCGCCAGGTCGCGGGGTCGGCCAGGATCCACTTGCAGCGGCGCGTCCAACCGACGATGTCCCGCTCGATCTCCTGGGGTTCGGGCCGGTAGGGCCGCTCCACCGGGACGCCGGAGCGGGCGGCGGCGCGCCGGTTGAGGTCGCACAGCCACCGCACGGCCCGGGTGAGGTACGGCAGCGCGAGGAACCCGATGCCGATCACGCAGATGATGACGAAGTAGGTGGTGGTGACGAAGAGGACGACCGACAGCAGGGCTCCGGTGGCGATGGCCACGCCGACCAGGGTGTCCAGGGCGGCCCGGCCGAGACGGCCGCGCCACGCGACCGGCACAGTCTTCATGCGCTCATGTTCCCATCCCCGGCCGCCGGTCGTGCCGGGGCCGTCCCCGCCCGGGGGGAGCGGGGACGGCCCGGCGTGGGCGTGGCTCACGCGGCCTTCACCGTGTCCACGGCGGGGCTGCGCATGCCGCGCCAGGAGGGCAGCAGCGTGGCGCCGAACACCAGCAGCAGGGACCCGCCGACGATGGCGAGGTAGATGCCGAGGGATCCGGAGGGCAGGTACGAGCCGCTCTTGACGAGGCTGTAGGGGACGATGGTCGTCGCGGAGGCGAGGGTGCCGAGGACGGTGGCGACGACACCGATCAGTACGCCCTCCACGGTCAGCATGCCGATCACCTGGGCGCGGGTGGCGCCGGTGAGCCGCTGGAGGCCGAACTCCGCGCGCCGTTTACGGGTGACGGACACCAGGGTGTTGACGACGGTGATGGCCGCGTAGCCGACGATCATGGCGACGATGGTGTAGTTGGCGGACACCAGGATCTGCTGGATCTGGTTGTTCCGGCCGGCCAGGGAGGAGCTGTCGTCCAGTTCGGTGCCGGGCACCCGGGCGGCCAGCGCGGCCAGCCGGTCGTGGACCTCGGTGCCGGTGCCCCGCGCGGCACGGACCAGGATCTGGTGCGGCAGCCCGTCACCGGTGTGCGGGGCGAGGGTGGCCGCGGGCAGGGTCAGGTACTGCTGCTTGGGATTGTCGGTGTAGAGGGCCACGACGGTGGGCCGTAGCGGAGTGCCGTCGCCGAGGCGCAGCGGCAGCCGGTCGCCGACCCGTACCCCGTACTCCCGGGCCTTCTTCTCGGACAGGGCCACGGTGTCGCCGCGCAAGCCGCCCAGGGAGCCGGCGACGACGGGCAGGTCGAGGCTCTGGCGCACCCCTTCCGCGGAGACTCCGCGCAGATCGGTGTCCACCGGGCCGCCGGGGCGGTCCACGAAGCCCCGGCTGGTGACGAACTCGGAGGCCGCTGCCACCCCGGGCGTGGCCCGTACCGTGGCGACGACGCCGGGCGCGAAGCCGCCGGTGGTGGAGTCGAGGACGTAGTCGGCGAGGATGTTCGCGTCGTAGGAGGTCCGCGAGACGTGGTTCTCGGTGGACTGCATGTACAGGGTGCCCGTGGCGATGCCGATGAGCAGGACGATCGGTGCGACGGCGCCCGCCATGCGGACGTGGGCGGTGGCGGCGTTGCGCAGCGCCAGTTGGCCGGAGAGCCCGGACAGGGCCCGTACGGGCGGTCGCAGCAGCGCCACCATGGCCTTGGTGAGGCCGGGCGCGAGCAGGGCGAGGCCGACGCAGAACAGCACGGAGGCGGGTCCGGCGGTACTGGCGAGGGTGGGGCCGTCCTCCATCACGGTGGCGGTGGCGATGGCCAGGCCGATGCCGTTGGCGAGGAAGAACAGCGCGAGCAGCAGCCGGGGCAGGCTGAACCAGCGGCCGGCGGCGGTGGCTTCGGCGAGGGCGGCGACCGGTTCGGTGCGGGCGGCGCGCCGGCCGGCGAACCGGGTGGCGCCGGCCGCGGCGAGCACGGTGACGGCGGCGCCGACGGCCATCGGCAGCGGGCCGGCGTGGTAGGTGATGGCGGGTGCCACCACGCCGCTGGAGGTCAGCACCTTGAACAGCAGCCGCCCGATGGCGTATCCGGGCGCCAGGGCGAGCAGGACGGAGGCCACCGACAGCACAGCCGTCTCGGTGAGGATCATGCGGCGCAGTTGCTTCGGGGTGGAGCCGACGGCACGCAGCAGGGCCATCTCGCGGGCGCGCTGCTGGAGGGAGAGGCCGAGGGTGGAGGCGACGCCGAACATGACGATCAGGACGACCGAGGAGCCGAAGACCGCCGAGAGGATGACGACGGTGCGCCGGCTGGAGAGGGTGCCGGGCAGCTCGGCCAGTCCGCGGCGCTCGCCGGTGAGGACCTCGGCGCGGTCGCCGACCTCGGCGCGCACCGCGTCCGCGACGGCGGCGGCGCTCGTGCCGGACTCGGGCAGCACGGCGACGGAGTCGATCCGGCCGCCCGCGAGGGCGCGGGCCCGGTCGTCCGTGAAGAACACGGCCGCGTCGGGGTTGTGGTCGCCGCGCTGTTCGGCGATGCCGCTGACCCGGAACGTGCGGGCGGTGCCCTGGACGACGATGTCCACCTGGGAGCCGGGTCGCACGCCGGCCCGCCGGGCCAGTCCGGCGTCGAGTACGGCCTCGCCGCCGGTGACGGGGGATCTCCCGGCGGCGAGGGTATAGGGGGTGAGCCGGGCGCTCGCCCAGCCGTGGCCGTACGACGCGGACCTCTCCGTCAGCGGCTTGCCGTCCTTGAGGACGGTGGCCGGGAACGTCACGTCGGGCACGGCCGCGCGCACTCCGTCGGCCCGGGCCACCTCGCCGGTCAGGGCGGCGTCGATGCGGTGCCGTTCGGTCAGCGCGCCGGATTCGTAGGTCTGTTCACCGGTGACGACGACCGGGGCCTCGCGCAGGCGCTGCGGCGCCGCGGCCATGCGGACGCCGGTCTCCATCAGGCCGCCGCAGCCGATGACGATGGCGGCGCCGAGGAACATGGCGAGGAAGGTCGCGACGAAGCTCGTCCGGCGGAACTTCAGGGTGCGCAGTGCCAGGCGCCACATCAGTACCGTCCTCCCGAGTGCTGCGGCGCGCTCTGCCGCTGGGTGTCGTCCTCCCAGGCGCCGAGCCTGGTCATCCGGGCGGCGACGGCGTCGGCCGTGGGCCGGTGCAGTTCGCCGGCGAAGGCGCCGTCGGCGAGGAAGACCACGCGGTCGGCGTAGGAGGCGGCGACCGGGTCGTGGGTGACCATGACCAGGGTCTGGCGGGCGGTGTCGACGGATTCGCGCAGCAGGCCGAGCACGGCGGCGGCGGTGCGGGTGTCCAGGGCGCCGGTGGGCTCGTCGGCGAAGACGACGGCGGGGCGGGTCACCAGGGCGCGGGCGATGGCGACGCGCTGCTGCTGGCCGCCGGACAGCTGGGCCGGCAGGTGACCGAGCCGTTCGGCGAGGCCCACGCGCTGGACGACGGTGCGGATCAGGGCCCTGTCGGGCCGCTGTCCGGCCAGTTGCAGCGGCAGCGTGATGTTCTGCATCACCGTCAGCGCGGGCAGCAGGTTGAAGGACTGGAAGATGAAGCCGATCCGGTCCCGGCGCAGCTTGGTCAGGTGGGTGTCGTCCAGTCCGGCGAGGTCGGTGCCGCCGACGGTGACCGTGCCGGAGCTGGGCCGGACCAGTCCCGCGGCGCAGTGCAGGAAGGTGGACTTGCCCGATCCGGAGGGGCCCATCACGGCGGTGAAGGTGCCGTCGGCGAAGCTCATGGTGAGCCCGCGCAGCGCGGCCACCTGGCCGTCTCCCCGGCCGTAGGTCTTCGACACGGCGTCCAGCCGTACCGCCTCCGTCCGGCGGAGGTCGTGTGAAGTGTGCACTGGGGCTCCCTCGGGGGATGACGCGTCTCTCACGCGTTGTCTGGGGACCAGATTAGGAACGGCGAGGCCGCGGCACATTGGCATTGTCCGCCCGGTTCGAGGTAGAGGTTTCTCTACCTTCCCGGTCCAGGTTTCATCAGGATTCCGGTGACCTGTGTACGGCGGTCTCTCCATTTTTGTGCAGGGGTGACGCCATTTTTGTGCAGAGCTGTCACCACCTTGCCCGCATATCTGGCTCCCCCGGGAAAGGGCCGATTGCCACCCGTGTCCCGGGGCGTGACTGCGGGTACGGTCGGAACCGACCGGATAAATCCACGATAGATGGGACGTCCCATGGCCAGGAGGCCTGATCATGAGCTGACCGCGAGCGTCCGGCCCGATGGTTATCTGGAGCTGTTCTGCCGGCGCACCGGGAAGCGCCACCGGTGCGGTCCGCGCGGTACGACGATGTGGCTCGCGCTTCAGCGCGGCGACTGGCAGCCGGAATTGGCGGCGGACGAAATCGCCGCGCGATCAGGGGTCGACCCGGACAGTATCCGCTGCGATATCGAGGCATGGGCGTCGCATTTCCGCGAGGTCGCCGAATAAGGGAGATATGCGGGCGCGGGCGGCCTTTCGGCCGCCCGCGCGGGACGATGTACCCACCTCGTCCGCCGTCCGCCGCTTTCGCGGCGGCGCGGGCTCAGCACAACTCGGCGGTCAGCCATGCCTCGACCGCATCGGCGGTGGTCCGCGCGTGGTCCTCCAGGATCGTGAAGTGGGTGCCGGGCACGTCGGCCGGCCGGTGCTCGGCGGGCCAGAGCGCCCGCCAGTCCCCGGTGCCGGGTCCGGTGGCGAAGGACTCGGTGGGCCGCACGAACAGCACCGGCGCCGTCAGCACGCCCGGCTCGCAGTGCTGGATGAGGTCGCTGTAGCGGCTCATCGCGGCGAGGCGGGCGGTGCCGAAACCGCCGAGGGCGGACTCGCGGGCCAGCATGCCGTCGAACATCTGCCGCCACAGCTCGTCCTTGCCGTCGTCCCCGGGCAGATAGGTGTCCAGCAGCACCACGCCCGCGGCCGGCCGTCCGGCCTTCTCCATGATCTCGGCCGCCGCGTGGGCGAACTGGCCGCCGGAGGAGTAGCCGACGAGCACGTACGGCCGCTCGTCCGGGCAGGCCCGGCGGACGCCCTCGACGACGGCTTCCAGCACCGCGTCCACCGAGCGCGGCAGCGGTTCGCCGGGGCCGAAGCCGGGCATCGCGGGCACCAGCAGGTCGCGGCGGCCCTCGAAGTGCCGGGCGAGGCGGGCGTACTGGTGGGCGCCGCCCAGGGCCATCGGCGAGGGCAGGCAGACCAGCCGGTGGGGGGCAGGGCCGGTGGCCAGCCGCACCGGGTCGGTGAGGTCGCCGAGTTCGGCCAGGCGGGAGAAGCCGGGGAGGATTCCGGCGACGGTGCGCAGCAGCTCGATGGCCTGGTCCATGTGTCCGCCGGCCGCCGCCCGCCGCACCAGGCCGCCGACCGATTCGAGGTCGTCGCCGGTGCCGTCCGCGGCCGCCGGTGGTCCGGCCAGGTGGGCGCGCAGGGCGGCGGCGAGGGCGGCCGGGGTGCGGTGGTCGAAGACGGCCCCGGCGGGCACGGTGGCGCCCAGGGCGGCGGCGAGGGCGGCGCGGAGTTCGGCGGCGGTGACGGAGTCCAGGCCGATCTCCAGGAAGACGGCGTCGGGCTCGACGGCCTCCGGCCCGGTGTGGCCGAGGACGGCGGCGGTCTGGGCCCGGACCAGGTCGGTGAGCAGGGCCTCCTGTTCGGCCGGCCCGGCACCGGCCAGCCGTCGCCGCACCGGCGCGGTGTCCCCGGGCGCGGTGACCTGGGCGGGCGGGGCGGGTTCGGCCAGGGGGCCGGCGGTGAGGGGCACGTCGGCGTTCAGCCAGTAGCGCGCGTGCCGGAAGGCGTAGGTGGGCAGTTCGGCGCGGGCCGTGCCGGGGAACAGGGCGGCCCAGTCGGGGGCGAGGCCGTCGGTGTGCAGGCGGGCCAGGCCGGAGGCCAGCGCGGCGGGTTCGCCGCCGTGACGGCGGCCGAGCGCGACGAGGACGGCTCCGTCGGCCGCCGGGCAGGCGCGGGCGAGGCCGGTGAGGTGGGCGTCGGGGCCGAGTTCCACGAAGCGGCCGGCGCCCGCGGCGGCGAGGGCGGTGACGGCGTCGGCGAACCGGACGGTCTCCCGGGCGTGCCGCACCCAGTAGCCGGGGTCGCGCAGGCCCTCGTCCTCGGCGAGGCGGCCGGTGAGGGTGGACACCAGCGGGATGCGCGCCGGGTGGAAGGTGAGTTTCCCGGCCACGGCCCGGAACTCGTCGAGCATGCCGTCCATCAGGGGCGAGTGGAAGGCGTGCGAGACGGTGAGCCGCCTGGCCCTGGGGAAGGTCCCGGCGGCGGCGAGCACCGCGTCCTCCTCGCCCGAGAGGACCACCGAGTCAGGGCCGTTGACCGCGGCGAGGGCGACCCGGTCGTCCAGCAGCGGCCGTACGTCCTGTTCGGTGGCGCGTACGGCGACCATCGCGCCGCCCTCCGGCAGGGCCTGCATCAGCCGGCCGCGCGCGGCGACCAGGGCGCAGGCGTCGTCCAGGTCGAGGACGCCGGCCACATGGGCGGCGGCGATCTCCCCGACGGAGTGCCCGGCGAGCAGGTCGGGCCTGACGCCGAGGGACTCCAGCAGCCGGAACAGGGCGACCTCGAACGCGAACAGGGCGGGCTGCGCGTACTCGGTGCGGTGGACGGCGTCGGGGTCGTCGCCCGCGAGCACTCCGGTCAGGTCCAGGCCGAGCCGGGTCTCGGCCGCGTCGAAGGCGTCGGCGAACACCGGGTAGTGGGCGCGGAGTTCCAGGCCCATGCCGGGGCGCTGGGCGCCCTGCCCGGTGAACAGGAACGCGGTGCGGGTGCCGGAGCGCGCCCGGCCGGTGACGGCGCCGGGCGCAGGCGTCCCGGTGGCGAGGGCGCGCAGCCCGGCCAGCAGTTCCTCCCGGCCGGTGCCGGTGACGGCCGCCCGGTGGTCGAAGGCGGTGCGCCGAGTGCCGAGGGCGCGGGCGACGGCCGCCGGGTGCAGTCCGGGCCGGCCGGCGAGGAAGGCGTGCAGCCGTTCGGCCTGGGCGGGCAGGGCCGGTGCGGAGCGGGCGGACAGCGGCCAGACGACGACGGGGGCGTCCGGTTCGTCGTCCGCCGGGTCCTCGGCGGGCACGTCCTCGATGATCACGTGGGCGTTGGTGCCGCTGATCCCGAAGGAGGACACCCCGGCCCGGCGCGGCCGGCCGGTGGCCGGCCACTGTTGTTCCTCGGTGAGCAGCCGTACGTTCCCCGCCTCCCAGTCCACCTTCGTGGACGGCTTGTCCACGTGCAGCGTCCTGGGCAGCACCCCGTGCCGCATCGCCATCACCATCTTGATGACACCCGCGACCCCGGCCGCGGCCTGCGTGTGCCCGAGGTTCGACTTCACCGAGCCCAGCCACAACGGCCGCTCCCGCTCCTGCCCGTAGGTGGCCAGCAGCGCCTGCGCCTCGATCGGGTCACCCAGCGTCGTCCCCGTACCGTGCGCCTCCACCATGTCCACATCGGCCGTGCTCAGCCGGGCGGCGGCCAGCGCCTGCCGGATCACCCGCTGCTGCGACGGACCGTTCGGCGCCGTCAGCCCGTTGGAGGCACCGTCCTGGTTCACCGCCGAACCACGCAGGACGGCCAGTACCTCGTGGCCGTTGCGCCGGGCGTCGCTCAGCCGTTCCAGCACGAGGACGCCGAGGCCCTCGGAGAACCCGGTGCCGGCCGCGTCGTCGGCGAAGGAGCGGCACCGCCCGTCCGGGGAGAGCGCGCCCTGCCGGCTGAACTCCACGTACGTGCCCGGCGAGGCCATCACCGTCACTCCCCCGGCCAGCGCCAGCGCGCACTCCCCCTGCCTGAGCGCCTGCGCGGCCAGGTGCAGCGTGACCAGGGAGGAGGAGCAGGCGGTGTCGACGCTGAGGGTGGGCCCCTCCAGGCCGAGGGTGTAGGCGACCCGGCCGGAGACGATGCTGCCGGAGCCGAAGCTGCCGAAGTAGTCGTGGTACATGACGCCGGCGAACACGCCGGTGCGGGAGCCGCGCAGGGTCGCGGGGTCGATCCCCGCGTCCTCCAGGGCCTCCCAGGAACCTTCGAGCAGCAGCCGCTGCTGCGGGTCCATCACGAGGGCCTCGTTCGGGGCGATGCCGAAGAAGGCGGCGTCGAAGTCGCCCGCGTCGTGCAGGAATCCGCCCTGCCGGGTGTACGAGCGGCCCGGTGTGCCCGGGGCCGGGTCGTACAGGCCGGGGTCCCAGCCCCGGTCGGCGGGGAAGGCGGTGATGCCCTCGCCGCCGTCCGCGACCAGCCGCCACAGGTCCTGCGGGGAGCGGACACCGCCCGGGTAGCGGCAGGCCATACCGACGATCGCGACCGGTTCCCGGGCCGCCGCGGTCAGCGCGCGGTTGCGTTCCCGCAGCCGTTCGATCTCCTTCAGCGAGGCGCGCAGCGCCTCGACCATCCTGGTGTCCGGCATCTCGGACTCGGCCATGGTCCTCTTCCTTGTCGCGGGCGTCGTCACAGGGCGTCGTCGTCCCCGCCGAGGCCGTCGAGCGCCATGCTGATCAGGCTCTCGGCGTCCATCGCGTCGATCGGGGCGGGGCCGGCCGCGTCCTCGCCGTCCGGGTGCGGCGCGGGCCGCAGTCCGGCCAGTTCGAGCAGGCCGTCCAGCAGACCGGCCTCCCGCAGCCGGGCCACCGGGATCGCGGCGAGCGCGGCCCGTACCGTGTCCTCCTCGGCGCGCGGGCCGTCCTGGGCGGCCGGGGCCAGTCCGGCGTCCAGGTGGGCGGCGAGCGCGGCCGGGGTGGGGTGGTCGAAGACGAGGGTGGCGGTCAGCCTGAGGCCGGTGGCCTCGTTGAGCCGGTTGCGGAACTCCACCGCGGTCAGCGAGTCGAACCCCAGGTCCTTGAAGGGCAGTCCGTCCTCGAACTCCTCGGTGCCGAGGACCGTACGGGCCTCGTCCCGGACCAGCCGCAGCAGCCGTTCGGCGCGGTCCTCGGGGGCGAGGGCGGCCAGTTCGCGGCGCAGTCCCGTCGCGGCGGCCGGCGCGGCCGGGCCTCCCTGGCGGGGCGCCCGCACCAGGGAGCGCAGCAGCGGGGCGACGCGGTCGGGCTCGCGCGGGGCGAGGTCCAGGCGGGCCGGCAGCAGCACCGGTTCCGGGCGGCCGGTCGCCGTGTCGAACAGGGCGAGCCCGCTCTCCGCGTCCAGGGCGAGCACCCCGCCGGCGGCGACGCGCCGGGCGTCGGTGCCGGTGAGCCGGTCGGCCATGCCGCCGCTGCCCGCCCAGGCGCCCCAGGCGAGCGAGACGGCGGGCAGGCCGAGCGCCCTGCGGTGGGCGGCGAGGGCGTCGAGGAAGGCGTTGCCGGCGGCGTACCCGGACTGGCCGGGGCTGCCGAGCAGACCGGCCGCGGAGGAGAACAGCACGAACGCCGTCAGGGGCCGTTCGCGGGTGAGTTCGTGCAGGTGCCAGGCGGCGTCCAGCTTGGGCCGCAGCACCGTGTCCAGCCGTTCGGGGGTGAGCGAGGTCAGCACGGCGTCGGCGAGGACGCCCGCGGTGTGCACGACCGCGGTGACCGGGTGCTCGTCCAGGACCCGGGCGAGGGCGGCGCGGTCGGCGGCGTCGCAGGCGACGAGCGTCACCCGGGCGCCGAGCGCGGTCAGTTCCCGGTGCAGCCCGGGCGCGCCGGGCGCCTCGGGCCCGCTGCGGCTGAGCAGCACCAGCCGGTCGGCGCCGTGCGCGGTGACCAGGTGCCGGGCGACCAGCCGGCCCAGGGCGCCGGTGCCGCCGGTGACCAGGACGCCGCCGGAGAAGCCGGCCGGGGCGGTCTCGGGCAGGCGCGGGGCGCGCACCAGCCGGGGGACGTGCACCGTGCCGTCGCGCAGGGCCAGTTGGGGTTCGCCGGAGGCGACGGCGGCGGGCAGCAGCCGGCGGGAGCCGTCGGTGCCGTCCAGGTCGGCGAGGACGAGGCGGCCGGGGTGCTCGGACTGGGCGGAGCGGACCAGGCCCCACACGCCGCCGGCACCGGGGTCGGTGACGTCCCCGGGGCCCGTCGCCCCGTGCGTCGCCACGACCAGGGTGGCGTCGGCTGTCCGGGGGTCGGCCAGCCAGTCGCGCACCTGGGTGAGCAGGCGGCGCAGGCCGGCCCGGACCGCGTCCGGGTCCGCGCCGCCGGGGTGGACGAGGAGCAGGGTGTCGGGGCGGTGGGCGGCGGCCTCGGCCGGATCGGCGGCGACGGTGACTTCGGCGACCTCGCCCGCCAGGGCGGCGGCCAGGTCCTCGCGGCCTTCGCCGCAGACGGTCCACCGCCCGGCCTGCGGGGCCGCGGGCACGGTGACGGGCGCCCAGTCCGGGGCGAACAGGTCGTCGTGGCCGCCCGCGGCGGCGGCCGCGATCCGCTCCGGGTCCACCGCCCGCAGCGCCAGCGATGCCACCCGCAGCACCGGCCGTCCGGCGGCGTCGGCGGCCTCGACGCGTACCGCGCCCGCGCCGGCCGGGGCGATCCGCACCCGGAGGGCGGTCGCGCCCGGCGCGTACAGTTCCACGCCGCTCCAGGCGAACGGCAGCGTCATGCGCTCCTCGGTGCCCGCGCGCAGCGCGATGGCGTGCAGGGCGGCGTCGGTCAGCGCCGGGTGCAGACCGAACCCCTCGGCGCCGCCGGGCACGGCGACTTCGGCGCAGACCTCCTCGCCGAGCCGCCAGGCCGCCTTGAGTCCCTGGAAGCCGGGCCCGTACTCGGCGCCCAGCTCGGCCAGCCGCTCGTACACGCCGTCCAGGCCGACGGGTTCGGCGCCGGGCGGCGGCCAGGCGGCGGTGCCGGGTGCGGGCCGTTGCCCGGCGGGCCGCAGCACACCGGTGGCGTGGGTGGTCCAGGGGTCGCCGTCGCCGTGGGCGGCGTACACCCGGAAGGCGCGGTCGCCGCCGGCGTCGGGTTCGCCGACCGTGCACTGGAGGCGGACGGCGCCGTCCTCGGGCAGGATCAGCGGTTCGGTGACGGTCAGTTCCTCCACCGCGGGGCAGCCGGCGCGGGCCCCGGCGGCCAGGGCCATCTCGACGAAGGCGGTGCCCGGCAGCAGCGCCGCCCCGCCCACGCGGTGGCCGGCCAGCCAGGGCTGTCCGGCCAGGGACAGGTGCCCGGTGTACAGGATGCCGTCGGCGCCGGCGAGTTCGACGGCGGTGCCGAGCAGCGGGTGCCCGTCGGCCGGGCGCGCCGGGATCGGGTCGCCGGTCATCCAGTAGCGGGTGCGCTGGAAGGCGTAGGTGGGCAGGTCCGAGCCGTCGCGGTGGGGCAGCAGGCCCGTCCAGTCGACGGCCGTGCCGTGCGCGTGCAGCGCGGCGAGCCCGGTGATCAGCGCGTCGGTCTCCTCGCGGTCCTTGCGCAGCAGCGGTACGACGGCCGCCTGGTCGGGCAGGCACTCGCCGGCCGCGGCGGTCAGCGCGCCGCCGGGGCCGATCTCGGCGAAGTGCCGCACCCCGGCGTCGTGCAGGGCGGTGACGGCGTCGGCGAAGCGGACGGCCTCGCGGGCGTGCCGCACCCAGTAGTCGGGGCCGGACAGCTCGTCGGGGGCGGCGGGGGCGCCGGTGAGGGTGGACACCAGCGGGATGCGCGCGGTGCCGTACGACACGGTGGCGGCGATCTCGCGGAACTCGTCCAGCATCGGCTCCATCAGGGCCGAGTGGAAGGCGTGGCTGACGGCGAGTTCCCTGGTGCGGGCGAAGCGGGCGGCGAGCGCGCGGGCCGGTCCGGCGGGCCCGGAGAGGACGAGGGAGGCGGGCCCGTTGACGGCGGCGATGCCGACGCCGTCGCCGAGCAGCGGCAGAACCTCCTCCTCGGTGGCGCGTACGGCGATCATCGCGCCGCCTTCGGGCAGGGCCTGCATCAGGCGGCCCCGGGCGGCGACGAGCACGCAGGCGTCCTTCAGGCCGAGCACGCCCGCCACGTGGGCGGCGGCGAACTCGCCGACGGAGTGCCCGGCGAGCAGGTCGGGCCGCACGCCGAAGGACTCCAGCAGCCGGTACAGGGCCACTTCGACGGCGAACAGGGCGGGCTGGGTGTACTCGGTGCGCTCCAGCAGCCCGGCGGAGTCGAGCACCTCGGCGAGCGGCCGGTCCAGCAGCGGGTCGAGGTGGGCGCGGACCTCGTCGAAGGCGGTGGCGAAGGCGGGGAAGGCCGCGGCGAGGCGGGTGCCCATGCCGGGCAGTTGCGAGCCCTGGCCACAGAAGAGGAAGGCGAGCCGGCCGTCGGTGGCGGTGCCGAGCACCCCGGCCGGGGGCGTGCGGCCTTCGGCCACGGCCCGCAGTCCGGCGGTCAGTTCGTCCCGGGTGCGGCCGAGGACCGCGGCCCGGTGGCCGAGCCGGGTCCGGGCGTGGGCGAGCGCTCCGGCGAGCCGGTGCGGGTCGGTGTCCGGGGCGGCGGAGAGGTGGTCCAGCAGCCGGGCGGCCTGGGCGCGCAGGGCGTCGGGGGTGTGTCCGGACAGCAGCCACGGCACGGTGCCGCCGGCCGGGGCCGCGGGCGCTCCGGCGGCCTCTGCGGCGGCTGCCCCGGCGGGTGCGGCCTCGATGATGACGTGGGCGTTGGTGCCGGAGATGCCGAAGGAGGAGACGCCCGCGCGGCGCGGGCGGCCCGGGTCCGGCCAGGGACGGTTCTCGGTGAGCAGCCGGACGTTGCTTCCCTCCCACTCCACGTGCCGGGTGGGCCGGTCCACTCCGAGGCTGGCGGGCAGGGTCTCGTGGCGCAGCGCCTCGATCATCTTGATGACGCCGGCGACTCCGGCGGCGGCCTGGGTGTGGCCCAGGTTGGACTTGACCGAGCCGAGCCACAGCGGGCGGTCGTCGGTGTGTTCGCCGCCGTAGGTGGCGATCAGCGCCTGGGCCTCGATGGGGTCGCCGAGGGCGGTGCCGGTGCCGTGCGCCTCGACCACGTCGACGTCGGCCGCGGAGACACCGGCCGCTTCGAGGGCGCGCCGGATGACGCGCTGCTGGGCGGGCCCGTTGGGGGCGCTGATGCCGTTGGAGGCGCCGTCCTGGTTGACGGCGGTGCCGCGCAGCACCGCGAGAACACGGCGGCCGTTGCGGCGGGCGTCGGAGAGCCGCTCCAGCAGCAGCACGCCGACGCCCTCGCCGAAGCCGGTGCCGTCGGCGGCGTCCGCGAACGGCTTGCAGCGGCCGTCCCGGGACAGGCCCCGGTGCCGGCTGAACTCCACGAAGGTGCCCGGGGTGGCCATGACGGTCACTCCCCCGGCCAGCGCCAGCGAGCAGTCGCCCTGCCGCAGCGCCTGCGCGGCCAGGTGCAGCGCGACCAGGGAGGAAGAGCAGGCGGTGTCGACGCTGAGCGTGGGCCCCTCCAGGCCGAGGGTGTAGGCGACCCGGCCGGAGACCACGCTGCCGGAGCCGTAACTGCCGAAGTAGTCGTGGTACATGACGCCCGCGAACACACCGGTGTCGGAACCGCGCAGGGTCGCGGGGTCGATGGAGGCGCGCTCCAGCGCCTCCCAGGAGGTCTCCAGCAGCAGCCGCTGCTGGGGGTCGGTGACCAGGGCCTCCTCGTCGTCCATGGCGAAGAACGCGGGGTCGAAGCCGGCCGCGTCGTACAGGAAGGCGCCGTGCCGGGTGTAGCTGGTGCCGGGGCGGTCCAGGGTGGGGTCGTAGAGGCGGTCGAGGTCCCAGCCGCGGTCGGTGGGGAACTCGCCGATCGTGTCCCGGCCTTCGGCGACCAGCCGCCACAGGTCCTCCGGGGAGGCGATGCCGCCGGGGAAGCGGCAGGCCATGCCGACGACGGCGATCGGCTCGTCGGCGGCGGCGCGCGGGGCGGTGCGGGCGGGTGCCGGGGCGAGGGTGCCGGTGAGTTCGCCGAGCAGGTGGCCGGCGAGGACGGCCGGGGTGGGGTGGTCGAAGACCAGGGTCGCGGGCAGCTTCAGGCCGGTCGCCGTGGTGAGCCGGTTGCGCAGTTCGACGGCGGCCAGGGAGTCGAAGCCGAGTTCCCGGAAGGCCAGGGCGCGGCCGACGTCCTGGGCGGAGCGGTAGCCGAGGATGGTGGCCACGTGGTCGCGCACGAGGTCGGTGAGGAACGGCTCGCGTTCGGCCGCCGGCAGTGCGGCGAGCCTCTCGCGCAGCGCGTCGGCGCCGCCGGCCGCGCCCCGCGCACCTGCCGCTCGGGCCCGGCGTACGGGCACCAGGGCGCGGAACAGCGGGGCCGCCTCGGGGCCCTGGGCGCGCAGCGCGGCCAGGTCCAGCCGGACCGGCAGCACGGCGGGGCCGGCGCCGCGCACGGCCGCGTCGAACAGGGCGACGCCCTCCTCGGTCTCCAGCGGGGCGACACCGCCGCGGGCGATCCGGCCGAGGTCGCTGTCGCCGAGGGTGCCGGTCATGCCGCCGGCCCGCGCCCACAGGCCCCAGGCCAGGGAGTGCGCGGGCAGCCCGAGAGCCCTGCGGTGTACGGCGAGGGCGTCGAGGTAGGCGTTGGCGGCGGCGTAGTTGGCCTGGCCGGGCGAACCGAGCGTGGCGGCGGAGGAGGAGAACAGCACGAACGCCGACAGGTCCAGGCCGGCGGTGAGTTCGTGCAGGTTCCAGGCGGCGTCGACCTTGGGCCGGAAGACGGTGTCGAGCCGCTCCGGGGTGAGCGAGGAGAGCACCCCGTCGGCGAGGACACCGGCCGCGTGGATCACGGCGGTCAGCGGCCGGCCGGCGGGTACGGCGTCCAGTACGGCGGCGAGCGCGGCGCGGTCGGCGACATCGCAGGCGACGCTCGTCACCTCGGCACCGAGCGCGGTGAGTTCACCGACCAGGTCCTCGGCGCCGCCGCTCCGGCTCACCAGCAGCAGACTCCGCACCCCCCGCTCGGCGACCAGGTGCCGGGCCACGATCCGCCCGAGCGCACCGGTGGCACCGGTGAGCAGGACGGTACCGCCGCCGAAACCACCGCCCGGGACGGCGGTCTCGCCCTCGGCCGGCGTGGGGTCGGTGGTCGCCGGGGGAAGAGCGTCGGCGTCCCCGGCGGAACCCTCGGTGGCCGAAGTGGACCCGGCGGCAACCGGAACCGCGGGCGACCCGCCGACGACCCGAGACCCGGCAGCAGCCCGAACCACAGGCGACCCGCCGACGACCCGAGACCCGGCAGCAGCCCGGACCACAGGCGACCCGTCGGCGGCCCGAGGCCCGGTGGCGGCCGGAACGGGTCCGCCGTCAGCCACCGCCGGGCCGTCGGCGGCCGGGGTTCCCGTGGTGACCCGGACCAGGCGCGGCAGTTTCCACGTGTCCTCGTGGAATGCCACGTGGGGTTCGCCGAGGGACGCCGCCTCGGGGAGGCGTTCGGGGGCCGGGGGCGTGTCGGACTCGACCAGGACGATCCGGCCGGGGTTCTCCGACTGGGCCGAGCGGACCAGGCCGCCGGCCGCGGCGCCCGCCGGGTCGGTGCCGGTGACGACGACGAGCGGGGTGTCGGCGAGGCGGTCGTCGGCCAGCCCGGCACGCAGCCCGTCCAGAATCGCGCCGACCGCCGCCCGGGTGTCGGCGGCGCTCACCCCGGCCGGGGCCCGCACCACCTCCACCGGGCCGGTGGCCGCCGTGACCGACGGGGCCGGGACCCACTCGACCCGGTACAGCGCGCCCGCGCGGGGCGTCCCGGACCCGGCGGCCGGCGCCTCGGTGCGCAGGGGCCGCAGGGTGAGGGCGTCGACGGTGGCGACGGGGGCGCCCGTGGGATCGGCGAGCGCGAGGGCGACGGTGCCCTCTCCGGTGGGCCGGACGCGGACGCGCAGCGCGGTCGCGCCGGTGGCGTGCAGCCGTACCCCGGACCAGGCGAACGGCAGCAGGGCCTCCTCGCCGGCCGCGTCGGTGAGGCCGACGGTGTGCAGCGTGGCGTCCGAGAGCGCCGGGTGCAGGGCGAACCCGTCGGGCGCGGCGTCGGTGGCGACCTCCGCGTACAGGCCGTCGGCGGTGCGCCAGGCGGCGCGCAGGCCCTGGAACAGCGGCCCGTAGCCGAGGCCGAGGCCGGCCAGGTCGTCGTAGAGGCCGTCGAGCGGGACGGGTTCGGCGTCCCGGGGCGGCCAGTCGGTGAGCGGCTCGGCGGGGCCGGGCAGGGTGCCGGTGGGGGCGAGCAGGCCGTCGGCGTGCCGGGTCCAGGGCAGTTCCTCGTCCGGGCTCTCCGGGCGCGACCAGATGGTGACCGGCCGGGTGTCGCCCTCGGGCGCGCCGACGGTGACCTGGAGCTGTACGGCGCCGTGGTCGGGCAGGACGAGCGGCGCGTGCAGGGTGAGTTCGGCGAGGTCCCCGCAGCCGACCTGGTCGCCGGCGCGCAGCGCGAGTTCCAGGTGCCCGGTGCCGGGGAAGAGCAGCCGGCCGCCCACCCGGTGGTCCGCCAGCCAGGGCTGGGTCGCCTCGGACAGCCGGCCGGTGAGCACGGCGCCCTCGGTGTCGGCGCGTACCATCGCGGCGCCGAGCAGGGCGTGGTCGGTAGGGGCGAGGCCGGCGGAGGTGACGTCGGCGCCGCCGGCGGTGCTGTCGAGCCAGTACCGTTCGCGCTGGAAGGCGTAGCCGGGCAGCGGCACCCGGCGGGGCCGGCGGCCCTCGGCGACGGCGGCCCAGTCGACGGCGGCGCCGTGGGTGAACGCCTCGCCCAGCGCGGCCAGCAGCCGGTCCCGGCCGCCCTCGTCGCGGCGCAGGGAGCCGACGGCGGCCACGGCGTCGTCGGTCTCCTGGATGCCGACGGTGAGCACCGGGTGCGCGCTGGCCTCGATGAACAGCTGGTGTCCGTCGGCCACGGCGGCCCGTACCGCCTGTTCGAACAGCACGGTACCGCGCAGGTTGGTGTACCAGTACTCGGCGCCGAGCTCGGTGGTGTCGAGGGGCCCGCCGGTGACGGTGGAGTAGAACGGCACCCGGGTGGAGCGCGGCTCGATGCCGTCGAGGACCTCGGCGAGGCGGGCGCGCAGGGTCTCGACGTGGGCGCTGTGCGAGGCGTAGTCCACGGGCAGGCGCTTGGCGCGGACCTTCTCGGCGCGCAGCAGGGTGAGGAGTTCGTCGAGGGCTCCGGGGTCGCCGGAGACCACGGTGGAGGCGGCGCCGTTGACGGCGGCGACCGACAGCCGGCCGTCGAAGGCGGCGAGCCGGGCGCGGACCGCGTCGGCGCCCTCGCCGACCGACATCATGCCGCCGGTGCCGGACAGCAGCTCGGCGATGGCCTGGGAGCGCAGGGCGACGACGCGGGCGCCGTCGGCGAGGGACAGCGCGCCGGTGGCGCAGGCGGCGGCGATCTCGCCCTGGGAGTGGCCGATGACGGCGGCCGGGGTGACGCCGTAGGCGCTCCAGGTGTGCGCGAGGGACACCATCACGGCCCACAGCAGCGGCTGGACGACGTCCACCCGGTCCAGGGTGCCGCGCAGCTCGGTGGCGAAGTCCCAGTCGGTCCAGGGGGCCAGGGCGGTGGCGCACTCGGCCATGCGGGCGGCGAACACCGGTGACTGTTCGAGGAGTTCGGTGGCCATGCCGGACCACTGGGAGCCCTGGCCGGGGAAGACGAACACGGGGCGGGCGCGGCCGGGGGCGGTGCCCTGGACGAGGGTGCGGGCGGTGGTGCCGTCGGCCAGCGCGGCCAGCGTGGCGCGCAGTGCGGCCGGGTCGGGGCCGGTGATCGAGGCGCGGTGGGGGAAGCGGGCGCGGGTGGTGGCGAGCGACCAGCCGATGTCGGACGGGTCGAGGCCGGGGTGGGTGTCGAGGTGGCCGAGGAGGGCGGCGGCCTGTCCGGCGAGCGCGGCGGGGGTCTTGGCGGTGAGCAGCCACGGCACGGCGAGACCCTCGGGTGCGGGGGGTGCGGGCTCGGCGGGAGCGGGCGGGGCCTGTTCGAGGATGACGTGGGCGTTGGTGCCGCTGATCCCGAAGGAGGACACCCCCGCCCGGCGCGGCCGGCCGGTGGCCGGCCAGTCCCGCTCCTCGGTGAGCAGCCGTACGTCCCCCGCGCCCCAGTCGACCTTCGTGGACGGCTTGTCCACGTGCAGCGTCCTGGGCAACACCCCGTGCCGCATCGCCATCACCATCTTGATGACACCGGCGACGCCTGCCGCTGCCTGGGTGTGCCCGATGTTCGACTTCACCGACCCCAGCCACAACGGCCGCTCCCGGTCCTGCCCGTAGGTGGCCAGCAGCGCCTGCGCCTCGATCGGGTCACCCAGCGTCGTCCCCGTACCGTGCGCCTCCACCACGTCCACATCGGCGGTGGTGAGGCGGGCGTTGTCCAGGGCCTCGCGGATGACGCGTTCCTGGGCGGGGCCGTTGGGGGCGGTCAGGCCGTTGGAGGCACCGTCCTGGTTGACGGCGGTGCCGCGGACCAGGGCCAGCACCGGATGGCCGTTGCGCCGGGCGTCGGAGAGGCGTTCCACGACGAGGACGCCGACGCCCTCGCCCCACACCGTGCCGCCCGCCGCGTCGGCGAAGGCGCGGGTGCGGGCGTCGGGGGCGAGCGCGCCCTGCCGGCTGAACTCGACGAACGTCTCCGGGGTGGCCATGACGGCGACCCCGCCGACCAGTGCCAGGCTGGACTCCCCCTGCCTGAGCGACTGGGCGGCCAGGTGCAGCGCCACCAGGGACGAGGAGCAGGCGGTGTCGACGGACAGGGAGGGCCCCTCCAGGCCGAGGGTGTAGGCGACGCGGCCGGAGATGATGCTGCCGGAGCCGAAGCTGCCGAAGTAGTCGTGGTACTGGACGCCGGCGAACACGCCGGTGCGGCTGCCCTTGAGGGTGTGCGGGTCGATGCCGGCGCTCTCCAGCGCCTCCCAGGACGTCTCCAGCAGCAGCCGCTGCTGGGGGTCCATGACGAGGGCCTCCTTGGGGCTGATGCCGAAGAAGGCGGCGTCGAAGTCGCCCGCGTCGTGCAGGAATCCGCCCTCGCCGACGTAGGAGGTGTCGGGGCGGCTGCGGGTGGGGTCGACGATCCGGTCCACGTCCCAGCCGCGGTCGGCGGGGAAGGCGGTGATGGCGTCGGTGCCGTCGGCGACGAGACGCCACAGGTCCTCAGGGGTGCGTACGTCGCCCGGGTAGCGGCAGGCAAGGCCGACGATCGCCAGCGGCTCGCCGGCGTGGGCGGCGCGGTTGCGCCGGGCGCCGCGGGCCGCGGCCGGGGCGTCGCCGACCAGGGTGCCGAGGTGGGCGGCGAGGGCGTCGGGCGAGGGGTGGTCGAAGACCAGGGTGGCGCTCAGCCGCCGGCCCAGTTCGGCGGAGAGGGAGTTGCGCAGTTCGATGGCGGCGAGCGAGTCGAAGCCGAGGTCCTTGAAGGCCCGGTCGGTCTCCACGCCGCCGGGGTCGGCGTGCCCGAGGACGGCGGCGACATGGGCGCGGACCGTGTGCAGCAGCGCCTCGGCGCGCTCCTCGGCGCCCAGGGCGGCCAGCCGCTCGACGAGTCCGGCGCCGGTGCCCTCGGCGGCGGCCTCCCGGCGTACCGGGCGGCCCGCGAGGGCGCGGAAGACGGGCGCGAGGCCGGGGCCCTGGGCGCGCAGCGCGGGCAACGCGAGCCGTACCGGTGCCAGGGCGGGGCGGCCCGCGCGCAGGGCCCGGTCGAACAGCGCGGTGCCTTCCGCGGCGGTCAGGGCGGTCATGCCGCCGCGGGTCATCCGGGCCCGGTCGGTCTCGTCGAGGGTGCCGGTCATGCCGCCGGCCGGGGCCCAGGGGCCCCAGGCCAGCGAGAGGGCGGGGGCGCCGTGGGTGTGGCGGTGCGCGGCGAGGGCGTCAAGGAGGGCGTTGGCGGCGGCGTAGTTGCCCTGGCCGGGGGCGCCGACGGTGCCGGCGACGGAGGAGAACAGCACCAGCTTGACGCGCTCGCCGGTCAGTTCGTGGAGGTGGAGGGCGCCGAGGGCCTTCGGGGCGAGGACGGTGTCGACGCGTTCGGGGGTGAGGGAGGAGACCACGCCGTCGTCCAGGACGCCGGCGGCGTGCACGACCGCGGTGAGGGGGCGGTCGGCGGGGAGGCCGGCCAGGACGGCGGCGAGGCGCTCGCGGTCCGCCACGTCGCAGGCGTGGGCGGTCGCGGTGGCGCCGAGAGCGGCCAGTTCGGCGATCAGGTCGTCGGCGGTGCCGGAGCGGCTGAGCAGCGCGAGGTGCCGTACGCCGTGCGCGGTGACCAGATGGCGGGCGAGGACCCGGCCGAGGCCGCCGGTGGCGCCGGTCAGCAGGACGGTGCCCTCCGGGTCGAAGGTGAAGTCGGTTGGTTCGGCGGGGAGTTCGGCGCGTACCAGGCGGGCGGCGCGGGCGGTGCCCGCGCGCACGGCGAGCTGGGGTTCACCGGTGGCGAGGGCGCCGGGCAGGACGGTGGCGGCGTCCGCGCCGGGTTCGAGGTCGAGCAGGGTGAACCGGTCGGGGTGCTCGGACTGCGCGGACCGCACCAGGCCCCATACGGCGGCGCCGGCCAGGTCGGGCACGTCCTCGCCTGCGGTGCTCACCGCGCCCCGGGTGACCACGGCGAGCGGGCGGGGGTCGTCGTCCTGGAGGGCGGCGAGCGCGGTGCGCAGGGCCTGGCGGACGGCGTCGGGGGTGGACCCGGGGGCGCTGTGCAGCACCCGGTGGCCGGGTTCGGGGGCGTCGGTGTCCAGGGGCAGGGGCTGCCAGTCGAGGGTGAACAGGGCGTCGGCGGCCGGGTCGTGGCCGGCGAGGTGGGTGAGCGGGCGGGAGGTCAGCGAGGCGACCGTGGCGACGGGGGCGCCGTCGGCGTCGGCCAGGTCGACGGTGAAGACGTGGTCACCGGCGGGGGTGAGCCGGGCACGCAGCACCGAGGCGCCGGTGGCGTGCAGGGTGACGCCCGCGAACGCGAACGGCAGCCGGGCGGTGTCATCGGCGGAGCCGTCGCCGAGCAGGGCGAGGGAGTGCAGGGCGGCGTCGAACGCGGCCGGGTGCAGCCCGAAGCGGGGCGCGTCGGCGGCGGGCCGCTCGGGCAGCCGTACCTCGGCGAACACCTCCCCGTCGCGTCGCCAGGCGGCCGTCAGCGCCCGGAAGACGGGTCCGTACTCCAGTCCGGCGGCGGCGTGCCGCTCGTACAGGCCGCTGGTGTCGAGCGCTTCGGCGTCCTCGGGGGGCCAGTCGTCCAGGCGGGTGCCGGGGGCGGCGGGGCCGGCGGTGAGGAGGCCGGAGGCGTGCGCGGTCCACGGGGCGTCGGCGGGCAGGCTCTCGGCGCGGGCGTACACGTGCACCGTACGGGCGCCCAAGGCGTCGGGCGCGCCGACGGCGACCTGGACCCGTACCCCGTCGTCCCAGGGCAGCACCAGCGGGGTCTCCAGGGCGAGTTCGTCCAGGTGGGCGCAGCCGACCTGGTCGCCGGCGCGGACGGCGAGTTCGACCATGGCAGTGCCGGGGACGACGATCCGGCCGGCGACGACGTGGTCGGCGAGCCAGGGGTGGGTGCGGGCCGACAGTCGGCCGGTGAGCACGGCGCCGTCGGTGTCGGCGAGGACGGTGGCGGCGCCGAGCAGCGGGTGGTCGGCGG
Organism: Streptomyces rubradiris; assembly: GCF_016860525.1. Classification (NCBI taxonomy): domain Bacteria; kingdom Bacillati; phylum Actinomycetota; class Actinomycetes; order Kitasatosporales; family Streptomycetaceae; genus Streptomyces; species Streptomyces rubradiris. The sequence goes on from NZ_BNEA01000001.1 coordinate 44,022, forward strand.
AGTCGAGTCCGGCGGAGCCGACGTCGCCGGCGGTCGCGGTGGTCTCGGGCCAGAACCTCTCGCGCTGGAAGGCGGTGGTGGGCAGGTCGACGGTGCGGGCGCCGGTGAACAGCGCGGTCCAGTCCACGGCGGCGCCGCCGGTGTACAGCCGGGCGACGGCGGTGAGCAGGGTCTCGGTCTCGTCGCGGTCGCGGCGGGAGGCGGCGGCCAGGACGGCGTCGGTGTCCTGACCGGTGCCGGTGTCCGTGTCGGTGTCCGTGTCGGTGTCCGTGTCGGTGCCGGTGCCGGTGTCGGTGCCGGTGCCGGTGTCGTCGGCGGTCAGGCAGTCGCGGGCCATGGCGGTCAGCACGGCGTCCGGGCCGACCTCGAGGTAACGGGTGACGCCCTCGGCGGCGAGGGCGCGGATGCCTTCGTGGAAGCGGACCGCCTCGCGCACGTGCCGCACCCAGTAGCCGGGGGAGGCGATGTCCTGGGTGGCGAGCGCGCCGGTGACGTTGGAGACGACGGGGAGGGCGGCCCGGTGGTAGGTCAGGGACTCGGCGACCGTCCGGAAGGCGGCCAGCATCGGTTCCATCAGGGGCGAGTGGAAGGCGTGCGAGACCGTCAGCCGGCGGCTCTTGCCGAAGCGGGCGGCCACCGCCTCGGCCTCGGCGGCGTCGCCGGAGATCACCACGGAGCGGGGGCCGTTGACGGCGGCGATGCCGACCCGGCCGGTGAGCAGCGGGCGGACCTCCTCCTCGGTGGCGCGTACGGCGATCATGGCGCCGCCTTCGGGCAGCGCCTGCATGAGCCGGCCGCGCGCGGCCACCAGGGCGGTCGCGTCCCTCAGGTCGAGGACGCCCGCCACGTGGGCGGCGGCGATCTCGCCGACGGAGTGCCCGGCCAGGTAGTCGGGGGTGACTCCCCAGGACTCCAGCAGCCGGTACAGGGCGACTTCGAAGGCGAACAGCGCGGTCTGGGTGCGGGCGGTGCGGTGCAACGGCGCGGGGTCGTCGCCGAGGACGAGGTCGCGCAGCGCGTCGTCCCCGGTGAGCGCGCAGATCTCGTCGAAGGCGCGGGCGAACACCGGGAAACGGGCGTGCAGTTCGCGGCCCATGCCGGCGCGCTGGGCGCCCTGGCCGGTGAACAGGAAGGCGGTCTGGCCCTTGCGGACCCGGCCCGAGGCGGCGCCCCGGCCGCCCTCGGCCACGCCGGTCAGGGCGGTCAGCAGTGCGTCGCGGCCGGCGCCGAGAACCACGGCCCGGTACGGGTGGGCGGTGCGGGTGGCGGCCAGGGAGTGCGCCACGTCCACCGGGTCCAGTTCGCCGACGGCGGCGGCGAGCCGGGCGGCCTGCTCGCGCAGGGCGCGTTCGGTGCGGCCGGAGACCACCCAGGGCACCAGCGGCAGTGCCGTACGCGGCTCCGCCTCCCCCGGTTCACCCGCTTCCCCGGCTTCCCCGGTCTCCGCGGCGGGGGCCTCCTCCAGGATGGTGTGCGCGTTGGTGCCGCTGGCGCCGAAGGAGGACACCGCGGCCCGACGGGGGCGGCCCGGGTCGGTCCAGGGCCGGTTCTCGGTCAGCAGCCGGATGTCGCCCTGTGCCCAGTCGACCTTGGTGGAGGGCCGCTCGGCGTGCAGGGTCCGGGGCAGGACCCGGTGCCGCATCGCCATGACCGCCTTGATGATGCCGGCGACGCCGGCCGCGGCCTGGGTGTGTCCGATGTTGGACTTCACCGAGCCCAGCCACAGCGGCTGTTCGCGGCCCTGTCCGTAGGTGGCGAGCAGCGCCTGGGCCTCGATGGGGTCGCCGAGGGTGGTGCCGGTGCCGTGTGCCTCCAGCAGGTCCACGTCGGCCGGGCCGAGGTCCGCGGAGGCCAGGGCGGCGCGGATGACGCGCTGCTGGGAGGGGCCGTTGGGGGCGGTCAGGCCGTTGGAGGCGCCGTCCTGGTTGACGGCCGAGCCGCGGACCACGGCCAGTACCTCGTGGCCGTTACGCCGGGCGTCGGAGAGCCGTTCCAGCACCAGCATGCCGGCGCCCTCGCTCCAGCCGGTGCCGTCGGCGCCGTCGGCGAAGGACTTGCAGCGGCCGTCGGCGGCGAGGCCGCGCTGCCGGCTGAAGGCGATGAAGTTGCCCGGGGTGGACATCACGGTGGCGCCGCCCGCCAGGGCGAGGGTGCACTCCTTGTTGCGCAGGGCCTGTACGGCGAGGTGCACGGCGACGAGCGCAGAGGAGCAGGCGGTGTCGATGGTGACGGCCGGACCCTCCAGGCCGAGCGTGTAGGAGATGCGGCCGGAGATGACGGCGGCCAGCACGCCGGTGCCGAGCGCGGCCTCGCTGTCGTCGGGCATCTTGGCCAGCAGGTCCTTGTAGTCCTGGCCGTTGGTGCCGGCGAACACCCCGACGCGGGTGCCGTGCACCGCGTCGGGGGCGATCCGGGCGCGTTCCAGGGCCTCCCAGGACACCTCCAGCAGCAGCCGCTGCTGGGGGTCCATCGCGAGCGCCTCGCGGGGGCTGATGCCGAAGAAGTCCGGCTCGAACCCGGCCGCGCCGTCGAGGAAGCCGCCGCGGGTGACGTAGCTCTTGCCGGTGGCGTCCGGGTCGGGGTCGTAGAGCGCGTCGAGGTCCCAGCCCCGGTCGTCGGGGAAGTCGCCGATGGCGTCGGTGCCGTCGTGGACGAGCCGCCAGAACTCCTCCGGGGTGGTCACGCCGCCGGGGAAGCGGCAGCTCATCCCGACGATGGCGATGGGTTCCCGGTCCTGGGTCTCCACCTCGCGCAGCCGCCGGCGGGTCTGGGCCAGGTCGGCGGAGACCCGCTTGAGGTAGGAGAGCAGCTTTTCGTCGTTGGTCATCGGGTGTCGCCACTCCTGTGCGAAGAGGGGGGACCGCGGTGCGGCCGGGGTGTCGGGGGAGGGGTCGCCTCAGGCCGAGCCGAGTTCGTTGTCGATGAACGCGAAGACATCGTCGGCGGAGGCGTCCTGAAGCCGTCCGGCGACGGCGTCGGCCCCCTCCTGGCCGAGGGCCTGGTCCAGGTCGCCGAGCAGCGACCGCAGGCGGCCGGCGATCCGGCCCTCTTCGATGTCCTCGGCGCTCAGGCCGCCGAGCCGGGCGGCGAGCCGGTCGAGGTCGGCGAGGACGGAGTCCACGGAGGAGGTGTCGGCGCCGGCGATCTCGGTGCCCAGGTGCTGGGCGAGGGCGGCGGGGGTGGCGTAGTCGAAGATGAGCGTGGCGGGCAGCGGCACCCCGGCGGCGGCGCTGATCCGGTTGCGCAGGTCGACGGAGGTGAGGGAGTCGAAGCCGAGGTCGCGGAAGGCGGTGGTCGGCTCGACCGCGTCGGCGTCGGCGTAGCCGAGGACGGCGGCGGCCTGGCCGCACACCAGCTCCCGCAGGGCGCGGTCGCGTTCGCCGCCGGTGAGGCCGGCGAGTTTCGCGGCGAAGCCGTCGGCGGCACCGGCCTGTCCGGGTCCGCCGGTGCCGGGGCGGGCCCCGGGCAGCGTGGACAGCAGGGGGCTGGGCCGGGTCGCGGTGAAGGCGGGCGCGAACACCGCCCAGTCGACGTCGGCGACGGTGACGGTGGTGTCGCCGCCGGCCAGGGCGCGGTGCAGCGCGGTGAGCGCGCGGCCGGGGTCGAGGAGGGACATGCCCATGGCGCGGGCGGCGGAGCGGACGGTGCCGTGGGCGGCCATGCCGTCGCCGCCCCAGGGTCCCCAGGCGATCGAGGTGGCGGGCAGTCCGGCGGCGCGGCGGTGTTCGGCGAGGGCGTCGAGGTAGGCGTTGGCGGCGGCGTAGTTGGCCTGGCCGGCGCCGCCGACGGTGGCGGTCAGGGAGGAGAACAGCACGAATGCCGTCAGGTCCCGGTCCGCGGTGAGTTCGTGCAGGTGGCGGGCGGCGTCGGCCTTCGCGGCGAGGACGCGGTCGAAGCGCTGGGGGGTGAGGGCGTCCAGGACGCCGTCGTCGAGGACGCCGGCCAGGTGCAGCACGGCGGTCAGGGGGTGTTCGGCCGGTACGGAGTCCAGCAGGGCGGCCACGGACCGGCGGTCGCTGACGTCGCAGGCGGTGAGGGTGACCCGGGTGCCGGCGTCGGTGAGTTCGCGGACCAGGTCGGCGGCACCGGGGGCGTCCATGCCGCGGCGGGAGGTCAGCAGCAGGTGGTCGGCGCCCTCGGCGGCGAGCCGGCGGGCGACGGCGCCGCCTATGGCGCCGGTGGCCCCGGTGACCAGCACGGTGCCGGACGGCGTCCAGGGGGCGCCGGTGCGGGCGGGGGCGGGCTCCAGGCGCCGGCCGTAGGCGCCGGTGTCGCGCAGCACGAGCTGGTCCTCACCGCCGGGGTCGCCGAGCAGGGCGGCCAGCCGGGCGAGGGTGTCGGGGCCGGGTTCGGCGGGCAGGTCGGCCAGTCCGCCCCAGCGTTCGGGGTGTTCCAGCGCGGCGACCCGGCCGAGGCCCCACACCGGGGCCTGGTCGAGGCCGGTGACGGCGGCGCCCGGCCCGTGGGCGACGGCGTCGCGGGTGACGCACCACAGCGGGGCGGTGACCCGCGCGTCCCCGAGGGCCTGGACAAGGGCGGCGGTGACGGCCGGCGCGGTGGCGGGCGCCAGCAGGGACAGCACGCCGTCGGCGCCGTTCCGCCCGGCGAGCAGCGCGGCGAGTTCGGCGCGGTCGGCCGTGGCGGGCACGGTGAGGGTGTCGAGGGTGAGGCCCCGTTCGGTGAGCCCGGTCAGGACGGCGGTGGTCCACGGGTCGTCGGCGGCGGGGACGACGGCGAGCCAGTGGCCGCCGCGCGCCGGGGTGGCGGCGGGGGCCAGCGGCTCCCAGGCGACGCGGTAGCGCCAGCCGTCGGCCGCGGCGTCGGCCTGCCGCCGCTCGTGCCAGGCGGCGAGGGCCGGTACGACGGCGGCGACGGAGGTCTCGTCGGCGACGCCGAGGGTGGCGGCCACGGCGGTGACGTCCTGGTCGCGGACCAGGTCCCAGAACGGGTCGGCGGCGTCGCCCCCGCGGGCCGCCGCCGAGCGCTCGGCCTGGAGGATGGGGGCGTCCTCCCAGTGCCGGTCGCGGCGGAAGGGGTAGGTGGGCAGGCCGACCCTGCGGCCGCCGGCGAACAGCGCCGTCCAGTCGGGGCCGGTGCCGGTCAGGTGCAGCCGGCAGACGGCGTCGAGGAGGGCGGCGTCCTCGGCGCGGTCGCGGCGCTGGGCGGCGATGACGACGGGCGCCGAGTCCTGGGCCAGGTTGCTGAGCACCGCGTCGGGGCCGACCTCCAGGAAGCGGGTGGCGCCCTCGGCGGCCAGGGTGGTGACCCCGTCGTGGAAGCGGACCGCCTCGCGGACGTGCCGGACCCAGTACTCGGGCGAGTCGAGCCGGTCGGCGAGGCGGCCGGTGACGTTGGAGACGACCGGCAGGGCGGGCTCGCGGAAGGTCAGTCCCGCCAGCACCTCGCGGAACGCCTCCAGCATGGGGTCCATGCGGTGGGAGTGGAAGGCGTGCGACACCTTCAGCCGGGTGGACTTCTCCACCCGGGCGGCGACGGCGAGTACGGCGTCCTCGTCGCCGGAGACCACCACGGCGCGCGGGCCGTTGACGGCGGCGATGCCGACGCCGTCGGTGAGCAGCCCGGCGACCTCCGCCTCGGTGGCGAGCAGGGACACCATCGCGCCGCCGGCGGGCAGTTCCTGCATGAGCCGGCCGCGGGCGGCGACCAGGGCGACGGCGTCCTTCAGGTCCAGCACGCCGGCGACGTGCGCGGCGACGACCTCGCCGACGGAGTGCCCGGCGAGCAGGTCGGGGCGGACGCCCCAGTGCTCCAGCAGCCGGTACAGGGCGGTTTCGAAGGTGAACAGGGCCGCCTGGGTGTACACGGTCCGGTGCAGGGGCGCGGGGTCGGTGTCCTGCTCCCACATCACCTCGCGCAGCGGCCGGTCCAGGTGGGTGTCGAACGCGGCGCAGATCTCGTCGAGGGCGGCGGCGAACACCGGGAACGCGGCGTGCAGGGTGCGGCCCATGCCGGGCCGCTGGGAGCCCTGCCCGGAGAACAGCACGGCGAGCCGGCCGGGTTCCGGGGCCGTCTCGGCGGGGCGGCTGCCGTCGGCGACGGCGCGCAGGCCGGCCAGCAGCTCGTCCCGGTCGCGGCCGGTGACGGCGGCCCGGTGGGTGAACACGGTCCGGGTGGTGGCCAGCGAGTAGCCGACGTCGTACGGGTCGAGGCCGCCGGCCGCGGCGAGCAGCCGCTCCGCCTGCCGGCGCACCGCGTCGGGGCCCTTGCCGGACAGCACCCAGGGGATCACGGGCAGCGCGGTGCGCTCGGACGCGGCCGGTTCCGCGGCGGCGGGCGGCGCCTCCTCCAGGATGGTGTGGGCGTTGGTGCCGGAGATGCCGAAGGAGGACACGCCGGCCCGGCGCGGGCGGCCGTCGGGGGTGTCCCAGGGGCGGGCCTCGGTGAGCAGCCGGACGTCTCCGGCGCTCCAGTCGACGGCGGTGGAGGGCTGCTCGACGTGCAGGGTGCGGGGCAGGGTGCCGTGGCGCATCGCCATGACCATCTTGATGACGGCGCCGACCCCGGCCGCGGCCTGCGGGTGGCCCATGTTGGACTTCAGGGAGCCGAGCCACACCGGCCGGTTCTCCGGCCGGTCCTGCCCGTAGGCGGCGATGACGGCCTGGGCCTCGATGGGGTCGCCGAGGGTGGTACCGGTGCCGTGCGCCTCGACCGCGTCGATGTGGTGCGGGGCGAGCCGGGCGTCGGCAAGGGCCTGCCGGATGACGCGGATCTGCGCGGGTCCGCTGGGCGCGGTCAGGCCGTTGGAGGCGCCGTCCTGGTTGACGGCCGAGCCACGGACCACGGCGAGCACCTCGTGGCCGTTGCGCAGCGCGTCGGACAGCCGCTCCACCAGCAGCATGCCGGCGCCCTCGGCCCAGGCGGCGCCGGCGGCGTCATCGGAGAAGGAGTGGCAGCGGCCGTCGGGGGACAGCGCGCGGCGCTCGCTGAACTCGATGAACATCTCGGGGCTGGCCATGACGGCGGCACCGCCCGCGAGCGCCAGGGAGCACTCGCCCTTGCGCAGCGACTGGATGGCCTGGTGCAGCGCCACCAGGGAGGAGGAGCAGGCGGTGTCCATGGTGACCGCGGGGCCCTCCAGGCCCAGGGTGTAGGCGATGCGGCCGGAGACGATGCTGCCGGAGATGGTGCCGCCGAGGTAGTCGTGGTGCATCAGGCCGACGAAGACGCCGGTCGGGGTGCCCTTGACGGTGGTGGGGTCGATGCCGGCCCGTTCGAAGGCCTCCCAGGTGACCTCCAGCAGCAGCCGCTGCTGCGGGTCGGTGCCGGGCGCGTCCTTGGGGCTGATGCCGAAGAAGGCGGGGTCGCACTCGGCGGCGTCGTGCAGGAAGCCGCCCTGGCGGACGTAGGTCTTGCCGGGGGCGCCGGGCTCGGGGTCGTAGATCGCCTCGGTGTCCCAGCCCCGGTCGGTGGGGAAGCCGGTGACGACGTCGATGCCCTCGTCGACGATCCGCCACAGGTCCTCGGGGGTGCGCACACCGCCCGGGTAGCGGCAGCCCATGCCGATGACGGCGACGGGCTCGCGCTCGCGGTCCTCCAGCTCGCGTACGCGGCGGCGGCTGCGCTCCAGCTCGGTCGTGGCCCGCTTGAGGTAGTCACGGAGCTTGCCGGCCGTGGCCGAGTCTTCCATCACAGGGCTCCCAGTTCGTTGTCGATCCTGGCGAAGAGTTCGTCGTCGCTGGCGTCGCCGAAGTCCTCGGGCGCAGCGGGCGCGGAGTGCCGGGTGTGGGTGTCCTGCCAGTCACGCAGCAGCGCTTCGAGGCGGGCGGTGACCCGGGCGTGGCTGCCGTCCTCGTCGGGCAGGGCGTGCAGCGCGGCTTCCAGTCGGTCCAGCTCGGCCAGCGCGGACCGGGCCCGGTCCGCGGGGCCGGGCACCAGCGCGGTCTTGAGGTGGGCGGCGAGGGTGGCGGGCGTGGGCTGGTCGAAGACGAGCGTGGCGGGCAGGGTCAGCCCGGTGGCGCCCGCAAGGAGGTTGCGCAGTTCCACGGCGGCGAGCGAGTCGAAGCCCATCTCCTGGAAGGCGCGCCCCGGGTCCACCGACTCGGGCGAGGGGTGCCCGAGCACGGCGGCGACATGGGTGCGCACCAGTTCCAGCAGGGCACGGTCGCGTTCGGAGTCGGCCAGCGGGGCCAGCCGGTCGCGCCAGGACCCCGCCGGGGTGCCGCCCTCGGAGCCGCGCCGCCGGGCGGGCCGGACCAGGCCGCGCAGCAGCGCGGGCACGCCGTCGGTCCGGGCGCGCAGCGCGGCGGTGTCCAGGCGTACGGGCACCAGCACGGCGTCCTCGCCGCCGGGGCCCGCGTCGAGGGCGCGCAGGCCCTGGGCGGGGGGCAGGGGCGGCAGGCCGAGCCGGCGCAGCCGTTCCAGGTCGGCGACGTCGATGCCGGAGCCGAGGCCGCCGGCGCCGGACCACAGGCCGTAGGCGAGGGAGACGGCGGGCAGGCCGAGCGAGCGGCGGTGGGCGGCGAGGCCGTCGAGGAAGGTGTTGGCGGCGGCGTAGTTGGCCTGGCCGCCGCCGACCAGCAGCCCGGCGGTGGAGGACAGCAGCACGAACGCCGACAGGTCCTGCTCGCGGGTCAGTTCGTGCAGGTTCCAGGCGGCGTCCACCTTGGGCCGCAGCACCCGGTCCACCTGGCCCTCGTCCAGGCCGGCCAGTACGCCGTTGTCGACGACGCCGGCGGCGTGCACCACGGCCCGTACGTCGTGTCCGGCGAGCAGCGCGGCCAGTTGGGTCCGGTCGGCGGCGTCGCACCGAGCGAGGGTCACCTCCGCGCCCGAGTCGTGCAGGGCGTCGGCGAGTTCGGCGGCCCCGGGGGCGTCCGCGCCGCGCCGCCCGGCGAGCAGCAGGTGCCGTACGCCGTGCGCGGTGACCAGGTGACGGGCGATCAGCGCGCCGAGGCCGCCGGTGCCGCCGGTGATCAGGACGGTGCCGTCCGGGTCCCAGGCGGGCGGGCCGCCGGGCTTGGCGCGGGCCAGCCGGGGCAGCCGCACCTCGCCGTCCCGCACCGCGACCTCCGGTTCCCCGGCGGCGAGCGCGGTGGCGAGGGCCGGTCCGGGGCCGGCGCTGCCGTCGCTGTCGAGAAGCAGGAACCGCCCGGGATGCTCGGCCTGCGCCGCGCGGACCAGCCCGTACAGGGCGGCGTGCGCGAGGTCGCCGGTGCGCAGCAGCACGGCGAGCCGGCGCCCGGCGTACCGCTCGTCGGCGGGCCAGGAGCGCAGCACGTCCAGGACCGCGTGCACCCGCGCCCGCACCAGGGCGGGCAGGTCCGGTACGGCGTCGGGGGCGGGCGGTACGGCCAGCAGGACCAGGTCGGGGACGGGACCGGCGGCGGTGAGCGCGGCGAGACCGGGGTGGTGCGGGACGTCGGCGCCGGTCAGGGGAACACGGTCCGGACCGGCGTCCCCGGGGCCGGGGTTGTCGGGTCCGAGGCCGCACACGGCCGTCGCGGGCAGGGCCGGGGCCGTCGCGGCGGGCGCCGGGAGGAGTTCCACCCGGTACAGCGGGTCGTCGCCGTCCCCGGCGAGCTGGTCGGCGGTGACGGGGCGGGCCACGAGGCCGCGCACAGTGGCGACGGGCGCGCCGGCGGCGTCGGCCAGGGTGAGGGCGACGGAGTCGGGGCCGGACGGGGTCAGGCGCAGGCGCAGGGTGTCGGTGCCCGGCGCGTGGAGGGTGACGCCGCCCCAGGCGAACGGCAGGACCGCCTGGCCGCCGGGCAGGTCCAGCAGGTTGACGTGCAGCACGGCGTCCAGCAGGGCCGGGTGTATCCCGTACCCGGCGGCGGTGGCGCGGGCGCTGTCGGGCAGGGCCGCCTCGGCGAACAGCTCGTCCCCGCGCCGCCACATGGCGCGCAGGCCCTGGAAGACCTCGCCGTAGCCGTAGCCGGTGCGGGCCAGCGCGGGGTAGAGGCCGGCCAGGTCGACGGGTTCGGCGTCCGGGGGCGGCCAGTCGGTGAGCCCGGCCGGGTCCGTGCCGTCGGCGGAGGTGAGGACGCCGGCGGCGTGGCGGGTCCAGGGGGCGTCGGGGGTGTCGGCGCGGCGGGACCAGATGGTCAGCTCCCGCTGTCCGTCCCGGTCGGGGCCGACGGCGGCCTGGACGGCGAGGGCGCCCTGCTCGGGCAGGATCAGCGGGGCGTGCAGGGTGAGTTCGCCGACGGTGTCGCAGCCGGTGCGCTCCGCGGCCTGGAGCGCCAGTTCCACGAAGGCGGTGCCGGGCAGCAGTACGGTGCCGTGCACGGCGTGGTCGGCGAGCCAGGGGTGCGAGGCGCGGGAGAGCCGTCCGGTCAGGACCGCTCCCCCGCTGTCGGGCAGGTCGGTCACGGCGGTCAGCAGGGGGTGGCCGGTGGCGCTCTGCCCGAGCCCGTCGGCGTCGCCGCTGCCGCCGGTGCCGGCGTCCAGCCAGAGGCGGCTGCGCTGGAAGGCGTAGGTGGGCAGGGCGGTGGGCCGGGCCCGGTGCGGGGCGAAGAAGGCCGCCCAGTCGACGTCGGTGCCGGCCGCGTGCAGCCGGGCCACGGCCGTGACCAGGTCGCGTTCCTCGTCGCCGGCGCGGCGCAGCGCGGCGATGGTCACGCTGTCCTCGGGCAGGCAGTCGGCGGCGAGCGCGGTGAGGGCGGCGTCCGGGCCGACTTCGAGGAAGGTGCGGACGCCCAGCTCGTGCAGGGTGGTCAGGGCGGGGGCGAAGCGTACGGTCCGGCGGACGTGGTCGACCCAGTAGCCGGGGGTGGCGAGGTGCGCGGGGTCGGCGAGGGCGCCGGTGAGCGTGGACACGAGGGGGATGCGGGGCTCGGCGTAGGAGCAGCGGGCGGCGGCCTCGGCGAAGCCGGCGAGCATCGGCTCCATCAGCGGCGAGTGGAAGGCGTGCGAGACGGTCAGCCGCTTTCCGGTGCCGAAGCGGGCGGCGAGGGCGGTGACGGCGTCCTCGGCGCCGGAGATCACCACCGAGCGCGGGCCGTTGACGGCGGCGAGGCCGACCGTCGCGTCCAGGTGGGGGGCGATCTCCTCCTCGGTGGCGCGCAGCGCGGCCATGGCGCCGCCTTGGGGCAGGGCCGCCATCAGGGTGCCGCGGGCGAGGACGAGCCGTACGGCGTCGGGCAGGGACAGCACCCCGGCGGCGTGGGCGGCGGCGATCTCGCCGACGGAGTGCCCGGCCAGGTAGTCGGGGGTGACGCCCCAGGACTCCAGGAGGCGGTAGAGGGCCACTTCGGTGGCGAAGAGGGCGAGTTGGGCGTAGTCGGTGCGGTTCAGCGGGCCGGTGTCGTCGTCGAGCACGTCGGCGAGGGGCCGGTCCAGGCCCGGGTCGGCGAGGGCGCACACCGCGTCGAAGGTGTCGGCGTACACCGGGAAGGCCCGGTACAGGGCGCGGCCCATGCCGGTGCGCTGGGCTCCCTGCCCGGTGAACAGGAACGCGGTCCGGCCGCCGGTCCGGGTGAGCGGGGTGGCGGCGGTGAGCGCGGCGAGCAGTTCGGCGGTGTCCCGGCCGGCGGCGACGGCGCGGTGTTCGTGGCGGGCGCGGGTGGTGGCGAGCGACAGGGCGAGGTCGGCCGGGCGGGCGCCGGGGTGGGCGGCGAGGTGGTCGCGCAGCCGGGCGATCTGCGCGGTGAGGGCCTGGGGGGTGCGGCCGGAGACGATCCAGGGGACGCAACCGCCTTCCCGCGCGGGCGAGTCGGGGGTGTCCTCGGCCGGTTCGGGGTCGGCGGGCGCCTGTTCCAGGACCACGTGGGCGTTGGTGCCGCTGATGCCGAAGGAGGAGACGGCGGCGCGGCGGGGCCGTCCGGTGGCGGGCCAGGGACGCCGCCGGAGGGCCAGTTCGACGGCTCCGGCGCTCCAGTCCACCTGGTCGGTGGGCGCGTCGACGTGGAGGGTGGGCGGGACCTCGCCGTGCCGCATGGCCAGCACCGTCTTGATGACGCCGGCGACGCCCGCGGCGGCCTGGGTGTGCCCGAGGTTGGACTTGACCGAGCCCAGCAGCAGCGGCCGGTCGCGGTCCTGGCCGTAGGTGGCGAGCAGCGCCTGGGCCTCGATGGGGTCGCCGAGGGCGGTGCCGGTGCCGTGGGCCTCGACCACGTCGACGTCGGCGGGGGTGAGCCCGGCGCCGGCCAGGGCCTGTCGGATGACCCGCTGCTGGGAGGGGCCGTTGGGCGCGGTCAGCCGGCTGCTGGCGCCGTCGGAGTTGACCGCGCTGCCCCGGATGACGGCGAGCACCGGGTGGCCGTTGCGGCGGGCGTCGGCGAGCCGTTCCAGCAGCAGGATGCCCGCGCCCTCGCCCCAGCCGGTGCCGTCGGCCGCGGCGGCGAACGCCTTGCAGCGGCCGTCCGGGGCGAGCCCGCGCTGCCGGCTGAAGTCGACGAAGGTCTCCGGGGTGGACATCACGGTGACCCCGCCGGCCAGGGCGAGGGAGCACTCGTCGGACTGCAGTGCCCGTACCGCCCAGTGCAGGGCGACCAGGGAGGAGGAGCAGGCGGTGTCGACGGTGACGACGGGCCCTTCGAGCCCGAAGGTGTAGGCGACGCGGCCGGAGGCGATGCTGGCGGCGCTTCCGTTGGCCAGGTAGCCGTCGAGGTCGTCGGGTACGGAGCCGAGGCGGGTGGCGTAGTCGTTGTACATGACGCCGGCGAACACGCCGGTGCGGCCGCCGCGCAGGGAGGCGGGGTCGATGCCGGCCCGTTCGCATGCCTCGTAGGAGATCTCCAGCAGCAGCCGCTGCTGCGGGTCCATGGCGAGGGCCTCGCGGGGGCTGATGCCGAAGAAGCCGGGGTCGAAGTCGGCGGCGTCGTGCAGGAATCCGCCGGTGCGGGCGTAGGTCTTGCCGGGTCGGCCCGGGTCGGGGTCGTACAGGGCGTCCACGTCCCAGCCGCGGTCGGCGGGGAAGCCGGTCACCGCGTCGGTGCCGGTCGCGACGAGGTCCCACAGGTCCTCGGGGGTGGTGACGCCGCCGGGGTAGCGGCAGCCGATGCCGACGACGGCGACGGGGCCGTGTGCGCGTCGCTCGTTCTCGCGCAGCCGTCGCCGCGCCTCCCGCAGGTCCGCCGTCGTCCGCCTGAGATAGTCGAGCAGTTGCTCTTCGTTGTTCACCAGCGCGCCATCCGATCGGGATCGAAGTGAGGGCCTGGGCCGTGCGGATCGCCTCCGGACGGTTGCCGGTCCGCTTCCCCTTTCGCTGTCGGAGGCTAGGCAGGGGGTGGTGACGCGGGACACCCCTAGGGCCCCCAGGGGCCCCCGCGACGGCTAAGGGGTCCCCCGGTGGCGACGGCCGGCGCGGGGCCGCGGCGGGGTCATCCGCCGGCCGTGGTCACGGTGGCCAGCCGGTAGCTGCCGGCCAGTTCCCTGACCTCCGTTGAGACGACCGCCTCGGGCACGCCGGCCGCGCGCAGATGTGCCTCGGCCAGGGCCAGTACGCGCTCCGACAGGCGGGCCCGCTGGTGCGCGGGACGGCCGGCCAGGAGGCCCACCTCGATGTGCAGGAACGCGGTCTCCCCGCCCGACGTGTCCCCGACATACGTGTCCACCGGCCGGACGAGCGTCTTGCACACGCCCGTGGATCCGGATTCCTCCAGGACCAGCGGATGCAGCTCCTTCACGAGGACGCCCGCGTCGAGGACTCCGGCCAGACGGGAGGAGTAGTCGATGGTGAGGTGCGGCATGCGGGACCTTTCATCACACTTCCTAGTTTCTCAAGGCAACTATTTTCTCTCACGGTGTCCGGACCCCGACGCCCGCCCCGGCATCGCGGCCCGCTCCCCCGGCTCACATAGGTTGTGCGCATGATCGAGGACGCGAAGACGAGGCCACGGGGTGTGCCCGCACAGCGCCGGCGCCGGGGCAGACACGCCGCCCCCGCGGGCCGGGCGGACCGCCGCGGGCGAGGCCATCGCCGGAAGAGACCGGCGCCTCCCGGGCCGGCCCGGGCCTCGATGCTGATGGCGGCCGGCACCGTGGTGTCCCGGGCGACGGGACTCATACGCACGGTGCTCCAGGCCGCCGCCCTGGGCACGGGCCTGCTGGCGAGCACCTACAACACGGCCAACACGGTGCCGACCAGTCTGTACACGCTCCTGATCGGCGGCGCCCTCAACGCCGTCCTCGTGCCGCAGCTGGTGCGCGCCCGCGCCACGCACCCCGACCGGGGCCGGGCCTACGAGCAGCGGCTGGTGACCCTCGTGGTGTGCGTCCTCGGTGTCGGGACGGTACTGGCGGTGTGGGCGGCGCCGCAGATCGTCGGCGTCTACATGCGGGACACCGCCGACAACCACGAGGCCTACGAACTGACGGTCACCTTCGCCCGCTACCTGCTGCCGCAGATCTTCTTCTACGGCCTGACCGGCATCTACGGCCAGGTCCTCAACGCCCGCGAGAAGTTCGGCGCGGCGATGTGGACGCCGGTGCTGAACAACGTCGTCCTGGTCGCCATGTTCGCCGCCTACCTGGGCCTGATGACGGTCCCCGACCGGGTGGCGGACATCACGGCCGGCCAGGTCCGGCTGCTCGGCATCGGCACGACCGCGGGCATCGCCGTGCAGGCCCTCGCCCTGATCCCGTTCGCCCGCGCCGCCGGCTTCCGCTTCCGGCCGCGCTTCGACTGGCGCGGCACGGGCCTCGGCTCCAGTGTCCACGCGGCCAAGTGGACCCTGCTGTTCGTGCTGGCCAACCAGGTGGCCCTGGCGGTGGTCACCAACTACGCCAACGCCGCCGACCAGGAACTCCCGGACGCGGGCGCGGGCTACTCGGCGTACACGTACGCGCAGACCATCTGGATGCTTCCGCAGTCCATCGTCACCGTGTCCCTGGTGACCGCGCTGCTGCCGCGCATGAGCCGGGCCGCGGCGCAGGGGCGGGTGGCCGACCTGCGGGCGGACCTGTCCCGCGCCCTGCGGGTCAGCGGCGCCGTCATCGTGCCCGCCGCGTTCTTCTTCCTCGCCCTGGGCCCGCTGCTGGCGGAGCTGCTGTTCGCCCACGGTGCCGCCGACGCGGCCACGGCCCGGCCGCTCGGCCACATGCTCCAGGCGTTCGGCCCCGGCCTGATCCCGTTCTCCGCCCAGTACCTGCTGCTGCGCGGCTTCTACGCCTACGAGGACACCCGTACGCCGTTCTTCATGGCCGCGTGGGTCGCCGTGGTGAACATCGCCCTCGCCACCGCCTGCCACGTGCTGCTGCCCGCGCGCTGGGCGGTGACGGCGATGGCCGGGGCGTACACGCTGTCCTACGCGATCGGGCTCCTGGTGACCGCGCGGCTGCTGCGGCGACGGGTCGGCGGACGCCTCGACGACGGCACCCTGCGCCGCACCTACGCCAAGCTGCTGCTCGCCGCGGGCCTCGGCGCGGCCCTGGGCTGGACCGCCGCCCACGCCTGCGCCGCCCACCTGGGCACCGGGACATGGCCCACGGCCCTCTCCCTGACGGCGGGCACGGTGACGCTGGCCGCGGTCTACGTGACGACGGCCCGCCTGCTGCGGGTGCCGGAACTACGACGGCTGCCGGTGCTGCTCTGACGGGGTCGAGGGCGGGGCCGGGCGGCGGGGGCAGGGGGCGCGCCGCGCAACCGTACCGACGGTCCCGACGGCACCGTACGGTCGGTCAGGGGGTGCCGGAGTGGCCGGCCGCCGCCCGCTTCAGCAGGGAGTTCAGCAGGTGTATGTCGGGCCTGCGGGCGGTGCCCGAGCGGCTCACGGTGAAGATCGTCCGGCTGACCGGCCTGGTCAGCGGGTGCAGGCTGACACCGGCGGCGGCGTCCGGGACGGCGAGCCGGGGGGCCAGCGCGACGCCCGCGCCGGCGGCGACCAGGGAGGTCAGCACGCCGAAGTCGCTGCTGCGGACCCGGATGTCCGGGACGAACCCGGCGGCGCCGCAGGTGCGCTGGATCATCTCGTAGCAGGAGGTGTCGGGCGCGGGTGTCAGCCAGGGCGCCTGGGCGAGCGCGGAGAGGTCCGCGGGCGCTCCGGGGGCCAGCCCCAGCCGGTCCGCGTGTTCGAGGCGCAGCACGGCCACCACGGGGTCCTCCATGAGGGCCTCCTGCTCGCTGCCGGAGGGGAAGTCGCGGGGCAGTACGGTGTAGCCGTGGACGACGGCCACGTCGATCTCCCGCTTGTGCAGGGACTGGAGCGCGTCACCGGGCTCCAGGACGGTGAGGTGCAGGGCGAGCCGGCGCGACCACGCGTCGTCCTCCTCGGCGAGCGCCCGGTACACGGCCGGGAACAGGGTCCGGGCGGCCGAGGCGAACGCGGCCACCCGGACCTGTCCGCGCCGGCCGCCGCGCAGTGCCGCGAGGTCGGACTCCGCGGCGGCGAGGTCGCCGAGGACCACCTCCGCGTGCGCGACCAACAGCTCGCCGGCGGTGGTCAGCCGCAGCGTGCGTCCGTGTTTCTCCACGACGGGCAGACCGGCCTCCCGTTCGAGGACGGCCAATTGCTGGGAGACCGCGGGCGCGGTCAGATGCAGTGCCTCGGCCGCCGCCGCGACGGTGCCGTGGATGGCCAGGTGGTGCAGAATCCTGAGCCGACGAACATCAAGCATCATCACATCTTACGCTTTCCGTAAAGAAAGCTAACTGGACCTTCTTGTTTCCGTCTCGGCATCGTAGAGGAATGCGCATACGGTTCGCCTCCCCCCGCTTCCTCGCCCTGGCCGGCACCGTGATCCTGTGGGCGTCCGCGTTCCCGGCGATCCGTGTGGGGGTCGGCGGACTCGGCCTGGCGGCGCTCTCGCTGCTGCGGCTGGCCATCGCCGCCGTGGTCCTGGCCGCCATCGCCCCGTTCGCCGGGGTCCGGCTGCCCCGGCGCGGGGACCTGCCGCAGATCGCGCTGTGCGGGCTCACCGGCATGACCGCCTACCAAGTGCTGCTGAACTGGGGCGAGATCCACGTCGAGGCGGGCACCGCGAGCCTGCTGATCGCCGTCGCCCCCGTCTTCAGCGTCCTGCTGGGCAGCGCGTTCCTGGCCGAGCACATCAGCCGCAACGTGGCCATCGGCAGTGTCGTCGCCCTCGCGGGCACCGCCGTCGTCACCCTGAGCGACGGGGTGTCCGGGTTCACCGCCGCCTCCCTGGTGGTGCTGGCCGCGGCCGTCGTCCAGGGCGTCTACCACTTCGCCAGCAAACCGCTGCTGCGGCACTACACCGGGCTGGAGGTGGCCACGTACGCCATGATCGCCGGCACGGTGTTCGCGCTGCCGCTCGTGCCCGCGACGGCCCGGGCCCTGCCCCACGCTCCCCTGGACGCGCTGCTGGCCGTCGCCTTCCTCGGACTGCTGCCGTCCGCCCTGGGCTTCGTGATCTGGGGCTACGCCGTCGCCCGCCTGCCGCTCGCCGCGTCCACGGCCGCGCTGTACCTGGTCCCGCCCGTCGCCCTCCTGGTGTCCTTCGTCTGGCTCGGCGAGATCCCGCACCCGGTCGAACTGCTCGGCGGCGCCGTCGTCGTGGCCGGCGTCATCCTGATCAACCGCCGCTCCGGCCCGCCACCGCGCTCCCGCGCCGTCGCCGGACGCCCGGGCCACGCGAAGGCCACGGACGAACACACCGACGAGCCCTCCATACACCGCTGAGCCGGCCCTTGCCCGACCGCGGCGACCCGTCGGCCGTCGCAGCCCCCCGACGGCTGATGTCCGGGCACCGCGTGATGAAGTGTGGGCCTGACAACTCCGGCAGCAAGGAGCGCTTCTTCCGATGCCCGCACAGCCCGCACGCCCTGAGCGCAGGGGGCCCGAGACCGCCTCGGTCATGGATGTCCCGCCGTTCAGGCCGTCTCTCGTCAAAGCGGTGTTCAGGGACCTGACTTCGCTGCACGTCTCCCGGTCGGCCGCGTGGGCCGCCGCGTCGGTGACGCGGACGGTGCTGGCGGAGATCATCGACGGCGCGAGGAGAGCGGCGGCGGAGGAGGCCCGGACGAAGCTGATCCCCGGCGACCTTCTCCGGGCGATCGACCGGAACGTCGAGCTGGAGGTGGGGACCAAGTGGTACCACCACAGCCCGACGTTCAAGGGCCTGACCGGTGTCCTGTACGACGCCGAGGGTGTCATCGTGCCTTCCCGTGAGCGCCGTGGGTCGCGTAGACCGAGTGCTGTGGCCGGTGCGCACCGGTTCGAGGCCGGGGTGAGGAAGCTGCTGCGGAGCCGGGGGGCGACGGCCGTCCCGGTGATGGTCCGCGACCTGGACGGCATCGCGAGCGTGTTCCTGACGGACCTCGCCCGTGACGCGGCCATGGTCGTCCGCGAGGGCGGGGTCAAACGTTTCGGTACGGTCGCCCTGGTGACGCCGGGCGAACCGGTCCCTCCGCCGCTCCTCAAGGACCCGCTCCTGGCCCTGTCCACCCGCAAGGGGGACAGGCGGACCATCGGCAGGGACGACGTCCTGGCCGCCACCACGATGCAGTTGTCCGGCGGAGTGAGGCAACGAG
This sequence comes from Streptomyces rubradiris, assembly GCF_016860525.1. Taxonomy (NCBI): domain Bacteria; kingdom Bacillati; phylum Actinomycetota; class Actinomycetes; order Kitasatosporales; family Streptomycetaceae; genus Streptomyces; species Streptomyces rubradiris. The sequence goes on from NZ_BNEA01000001.1 coordinate 62,416, forward strand.
CCCTCACCGAAGCACGCGAGGCGACACGGAACGCTCCGGCCGGCTGAGCTGCCGGACGGCCGAGGACGGCTGTGACAGGTCGATCGCCCGGTCCACGTCCGCGGGGCGGAGCACTCGCAGGATGCCTTCGAGGAGGTAGTAGTCGGCGTAGGGCAGCGAGATCTCGATGCCGTCCTCCCCCGGACGGTTGCGGGTGCAGCGGGCCACGACCGCCTCCGCCCGGGCCGAGTTCCTGGTCAGGCACGTCTCCGCGAGCGCGGTGAGGATGCGCAGCGCCACGTCCCGGTAGGCGCGCCGGCCGGTCGCCGCGTGCAGGTCCAGCAGGCCGCACGCCATGACGGCCCCGGCGGAGGCGTCCTTGATGTCGTACGGCTGCTGCGGCGCCCGGTAGTCCCAGACGGGAACGTGGTCCGGGGTCAGCGCCTCGATGGCGTAGTCGGCGAGTCTGCGCGCGGTGTCCCGGAACCCGGTGTCGCCGGTCCTGCGGTACATGGTGGTGAACCCGTAGATGCCCCACGCCTGCCCCCGCGACCAGCAGGAGGAGGCGGCGTAGCCCTGCACCGTGGCGGGGCCGAGGGGCGCGCCGGTGTCCGGGTCGAAGTCGTACACGTGCGGGGTCGAGCCGTCCGGGCGGGGGAAGACACGCTGGGCGGTCTTCGCGTGCGCCACCGCGATGTCCAGGTAGGCGGGGTCACCGGTCTCCCTGCTCGCGAACGCCAGCAGGTCCAGGTTCATCATCGTGTCGATGATGACGCGGCCGGCGTTGGCGGTGTCGTGCAGCGCGCCCCACGCCCGGATGAACCCGCCGCGCGGGTTGTAGCGCCGTACCAGGGAGTCCGCCGCGCGTAGGGCGCCGGTGCGCCACTCGTCGTCACCGGTCAGCCGCCAGGCGGTGACCCAGGAGGGGTAGAAGAGGAAACCCAGGTCGTGGGTGGTGGTGTCGGTCTGGCGGGGGGCCAGGTTCCGGGCCGACTCCACCGCCCGGGCGCGGAAGGTGTCGTCCCCGCTGTACAGGTACGCCATCCACAGCGTCCCGGGCCAGAAGCCGCCCACCCAGTCCCCGCCGCGCGAGTACGTCCACTTCTCGAACTTGGTGCCGACCGGGAAGCCGGTCACGCGGGGCGCCACTGCGCGGACCTTCGCCACCGCGTAGTCCGCGGCAGCGCTCAGCGCACGCGGAATCGCGCCCGTCCCCGCCGGTCCGGCCGCCCCCGCGGGTCCGGCCGCCGCCGCGGGTGCCGCCGACGCCTCCGTGGCCGGTCCCACGGCCGCCGCACCCGCCGCCGTGACCAGCAGCGCACGCCGGGAAACGCTCATGCTCGCCCTCCCACTCCGTCGTGTTCGAGAGAAAGTCGGCTGAGCTTGGCACATCATCACATCACATGTACACCCACGTGTGCGAAGTTCATGTACATGAACGAATCTGTGCATGCCCGCCGCACGGCGTGAACGCCATGAACCGCGAACCGGGCTTCGCGGACGCGCCGTTCCGAGCCGGCCGCTGCCACGCGCCACTCACCGCCCCCGCCCCGCCCCCGTCGGCCGGTGTCACCACCGCCGGTCCGCGCTCCACCGCCGCCGGGCGGCGAACGGGTCCGGGAAATCGGTCGATGCGCCCCACGCGCGCTGCTAGCTTGCGGGTGTGGACCTCTTCCAGCACTCCTGGACCGCCCTGCGCACGGCCGTGGCCCGTCTCGCCGACGAGGACTTCGCGCGGCCGTCCGGCTGCGCCGGCTGGCTCGTCCGCGACCTGGTGTGCCATCTCGTCATCGACGCCCAGGACGTACTGATCACCCTCGTGACACCCGCGTCGGGCGAGCCGACGCACGACGCGGTGACCTACTGGCACGTCACGGACACACCGCCGGCCGGCGACGACCCGCTGGACGCGCTCACGGTCCGGCTGGCCGCCGCCTACGAAGACCCCGGACTGCTCAAGTTCCATCTGGACGACGTCGGTTCGGCCGCCGGACGCGCGGCGGAACTGGCCGATCCCGCACTGCGGGTGAGCACCCAGGACATGGTCCTCACCACCGGCGACTACCTCTCGGCGTACGTCCTGGAGTGGACCCTGCACCACTTGGACCTGGTCGCACACCTCCCCGACGCCGAGCTGCCGCCCGCCGAGGGCCTCGCCCGGGCGCGCGCGATGCTGGAGCGGATCGCCGGGTCGCCCTTCCCCGCGTCCTGGTCCGACGAGGACGCGCTGCGGATCGGCACGGGGCGCCGGACCCCGACCGACACCGAACTGACCGGACTCGGCGACCGGCCCGGCAGGCGACTCCCGCTCGTCCTCGGGTGAGTTCCCGGGGGCTCCCGGTGAGTTACGGGTGGGGCCCCGGCCCGGACGCCCGGTGAGCTCCGGATGGGGCCCCGGCCCGGACGCCGGGTGAGTTCCTGGTGGGTCACCTCGTCCCGCATCCCGGGTAGAACGGCGTCAGGCCCGCGTGCGGGAGGCGGGCCGGCGGGTGGTGACCGGTGGCCCCGGCGTCCGTGGTGTACGCGCGGGTGCCGGCCCGCAGTCCGGTGCGCGGGTCGCCGAGCCGGGCCTCGAACACATACACCCCGTCGCCCGCGTAGGTGTAGGCCGCCAGGTCGGGATACCGGTCGTGGTTGTGGTCGGCCACCGCGATGTCCTGCGTGGCGCCCAGGTCGAGCCGTACCGTGCGCCGGCTGCGGCCGGTGCCGGAGAAGGGGCCCAGTCGCAGTTCGGCCACGCGGGGCGGGACCGGGTCGTCACCGCCCTGGGCGCGCCCGGCGACCACGGCCAGGTCGCTCCAGCCGTCCTGGTCGAAGTCCGCCACGGCGGCGCGGACATACCGCTGCCGGTTCCCCGGGCGGTCGGCCAGTCCCCGCGCCGGGACGGCCCGTTCGCGGCCCGAGCCGGTGCCGAAGGCGATGGTCAGCCGGGCACCGCGGTGGGAGGGGTCCGTGATCCGGTCCGGGCGGCCGTCGTTGTCCACGTCGGCGATCAGGTCCCCGGAGCCGGTCAGGCACGCGGCGACGGCGGAGGGGCCGGCCGGGCGCGGCGGGGGCTGCCCCAGGGAGTCCTCGCACCCGGCGCACAGCAGCAGGCCGGCCAGGACCACGGCCGCGCGGGTACGGCGCCCCGCCCGGGGAGTACCGGTGTGCCCGCGCGTCGCCATGAGCAGGCATCCTAGCCACAGGACTTACGGCGCACGGCAGTTGGGGGGCGGCCCGCTCCCCCGGCGCCATTGTCGTCAGGGGTCCGCGCGGCCCTGCGGTGGCTGGGGGCGCCGGACGTCGAACTGCGCGGCCACTCCGGGCTCGTCCACACAGCAGCCGTCCTTCATGGGCCCGGACCCGAACGCCTGCTCCACCGGCTACGACAACTTCTCCTGCGACCACGGCCTCGGCACCGGCATGGAGACACATACCGCGCTCGCCGACACCATCTACACACACGACGAACGGCGGCTGCTGGCCGACCTGTTCCTCCCGTCCGAGGTCCGCCGGCAGGACAAGGGGGTCACCTGGCGGCAGACCGCCCGACTGCCCGACTCCGCCTCCCCCGCCCCCGGAGTTCGCCGGGCGACCCTGGCCCGGGGCTGACCGTCGTGTCCGTGCGTCACGAAAGGTGAGAACGGGTTAACTCACCCGTATCATCCAGGTGTCGCACCACAAGCGGAGGTAGATATGCCGGAAACCGCTGGGCCCGTCACCGAATTGGCCTCTCAGTACGTCAGCCAGGTGACCAAGGACCTAGAGCAGAACGTCAAGGAACAGGACCGCGTCACCGCGGAGATCGCCGCGTTGCAGGAGCGGTTGGCCGCACTCCAGCACGACCACGCCATTTTGCTGAACATGCAGCAGGCGCTCGGCATCGCGGCCCCGGTCGCGGGCGCGGTCGTGCCCGCCCCGCGCGGGAAGGACGGCGGCGCCCGACGCCCCGACACCAAGAAGCCGGGGGCGAAGAAGCCCGCCGCCAAGAAGCCGGCGGCCCGGAAGCCGGCGGCCAAGAAGCCGGCGGTCAAGAAGGCCCCGGCGCAGCCCGCACAGCCCGCGCAGCCCGCGCAGCCCGCGCAGCCGACGCTCGTCGAGCTGGTCCGCCAGTACCTGACCGAGCAGAACGAGCCGCGCTCCGCCGCGGAGGTCACCGAGGCGCTGGACCGCGCGTACCCCGAACGGGCGGTGCAGACGAAGGTCGTGCGCACCACTCTGGAGAACCTCGTGGCCCGAGGCGGCGCGCACCGCAGCAAGCAGGGCTCGTCCGTCTTCTACACCGTGGCCGCCGAACCGGCTCCGGAGACGGCCGGGAACGCGGAAGGCGCCGACCCCGCCCAGTGAGGCCCGGCCGCCTCCCGCGGGGCCCCTCGCCCAGGGCCCGTCACTCAGGCGGACGGCGCCTCGGCTTCGCCGAAGCTGGCGAAGTAGGCGGCGGCCATGTCCTCGTCGGCGTGGCCCTGCGCGGCGGCGCGCTCCAGGCGTGCGGCGCTCGCGGCGGCCACGTCCAGGCGCACACCGTGCTCCTCGCCCGCCCGGACGATGAGCCGGGCGTCCTTGACGGCGGTCGCCACCGAGAACTGGGCGGGCGTCAGTTCGTCGTCCAGGATGAGCCGGCCCTTGGCGCGCAGGTAGCCCATGTCGAGCGGGCCGCCGGCGATGGCGTCGAAGAAGTTCTGCGGGTCCACGCCGAGCGCCTTGGCCAGGGCCAGCGTCTCGCCGGTGGCGGCGGTGGCCGCGACGACCCAGCTGTTGGCGACCAGCTTCAGCCGGGTCGCGGTGCCGGCGGTGCCGTCCTCGCCGGTCCACACGGTACGGCTGCCGGTCGCGTCGAACACCGGGGCGACCACGGACCGGTGCCCGGCCGGGCCCGCGGCGAGGACGAGGAGCTGTCCGGCCTCGGCCGGCTGACGGGTGCCCAGCACCGGCGCGTCGAAGAACACCAGGCCGTGTTCGCCGGCGAAGGCCGCAAGGTCGCCGAGGGCCTCGGTACCGGCGGTGCTGCACTGCGCCCAGACGGTGCCGGGGCGCAGCGCGGGGGCGGCCTCGCGCATGGTGTCCAGGGCTGCCGGGCCGTCGTAGAGCATGGTCAGCACGACGTCGGCGCCGTCGACGGCCTCGGCGGGCGTGCCGGCGACCAGCACGCCGTCGGCGGTGAGCGGTTCGGCCTTGGCGCGGCTACGGTTCCAGGCGCGCACGGTGTGTCCGGCGCGGGCCAGGTTGCGGGCCATCGCGGCCCCCATGATGCCGGTGCCCAGGACGGTCACGGTGAGCGTGTCGGTCATGACATCAACTTCCTTTGCTCATAGGCGTTTTACGGGCCGGCGGGCATGCCTCACGGGAGAGGGCACGGCTCCGCCCGCGGAGCCGGTCTTCCACCGGCCGACCGCACACCCTTGCACACCACCCGCGCCGCTCGCCGTCGTGTCCACGGACGGGCCGTGCACGGCGGTCCCATGACGCACACCGAGCCCGGACCGCGGCCCGTCGCCGTCCCCGTGGGCCGACGGACGGACCCGCCGGTGCGCCGCTCACCCGCTGCCCGTGGTGTCCTCCCCGGTGCCCGCCGACCCGGCCGGGCGGCCCGTGTCCGACCACGGCGCGGCAGCCCCCGGGTGGGCGGTCCCGGACGGCGGCACGGGGGCGCCGGCCGCCGGGTGACCGGGCCACTGTCCGGGCAGCGGACCGTGCGGATGACCGGGCCACTGTCCGGGCAGCGCACCGTGCGGATGACCGGGCCACTGTCCGGGCAGCGCACCGTGCGGGTGAACCGGTGCCTGTCCGGGCGCTGTACCGTACGGGTGAACCGGCACCTGCCCGGCCACGGAACCGTACGGGTGAACCGGCCATGGCCCGGGTGTCACACCGTACGAGTGCGCCGGCCACTGTCCGGGCACCGCGCCGTAGGGGTGGGCCGGGGGCAGCGGGGCGGGGGCGGTGCGGTCCAGTCGGCGGCGGCGCAGCCACCACGCCACGGCCGCCGTGTACAGCACGATGCCCGCGCCGTCGAGCACGGCCATCTGCCAGCCCGCGTCGGCCGCGGTGTCGTCACTGGCGAGCCCGTCCACCACGGCGGCCGACACACCGAAGGCCAGAAGGTTGTTGACGGCGTGCAGGGCGATGGCCGCCTCCAGTCCCCCCGTCCGCCAGGTCAGCCACCCCGCGCACACCCCGAACACCAGCAGGTCGGCGAAGCCCCACACGGTGCCCCAGCCGTGGGCGGCGGCGAACAGCACGGCCTGGGGCACCGACGCGGCCCACGGCGACCGCAGGAACGCCCCCGCCGTCTGCGCCAGCCAGCCACGGAAGACGTACTCCTCGGCCGCCGCCTGCAACGGCACCAGCACCAGCAGCATGGCCAGGGCCCGCCCGAAGGCCGGCCAGCCCACCCACTGGCTCTCCGCCTCGCCGCCGTCCGAGGGCAGCAGGAGCATGGCGCCCATCGCCAGGGCGAGGACCGGCACGGCCGTCAGCACACACAGCCCGAGCCAGCGCAGGCGCAGCCGCCCGGTCACCGAGGAGACCGTGCCTGCCGGGCGCCGGCCGATCCAGCGCACGGTCAGCAGCAGCACGGGTATGCCCACCGCGATCGACAGCAGGTCCAGCGCGGTACCCGAGACGGGCCCGAACTCCGGCCAGCCGTCGGCATCCTCGGGATAGCCGAGGGCCACGCCCAGGACCAGGAAGCAGAGCATGAGGACGAGCACGGCGAACACATAGCCCACGCCCACGACCAGGGTCCCGAGCAGCGGGCGCCACCACTGGTAGCGCGGCGTCAGACGGGCCAGACGGTGGTACGGGAGCTGCTCGGCGAGCGGTGGCTGTGTCATGCCGTCAGCCTGCCAAAACCCCGCGGGTTTGCCATCGGCCCACGGCAGGAGCGGTGTCTCTACCCCTGGTTGGGGACGCACCTCCACCCCGGGGCCGGTGCCCACCGCACCGAGCGGCCCTTACGCTCGTCGGCGACATGGAGACGATACGCAACTGGCTTCTGCCCCTGCTGCTGGCGGCCGGGCAGGGCGTCCTGCTGTGGCCCGGTGTGTACCCGGACGGCCGCCCCGGCCCGCTCGCCCTGGCCGCCGTGCTGTGCGCGCTGACCGTGGAGACGGCCGCGCTGGCATGGCGCCGTACCGCACCGGTGCGGTCGCTGGCCGGCACCCTGGCCGCCGGGACGCTCGGCGGGCTCGCCTGGCCGGACGGCTATGTGGGCCTCGGCTCGCTGATCGCCCTGTACTCCGTCGCCGTGCGCTGCCCGGTGCCGGTCATGGTGCGCGCGCTGGCCGCCGTGGTGGGCGTCGAATGGGTGGGAGCCGCGGTGACGGAGGGCCTGCGGGCCCCGCTGCTGTCCATGATGGCCATCTCGCTGGGCACCTGTGTGCTGTGCGCGGGGCTCGGCGAGGCCCGGCGCCAGTGGCTCGCCGGCCGGCTGACCGCCGCCCGGCGGCTGGCCGGGGCGGAGCAGGCCCGCCGCCTCGCGGGCGACCAGGAGCGCCGGCGGCTGGCCCGGGAACTGCACGATGTGAGCGCCCATCACCTCACCTCCGTCGTGGTGACCGTGGACGCGGCACTGCGGCTCCGGGACGACCGTCCCGAGCTGACCGCAGAGGCGCTGGCGTTCGCCGAGCGCACCGGCACGGAGACCCTCACCGCGCTGCAACGGCTCGTGGGGCTGCTGCGGGACACCGGCCGCCCGGACCACCGGCCGATGAGCGGGCGGATCGAGGAACTCGTCGCGGGTTTCGGCCGGCTGGGCCGTCCGGTCACCGCGCGGATACCGGACGACCTCGCGGGCCCGGCGGCCGAGGCGGTGCACGGCATCGTCCGCGAGGCCCTGACCAACGCGCTGCGGTACGCGCCCGGCGCCGCCACCCGGGTGGACGTCCGGCGGGTGGACGGGCTGCTGGAGCTGACGGTGGAGAACGCGCCGCCGCGCCTCACCGCGCAGGGCGCCGGGGGGCTCGGCGCGGGGCGCGGCGTGGCCGGGATGCGCGAGCGGGCCGCCTCCGTCGGCGGCGAGCTGACCGCCGGGCCCACCCCGCAGGGCGGCTGGCGGGTACGCGCGACGCTGCCCGACGCCGCCGCGGCGCGGCGGCCGGAGGAGACCGGCTGGCGGCGTGACGTCCTGCGGGAGCAGCGGTTCGCCGATCCCGCGCTGATGCTGGCCGCGATGCTGCTGCCGGTGGCGTACGCGCTGGCGGACCTGGAGGGCTGGCCGGGTGCCGCGCGCCGGGCCGTGCTGCCGGAGCTGCTGCTCGTGTGCGGCCTGCTGGTGCTGCACGCGCTGCCGCTGCTGTGGCGCAGGCGGGCCCCCTGGGCGGTGTTCGGCGCGGTGCTGGCCACCGCCTGCGCGGGCCCGGTGGCCGTCGTCGCGGTGCCCCTGCCGTCCCAGGTCGCGCAGTTCCTGGCCGCCGGCACACTCGTGGAGACCCTGGCCGTGTACGCCGTCGCGGCCTACGGTCAGGGGGCCGGGCACACCTGGCCGGCGCCGGCCGTGGCCACGCTCGGGGCGGCCGGTGCCGTGTCGGTGATCGCGTGCGCCGACGGCATGGTGGCGGGCGAGCCGGCGGGCCCGGCCGATGTGGTTCTGCTGGCGTTCATGCTGTCCGTGATGACGGCCCCGGTGTTCACCGCCGTGTGGGGTGCGGGTCTGCTGGTGCGCCGCCGCCGGGTGCGGGCGGTGGCCTACGACGACTTCGCGTTCGCCAGCTCGATGTGGCAGGCGGACCGGGCGGCCGAGGCCGAACGGCAGCGGCTGGCGGCCACGTTGCGCGAGGCGGTGCTGTCGCACACCCGGGCGCTGGTCGGCGCGGCCCGCCGGGGTGAGCCGGCGGAGGTCGCGGACACGGCCCGGGCGGCGCTGGCCGCGATGCGGGAGATGCTGCGCGGTCTGGCGGACGGCGGCGAGGGCGGGCCCGGCGGGCCGCTGGCCCCGTCGCCGTCCGCCGCCGATCTCGACGCGCTGTGCCGGGCGCTGCGCTCGGCCGGCCGGGAGGTCCGGCTGCGGGGGCTGCCGGAGGCCGCCCGGGGGCTGCCGCCGTCCACGCAGGTGTCGGTGTACCGGATCGTCGAGGCCGCGCTCGGCGCGGGCGATCCGGGCCCGGCGCGGGTGACCCTGCGGCGCCGCCGCGGCACCCTGCGGATCACGGTGACCGGGGTGCGGCTGGCCGTCGCGGGTCCGGTCGCCGAACGCCTGCGGGTGCAGGTCGCCGCCGGTGAGGGGCGGATCGTGTGCGAACCGGCCGGTAGGCTACGGGTGTCGTTGCCGGCCGGGGCTCCAGGGGCCCCCGTCCAGGAGGTGTCCCCGTCGCCATACGCGTGATCGTCGTCGACGACCAGGCCGTGGTCCGCGCCGGATTCGCGGCCATCGTGGACGCCGAACCCGATCTGACCGTGGTGGCCGAGGCCGGTGACGGGGCGACGGCCGTGTCACTCGCCGCGGCGTATCAGGCCGATGTCGTCCTGATGGACATCCGGATGCCGGGCATGGACGGGCTCACCGCCACCCGGCTGGTCACCGCGCCGCCCGGCGGACCCCGGGTGCTGGTGCTCACCACGTTCGACCTGGACGAGTACGTGTACGAGGCGCTGCGGGCCGGGGCGTCCGGGTTCCTGCTGAAGGACGCCCGGCCCGACGAGCTGCTGTCCGCGATCCGGGTGGTCGCGGCCGGCGACGGCATCCTGGCGCCCGCCGTGACCGGCCGGCTCATCCGCACCTTCGCCCGCGGTGCCCCTCCCCCGCCCAGGGCCGAGGGACCGCTGAGCCGGCTCACCCAGCGGGAGCGCGAGGTCCTGCTGAAGATCGCGTCCGGGCTGACCAACGCCGAGATCGGCGCCGAACTCGGCGTCACCACCGGCACGGTCAAGAGCCACGTCAACGCGCTGCTGTCCAAACTCGGGCTGCGCGACCGGGTCCAGGCCACGATCCTCGCCTACGAGACGGGCCTGATCAGCCCGCGCGGCCCCCTGCCGGGCTGACCGCGCCCGCCCCGGCGGGGTCGCTGTCCGGCCACACCCGGGCAGGTACGTGTCCGTTCCCCGCCGGTGCTCCCGGGCCCCGGGCGGTGGGATGGACACATGACTTCACGAGAGCGACTGAACGGCAGGACGGCCCTGGTCACCGGCGGCAGCCGGGGCATCGGCGCGGCGACGGCCCGGCGGCTGGCCCGGGAGGGCGCGGACGTGGCCCTGACGTATGTGCGCGACAAGGACGCGGCCGACGCGGTCGTACGGGACATAGAGGCGCTGGGGCGGCGGGCGGTGGCCCTGCGCGCCGACGCGGCGGACGCGGTGGAGGCGGCGGACGCGGTACGGCGGGCCGCCGGGGAACTGGGCGGGCTAGACGTGCTGGTGGGCAACGCGGCCGTCGGGGTGATGGAACCGCTGGAGCACCTGTCCCTCGCCGACGTCGACCGCGTCCTCGCGGTGAACGTGCGCGGTGTGTTCCTCACGGCCCGGTCCGCCGCCGCGCTGATGGGGCCCGGCGGACGGATCGTCACCGTCGGCAGCTGCGTCACCGCGCGGGTGCCGGGGCCCGGGGCCACGCTGTACGCGATGAGCAAGTCCGCCGTGGCCGGGCTGACGAAGGCGCTGGCGCGGGAGCTGGCCGGGCGCGGCATCACGGCGAACGTGGTGCATCCGGGCCCGACCGACACCGACATGAACCCGGCGGACGGCCCCCATGCCGCCGGTCAGGCGGCCATGACCGCGCTCGGCCGGTTCGGCACGGCCGAGGAGGTGGCGTCCATGGTGGCGTTCCTCGCCGGGCCGGAGGCGGCCTATGTGACGGGCGCGGAGTTCTCGGTGGACGGCGGCTACGCGGCCTGAGCCGGCCGGGCCGGGGAGGGGGTGTGTGTCATGGCCGGTCCAGGCGGCGTACGTCCTCCTCGTCCCACTTCCGGGTGTCGCGGGGCCGCACGTAGGGCTCGGCGCGGGGCGGGTGGCCGCCGGCGATGGCCCGCTGCCGCAGGGTCTCCGCGTCGAACTCCAGGCCCAGCAGGATGGCCAGGTTGGTGATCCACAGCCAGACCAGGAAGACGATGACGCCGGCCATCGCGCCGTAGGTCTTGTTGTACGAGGCGAAGCCGGCGACGTAGAACGCGAAGCCGGCGGACGCCACCAGCCAGATCAGCAGGGCGAGGACGCTGCCCGGGGTGATCCACCTGAAGCCCCTGACCTTGGCGTTGGGGGTCGCCCAGTACAGGATCGCGATCATGAAGGTGACCAGCAGGACGAGCACCGGCCACTTGGCGATCGACCACGCCGTCAGGGCCGCGTCGCCGAGGCCGAGCGCCCGTCCGGCGCGCTCGGCCAGGCCGCCGGTGAAGACGACGATGAGCGCGCCGGCCACGGAGAGCACCATCAGGACGACCGTGACGCCCACCCGCACCGGGAGGATCTTCCACACCGGGCGGCCCTCGGGCATGTCGTAGACGGCGTTGGCGGCGCGGATGAAGGCGGCCACGTAGCCGGACGCCGACCACACGGCCAGCACGATGCCGACCAGCGCCATCACCGAGCCGATACCGGCCTTGCCCTGTAGTTCTCCCACGGTCCGCACGAGGATGTCCCGGGCGGGGCCGGGGGCGAGCTCGCGGACGTTGGCCAGTACCCGGTCCGTGGCCGACCGGCCGACGACGGACAGCAGGGAGACCAGCACCAGCAGGGCGGGGAACAGGGACAGTACGCCGTAGTAGGTGAGCGCCGCGGCCCGGTCGGTCAGCTGGTCGTCCCGGAACTCGCGCAGCGCGCCCCGGAACACCGCGCCCCAGGCCCGCCGGGGCAGCCGGACCGGGCTGTCCGGCGCCGCCCGCTCCGTCTCCGGCGCGGGCCCGGCCTCCTCCGGCGCGGGCGGCCGGACGTCCCGGTCCTCATCGCGGTCCGGCACCGCCCGCCCCTGCTCCGGCGCGGGCCCGGCCTCCTCCGGCGCGGATGCCCGGACGTCCCGGTCCTCATCGCGGTCCGGCACCGCCCGCCCCGGCTCCGGCGCGGGCCCGGCCTCCCGCCGCGTGGGCGTCGAAGGCTCCTGGTTCTCGGCGGCGGCCTGCCGGTGACGCCGCCGGGGAACGTGCAGCTTGGTCATGGGGGTCGGGTAACCAGCCGGGCCGTCCTCACGCGCGCGGGTGAGCCGGCGGCGGATTCGGCCGGCGGGAGGAGGGCCTGGCCGGGCGCCTCCGGAGAGGCCCGCCTCCGGCGGCGCCCGGTCAGCCGACGCCGCCGCTGAGGTTCCCCCACCGGGGTCCGACCCGCCCCCACTCCTCGTCCCACTCGGCCATGCGCCGCCGGATGAGCGAGCCGCGGACCAGCCGTACGCCGCCCCAGACCAGCGCGCCGGCCGCCGGGGCGACGAGGGCGCCGGTGAGGGCCGCCTGGACGTCGGCGGCCGTGCCGGTGACGGGCGCGGGCACGACCCGGCCGGCCTGGTCCGTCCACACCGTGACCCGGCTGCCGGCGGGGGCGCCGGGGGCGACCTTGACCTGGTCGGTGCGCACCGTTCCGTTCTGGTCCGTCCAGCGCACGGTCGCCCACACCCGCCCGGCCGCGTAGCCGCCGCCCGCGGCCGGGGTGCGGGGCGCGCCGTCGGTGAGCACGGCGGAGACGGGGTGCAGTTGGGCCAGCCGCGCCGTGAACGCGGACTCGGAGGCCCGGGCCGCCGCCACGCCCGCGACGATCCCGGCGAGCAGGGCCAGCAGCCAGCCGGCGAGCACGATCCATGCCTCGACGACATCGCTGTGCCGCTTCAGCGGGTTGCGCCGCCAGCGCCACAGCCGCACTCGGGTGACCGCCGTGGGGGGTGTCCGTGTCATCGCCACCGCCTCCTTCCGCGCACCGGCGGCCCGCGACCGGGGGGCCTGACGCGGTGACCGGGACCCGGCCGCGGAGCGAGCGTCACGACACCATCCTGCACCCGACCGGGCCGCTCGTACGCCCTGCCGCGGCACCCCGCTTCGGGCGACGGGGTCGGCGGGAGGCCGAGCACGGGCAGGAGCAGCGGCAGGCCGGCGCCGGTGAGGGCCGGCGGCAGGTCCTGGACAACGCGTTCCACAACGACGCTCCCCCGGCCAGGACGCCGACGACGACCGCCACGACGGTGGTCGCCGTGCGTGGGCACGGCGTGTCCCTGGTGGAGCGGACGGCGCGCGCGGCGGTCCGAGCCCGTCCGTCGCCCACGGTCGGCGGCGGGGGCTTTTCGGCGGCCGTGGAAGGGGCACGCGGTCGGGGTACGACTTCCGACCGGAAGGGGCGCTACCGCGATGTCCGAGTACGAACGTTCCCGCACGATGCCCGCGCAGCCCGAGCACGTCTTCGATCAGGCGGCCAACGTCGCCCAGCTCGACGCCTGGCTCCCGGACGCCCTGCACGTGCGCGTCGAGGACCCGCCCGCCGTGACCGTGCACGAGGACCTGTCCGGCCAGGACCTGCCCGCCCTGCTGCGGGCCGAGCCGGACCAGATGCGGCTGGAGTGGGGCACCCGCGAGCAGGGCGCCTACACCGGCTGGCTCCAGGTGGCGGGCATCGGCAGCGGCGCCAGCGAGGTGACCGTGCACCTGTCGTTCTTCGACGAGAGCCACGACCCGGGCGAGCGGGCGGTGGGCGAGGCGCTGGACGGCAGCCTGCGGCGGCTGGAGGAGCAGGTGCGCGTGCGGACCGACAACGCGGCCGGCTGATCCGCGCACCGGGAGCCCGGGTGGGCGTTTGCCGGGGAAAGGCGCGGCGACCCGGGGGCCGGAGGTGATCGCCGTGCCCGAACCCGGCAGCAAGAAGTACGACACCCGCAGGGCTCGGCTGCGCAAGGAGGCCGAGCGCTCGGGGATCTCCGACCAGGACGCCAACGCCGTCGCCAAGGAGACCTTGCGGCAGGAGCCGGAAGAGCGGAGCGGGGGCCCGAAGACGGAACGCGGTCGCGGTCCGAAGGGCGAACGGCCGGAGAACGCGTAGCCCGCCGGCCCACTCCGGCCCGGCACCGAGCACCAGCCGGATGCCGAGTCCCAGACACCGAACAGTCGGAGACCGCGGGCCTCCCCGATCCGCCGGGGAGCCCGCGGCGTGCGCCGGGCCGGGCCGCAGCCGGCACCGGCCGTGGACCGGTCTCGGCGCGCCGCCCCGCCGGAACGGCTCGTCCGGCGGTCAGGCCGCGAGCGGGCGTTCCGGCGCGAGGCGGTCCAGGAGCTGGTCGCGGTGCAGCGCGGCCACGGGGGCCAGCAGGTCGGGGTGGCGGAGCAGCGCTGCGGCGCGGCGGTCGCGGTCGTCGGGGGCGAGCAGCCGGCGGTACTCGGCCGGCGCGTGGGCGGTGTCTCCGCCGTCGGCGAGCGCGGTGACCGCGAGGACGGCCAGCCCGGGGTCGGTGAGCAGCGCGGCGGCCCAGCTGGCCACGACCTCGTCCACCCAGGTGCGCCAGGCCCAGTCCTCGGCGGCGTGCTCGCCGGCCGGTTCCGCGCCGGTGATCCAGTCGAGGCGGGCGGCGCCGCCGGGGCCGGCCAGGGTGACCAGGCCCGCGTCGATCTCGGTCGGGTAGCGCAGCCGGGCCGCGACCGTCGCCGCCTGCCGGGCCTGCGCCTCGCACAGCGCGGCGGCGAGCGCGCCGCCGCTGGGCGGGTAGGCGACCGTCAGCCAGCGCGCCGTGGCGGCGATCAGGGGGGACAGGTCAGTGAGCACAGCCGGGCCGTCCGAGGTGAGGGGATACAGGGCTCCTCGCCACGGTAGCCGGGCGTCCGGCGTGCCCGGGAGGGGGTGCGCACCAGGTCATATGTGAGGTGACGCACGCCCGCGCCGGGTCGCGGTGTCAGGGGGTGCTGCTGGGGATGACGCAGTTCTTCGGCTGGGGAGCGCCGGTGGGCCAGCCCAGGCCGACGTACTTGAGGGTGCCCTCGCCCTTGCGGCCCGGGTCCAGTTCGACCACCGCCACCGGCTTGTCGTACGGGTTGCCGCCGCCGGTCAGGCAGATCAGGCCGCTGGTTCCCGGCACCCGGTGCTGGGCGTTCATCCGTACCCACTCCTGGCCGACCTCCCTCAGGCCCGGGACCTTCTCGGCGGGGCCGCTCTGCACTTGGTGCAGCGCGGTGCCGACGGTGACCATGCCGTCGTACACGAGCATCGTGCGGGAGTCGTCCAGGTTGGGCGCGGCGCCGAGGTCGGTCCTGCGGAGCCGGACGGTTTCGATCAGGTCCCGCAGGTCGTCCAGGGCCTTCTTGGGCTCCGCGAGGTACTGGGGCAGTTCCCTCGCGGTGGGCTCCCGTCCGTGGCTGTCGCGCCAGTCCTTCCGCCAGGCGGTCAGCTCGGTCTCCCAGGCCGCGGGGTGCGCGGGGGCGGCGTACTGCACCGTCACCTTGGCCTGGCCATCCGTGCCGCGCAGCTTCTCCCAGTCGTCCCCGCTCATGTACTGCCGCAGCGAGGCGGCGTCGGAGCCGCTGATGATGGTGTAGTGCCGCTTCGCGCAGCCGACCTCGGCGAGCTTGAGCGCGAAGAGCCGCAGGTGCAGCGTGCGCCCCGCGAAGTAGACGGTGTCGGCCTCGGAGCTGCAGATGTTGTTGGCGATCTCGGTGAAATCGTTGCCGGTGGAGCCCGCCTCGTCGATCGCCGGGGAGGTGAAGGGCATCTCGGCGGGGCCGGCCGGGCCCTTCTCCTCGATGCTGGCGAACGCCTTCGCCAGCGACTCGTTGTAACTGTCCTGGCGGGTGTCGTGGACCAGCACCGTGCGGCGGTCCTCCCGGCGCTGTCCCCCGGTGAAGGCGGCCAGCGCCCGGGCCACCTCGAGGTTGGTGGGGATGATCCGGGCCAGGCCGGGGAACTTCGGCTTCGCCACCGCGTCCAGGCCCTCCTCGTTCGCGATCCCGTCGCCGGTGATCCGGGAGGCGAGCACGGGGACCTTGTGCGCGGTCAGGCGTCTGACGGCCTCTGTCGTGGCGTCGAGGCTGAGGTTGAAGCCGGTGACGGCGCGCAGCCGGTCCTCGGGCGAGCGGGCCATGCGCAGCAGGGTGTCCACGACCGGTGCCTGGTGCGCGTACTCCCGGCCGGGATTGGCCAGCACCAGCCGTATCTTCGGCGGTTCGCCCTCGCCCTCGTTGGCCTGCAGCTGGCCCAGGTAGGCCCCGTGGAGGTCGCTGCGTATCTGCCGGCGCAGCGCCTCGCTGCCGGACTGGAGCGGCAGCATCATCGCCACCGTCACATGCGGCTCCTTCTCGATCCTCTCGTTCTCCTGGGCGATGGCCCGGGCGACGCCGCTGATCTCCGGGGTGTCGAAGTCGTAGCCCTCGCCGTTGACGCCGACGCACTCGTCGCCGATCCGCTCGACGCCGTCCGCGCAGGTGTCCGGCCGGTGGAGGAAGGTCCACCCGAACAGGCCCCCGGCCACCAGGACCGCCGTGCCCAGCAGGGCGTAGAGGATCTTCTTCCACCTGGGCATCCGCGTCATCTCCTTCGCCCGAGCTGATCGGTGCAGGTGCAGCGCAGCAGCGGCTGGTCGTTCTCCGCGAGCCCGCTCCACTCGGTGGCGGTCCGGCCCAGTTGCCCGGCGCCCTCGAACTCCATGATCGACAGGAGGTCCAGCAGTTTGGCCAGCGTGCGGGCGGTCTCCCGGCCGGTGGGCCTGGTCCGCTCCTCGCACAGCCACACCGCGTGCAGCAGCTGGTCGACCGTGCGGCGCAACGCCGGTCCGTCCACCGCGACCAGCCCCTGGGCGCGCTCCCGGCGGGTGTCCGCGCCCGACGGGTACGGCGCCTGGGCGATCTCCAGCAGCTCCGCACACCACTCCCGGGGGCGGCCGGGCAGCGTGCCGGCCAGATGGCGGACCACGTCGTCGACCCCGCCGGAGACCAGGTGGTGGTTCATCCGGTGTGCGGTGACCGAGTGGAAGGCGGTCCCGCTCGGTGCCCCTTCGTCCGCCGCGCGTCCGGTGTAGTGGTCGCGCAGCAGATGGTGGTCGGCGTACCAGGCGGCGCCGTCGGGGAGCAACGCGTACAGCCGGTGCACCAGCAGCTGGCGCAGACCGAAGTCCCCGATGAAGTGCCGTTCGCAGGCGGGCCATCCGGTGTCGGTGAGCAACTGCTCCACGTGATGGGCCGTCAGCCGGTGGACGTGGCCCCGCTGATGGTGGCGCAGCAGCACGTCCGCGCACTCGGTGTCGTGCGCCACCGACAGATGGGTGAGCAGGTCGAGCCAGTGGTCGTGGTGTTCGGCCGGCAGCCGCACCGGAAGCTGGTCCAGCACGAGTTCGCGCAGCAGCACCTCGGCCACGGGCCGCTCGGCGGCGCCGTCAGCCGTGACGTTCAGCGGGGCGTCCAGGATGGCCCGGTCGTTGGCGTCCGCCGGCATGCGGAAGGCGGCGGCGGCCTCGGCCAGCCGGATCACCGTGTGCGGGCGTCCGCCGCTCAGCCGTGCCACGGCGGCGTCGATACGGCGGCGGTTGGTGCCGCCCTCCGGTTCGGCGCGCCGCTGCCTGCGCTCGGTCTCCCGGCGCAGCTGGTCGCCGGTGAGCAGGGGCATCCGCAGCAGCAGGACCCCGTCGGCCAGCGGTGCCCGGCCCGCCGCGGCGTCGGTGCGCCGGGACCATGCGGGCGGGGAGCCGCCGGCCGGCCGGAACTCCGCCGGGGCCGGTACCCCCTCGGGCGGCAGTCCCTCGTACAGGAAGGCGCCGCCGTCCGCGCGGCGCGCGGTGCCGACGATCACCACCCGGTCGCGCTGCCCGTCGCGGCGGTCGATGAGCACGGCGCGCAGCAGTTGCTCGCCCAGCGGTGACTCGGCGCGGTCCAGCAGCACCGCGGGGCGGCCGACCCGGCGCAGCCAGCCGACCGCGCCCGTGTAGGCGGCTTCCAGGTCTTCGCGCAGCGCCTGGAAGAGGAAGCGCTCGGCGACCTCCCGTCCCTCGCCGCCGGCCTTGAAGTCGGCGGCGAGGTCGCGCAGGCCGTGCTCGGGCTGGCCGGCCGCGCCGGGGTAGGCGCCGTAGATGCGGGCCATCTCGGCCTTGCCGCGGGGTGCCAGGCCGGAGACGAGGGCGTCCACGAGGGCGGTGCTCACCGCGGCGGAGTACGGGTCGAGGGCCTGTCCGGACAGCGTGGCCAGCAGGTTCCGGATGGCACCGAGGAGGGCGCCGCGCCAGAAGTCGCCGGCGCCCAGGCCGCGCAGGCGCTGCCGCTGGGGTAACTCCGCGTACCGTTCGACCTCCGCCGCGACCGCCTCGGGGGTGCCGTCCGCGGCACCGGTCGCGATCATCGCGAGGCCCGCGAAGAGCCGCGGGAAGGTGAACGAGCCGCCCGTGCCCTGCCAGGTGGACAGCCGGCGGGCGGCCTCGACCAGGACCTCGGTGGCGGCCGAGCGGGCGCCGGGCTCCGGCTCGGCCCGGTCGGCGTAGACGGGTGAGCCGCAGTCCAGGTAGATCACCGGCAGCTTGGTGGCGAAACGGTCCCGTACGGCGCGCAGCAGCCGCCCCTTGCCCATGCCGGGGCCGCCGGTGAGCAGCACGACCGGGATGTCGGGACCGTACAGCGGTTCACGGCCTGCACCCGAGGGTGACCGCCCGAGCATGCGCGCGAAGAAGCCTTCCTCGCCGAGGAGCCTGTCGAACCCCAGGTCATCACACACGGATCCCTCTGGATGGCTCTCCCGCCCGGGAGCGGGTGATCGTTGTGGCGGAAGGAAATCAGTGGAACACGGAGCCTTCTGTTCCGACAACGGTGCTTACACGAAAGAAAACGCGTCTCGCCCGCCACCGCGCCTATGGCGCCTTGCTCTCCTTCAGCTGACCGAGTTCGTCCACGACGACCAATCGAGACAAGGAGGGGCGAACTCGGTGGTCTCCCCGGCCGGCGTCCGCAGGGCGGCCGCCGGGCCGGTGAAGGCGCGCGCCCGGCTGGGCGGTCCCGGGTGACGAATCCGCTCCGTCGCGGGGCACGGTGTCGAGAACGCGGTCCAGTATCCGCCGGGAATCCTCGAGTCGGACGATCGTCTCGGTCATGCGGGCCCGCTCGCGCCGCAACTCGGCGATGAAGGTGGGACAGCCGGACGGCACTCGCAGTTCGTCCTTGTCGCGCACGCAGTGCACGACTTTGGCGATGACCGAGGTGGAGAGCCCGGCGGCGAGCATCAACCGGATGTGGTTCACCGTGGCGACGTCCGCCTCGGCGTAATCGCGGTAGCCGTTGTCCAACCGGGTCGGCCGGAGCAGGCCCTGCTCCTCGTAGTAGCGCAACAGCCTCCGGCTCACGCCGGTTCGGTGAGCCAGGTCGCCGATTCGCATGCGGTGCCCACTCCTTGACCTTCACATGGATGTGATGCCTTACCGTCCCCAGTATCGTTGATCGTCAAGTGGGGAGCCGGACAATGCCGGGTGCGGTGATCATTGGTGCGGGACCGGGGATCGGGCAGGCAGTCGCCCGTCGGTTCGCCAAGGAGGGTATGCCGATCACGCTGATCGCCAGGGGTGCGCAGACACTGCGCGCCGCGGCGGCCGCGGTCGCTCCCCAAGGCGTGCCAGTCCTCACGGTGCAGGCCGACAGCACCGACCGGGGCGAGTTGGACGCGGCCCTGGACCAGGCCGTCGGAGAGCACGGCGTTCCCGATGTCGCCGTGTACAACGCCGCGTTGGTCCGGGCGGACGAGCTGGGCCAGTTGTCGGTACGGGACCATATGGAGGCGTGGGCGGTCAACGTGGTCGGAGCGCTCAACGCCGCGGCACGCCTCGCGCCGGGCATGGCGACGCGCGGAAGCGGAACGTTCCTCGTCACGGGCGGCATGCCCGAGCCCAAGCCGCAGTACGTGAGCCTCTCCCTGGGCAAGGCGGGCGTGCGGACTCTGGTCGCGCTGCTCGATCAGCAGTACGGGCCCTCCGGGGTGCACGCGGCGAGCGTCACTGTGGACGGCCCGGTCGCCCCCGGCACCGACTTCGACCCCGACGACATCGCGGAGCACTACTGGCGGCTGCACACGCAGCCACGCCACCTGTGGGACCGCGAGGTGCTGCACACCGGCCGCTCCTGAGGACATCTCCCAGCCGAGGTGCTTCCGCCTCACCCGGCCCTCGCGCGATCCGCCCGGTCACATCCCGGCGGGGTTGTGTGGTGAGCCGGCGGTTCGAGGGGACGCGGTCGCTCTCGAGTGCGGCCCGTGGGGTTCAATGCGGGTGTGGAGAACGTGCCGTGGGACCGGCTCTCGGTCGAGGTGCGGTCGGAGGTGGACCGCCTCGTCCCGGCCGGGCGAAACGTGCGGGCGATCGCTGTGATGCGTGACCGTGCCGGTCTGCCGATGCCGAGTCTGCATGAGTGCGTTGCTCTGTTGGATCAGCGATTCGGCGTGTTGCGGCAGGGCCCGACACACGCGTGAAGTCGCCGTCGCGGGCGAGGCGGCGGTGGGTGGTTGCGTGAGCCGGCCGGAGGTCCGCTCGACGACCCATCGCCGCGGAATCACCTTGAAACCCTTCCGGGCAGGGTCGCGGCGTATCCGCAGGGGGTTTCCCATGGGGCGACGTCGTGTGCCGGATACCGCCGCCACGGGAGCCCTTCCCTCCTCGTCCGGCCCGCCAGGCTGACCGGGTCGGTTGCGGCAATTCCCAAGGGGCACCGGACAGGTCGCTCGGATACGGCCGCTGTCCGCCAGGCGTGTCATGAACCGCTCGTCATGGGAAGAAACGCTCTTCAAGGGAGGGTGGGGTGCTCCGTGGCCGACGGTCGGTGGTGGGGCGCCGGGGGCGGGGGGTGTTCGCGGCGGGCGCCGTAGGCGAGGAAGTACGCGGGGAGGCGGCGCAGCCAGGGCGCCGCGGTGACCAGGGTCGCGACGCGCCGGGCGCGCTCCGGGCCGCCCAGGGGCGGGGCACCCCGCAGGACCGGTGCGATGAAGCGGGCGTGGGCGGCCCGCTGGAGCGCCTGCGTGGCGACCGTGGTGGGGCGGCGACGACGCTGCACGGCGCGTACGTCGCGCAGCCGCACCCTCCCCCGCCGCAGCGGCCCGGCCAGGAGGCGGGCGGCGGCGACGGCGTCCTGTACGGCGAGGTTGATGCCGATGCCGAACACCGGGGACATGGCGTGTGCCGCGTCGCCGATGCACAGCAGGCCGGGCCGGTGCCAGCGGCGCAGACGGTCCAGGTGGACGTCGAGCAGCTTGACGTCGTCCCAGGACCCGAGGGCCTGGGCACGGTCGGCGAGCCAGGGGGCGGCGGCGGTGTAGTCGGCCCGGAAGCGGTCGAGGCCGGCGGCGCGGCGCTCGGCGTCGGTGCCCTTGGGGATGAGCGCCGCGCACTGCCAGTAGTCACCGCGGTCGATCATCGCGGCCAGCAGGCCGTCACCGGCGCTGCCGACGAGCCCGGACGGGTCGCCGTCGCGCCGCGGCAACCGGAACCACCAGGCGTCCATGGGGCAGGCGAAGCGGCGCAGCCGCAGTTCCGGCCGGGCGCGCGCCAGCGATCCCCGGCCGTCGCAGGCCACGGTGAGGACGGCGCGCAACGTGCCGGCGCCGCCGTCGGCGGTGCGGTAGCGCACCCCGGTGACCCGCCCGGACTCGACGAGGAACCCCGTCGCCTCGGTGTTCATCCGCAGCTCGAAGGACGGTTCGCGCCGGGCCTCCTCGGCCAGCAGGTCCAGCAGGTCCCACTGGGGCACCATCGCCACGTAGTCGTAGGGACCGCGCAGGACCGAGAGGTCGGCGACCGTGACCGGCGCGCGGCCGGCCCCCACCGGCAGCTGGACGGTGCGGACCCGGCGCTGCGGCAGCCGGGCGAAGCGCTCGGCCAGGCCCAGTTCGTCCAGCAGCGCCAGGGTCGACGGGTGGACCGTGTCGCCGCGGAAGTCGCGCAGGAAGTCGGCGTGTTTCTCCAGCACGGTCACGCGGACCCCGGCGCGGGCCAGCAGCAGCCCGAGCACCATGCCCGCCGGTCCGCCGCCCACGACACAGCATGCGGTCTTGTCGTCCATCGCCTCGCCGCCCTTCTCAAGAGCAGTTATTCATCACGTGATGAATAATATGCGCCTCCGGCCGCCGCCACAAGGCGGAGTGTCGCCACCGGCCGGAGGGGCACTCGTTTCCGCGCCCGGCACGGGGCCGCGGGACACTGTGGGATCTGGGAGGTCTCATGACGACGGACGCCGAACCGTACGACGCCGGGGACGGCCTGCCACTGGGCGGGTACGCCGCCCTTGCCTCCGTGTTCGCGGGAGGCATCGGCTCCTTCGCCCTGCTGGCCCGGCGCCGGGGTGTACGACTGCCACCGGACGTGCCGCCCTGGGACGTGCTGCTCATGGGCACAGCGGCGTACAAGGCGTCCCGGGTGGTGACCAAGGACAAGATCACCAGCTTCCTCCGGGTGCCGTTCACCCGCCGCGCCGACGAGGGCAAGGCCGGCGAGGTCATGGACGAGCCCAGGGGCTCCGGGCTCCGGCGGGCCGTCGGCGACCTGATCTCCTGCCCGTTCTGCACCGCGGCCTGGGCCGCCGGCGCCCTGGCGTGCTCCTACGCCGCGTCACCTCGGCTCACCCGGCTGGTGTGCGCCGGTTTCGGCGCGCTGACCGTGGCGGACTGGCTCCAGTACGCCTGGACCGCGACCCAGCAGACGGTCGAGGACTGAACGGCGGACCACCCCGCGGAAAACCGGCCGAGCGACACCGTGAGCGCCCGTAGGCAAGACCGGGCGCCCGGTCATCACGGGCACACGGTCATTCCTCCTCCCTCGCGGTGGACAGTTCCACGTCCAGCACGCCGTCGTCCCGGAACAGCTCCGACGCCAGCGCGGAGGGGTCCGCGGTGCCCTCCAGTTGCAGCAGCACCCGCGCGGCGTCGTCGGTGCGGCCGGGCAGCCGCTCCACCTTGACCTGCACGATGCGGAAACCGCGCCGGGTGCATGTCTGCAACAGCCGGGGCAGCAGCGCCGTCCCGGTCCGGTAGGTCAGGCGCGCCTCGAACGCGGTGGCGGCCCGGCCGGGGACCAGCCGGGACGACAGCAGCGGGTAACCCCGGACCACCAGGAAGTGCAGGGCCGTCACCGCCAGCGCGAGCACGGGCAGCCCGCCGCCGCAGGCCATGCCGACCGCGCAGGTCAGCCAGATGGTGGCGGCCGTGGTCAGGCCCCGTACGGCGTCCCGTCGTACGAAGATCAGTCCGCCGCCGATGAACCCGATGCCGGAGACGATCTGCGCCGCGACCCGTGAGGGGTCGAAGGACACGTTCTGCAGGCCGAGCACCGCGTTGAAACCGTGCTGGGAGACCTCCATCATCAGGGCGCTCGCGATGCCGACCAGGGTGTGAGTGCGCAGCCCCGCACTCTTCTGCTGGGCCTCGCGCTCCCAGCCGATCAGGCTCGACAGCAGCAGCGCGAGCCCCAGTTCGGCCAGTTGCCGCGGCCCCTGCCCGACGTTGAGGTCCCACAACGGTGCCGCCAGTCCCGCAGCCGCCACACGCACCTCCTGCCTCCGCTGTCGCAGATGCCCCGCTGCCGACACGTACCCCGCGACGGGCGGCCGACGCAACCGGGGCCGCGGCCCGGTCGCCGGTGACGCGGGGCGGGCGCGGGGTACCCGGGCGGACGGGTGCCACGCCCGCCGGAGGGGCGTACGCAGCGCATCGTGCGGAAGGGACCGGTCTCATGCGGCACGACGAGATGATCGGAAAGGTGCAGGCGCTGGCCCAGTTGCCGGACCGGGGTACGGCCGAGCGGGCCACGCACGCCGTCGTCAGCACGCTGGCGGAACGGCTGCCGTCCGGGCTCGCCCGGCATGTGGCCGCCCAGCTGCCGCCGGACATGGCGGCGGCCATGCGGGAAGCGGCCGACGCCTCCGCCGGACGGGACTCCGGGGCCGCGGGCGAGCGGTTCGGGCTGACCACCTTCACCGGACGGGTCGCGGTCCGGGCCGGCACCGACGAGGACCGGGCGCTGCGGGACGCCGCCGCGGTACTGGAGGTGCTGGACGCCGCGCTCGCCCCGGAGCTGACCGAGCGAATGGCGAACGCGCTGCCCGCGGACATCCGGGAGCTGCTGCCGGTGGCCCGCGCGACCCAGGACACGGGGCGGTTCGCCTGACACCGGCGGCCGGCCGGGGACACGGACGGTGGCGCCGCCGGTGACCCGGACGCGCGTGCGCTGCACCCGACCGTACGCGCGTACACCGAACGAGGGCGCCCGGCACGGCGGAAGCACTCCCGTCACACCCCACCGTCGTCACGCCGTACCGCCGTCACGCCTCTCGGCCCCCACCGCCCAGTGCGCGCGGCCCCTCGCCACCCGGTGTGCCGTCCCCCGTGGCCCGCTCCCACGTGACGGCGGTCCATGCGGCTGATTCGATTCGTGTGCAGGCGCCCGCTGGGGGCAGGCGTAGGCCGTGACGCCCCCCACCCGAAAAGGTGCTCCATGGCCTTCTTCGCCCTCTCCCGGAACCAGCCCCTGGCCCTGCTCTCGGCGACCGACCTGGCGGCGGCTTACGACCGGCTGCTGGAGGAGAACCGGCACCTGCGGCGCGCCGTGACCTCGCACGCGGTGATCGACCAGGCCATCGGCGCCGTCGTGGTCCTGGGGCAGATCGCCCCGGAGGAGGCCTGGCGGGCGCTGCGGGACGTCTCCCAGCGCACGAACGTCAAGCTGCGCACGGTCGCCGAGCACGTCCTCGGCTACGTCCAGGGCGGCGCCCTTCCCGAACCCGAGCGGATCGAGCTGGCGAAGGCGATCGTCCGCTACCGCCGGTGCAGCGGGCGGCCCGCGCCGCTCGGTGACGGCGTGCCCGCACCGGCCGGCGACGCCCGGGAACGCGGCGGTGCCGGGAGCGCCACGCCCCGGCGGGCCACGGCTCCCGCCGGTCCCCGGCCCGCTCCGGCCCGTCCGGCAGCAGACGGAGGGAAGGGAACAGCGGCACCGAGACGGGGATGACCAGAGGCTCCCGCCCCGCCGACGCATCGCCGGATGTCCCGGTCCCCGTACGGCCCACCCCTGCGCGGTGGCAGCCTCCCCGGGCGGGATACGGCCACCTGCGCGCCAAACGCGCCGCCCGCGCCCCGTGTGCTTACGGTGCTGTGGAGGTGACCGGCCGTCAGGCGGAGAGGAGGCGGCAGCGGTGGTGGGCGACGCGCGCCGGCCCAGGGGCGGGCGGCCGGGCCGGGCCCGGGGCACGGTCCTGGGCAGCCGGCCGGCGTACTCCGTGCGGCTGCCGGTCCCGCCCCGCGCGGAGCCCGGGGCGGGGCCGGTGCGGGCGGCGGAACGGACGGTGCCCTGGCTGCGGGTGGCCGCGGCGTACGCCTGGCGGCTGATCCTGGTCGGGATCGCCGTCTACGGCGTGTTCAGCCTCCTCGGCAGCTTCCAGCTGGTCGCCGTGGCGCTGTTCGTCGCGCTGGTGGTGACGTCCGTGCTGCGCCCGCCGACCGATCTGCTCGCCCGGTTCCTGCCCCGGCCGTTGTGCGTGGCCGGGACACTGGTGGGCAGTGTGGTGCTGCTGCTGGGCCTGCTCGCGCTGGTGGGCGGCGCGGTGGCGGGCGAGTCGGGGCGGCTGGCGAGCGAGTTCCACGGCGGGGTGGACCGCATCGAGGAGTGGCTGCGCCGGCCGCCGTTCCGGCTGGGTCCGGGCGCGCTGTCCCGGCTCCAGCAGCAGGTGACGCACTACGTGGCCACACACCGGTCGGCGCTGATCAGCAGCGCGGTCGGCGAGCTGGGCCGGGTCGTGGAGCTGGTCACCGGCGCCGCGCTGGCGCTGTTCGCGTCGGTGTTCTTCCTGCACTCCGGGGAGCGCCTGTGGGCCTGGGCGCGGGACCGGCTGCTGCCGAGCGGCGCCCGTCCGGTGTGGGACCGGGCGGGCGGGGCGGCCTGGCGGACCTTCGCGGGGTACACGCGCGGCATCATCATCGTGGCCGCCACCAACGCCGTGCTGGTGGGTGTGGTGCTGCTGGTGCTGAAGGTGCCGCTGGCGCTGCCGCTGACGGTGCTGGAGTTCTTCGCCGCGTTCGTGCCGCTGGTGGGCTCCCCGGTGGCGCTCGGTGTGGCCACGGTGGTCGCCCTGGCCGGGCGGGGTCCGCTGACGGCGGCGGGGGTGCTGGTGCTGATCGTGGTGATCGGCCAGTTGGAGGGGCACGTGCTGCACCCGCTGGTGATGAGCTGGGCGGTGCGGCTGCATCCGCTGGTCGTGGCCGTGTCGGTGATCGCGGGCAGCATCGTCGCGGGGGTGATCGGCGCGGTGGTGGCGGTGCCGCTGGTGTCGGTGGTGTGGGCGGTGCTGAACGCGCTGCGGGCGGCGCCGCCCTGAGCCGTCGGCCGATCCGTCGGATGATCCCTCGTCCGATCCCTCGGCCGATCCCTCGTCCGATCGGTCGGCCGATCCGAACAAGGGATCATCCGAACAAGGGATCACCTGTTCCCTGGAACAGGTGATCGTCGCTCATGCGACCACCGTGACCGGTGTGCCGGGACGACACTCGTGATGTGCGAACGGACGGGCTGCAGACCGGAGTTCACACATGTCCCACTAGGAAACACCGCAAGGAGCAGCACGACATGAACCTTCTCACCGACATCCTCGCCGGCCTCGCCCACTTCCTCGGGTGGCTGATCTGACGCCGCGAGGCGTGTGAGGAACGCGGCGCCGTCTCCCCGTCCCAGGGAGGCGGCGCCGCCGCCGTGTGCGTCGGCACGGATGTGCGCCGGCATGGAAGGGCCCGGGAGGTGGCACCCGGGCCCGCGTGCGTGGGATACGTGGGATACGACTGACCTGGCAGGCTCTGCGACGCGATCTGTCGGCCGCGGCGGGCGCGGCTCGGCGGGCCTGGGCGGGACCCGGACGGGAGCGGGACCTGGCCGTGCAGGCCGTGAAGGCGGCGCTGGCCGCCTGGGTGGCCTGGGCGGTGGCGGGCTGGTGGCTGAAGGCACCGGTGGCGTTCGTCGCCCCCTGGGTCGCGGTGGTGCTGGTGGAGTCGACCGTGTACCGGTCGATGGCGCACGGGCTGCAACAGCTCGCGGCGATCGCCGCCGGCACGGTCGCGGCCACGGCGCTCGGGCTGCTGCTGCCCAGCCCGGTGGCCGCGATGGCGGTGGTCCTGCCGCTGGCGATGCTGTTGGGCCAGTGGCGGCGCCTGGGCAGCCAGGGGGTGTACGCGGCCACCGGCGCCCTGTTCGTGCTGACCGGCGGACCGGTGTCCGTGTCCACCTCCGCGGCCCGGCTCGCCGAGGCCCTGTTCGGCGCGGTCGTCGGCATCGCGGTCAACGCGCTGGTCCGGCCGCCGCTGTATCTGCGCGACACCCAGGCGGCACTGCGGGACGCGGTGGCGGAGGCGCACGGCATCCTGCGGGACGTGGCGGACGGGCTGGCCGCGGGCCGCTGGGACGCCGCGGAGGCCGGTGCCTGGCACGACCGCGCCCTGCGGCTGCCCCGGCGGGTGGAGCAGGCCCGCTCGTCGGTGGAGTGGAGCCGGGAGAGCCTGCGCGTCAACCCGCGCCGCCGCAGGGGGGCCGTGCCGCCGCCCGGCAAGGGGTACGAGGACGCGCTGATGGTCCTGGACTACGCGGCCGTGCACACCGCCGAGGTGACCCGCACGGTGCTGGAGGCCGCCGCCGAGGACCGCTCCGCGCCCCGGCCGGACCCCGCGCTCGCCCGGCGGTACGGGCAGTTCCTGTGCCGCACCGCCGACGCACTGCGGCTCTACAGTCACAGCCGGTTCGGCGACGACCACGAGGGCGAGCTGCGCGAGGCCGTGGCGGACCTGCGCGACGCCCTCACCGTGCTGCGCCGGGACCTCGCCCGCGCCACGACAGACGATCCCGACGAGGTCGCCACCTACGGCGTCCTGCTGGCCCAGGCCCACCGGCTGGCCGACCAGCTGCTCGCCTCGGGCACCTAGCCCGTCTCCCTCTTCCGCGAGTCGGCAACGTCAACTCCCGTGCAAAAGTATTCAGTTGGGTGAGTTGGGTGATTGACTGGCTTCGGGCGAGTCCGGCTGAGTCAATGTCACCGAGGATGACCATGAGCATGCGCGATGTCCCTGAGGTCACGACCACGGCGGGCGCGGTCCGCGGCCGGCGCGAGGAAGGGCTCGCGGTCTTCCGCGGCATCCCGTACGCCCGGCCGCCGGTCGGTGCGGCGCGGTTCGGCGCGCCCCGCCCGGTGGACCGCTGGGACGGCGTGCGCGACGCCCTGGCGTTCGGCCCGCCCCCTCCGCAGGAGCCGGTCGGGCCCGAGACGGCTCCCGCCGGGAGCACACCGTCCGGCGACGACTGGCTGACCGTGAACGTATGGACGCCGGACCCCGATCCGGCCGCGCGGCGCCCGGTCATGGTGTGGATCTACGGCGGCGCCTACAAGCTCGGTTCCGCCGACGATCCCGCCTATGACGCAAGCCGCCTCGCCCGGGAGAACGAGGTGGTCATGGTCACTTTCAACTACCGTGTCGGGGTCGAGGGTTTCCTGCGGATCGAGGGCGCGCCCGCCAACCGCGGCCTGCTCGACCAGGTCGCCGCCCTGGAGTGGGTACGGGAGAACATCACCGCCTTCGGGGGCGATCCGGAACAGGTCACCGTCTTCGGCGAGTCGGCCGGCGCCGGGTCCGTCTCCGCCCTCCTGGCCATGCCCCGGGCCCGGTCGCTGTTCCGCAGGGCCATCGCCCAGAGCGTGCCGGGTCCACTCTTCTCGGAGGCGCTGGCCCAGGACATCGCCGAGGTCCTCGTCGGCGGGATCGGGCTGCGCCCGACGACGGCCGACCTGTCGGAGGTGGATCCGCGCAAGCTGACCGAGGCCGGGGCCGCGCTCGGCTCCCGGATGCGTGCGTACGCCCACCGCTGGGGCCCGGTCGCCTTGACACCGACCGCCTTCGCCCCCGTCGTCGACGGTGACGTGCTGGCGGCGACACCCTGGGAGGCACTGGCGAGGGGTGCCGCGCGGGACATGGAACTCGTCATCGGCCACACCCGGGACGAATACCGGTTCTTCCTCCACCTGGACGGAACGCTGGGCCACCGCGTGGACGAGGAACACGCCGCACTGGTCCTCGGTCTGTTCGGTCCGGCACCGGACGCCGGGCAGGCCTACCGCGCGGCGTTCCCGGACGCCTCCGCGGAGCAGCTGTGCGAACTCGTCCGGTCCGACTGGCTGTTCCGCATGCCCTCCCTGCACCTGGCCGAGGCGCACACGTCCGGCGGCGGCCGGGCGTACCTGTACGAGCTCACTTTCCCCGCCCCGGCCGGCGACGGTGCGCTCGGCTCCTGCCACGGCCTGGACGTGCCCCTCGTCTTCGGTGCCTCCGGCGGCATCGGAGACATGCTGATCGGTCCGGTACCGTCCCCGCGGACCGAGGCGCTGTCCGCCCGCTTCCGCTCCGCCTGGACCTCCTTCGCGGCCACGGGGGACCCGGGCTGGCCCGCTTACGACACCGACCGGCGCCTCGTCCAGGTCTTCGACACCGTGCCGGCGGTCGCCCCCTATCCGGAGGAGGCGTCGCGCCGGCTCTGGGAGCGGCACGTCTTCGCGCCGCTTCCCCTGGTGGCCCCGTAACGGCGCTCGGGCGATGCCCGGGTGCCTGCCGCGCGGGCCGTGCCGCCCGACCGACGAGGCCGGTCGCCGCCGCGCCTAACCGACGAGGCGGCTCCCCGGCAGCTGGCCGTTCGGCTGCCACTCGAACATCAGGATCGTGGCGTCGTCACGGAGCCGGCTGTCCGGGGAGTCCAGCAGCGAGTGGATGAGGCGGCGGAGCGTCTCGGGCGCGATCTCGCCGGTGGCGCTGGCCCGGATGACGTAGTCCGCGAACCGTTCCAGGCCGAGCAGTCTGCCGTCGGCGGTCCGCGCCTCGGTGACGCCGTCGGTGTAGAGCAGCACCCGGTCCCCGGGCTGGAGCCGGGACTCGTGCACCTGCCGCTCCCGCGCGTTCAGCAGGGAGCGCAGGCCCATGGGCGGGTCGGCCTCGCGGGAGAGCGCGTCGACGATCAGCCGTTGGTCGCGGATCAGCAGCGGCGCGGGGTGGCCGCAGTTGACCCATTTCAGGACACCGCTGCAGAAGTCGAGGCGGGCGAGGATCCCGGTGCAGAACTGGTCCGGCAGCCACTGGCTGAGCGCCTCGTCGACGCCGTCCACCAGGGAGAGCAGATCGGCGTCGACGCGCCGGGCGTTGCGGCAGGCGGCCAGGGCGACCGCGCTGGTCAGCCCGGAGAGCAGGTTGTGGCCCATGGCGTCCAGCACGACGGCGTGCAGGGTGTCGGTGGTCAGGGCGTGGTCGAAGGCGTCGCCGCCGAGGTCGTAGGCGGGTTCGAGGACGGCGGTGGAGACGACGTGGGGGTTGCCGATGGTGCGCGGGGGCAGGAAGGCGCGCAGCATCTCGGCGGGCAGGTGCATCGCCCGGGTGCGGGTCCGGCGGACGAAGGTCTCCTTGTACGCCCGCTTGGAGCTGGTCATCATGGCGAGCAGGGCGGCCATCGCACGGCCCTGGCGCAGCGACTCGGCGCTGAGCGTCCGGGTGTGGACGGCGAGGACGCCGAGCCGTTCGGCGCCGTCGATCAGCGGGAACCACGCGGTCATGCCGTCCCGCTCGGACTCCTCCACCCGCAGCGACTGGGTGCGGTAGCACCAGCCGGCGAGCGTCTCGTCGATGAGCAGGGACTCGGTGACGTCGGTGAGCGGCACGAGGTGCCGTTGCTGGATGTCGGCGAGGTAGACCACGGCGTGCCGCAGGCCCAGCGCCTTCGCGCAGCGGCTGACGGCGCTGGCCATGTCCAGCGTGCAGCTGGCGGGGTCGGCGAGGAACTCCTCCAGCGGGGGCCCGCCCGGTTCTGCGCTCACCTCTGCATCACCATCCAGGCAGCGGTCGTCTTCCCAGCAGTCTCGTCCCGGGGCACGCGCCCCGCAGCACCGGTGCACCCGCCCGGGGCAGGCCGCCCGGCCCCGGTGACGCGCGCGGACCGGCTCGGGGCGCTCCGGCGCCCGGCCGGAACCGGACGCGGGCGGGTGCGGTCAGCCGGTGGCGAACTGCCGCAGCTTGTCCTGGGAGCCGTTGAAGCGGTCGTGGTCGCCGACCGACGGGCCCGAGGAGGTGTACTGCCACATGGTGTACGACGGCCAGCCGGCCGGCAGCGTCCCCACCGTGGAGGCGTAGCGCGCGATCCACAGCGGGTTGACCGGTCCGAAACCGGCGTAGTTCCCGGTGCACTCGGACCACCAGCTGGTGGCCGTGTAGACGACCGCCGCCCGGCCGGTGCGGGACTTGTAGCGGTCGAGGAAGTCGCGGATCCAGCCGACCATGGCGCTCGCCGACTTGCCGTAGCAGGCGTCGCCGTACGGGTTCCACTCGATGTCGAGGACGCCCGGGAGGGTCTTGCCGTCGGCCGACCAGCCGCCGCCGTGCGCCAGGAAGTAGTCGGCCTGCGCGGCGCCGCCGGCCGTGTCCGGGGTGGCGAAGTGGTAGGCGCCGCGGACCATGCCGACGTCGAAGGAGCCGTCGTACTGCTGGGTGAAGTAGGGGTTGGTGTAGTACGTCCCCTCGGTGGCCTTGGTGTACGCCCAGCGGACGCCGCTGTCCCACAGCGACCGCCAGTCGACCTCGCCCTGGTGGCTGGAGACGTCCACGCCCTCGGTCTGGGTGGCGCGGGGGGCCGGGGGCGGGGTGTCCGAGGCGCCGTCGTGGGTGAGGACGCCGATGCCCATGTAGGCGTTGCCGCGGGTGATCGGGCCCCCGGTCGGGTCGGGTGTGGCCGGCGCGGCCGGGGGGCTGGTCAGGAGAAGGAGGAGGACGGTCAGGGCGCCGGTGAGGCAGAGCCGGGACCGGCCGTGGAGACGGTGTATGGAGGTTCGCACGAGACCATCTGACCCGGCGCGGGCACCCGCCGCACGCCGGGCTGCGCCGGGCGGAGCCGTCCACGGCCGGGTGTTGGTCCGTGCGGGTGTCCGTCGTCCCCCGGCCCGCAGCCGGGTCCGGAGGGAGCCGGCGGAGCGCCGGGGACGCGGGGGCGCCCCGGCCGGCCGGCGACGCGCCGAGTCCGCCCCGCGACCGGGCGGGCGGGCCCGCGTCCCCGGCGCGCACGGCACCCGGCGCCCACCGGGTGCCCGCGGGGTTCAGGCCCGGCGCAGCGTCATGAAGACGGCCCACAGCCGGTCGTCGTCCGGGCCCGGCCAGCCTGCGGTGACGTGGCCGAGCGCGTCCTGGGGCGCCGGCGGGCGCTGTCCGGCGACGGGTTCGAGGACGCGGTGGAACCGGAGCACCGTGCCGTCCGGGGCGGGCAGCCGCGTGCCGTCGGCGTCGTCGGCCGGTTCGGGCGTGAAGCCGTCCAGGGACAGCGGGGCGCCGGTGCAGGAGCGGAACACCTCGTGGTCGGGGGTGTCGCTGACGCTCTGGGCCATCGCCTGGGCCCGGCCCTCGATCAGCGCCAGCACCTCGGTGACCAGGACCGGGTCGTGGCAGCCGTCGTAGACCCAGCGCGTGCCCAGCACCCCGTGCTCCATGGTGCCGACGAGGGCGTGCTCGGCGCCCTCCAGCGGCGCCCCGCGGTAGGTGAGCGGCGCCAGGTAGGCCGTCCGTTCGGGGCTCGCGGTGTCGGTGGCGACGATGAACTCGATGCCGACCTCGCCCTCGGGGTCGTCCAGCCGGAAGCCGCCGGACCGCTCCAGCACCGGGGCGGGGCCGCCGCGGTACCACGCGCGGCCGGGCAGCCAGCCGGCGAGCAGTTCGGTCTTGGTCGGCTTGATGGTGGTGTGGTGGATGACGGCCATGCTGGTCGCTGCCTCCCGGGTGCGGATACTGATCGGCTCAGCCTCGCACACCGTCGCCGCCGGTCAGCGCCGGGGTCAACGCGGCCCAGGGGTTGGGGGGTTCTCCGGTCACCGGCCCGCACACCGCCGCGCCCCGCTCGTGCGCGGTGCGGACCGCGAGCGGGACCAGGGCCTCGGGGACTCCGTAGACCAGGTGGCACAGCCGCTCGGGCGGCTGCCGGGCGGTCCAGGCCGGGCGGGTGAACGACGACACGTAGGTGCTCCAGTGCCCCTCGAAGGTGACCGTGAGGTCGGCGAGGCGGACGTAGCCGGGCGCCGGGTGCACGCCCGGATTGAGCACGACGGTCCCGGCGCCCGACCGTCTGAGGTCCCGCACCAGCCGACGGCAGGCGGGCAGTCCGTCCGGGCCGGCCGTCACCCGGTCCAGGAAGCAGCCGTCGGTCGCGTACCACTCCCGGTGCCGGCGCACCTCCTCGGTGATGTGGGCCCGTTCCCGCACGCCGTAGTCGGTGTCGACGTAGCCGAGCAGCCGGGCCCCGGCGGCGCGCAGTGCCCGGGCCGCCGCCGTGAACGCGGGGTCGGGGGCGGTACCGGGCCCGCTCGCCGGGTTGAGGACGACCGCGTAGGTGCGGTCCGCCGCCCCGACCAGCCGGTGCCAGGCGCCCGGGTCGTCGGCCGGATGCACGTACAGCGGCACCAGCAGGCTCACGGCACCCGCTCCCCGGTGGCCGCCCACAGCGCGGCGAGGGCGTCGTCCAGGCTGTGCGCCGGCCGCCAGTCGAGGGCCCGGGCGGCGGCGGAGATGTCCGAGCACTGCCAGGACACCCGCGCCGAGCGCGCCGAGCCGCCCGCGCTCTCCTCCAGCCGGCCCCGGAACCCGGCCTGCCGGGCCAGGCCGTGTGCCAGCTCCCGTACCGGTACGGCCGCGCCGCCGCCGATGTTGAGCACCTTCGGCAGCGGGGCGGGGGCGGTGACGGCACGCTCGACCGCGCGGGCCACATCGCGTACGTCGACGAAGTCGCGGTGGGCGGAGAGGTCCCCGAGGCGCAGTACGGCCTGCGGGTCCCGCCCGGCCGCGCGAAGCAGGGCGGCGAGCCGGCCGGGCAGGCTCGCGGCGGGCGCTCCCGGCCCGACCGGGTTGCCGACCCGCAGCACCACCGCGTCCAGGGCGGCGGAGGTCACCGCGAGGGTGCCCGCGAGCTTGGTCGCGCCGTACGGCGCGACCGGGCAGGCGGGTGCCGACTCGGTGACCGGCACGCCCGGGGTGCCCGGCCCGTACTCGGCGGCCGAGCCCAGGTGCACCAGGCGGGCCGCGGGGGCCGCCGCGCTCAGGGCGGCGCAGAGGGCGGCGGGGCCGCGGGCGTTGACCTCGGCCAGGGTCACGGGGTCGCCGCCGGTGGCGCCCGCGCAGTTGACCACGGCGTCGGGGGCCGCCGCCGCGAGGGTCTCGGCGAGGCGCTGCGGTCGGTCGCGGGCGAGGTCGGCGCCGAGTCCGGCACCGGCCGAGCGGCCGGCGGCGAGGACCTGCGCGCCCGGCAGGGCGCGCAGCCGCTCGGCCACGTGGCGGCCCAGGTATCCGGTTCCGCCGAGGACGAGAATGCGCATGTGGTACTCAGGCTCCCTTGAGCAGCAGGGACTTGCGGGTGGTGAACTCGGCGTTGGCGCGGTCGTAGTCGTCGGGGCGGCCGATGTCCAGCCAGTATCCGTCGAACTCGTAGGCGTGCGGCGGGTTGTGGGCCTTCAGCAGGTCGAGGACGAGTTCGTCGAAGCCGAGCGGCAGGCCGGGCGTGTAGTCGTCCAGGGTGGCGCGGCTGAGGCCGTAGACGCCCATGGAGACCTGGTAGTCGAGGCTGGGCTTCTCGGTGAACGCGACGACCTTGCTGGCGTCGGTGGTGAGCACGCCGAAGTCGATGTGCACCTTGCGGGCGTAGGTGGCGATGGTGAGCGGGGCGCCGGAGTCCCGGTGGTGGCGCAGTACGTCGGCGTAGTCGAGGTCGGTGAGGACGTCGCCGTTCATCACGAGGAAGGTCTCGGGCAGCCGGTCTCTGAGGCCCAGCAGCGGGCCCATGGTGCCGAGCGGGCTCTCCTCGGTGGCGTAGTCGACGGTCATGCCCCACTGGGAGCCGTCGCCGACGTAGGCGCGGATGATCTCGCCGAGGTGGCCGATCGCGAGGGTGCAGCGGGTGAAGCCCGCGGCCGACAGCTGGCGCAGCACGATCTCCAGGATGGCGTGCTGGTCGCCGATCGGGACGAGCGGCTTGGGCAGCGCGGTGGTGTAGGGCCGCAGCCGGACGCCCTTGCCTCCGGCCAGGATCACTGCGTGCATGGGGCTCCTCCTTGGTGGGGCGATGGGTGCCGGACGGGGTCAGATGTTGTAGATGCCGGTCTTGTAGCGGGCCAGGTTGGCCGGGTCGCGGAAGAACTCCACGGTGTGGGCGAGCCCTTGCTCCAGGGTGTGCGCGGGCTGCCAGCCGGTGGCCCGGGTGAGCCGGGTGGCGTCGCAGACCAGCCGCATCACCTCGGAGCCCGCGGGCCGGAGGCGGGCGGGGTCGGCGCGGACGTCGAGGTCGGTGTCCATCACCTTGCCGATCAGCGCGACCAGGTCGCCGACGGAGATCTCGCCGCCGGTGCCGGCGTTGAAGGTGCGGCCGACGACCTGTCCGGCGGGGGCGGTGCCGACGGCGAGGAACGCCCGGGCGGTGTCCTTGACGAAGGTGAAGTCCCGGGTGGGCCTGAGGTCGCCGAGGGTGATGGTGCGTTCGCCCGCCGCGACCTGGCCGATGACGGTGGGGATGACGGCGCGCATGGACTGCCGGGGCCCGAAGGTGTTGAACGGCCGCAGGGTGACGACGGGGGTGTCGAAGCTGGCGTGGTAGCTGTCGGCGAGCCGGTCCCCGCCGGCCTTCGAAGCGGCGTACGGGGACTGGGTGTTGATGGGGTGGTCCTCGGTGATGGGCACCGTCTGGGCGGTGCCGTAGGTCTCGCTGGTGGAGGTGTGCACCAGCCGGGGGGTGCCGAGGGCACGGACGGCCTCCAGCACGTTGAGGGTGCCGGTGACGTTGGTGTCCACGTAACTGTGCGGCGCCTGGTAGGAGTACGGGATCGCGATGAGGGCGGCCAGGTGGTAGGCGATGTCGGCGCCGTCGAGCAGGGCGCGCACCGAACCGGGGTCGCGGACGTCGCCGAGGACGATCTCCACCTGGTCCAGCACGTCGGGGGCGAGGGTCTCCAGCCAGCCGTAGGAGGAGAAGGAGTTGTACTGGGCCATGGCTCTGACCCGGTGTCCGGAGGCGACCAGGGCCTCGGTGAGGTGGGAGCCGATGAAGCCCTCGGCTCCGGTGACGGCGGCGAGCGGTACGGAGGTCAACTGAGGTGTCCTTCCGGTGGTTTGGCGGGGGGGGGGACGGGGTCAGACGTGCCGGGCGGGCCGGCCGAGGAGCAGCAGCGCGTACGTCACCAGGGCCAGGACGGCGGCGGCGCAGCACAGCGGCAGGACGGCGGGGCCGGACGGCGGGCGGAGCGTCGGGGCGAGGCCGGCCACCGCGGCGGCGGCCAGGCAGATGACGGCCGGCGGCCAGGCGGTCCCGAACGCCTGGAGGAGCAGCGCGGTCCACAGGGTGGCCGCGAGGAGCAGCAGGGGGGCCGGGGCGGCTCCGGTCAGCCGGGCGGCGGGCAGCAGCGGCAGCAGGTAGGCGCCCAGGCAGCCGGCCAGGACGGCGGCGGAGCGCAGCAGGAATCCGGCGGGGGTCGCGGTGGCGCGCAGCGCGGCCACGGACAGGCCCCGGTAGCGGTACAGCAGCCATTCGGCGGGGCCCATGCTGACCGTCAGCACGATCACCGCGTACGGCTCGTGCCGTCCCTCCAGCAGCACCAGCACCCCGGCGGCCAGGCCGAACAGCCCGTACGGCAGGGACCACAGCGGCCGGGGCCGGGGGCCGCCCGCGCCGGCGGCCGGGGTGGCGAGGGCGCCGCGCAGGACGTGGCCGGTGGCGGCGACGGTGGCGACGAGGGCCAGCAGCGGCAGCCCGGCGCGCACCAGGGGGCCGGGTTCCCACCAGGGCAGGGCGGCGGCGCCCGCGATCAGCGGGGTCAGCGCGGCGAGCAGCAGCCGCTCGCGGGCCAGGACGAGCAGGACGCCGGCCGCCGCCAGGTACAGCGACTGGGCCGCCGCCGCGAGCAGCACGGGAGGGGGGCCGGCGAGCGGGGCCGCGACGGCGGTGGCGAGGGCGGCGCCGAACGGGGCGCCGGTCAGCAGGGTGCGGGCGGCTTCCCGGCGGCCGGTGGCCAGCCGCAGGTGGGCGCGGTGGCCGAGGGCCTGGCCCCAGGCCCAGGAGACCAGGCCGGCGACGATCGGGGCGGTGGCGTGCCGGCCGGGGTGCCACAGCGGCGCGGTGAGCAGGTAGGCGAGGCCGGGCAGGGCGAACAGCACCCCGCGCAGCAGGCAGCGCAGGGTGTCCGGGCGCCAGGGGTCGGCGGCGGGCGGGGGCTCCGGGTAGCTGCGGGGCACCTGTTCGTACAGGGCGGTGGCGAGGGAGAAGAGGTTCGGGTGGCCGTAGCGCTGCTTGATCTGTTCGGCGGTCAGGCCCTCGGCCTCCAGCAGGGCGGCGACCTCGTAGGGGTGGACGGCGGGGCCGATGCGGTCGGCGAGGGCGGCGGCCAGCCGGCTCACCGCCTCCGGGTCGGGGACGTGGCCGGGCAGCCGCAGGGCGAGGGTGCGGTCGTCGCCGCGGGCCGGTGCCTGGGCGAGCCGCAGGGCGAGGGTGTCCTGTTCGGTGCCGCCCGGTTCGAGCGCCATGGGCCCGCTCATCCGGCCAGGCTCCCCGCGGCGGCCCGCAGGCGCTGCCCGCGGCCGGCGGGTTCGGGCAACGGACGGGCGTGGCAGGGCAGTTCGAGGTAGATGGAGCGGAAGGTGTCGATGGTCTGGCGCAGGGTGAACTGTTCGATCACCCGCAGCCGGGCGGCCTCGCCCATGGTCCGGCGGCGCCTGGCGTCGCCGAGCAGTTCGAGTGCCGCCGCCGCCATGCGGTCCGGGTCGCGCGGCGGGACGACGAGGCCGGTGTCGCCGACGGCCTCGCGGACCCCGCCGACGTCGGTGGAGACGGTGGCCCGGCCGCAGGACATGGCCTCGATCAGGGTGAACGGGAAGCCCTCGCTGATGCTGGAGAGCATCACCACGTTCCCGGCCGCGTAGGCGTCCTTGATGTCGTCGACCCGGCCCTCGAAGGTGACGGCGTCGGCGTGGCCCAGGTCGGCGGCGAGCGCCTCGCAGCGTTCCCGGTACGACTCCCCGCCGCGGGGGGTGCCGCCGAAGAGGCGCAGCCGCGCCTCGGGTATCTCCTTGCGGACCAGGGCGAAGGCGCGGATGAGGGTCTCCAGGTCCTTGATGGGGTCGACCCGGCCGGCCCAGCTGAGGGTGGGTGTCTCCGGTTCGGGGCCGGCGGGCGGGAAGGCGGCCGGGTCCACGCCGTTGTAGACGGTGCGGATGGACCGGGGGTCGGCGCCGCCCTGTTCCTCCCACAGCCGGTTGTAGCGGTTTCCGGGGGTGATCAGGGCGGCCCGCCGGTAGCTCTCCTCGGCCAGCAGCCGGAAGAAGCCGAGGACGACGGCCTTCACCGGCCAGCGGTAGGGGGCGGTGCGATAGCCGAGGTAACGTTCCCGCAGGTAGACGCCGTGCTCGGTGAGCAGCAGCGGCACCTGGTGCCGCTCCAGGCCGGCCAGGCCGGGCAGGACGGCCACGCCGCCGCTGACCGCGTGGGCCACACCGTGCCGGGGCGGGGGCGCGGCGAGCGGGCGCAGGGCGTGTTCCAGCAGGGTGGTGGCGGTGACCGCGTCGTGCAGGGTGGGCCGGGCCTCCCGGACGGGCAGGCCGGGGCGGTTCCACACCCCGGCGAGCAGGGAGACGGCCCGGTCGCCGCGCAGGAAGGCGCTCAGCGTGCCCTCGGCTGCGGCCTGGGCCAGGGCGTACAGCGCGGCCGGGAACCGGTCCTCGGCCCCCGGGTCGAGCAGCGCGGTCAGGAAGCGTTCGTAGGCGTCGGCGAGCCGGGAGGCGGCCCGGCCCCGGGGCGGGCGGCCCTCGGGCGGGGCGCCCCACATGGGCACCGACAGCACGCTGTGGACGTGGCCGGGCAGTTCCCATACGACGGGTTCGCGTCCGGTGCCGGTGACGGCGATGACGTCGAAGCCGAGGTCGGGCATGCCCTGGACGAGCTGGTCGCACCAGACGCTGACGCCGCCATGGCTGTGCGGGTAGGTGCCTTCGGTGAGGAGGGTGACGTGCGCCGCGCCGGGGCGGCGCGCGCCGTGCTGAACGTGCATCGATGGGGCTCCACGGCCGAGGTGTGGGGTGGTCGTGTGGTTCCGGCGCGCCGGTGGGCGGGCCGGAGCGGGGCCCGTCCGCCCCGTGCGGGAGCGGACGGGCCCCGGGGCCGGTGCGCGTTCAGCTGTCCGGGGTGGTGGAGACCGGCTCGGTGACGCCCGCCGGGACCTCGGTGCGCGGGGCCGGGGCGGTGGTGGCGGCGGTGCCGTCCGGGTGCGCGGCGGGCGCGGCGGCGGTGGACGGCAGGGTGAAGGTCAGCGGGGTGCCCGGGGAGGCGGTCCAGCCGGAGACCGCGCCCGCGTACGCGGTGCCGTAGGCGGCGTTGCCGAGGGTGGTGCCGGTGGGCAGGGTCGCCGGGACGGCGGTGCCGGCCGGTCCCTGCACGGTGACGGTGGTGCCGACGCGGTAGGCGGTGACCCGGCCGGCCTGTACGGCGCTCTTCCAGGCGGCGCGGCGCTGGAGTTCGGCGCCGATGGCCTTCATCCGCAGGTTGACGACGGGGGTGTTGTCGGCGAACAGGGCGTCGTAGCCGTCGAGCACGCCGTTGAGGACCGGGTAGGCGATGCGGTCCTCGGCGAGGTTGGACTGGTGGATGAAGTGCGGCTTGGGGTCGTTGGACAGGACGTGGCCGAGGGCGATCCGGGTCTCCAGCGGCACGATGTGGCCGGTGTAGCCGGTGGCGGGGTCCAGCGGGGCCGGCAGGCAGGTGGTGGTGGCCGGGTTGTCCTCGCAGATGCCGCTGCCGCCCTGGGCGCGGCTGGTGTAGAGCCAGTTGTACTCGTCGACCTGCTCGGCCGCCCGGCCCGCGTTGTAGAAGACGTTCATCGGGTAGCGGGAGACGGTGGTGGCCGGGCCGACCTTGCGCTGTTCGGGGTCGCGGGAGTTGTCGGAGGCGAGCCACTTGACGCCCTCGACGGTGAGCGAGGGGCCCAGGTTGGGGTTGTCCTGCGGCTGCTGCGGCAGGATCTTCAGGCCGGAGTGCTCGCCGGTGACCAACTCGTCGGTCTGGAGCGGGAGTCCGGCGACCTGGCCCCAGGCTCGGTTGGTGGCGATCTCGTAGTCGATGGTGGCGAGGCCGACCCACTTGGTGCTGCCGTCGGGGTTGGTGGCGCAGGTCCAGGGCACGACGGTGACGTTCTGCTCGCAGCCGAGGAAGGCGTGCGTGTAGGTGTGGTTGATCCAGCGGAACTCGCCCCGGTCGGCGATGAGTTTGTCGGCGAGCCGGTCGACGCCGTTGTTGTCCTCGCGCTGGTCGACGCTGCCGGCGGCGTTGTAGGCCAGGTCGAGGGTGAAGCGGTGGCTGTTCTGCCAGGCGATGGCCTGGTCGACGTCCGCCGGGGTCATCCGGATCGGGTCGGGGGTGCCCTCGCCGTCGGCGCAGTCGACGTCGCCGGGCGTGCAGTTCAGCTCGGTGTCCCAGCGGTCGTCGGCGGCGAAGACGTCGTCCACGTGGACGGCGAAGTAGTTGCGGGAGGCGCCGAGGTGCACCCCGCCGGTCATCCACTCCACGATCCCGCGGGCCAGCAGCCGGAACTGCTGCTGGTACTGGTTGTAGACGAAGGTGACGACCAGTTCGCGCCGGCCGTCGTGCCGGTACTCGCCGACCAGCGAGCCCCATTTCGTGGTGCCCGGCACGGGTGCCTGCACGTACGGGGTGAAGTCGGCGCCGGCGGCGGGGGTCGACAGGTAGGCGTAACTCTCGCCCACGGTCGGCGAGTTGTCCTCGAAGGGGACCGCGCCGTCGAGGTAGCCGAAGGGGCCGGCCTGTCCGGCGGCGGTGACCTGGGCGCGGACGCCGTCGACGCTGCCCGAGTAGCCGCCGAAGGTCGGGACCTGGAGGCCGACCTGGGGTCGGGCGTACGTGTAGGCGTCGACCTGGGGGATCGCGTACGTCTGTTCGTAGGCGGCGAGGGCGCTCATCTCGGCGCTGCCGGCCGCGAACGGGTTGTCGTTGGGCAGGACGACGGCCTGGTACTTGGCGCGCGGCCGGCCGTCGACGGTGTCCGCGAGGAAGGCCGCGTCGATGGTGGGCCGGTCGGCGCGGGTGAGATCGACCTCGGTGTACGGCGTCCCTGCGGTGTCGAGTTCGGCGGCGATGGCGTCGGTGGCCGGGCCCCCGTCGCTCACCACCAGGACTCTGAGGTCGACGCGGGCTGTGGTGGTGGCGGCCTGGGCCGGACCGGCCGGCAGGGCGAGCGCGCCGATGAGCGCGCCCACCGTCAGGGCGGTGGTGCGTATGGTCCGCTTCATTGCGGTGAAGTCCCCTCCCCGGACAGGGGTGAGCACGGCTCCCGTGGAGCGGACGCACCCCCTCGCGCGACGCCGGCGTCCCCCTCAGAAGCCGGTCGTCGGCGCATCCGTCGCGTCACATGGTGATGTCTCTGTGGAGCTTTTGTGGTCGAGTTAAGAAAGATGACGGAAAAGCGCACATGTTGGTCGCCGACCGGGGCAACCGGGCGCAGCTTTTTCCCGTCGTGACCCGCGCGGTGGTACAGAACGCGGGACGGGCCCGGTCGGCAGGTCCGGCCGCCGGACGACGCACCGGCGGACCATGCGGTCCGCCGGGCGATGTGTCGCGGCACGTCCCGTGTCGAGCGGACGGCCGGGGCGGTTTCCGGTCACCGGCCGGTGGCCGTCACCGTGTCCGTCAGGCGCAGAGCACCCGGGTCTCGGGGGTGTAGACGGGACCGCCGTTGGTGTTGCTGCTGTCGCTGAACTCGGCGTAGTAGTACGAGTAGAAGCCGATGTTGCCGTTGCAGCCGGAGTCGGCGGCGACCTGGAGGGTCAGCGTGACGGTACGGCTCTGGCCGGGCGGGATGGTGGCGCCGTAGTTCGCGCCGAGGTTGCTCGGGCCGGTGCCGGAGCACGGGGTGCTGCCGGCCGCGGTGGCCAGGCTGCACCCGGTGAAGCTGTACTTCAGGTCCGGGCGCTGGGTGGTCAGCCAGGTCGGGTCGATGGTCTGGTACACGAACCAGACGTCGTAGGTCTTGTTGTTGGTGAGCGTCATCGACAGCTTCACCGTGCCGCCGGGGGTGGTGGTGGCGGAGTCGGTGGCGAAGGTCAGGGTGGTCGGCGCGGGGTCGGCGGCGCTCGCGCTGGGAGCCAGGCCGAAGACGGCGAGGAGGAAGGCGAGGACGGCGGTGAGACCGAGGCGTCTCGGCAGAGGTGATCGCATGGCCCGGGAGGCTAGGCACGGGCCCGGCGCGGCGTCTGCACCCCTGCACCGATCCGGAGCCGGATCGGCCGAA
This sequence comes from Streptomyces rubradiris, assembly GCF_016860525.1. Classification (NCBI taxonomy): domain Bacteria; kingdom Bacillati; phylum Actinomycetota; class Actinomycetes; order Kitasatosporales; family Streptomycetaceae; genus Streptomyces; species Streptomyces rubradiris. Next base: position 104,574 of record NZ_BNEA01000001.1, read on the forward strand.
AGTGATCGCCGTGTGAAGAAGTTGCGGTGACGGCGTGCCGAGGCGTCACCTTTCGCATCCGCGCACGCCGGGCACGGTGCCCCCGAGGGGAGAGCGGGCCGTCGCGACACGGTGACACACCGTACGCGGTTGGCGCGTACCCGCCGCCCGGCCGGCCGCCGGAAGGGGGTCCGCCGCTTGTGAAGCGGACGTTTTCCGGCCACAGGGCGGTTTCCGGCCGTCGCACCCGGCGGGGGGCGGGGCATGCACCCGTGATGCGGGGGTATCCGGCCTGCGAATTCGATCGTCCGGCGGATCATCAGGAGGCGAAGCGCATGCTCATGGCACACCCCGCGGTACTGAAGGACCTCATCGCCCAGTACGAGACCCTGTCCCTGCTCGGGGCCGAGGAGAGCACCCCCGAGGCCCGGCAGCGGCTCGCGGACGTCTCCTACACGCTGTGCGTGGCCACCGGCACCCGGGATGTCGACATGGCGCTGATCGCCGCCCGCCACCGCCTGTCCGGGGCCCGCCCGGAGGACGACTCCCTGCTCCAGGCGTCCGGGGCCTGACCCGCCCCTCCCCCGAACCCGTGGCCTCCCGCTTCTGGTCTGCGGGACGCACCGGACGGTATACAGATCCGGTCGGACCGAGGGCGAGCACAGGGGGAGGGCGCATGGCGCGCGAGAGGCGACCGGCGAGGCGGCGGGGCGCCGCCGTGGCGGCGGTGCTGGGCGGATGCCTGCTGGCCGCGGCCGGCACGGCACCGCCGGCCGGCGCGCACTCCGGAGGGCACACGGGCGCGCACCCGCACGGCGGCCACGGCCGCGCGGCCGCCTATGTGGCGCTCGGCGACTCCTACACCTCCGGCCCCGGCATCCCGGCGCAGGTGGACGCCGGCTGTGCCCGCTCGGACCACAACTACCCCTCGCTCGTGGCCGCCGAGCGGCGCGCGAGCCGGTTCACGGACGTCAGCTGCGGCGGGGCCACCACCGCCGAGATGTGGCGGGCGCAGGGCGGCAACCCGCCCCAGCTCGACGCGCTGGACCGGCACACCGGCCTGGTGACCGTGCAGATCGGCGGCAACGACGTCGGTTTCGGCTCCATCATCGACACCTGCGCCCGGGTCGCCGCCCAGGACCCGGCGGGCAACCCCTGCGAGCGCGCGTACCGTGCCTCCGGGCACGACGAACTGGCCCTCGCCGTGCTGCGCACCGCGCCGAAGGTCGACCGGGTGCTGCGCGCCGTGCGCGCCCGCGCCCCGCACGCCCGGGTGCTCGTCGTCGGCTATCCCGCCCTGCTGCCCGACGACGGCGGCGGCTGCTTCCCGCAAGTCCCGTTCGCGGCCAAGGACTTCCCCTACCTGCGGGACACCGAGAAGCGGCTGAACCGGATGCTGCGGCTGGTGGCCGCGGTGAACCGGGCCGAGTACGTGGACACCTACGGCCCCACGGCCGGCCACGACATGTGCCAGGCGCCCGCGGACCGGTGGATCGAGCCGCTGCGGCCGGCCGCGCCCGCGGCGCCCGCGCACCCCAACGCCCGGGGCGAGGCGGCCATGGCGGAGGCCGTCCTCGGCCGGCTGGAGCGGGGGCGCGGGCGCGGCTGAGCCGGGGCGGCCCCCCGCCGGGAGCCGCCCCGTGCACCCGGTCAGCCGCCGAGCGCGCCCCCCACCACAGCCTGGGCCTCCTCCTGCACCCGGGCGAGGTGGTCCTGGCCGAGGAAGGACTCGGCGTACACCTTGTAGACGTCCTCGGTGCCCGAGGGCCTGGCGGCGAACCAGGCGTTCTCGGTGGTGACCTTGATGCCGCCGATCGCGGCGCCGTTGCCGGGCGCCTCGGTGAGCACGGCCGTGACCGGCTCCCCGGCCAGCGTGTCCGCGGTGACCTGGGCCGGGGACAACTTGCCGAGCAGCGCCTTCTGTTCGCGGGTGGCGGGCGCGTCGACGCGGGCGTAGGCGGGGGTGCCGAAGCGGTCGGTGAGACCGGCGTAGTGCTCCGACGGCGTCTTGCCGGTGACCGCCGTGATCTCGGCGGCGAGCAGGGCCAGGATGATGCCGTCCTTGTCGGTGGTCCACACCGAGCCGTCCCGGCGCAGGAAGGAGGCGCCGGCCGACTCCTCGCCGCCGAACCCGAGGTCGCCGCCGACGAGTCCGTCCACGAACCACTTGAACCCGACCGGCACCTCCACCAGCCGGCGGCCGAGGTCGGCGGCGACCCGGTCGATCATGGTGGAGGAGACCAGGGTCTTGCCGACGCCCGCGGCGGCCGGCCACTGCTCGCGGTGCCGGTACAGGTAGGAGATGGCGACCGCGAGGTAGTGGTTGGGGTTCATCAGGCCCGCGTCCGGGGTGACGATGCCGTGCCGGTCGGCGTCGGCGTCGTTGCCGGTGGCGATGTGGAAGCGGTCGCGCCGCTCGATGAGGGAGGCCATCGCGTAGGGCGAGGAGCAGTCCATCCGGATCCGGCCGTCCCAGTCCAGGGTCATGAACCGCCAGGTGGGGTCGGTGTGCGGGTTGACCACCGTCAGGTCGATGCCGTGCTGTTCGGCGATCCGGCCCCAGTAGGCGACGGAGGCGCCGCCGAGCGGGTCGGCGCCGATGCGCACCCCGGCCGCCCGGACGGCGTCCAGGTCCAGCACGCTGGGCAGGTCGCCGACGTAGGTGCCGAGGAAGTCGTAGCGGCCGGTGGTGTCCGCGGCGAGCGCGCGGGCGTACGGCAGCCGGCGTACGTCCTTCAGGCCGCCCGCGATGATCTGGTTGGCGCGGTCCTGGATCCAGGCGGTGGCGTCGGAGGCGGCCGGGCCGCCGCTCGGCGGGTTGTACTTGAAGCCGCCGTCGGCGGGCGGGTTGTGCGAGGGGGTGACCACCACGCCGTCGGCGAGGCCCGAGGCGCGGCCCCGGTTGTGGGTCAGGATCGCGTGCGAGACGGCGGGGGTGGGCGTGTAGCCGTCCGCGTCGTCGATGAGCACGCTCACCTCGTTGGCGGCGAAGACCTCCAGCGCGGTGGCCTTCGCCGGCTCGGACAGGGCGTGTGTGTCGGCGCCCAGGAAGAGCGGGCCGTCCGTGCCCTGGGCGGCACGGTATTCGCAGATGGCCTGGCTGGTGGCGGCGATGTGGTCCTCGTTGAAGGCGCTCGCCAGGGACGAGCCTCGGTGCCCCGAGGTGCCGAACGCCACCCGCTGTGCCGGGTCGGCCGGGTCGGGGTGCAGCGTGTAGTACGCCGTGACCAGCCGGGCCACGTCGACAAGGTCCTCGGGACGGGCCGGCCGGCCGGCTCGTTCGTGCGGCATGAGTACCGTTCCTCCGCATCGGTGGGTCGTTCGCTCACCGCACATCTTTCCTCGTGGGGGGCGTGCCGGGCGAGTGCGCCCCACCGGCGGGGATGCCGAGCCGGGCGTGCGGCCGGGCGGACCGGCCCGGCCGCGACGGTCTCAGGCCCCGGCGCGCACGCGGGCCGCGGCGCGTTCGGCTTCCCGCACCACCTCGGCCGTGTCGACGTCCACGAGTTCCCCGCGCACCTTCCGTGCCCGCCCGTCGACGTACACGTGACTGACGTTGCCGGGCTGGCCGTTGAGCACGATCTGCCCCAGCCAGTCGAAGCGGGGCGCGAAGTTGAGCGTGCCCGGGTCGAGCACGAGCACGTCGGCGCGCTTGCCGGGGGTGAGCGAGCCCACCTGGTCGGCCATGTGGAGGCACTCGGCCCCGCCCAGCGTCGCCATCCGCAGCACGGCCGGGATCGTCGGGTGCACCTCGGCGTTCTGGTGCAGGGCGCGTTGTAGTCCGACGGCCGCCTTCATCACGCCGAACATGTCCGAGGTGTCGTTGGTGCCGCCGTCGTGGCCGAGTCCGGTCCGCACCCCGCGCCGCGCGAACTCGGGGAGCCGGATGATGCCGGAGCCCAGCCGCATGTTGCTCAGCGGACAGTGCGCCACCCGCACATCGGCCTCGGCGACCTGCGCGATCTCGTCGTCGGTGAGGTGGATCGCGTGGTTCATCAGCAGGTCCGGCCCGAACGCGTCCGCGGTGCGCAGGGAGCGGATCGGCTCCTGCGCGCGGTCGCCGCGGTGCTCCAGCACATGCGAGTTGATCATCAGCCCCAGGTCGCGGGCGACCTCGCGGGATCTGCGCAGCGGGTCGAGCCGGTCCATGCCGGCGTGCACGGCGACCTGGGCGGAGGCCAGCGGCAGCGGGTCGAGGAGTTCCTTCTTCACGCGCGGTACGAGGTCGAGGTCCGCGGTGTTGTGCGCCATCGCGTACACGAAGCGCAGTCCGGTGCGGTCCAGCGCGCGGATGTACTGCTCGCTGGTGTCGAACGGGATGGGGTGCACCCAGTCGACGAGGGTGGTCACCCCGGCCTGGAGGGCGTCGAGCGCGGCGAGCCGTACGAACCGGTACATGTCCTGCGGGCCGATCCTCGGCAGGGTGGCGCGGTTGCAGCCGGCCAGCCAGCCGTACAGGTCCTGGGTGTGGCAGCCGCCGCGGATGCTGGACTGCCACAGGTGGTTGTGGAGGTCGACGAAGCCCGGCAGCACCAGCATGCCGGAGACGTCCACCACGCGGGCGCCGGCCGGTGCGGGCAGTCGCCGTCCCACGCCGGCTATCCGGCCGTCGCGCATCAGGACGTCGGCGTGCTCCAGCGTGCCCAGGTCGCCCGCGCCGAGGGCGGGGTCCATGGTGACGACGAGTCCGGCGCCCCGGAGCAGGGTGGTGGGCGCGTGCCCGGCGGCCCGGCCGGGGCGGGGGGCCTCGCGGGTCACGGTGGTCGCGCCCGTCGCCAGCGGGACGGCGCCGATGCCGGCCAGGACCGTCCGGCGGCGCGGTGGCCGGGGAGTGGTGGGGGAGCTCGTGGTGGGGGTCATTGCGGTGTTGTACCGCGGGTAACAGGGCCGCGACACGACCAATTCAAGCCAACGGAACCACTATTCCGCATCGCGGATATACGCCCCCCCGTGGGCCCCACAGCCCCGCTGAGGCCCGCACGGCCGCCTCAACCCCGTCAACCCCGCCGCGCCTTCTCCTGCTCGCGCGCGAAGGCGTACAGCTCCTTGGAGGTGGCGATGAGTTCACGCCGCTCCTCCCGGGAACCGACCATCGGCTGCGAGCCCTTGAGCGGCACCTGGGCGCTCTCCGGCAGGAACCGCACGGTGAGCAGGCCGATGACGCCGGCCAGCATCAGGTAGTAGGCGGGCATGAGGTCGTCGCCGCTCAGCTCGACCAGCGCGGCGGTGACCAGCGGGGTGGTGCCGCCGAACGCGGCGACCGCGAAGTTGAAGCCGATGCCCATGGCCGCGTAGCGCACGGCGGTCGGGAACAGCGCGGGCAGGGTGGCGGCACTGGGCGCGGCGAAGCAGGCCAGCAGCGTGGCCAGGATCAGCACCCCGGCGATCGGCGGCCAGGTGCCGTCCGCCTTGATCAGCAGGAAGGCCGGCACGGCGAGCACGATCATCGCGGCGGCACCGACGGCGTACAGCGGCCGTCGGCCCACCCGGTCGCTGAGCCGGCCGAGGAAGGTGATCAGGATGACGATCCACACCATGCCGACGAGCACCAGCAGGTCGGCGGAGCCGCTGGAGCGGTGCAGGGTCTCGGTCTGATAGGTCGGCAGATAGCCGGTGACCATGTAGTTGGTGACGTTGTAGAGCAGCACCAGGCCCATGCAGACGAGCAGGGGCCGCCAGTGACTGCGGACGATGTCCTTGAACTCGCTGCCGACCGATTCCTGCGCCAGGGCCTTCTCGTGTTCGTCCAGTTGCTGCTGGAAGGCCGGGGACTCCTCCAGTTTCATCCGCATGTAGAGGCCGATCACACCGAGCGGTCCGGCGATGAGGAACGGCACGCGCCAGCCCCAGGACAGCATCTGCTCGTCGGTCAGGGCCAGGTTCAGCGCGGTGACCATGGCCGACCCGAGGGCGTAGCCGGCGAAGGTGCCGAAGTCGAGCCAGCTGGAGAGGAAGCCGCGCCGGCGGTCCGGGGAGTACTCGGCGACGAAGGTGGTGGCCCCGCCGTACTCGCCGCCGGTGGAGAAGCCCTGGACCATGCGGGCCAGCAGGAGCAGCACGGGCGCGGCGATGCCGAGGGTGGCGTAGCCGGGGATGATGCCGATGGCGAAGGTGCCCAAGGCCATCATGATCATGGTGGTGGCGAGCACCTTCTGCCGGCCGATCCGGTCGCCGAGCGGCCCGAAGACCAGTCCGCCGAGGGGCCGTACGACGAAGGCGGCGGCGAAGGTCGCGAACGAGGAGATGACCTGGGCGGCCGGGGAGGCGCCGGGGAAGAACACCTTGCCGATGGTGGCGGCGAGGTAGCTGTAGACGCCGAAGTCGAACCACTCCATGCAGTTGCCGAGCGCGGAGGCGCCGACCGCGCGCCGCAGCAGCGGGGGCTCGACCACCTGGACGTCGTCGGCGCGGAAGGCCCGCCGGTTGCGGCGCAGCCTGCGGCTCAGCTCCTCGCGTACCTGGTGCGGCAGCCGGGCCACGGCCTTCGGCACCCGCGGCCCGCTCCGCGCACTCCCCTCCCCGCCGGGCACGGTCTCCCCGCCGGACCTCTCATCTCCCATGAGCGCCTCCTTCCGCTCGCCGTCTTGATCACCGCCTGCCCCTCTCACCGGGCCGGAAACGGAGCCGTTCCCCGCGGCCCCGACGGCAAGGAATATGACGCACACCGCAGACGTAAGGAAAAAGTAGGACATAATGGAGGTCACCGGACGACGTTGTCAGCCCGACCTTCGCGCGACCCGCGATCTCAAGGAGCCGTCCCCGTATGGCGCACGGAGCCCACCGCAGCCCCCATCTGCCGCCCCATCCCGATCTGACCCTCGCCCGCGACTGCGAGCAGTGCCTCGGCTGGGGCACCGTCGTCACCCCCGACGGACGCCACGAGCTGTGCCACACCTGCCAGCCGGGCCCCGCCGAGGGGGCGGCCGGCCACCCCCGCCCCTAGCCAGGCCCCGGACCCCGGCCTCCCCGACCTGGAAGGATCACCTTCCGGATAAGCTCGGGTAACGGTTTCCCCAGGAAACGTTCAAGGCCGAGGCAGGGGGCTGCCATGAGCACCGCACGCACCAGCAGGACACCGTTGCCGGGCATCGGCGTCCGGTACGACCTGACGACCCGCGAACACCGCCATCTGTCGGTGGTCGCGCACCGGGACGGTTCGCGCACCCTGAGCGCGTACCGGAACGACGATCCCGACGCCTGCGCGCTGTCGGTCCGGCTCACCGGACAGGAGGCGGAGGCCCTGGTGGACGCCCTGAAACCGACCCATCACAGCCCCACCCTGCTGTCCACCACGGAACTGGGCCTGGTGGCCGAGCGGATCGAGCTGACCGGGACCTCCCACTGGAACGGACGGCTGCTCGGCGACACCCGGATGCGCACGGAGACCGGCGTGTCGATCGTCGCCGTCCTGCGCCGCGCCGAGGCGATCCCCTCCCCCGGCCCCGGCTTCCGGCTGGCCGGCGGGGACACGCTGATCGTCATCGGCACCCGCGAGGGCGTGGACGCCGCCGCCGCCATACTCGGCCGGGAGTGAGCGCCGATGCATTCCTCCGCGGTCTTCCTGATCGAGTTCGGCGCGATCATCCTCGGCCTCGGGCTGCTCGGCCGGCTCGCCGCCCGCCTGCGGTTCTCGCCCATCCCGCTGTACCTGCTGGCCGGGCTCGCCTTCGGCGAGGGCGGGCTGCTGCCGCTCGGCACCAGCGAGGAGTTCGTGGCCATCGGCGCCGAGATCGGTGTCGTCCTGCTGCTGCTGATGCTGGGCCTCGAATACACGGCCGGTGACCTGGTCTCCAACCTGAAGACCCAGTACCCGGCCGGAATCGTCGACGCCACCCTCAACGCCCTGCCCGGCGCCGCCATGGCCCTGCTGCTGGGCTGGGGCCCGATCGCCGCCGTCGTCCTGGCCGGCATCACCTGGATCTCCTCCTCCGGGGTCATCGCCAAGGTCCTCGGCGACCTGGGCCGGATCGGCAACCGGGAGACCCCGGTGATCCTCAGCATCCTGGTGCTGGAGGACCTGTCCATGGCGGTCTACCTGCCCGTCGTCACCGCCCTGCTGGCCGGCACCGGCATCGCCGCGGGCAGCGTGACGCTGGCCATCGCGCTCGGTGTGGCGGGCGTGGTGCTGCTGGTGGCGGTGCGCTACGGCCGGCACATCTCCCGTTTCGTCTCCACCGACGACCCCGAGAAGCTGCTGCTGGTGGTGCTCGGCCTGACGCTGGTGGTGGCCGGGGTCGCCCAGCAGCTCCAGGTCTCGGCGGCGGTCGGCGCGTTCCTGGTGGGCATAGCCCTGTCCGGGGAGGTCGCCGAGGGCGCGCACAACCTGCTGGCACCGCTGCGGGACCTGTTCGCGGCGGTGTTCTTCGTCTTCTTCGGCCTGCACACCGATCCCGCGAGCATTCCTCCGGTGCTGCTGCCCGCGCTCGCCCTGGCCGCCGTCACCAGCCTCACCAAGATCGCCACCGGCTGGTGGGCGGCCCGCCGCGCGGGCATCTCCGGCCGGGGCCGCTGGCGGGCCGGCGGTACCATGGTGGCCCGCGGCGAGTTCTCCATCGTCATCGCGGGACTCGCCGTCACCTCCGGCATCGACTCCGACCTCGGCCCGCTGGCCACCGCCTATGTGCTGATCCTGGTCATCCTCGGCCCGCTCACCGCCCGGTACACCGAGCCGCTCGCCCTCCGGCTGACCGGCGTCCTGGGCCGCGCGCGCCCGGCGCCGGAGCCGGAGGCCGACCGCGGGGCGAAGGCCGGGGACGAGGCCAGGGCCAGGGAGGAGGCGGTGGCCGGGGGCGGCCCGGAGCCCGTCGCCCCGGACCAGGAGAGCCCGGTCAGCCGGTCCTGATCGCCGTACGGCGGCACCCACGCCGGCCTGTCTGGCCGGCAGCCACATCACCGCGATCCACGACGAGATCAGGCGCTACCAGCCGTACGTCGTCCTCGCCGTCGCCGCCGTGATCGCGGGGTTCGCCGTGCGCCACCTCCCGCGGCGGCGCCGCGCCCGCTGATCCGCCACCGGGTTTGGACGCCTGCGCAGCGGCAATCCGGAGGGGGACCACAGACCGCGTCCTACGTTGGGAAGTGACACGCGATGGCCGGCAACCAGAAGGCGAAGGCCAAGGCGGAGCAGGCCAAGGGCAAGGCGAAGGAGGCCCTGGGCCGCGCCGTGGGCAACGAGCGCATGGAGGCCGAGGGCCGCACGCAGGGCGCCAAGGGAGACGCCCGGCAGACCAAGGAGAAGGCGAAGGACGTCTTCAAGAGGCACTGACAAGACGGCTCCGGCCACCGAGGTGTGTGCCGGTCCGGCCGCCGGACGGGCCCGGGAGTTCCACCGCGAGCGGAAGTCCCGGGCCCGTTCACGCGCGCCGGACCGGGGCGTTCCTGCCCATCCGGGGGATTCCTCGCAAACGTCCCCTTGACCCGCCGCCCAGCGGGTAGCCGAGCAGGGACGGCACGGCACCCCTGTGCACAGGAAGGGCCCCTGACCCCAGAGGAAAAGGGCAACGAGGTATGGACATCCCGCTCAGGACGCACGCGACGACCACCCGGGACCGCCCGGAGGTCCTGCGGTACAGCCGCACCTGGGACGCCGGCGTCTCCAGCATCGCCGAGGCCAGAGACGCCGTCGCCGACCTGCTCTCACGGGCACGGCCGGCTCCCGCACGGCGTTCGGTGCAGGATGCCCAGCTGGTCGTCAGCGAACTCGTCACCAACGCCGCCAAGCACGCGCCCGGCCCCTGCGCGCTGGGCCTGGAACTGCTGCCGGGCGCGCGGGCGCTGCGCGTCACCGTCACGGACACCTCCCGGGAGCCGCCCCGCAGGCGTCCCCCCGACCCCCGCCGGGTCGGCGGCCACGGTCTGCACCTGGTGGCGATGCTCGCCCGCGACCTGGAGGTGACCTGGCCGTCCCACGGCAAGCGGGTCACGGCAACGGTACCCCTGACCGCGGACACGACCGGCTGACCGGGGCCCACCCCACACCCCCGCACTCCGCCCACGTACCGCGTACCGGGCGCACCACCGTCACGTTCTCCACGGCCCCCCAAGAGCGCCACCGACCACCGGGCTCGCCCGGACATCGGCGGGACCGCTCACCCGTGGCACCGACACCACCGGCCGGCGAGTAAGGTCCTCGGCGAGCAGGCCGCTGCTCGGCGGCGAGCTGTGCTACCCGGGCTGGACGGGCAGCGCGGGCAGCCGCACGGAGTGGACGTTGCGCACCTCGGCCGCCCGGCAGGGCCGGCTGCCGGTGCCGTTCCCCTCGTACGACGCGGCACTGGACCACAGCAACACCGCGCCCGCCTCGGCCGGCGTTCGGGCTGAGGGTCTCCGCCGGCCGCCCTCACGGACGTCACGGTGGACTACGCGGTCGGGCGGCGGCAGACCGTCTCCGTTCTCGACTCCGCCTGGAAGTCCGCTCCGGTGACGGGCCAGGGCACCTCGTGGACGGCGGTGCTCGACCAGAGCGCGGCCTCCGGCGAGTACGTCTCCCTGCGGGTCACGGCGAAGGCAGCGGACGGCTCGACGGTGCGGCGGACCGTGGTGCGCGCCTACCCTGTGCGCTGACACCACCGCGTACGGGGCCGGCCCGGCGGCGGGCGTTCACGGGCGCGGTTGCCGAGCGGGCGGCCGAGCGAGAGACGCTCCCCGGGCCGGGCCGGGCGAACGGGATCAGCCGGCCGTCCCCAGGAGCCTGGTCACGGCCTTCGGGCGAATCCCGCTCGTGGCCGGCGCGGTCGCCCAGTCCGGTGGTGTCTCACCGTCCACCACGAACTCCAGGAGCAGCGGCCCGCGTCGGCCCAGCGCGTCGTCCCAGGCGGAACCGACGTGCCGGGGCCGGTCGCAGCGTACGGCGGGCAGCCCGGCCAGCCTCGCCCACCGCGCGTACGGCAGCGCCGGGACCTCGGCGGAGAGCGGGATCAGCGGGTCTCCCTCGGCGGCCCGGCGCTGCCAGGTGAGCCGGTTGAGGTCGCCGTTGTTGAAGACGCAGAACACCAGCGGGGGCAGTCCGGCCAGCCGGTCCAGATGACGCCGGACGGTGATCAGCTCGTTCAGGCCGCCGCCTTGCAGCGCGCCGTCGCCGACGAGGGCGATCACCGGCCGGTCGGGGGCGGCGAACCGGGCGGCCACGGCGTACGGGACGGCCGCGCCGGGCAGTTGGAGGTGACCCGAGAGCAGCGAGCGCATGCCGGTCCGGAGCCGGAGATGGCGGGTCCACCAGTCCAGCGCGGTGCCGGAGTCGGTGGTGACGACGGCCCGCTCGGGCAGCCGCTCGGACAGCTCGGCGACGACCGACCGCGGGTTGACCGACGTACCGAAGTAGCGGTGGGCCCGGATCTCCCCCGCCGCCCGCCACGCCCGCACCGTGCGCTCCACCCGGACGGCCCAGCCGCGGTCGGCGCCACCGGGCAGGAGCGGGAGCAGCGCCTCCAGACAGGCCGTCACGTCGCCGTTCACCCGGACGGCGGGAGCATCGGGGTCGAGCGGGCAGTCGTCCGGGTTCCGGTCCACGGTGACGGTCCGGCACCGGCCGGGAGCCGGCAGCAGGGCCGGGTCCAGGTCCTCGGCGCCGACGAGGAGCAGCGTGTCGCAGTCCCGCAGCAGGGCCGCGGCGGCCTCGCTGCCGAGCGGGCCCGCCACACCGGCCAGATACGGCAGGTCGTCCGGCAGCGCGTCCCGGGCCAGGGCGGTCGTGGCGACCCCGGCGCCGAGCAGCCGGGCCGCCCTGGCCGCCTGCCCGGTCGCCGCGCGGCCCGCGTTGCCGATCACGACGACGGCCCGGCCACCGCCCAGCACCTCGGCCGCACGACGAACCCCGGCCACGGCCACGCCGGACGGCCCCGCCGACACCGACCGGGGCCGGATGCCGGAGAAGCCGACGGAGCCGGAGGAGCCGGGCGAACCCGAGAAGCCGGACCGGCCGGAAGAGCCCGGCGATTCGGAGGAACCCGACAGGCCGGAGGAGCCGGACGGACCCCACGAACCCGACGGGCGGGAGGAAGCCGACAGCTCAGGGGCACCCGACAGCTCACCAGCACCCGGCGTCCCACAAGAACCCGACCGGCCGGAAGAACCCGACAGCTCGGCGAGGTCCGAGGGGTGGTACGGGCCGGACAGGGCGGGCGGGGCCGGGGCCGCCAGGGTCTCGCGGGGCAGGATCAGGCTCGCCACGCCCCGGTCGCCGAGCGCGGCCCGCACCGCCCGGTCGAAGGCGTCACCGACCAGCTCCGGCCCGGACACCTCCTCGCAGTACACGCAGACCGCCGCCAGATGGCGCACGGCCGGACCGCCCCCGCGCCGGGGCACCGGGTCCGCGCCCACCAGGGCCAGCACCGGCGCCCGGTCGGCCGCCGCGTCGTACAGCCCGCCCAGCAGCCGCAGCACGTCCGCCCCCGGCGGGGTGAGACAGCAGCCCGGCCGGCCGGTGAGCTTGGCCTCGGCACAGGCCATGAGCGCGGCGGACTCCGCGCCCCGCGCCTGGACGAACTCCGGGACCCCGGGGCCACCGCCGAGGGCCCGCAGCAGCGGGTCGACGGCCAGCCCCGGCACGCCGTACACCCGGCCCACGCCCGCGTCCCGCAGCCAGGCGGCGAGCCTGTCGGACACCTTCACCACGGCGACCTCCCTCAGCCCCGGCGGCCACTGGCCCGGGCCACCGGGTAGCCGCGCGCCGAACGCGGCAAACAGGCCGGCGGACCGGACGACCCGGCGGCCGGGACCGTCCTGGCGGGCCCGGCGGACCGGGTGGCCGTCCCGGACGGGCGGAGCGGGGGCGGCCGTGCCAGGCTCGGAGGGAGGCAGACGCAGTGAGTGATCCAGCACCGGGCGGAAGGCGAGCACGCGGTGGAGGAGTCGCGGGAACGGGGCCGGTCCGGCGCGCGGGACACGGTGAGCGCCTGGTGACGGCGCTGGACCAGCGGCTGCCGGCCGTCGCCGCGGGCCGTGAGTTCCTGCGCAAGTCCTTCCCCGACCACTGGTCCTTCCTGCTGGGCGAACTGGCGCTGTACAGCCTGCTGGTGCTGGTGCTCACGGGCGTGTGGCTGACGTTCTTCTTCCACCCGGACATGACGGAACTCCGGTACGCCGGCTCGTACGCGCCGCTGCGCGGCACGATGACCACCGAGGCGTACGCGTCCGTGCTCCACATCACCTTCGACGTGCGCGGCGGCCTGCTGCTGCGGCAGGCGCACCACTGGGCGTCGCTGGTGTTCGTCGCGGCCATCGGCGTGCACCTGCTGCGGATCTTCCTGACCGGCGCGTTCCGCCGGCCCAGGGAGCTGAACTGGACGGTCGGGGTGACGCTGTTCCTGCTCGCCCTGCTGGAGGGCTTCTGCGGCTACTCGCTCCCCGACGACCTGCTGTCCGGCACCGGTCTGCGCACCGCGCAGGGCATCGTGCTGTCGGTGCCGATCGTGGGCACGTACCTGTCGTTCCTCCTCTTCGGCGGCCAGTTCCCGGGACACGAGATCGTCTCCCGGCTGTACGTGACGCACGTCCTGGTGGTCCCCGGCCTGCTGCTGGCGCTGGTGGCGGTGCACCTGACGTACGTCGTGGTGCACAAGCACACCCAGTGGGCGCGGCCCGGCCGCACCAACCGGAACGTGATCGGCAAGCCGCTGGTGCCGCGGTACACGGCGAAGTCCGCGGGCCTGTTCCTGATCGTGGCGGGCGTGCTCGCGGCGATGGCGGCGCTGTTCCAGATCAACCCGGTGTGGGACTTCGGACCGTACCGCGCCGACCACGTCTCCCTGGACTCGCAGCCCGACTGGTACGTGGGCTACCTGGAGGGCGCGCTGCGGCTGATGCCGGCGGCGCAGACGGACGTCGCCGGGCACACCGTCGCCTGGGACGTGTTCCTGCCCGGGGTCGTACTGCCCGCGGTGCTGTTCCTGGTCCTGTACTCCTATCCGTTCTTCGAGCGGTGGCTCGCCGGTCCCGGGCCGGAGCAGCACCTGTGCGACCGGCCGCGCGACCGGCCCGTCCGGACCGCGCTCGGCGCGGCGGCCGTCTCAGCGTACGCGGTGCTGCTCCTGGCCGGCGGGCAGGACGTGCTGGCCTACGTGTTCGCCCTGCCGGTGGAACTGATCACCCGTGCCCTGCGCGTCGCGCTGTTCGCCGTGCCGTTCGTGGTCTTCCACGCCACCAGACGGGCGTGTCTCGGGCTCCAGGCGGCCGACCGGCGGCGGCTGCTGACCGGGGAGACGACCGGCGAGGTGCGGCGCACGGCGGGCGGCGGCTACGAGGAGGCGCACACCCTGCTGCCCGGCGAGGAGGTCTGCCGCATCCTCGTGCGCGACACGCCCCGGCCCCGGACGGCGGGCGCGGAGGCATGGCGCTGGCTGCGCCGGCACCGACTGCGCAACGCCCTCAGCCGCTGGTACTTCGGCCGGCGCGTGGAGCTGCCGGCCACGGCGGGGCAGCGGCGCCAGGTGGCGTATGCGCGGGCCGCGCCGGGCGAGGGGCCCGAGGAGAAGGCGGCAAAAGCCGTGAGCGAGGAGGAGACGCCATGACCGAGGGTGCCGACCGGGGCGGGAACGCGCTGTACGGCCCGCAGCCGGACGTGTCCGGCGCGGCCGGCTACCCCGACGCCCCGCCGCGCGTGGGCTTCTTCACCGACACCTCCGTGTGCATCGGCTGCAAGGCGTGCGAGGTGGCGTGCAAGGAGTGGAACGCGATCCCGGAGGACGGCCTGGAACTGACCGGCATGTCCTACGACAACACGCGCGGCCTCGGCGCCGACACCTGGCGGCACGTGGCCTTCGTGGAGCAGAGCGGGCCGTCCGGCGGACCGGAGGTGACGGGGGACGTGGACGTGTTCGCCGCCGCGTCCCGCCTCGGCACCGCTGCGGAGCCCGCCGGACCGGTCCCCCTGGTGTCCCCCGACGGCCGTACCGAGCTGCGCTGGCTGATGTCGTCGGACGTGTGCAAGCACTGCACGCACGCGGGCTGCCTGGACGTGTGTCCCACGGGGTCGCTGTTCCGCACCGAGTTCGGCACGGTCGTCGTGCAGCAGGACATCTGCAACGGCTGCGGCTACTGCGTGCCCGCGTGCCCCTACGGCGTCATCGGCCGGCGCGAGGGCGACGGGCGGGTGTGGAAGTGCACGCTGTGCTACGACCGGCTCGGCGTCGGCCTGGAGCCGGCCTGCGCCAAGTCCTGCCCGACGGACTCCATCCAGTTCGGCCCGCTGGACGAGCTGCGGGAACGGGCGCGGGAGCGGGTGGCGCGGCTGCACGCGGCCGGTGTCACCGACGCCCGGCTGTACGGCGAGAGCCCCGAGGACGGGGTGGGCGGCGCCGGGGCGTTCTTCCTGCTGCTGGACGAGCCGGAGGTGTACGGGCTGCCGCCGGACCCGCAGGTCACCACCCGGGACCTGCCCGCGATGTGGCGGCACGCCGCCGCGGCCGCGGTGACCCTGGCGGCCCTGGTCCTGGGCAGTTGCGCGAGGAGGAAACGATGAGCGGTTCGGACGTCACCCGGGACGGTGTGCGGGGCGCGCGGCCGGGCCGGGACGCGGTGACCGGGGGCCGGGCGGGCCGGCGCGGGCGGCGCGGTGGCCGGGGTGAGCGGCCGGTGGTGCCGGAGGCGGAGTTCGGGTCGTACTACGGCCTGCCCGTCATCTCCAAGCCGCCGTGGGAGCCGCTGGACATCGCCGGGTACCTGTACCTCGGCGGGCTGGCCGGGGCGTCCTCGCTGCTGGCGGCCGGGGCCCGGCTGACCGGCCGGCCGGGGCTCGCGGCGCCGGCGCGCACGGCCGCCGCCGGGGCGATCTCGCTGTCCCTGGCGGCGCTGGTGCACGACCTGGGGCGGCCGGCCCGGTTCCTGTACATGCTGCGGGTGTGCAAGCCCACCTCCCCGATGAGCGTGGGCTCGTGGCTGCTGGCGGCGTACGCGCCGCTGACGCTGACCGCCGCGGCCACCGCGGTGGCGGGCCGGTACCGGCTGCTGGGCGCGGCCGCCACGGCGGGCGCCGCGGTCCTCGGCCCGGCCGTCGCGACGTACACCGCGGTGCTGCTGTCGGACACGGCGGTGCCGTCCTGGCACGAGGGCCACCGGGAACTGCCGTTCGTCTTCGCGGGGTCGGCGGCCGGCGCGGCGGCGGGGCTGGCGCTGGCCGTGGCTCCGGCCGGCCAGGCCGGTCCCGCCCGCCGGCTCGCCGTCCTCGGTACCGCCCTGGAACTGGGTGCCTTCCACACGATGAAGCGGCGCATGGGTCTGGCCGCGCGGCCCTTCGGGCAGGGCAGGGCGGGGCTGCTGGTGCGGGCGGCGGAGCTGCTGTCGGCGGGTGGCGCGGTGCTCAGCCTGTGCTCCGCCCGGGACCGGCGCCTGGCCGTGGCGGCCGGAGCCGCGCTCCTGGCCGGCTCGGCGGCCCTGCGCTTCGGCGTGTTCGACGCCGGGGTGGTGTCGGCGGAGGACCCCGTGTACACGGTCCTCCCGCAGCGGGAACGCCTGGAGGCGCGCGGGTCGCGGCCCTGACCGGGCCGGACCGGCGCTGGCGGAATCCCGTGACTGTCTGTCACTTTCCCCGCTGTCGGCCCGGACCCGCCGTTCCTAGGCTCGCGGTGACCAGTCGCCCGTGAGAGGAACGCACAGATGACCGAGGCACACACCGACGCACGCGATGTCACCCGGCGCACGGTGCTCCAGCGGGGGGCCGGTGCCGCCGCGGCCGGCGCGGTGACCGCGTTCGCCGGTCCGCCCGCCGCCGCCCACGCCCGGCCGGCCCCGGCCGGCGAGACGCTGCCCGCGACGGTGGCCGGGGTCCGCGTCCCCGACAGCGAGGTGGCCCGGCACACCGTGGCCTTCGCACGCGAGGTCAGCTCCCCGTCGCTCTTCAACCACGTGCTGCGCAGCTATGTCTTCGGCGCCCTGGTGCTCGACCGGCAGGGGGCGCGCTACGACCGGGAACTGGCGTTCGTCGCCGCCGTGCTGCACGACCTCGGGCTGGTGGAGGCGTTCCAGACCCCGGCCGAGCGCTTCGAGG
The DNA here is from genome assembly GCF_016860525.1 of Streptomyces rubradiris. NCBI lineage: Bacteria > Bacillati > Actinomycetota > Actinomycetes > Kitasatosporales > Streptomycetaceae > Streptomyces > Streptomyces rubradiris. Next base: position 121,534 of record NZ_BNEA01000001.1, read on the forward strand.
TCGACGGCGCCGAAGCCGCGCGCCGCTTCCTGCGCCGGCTGGGCGTGCCCGCCGGGCGGGTGGACGTGGTCTGGGACGCGATCGCCCTGCACACCAGCGCGGGCATCGCGGCCCGCAAGCGGCCGGAGATCGCCCTGGTCTCCGCGGGTTCCGTGCTCGACTTCACGGGGAACGGGCTGGAGAAGATCCCGTCCGACGCGCTGGCCGAGGTGCTGGACGCTTTCCCCCGGCTGGAGTTCAAGAAGGTCGCGCTGGAGACGATCCTGTCGCTGTGCCGCACCAAGCCCATGGGAGAGCTGATGCACCCCTTCGCCGAGGTCGGCCGCCGTCACCTGCCCGGCTTCGCGGTGCCCACCGTGGAGGATCTGCTGGTGAACGCGCCGTTCGCGCAGTGAGCGTCCCCTGGGCCCGGGGCCGCCGCCCGGGCCTCGCGTTCCTCCCGGTTCACCCACGCCCAGGTGACCACCGCCGCGGTGACGCCGACCGGCAGCATGCCGGTGATCATGGCGAGGCCCGCCACCGGCCGGCCCGCGGCGACGACGCCGACGGCGGGCAGGTCCAGCAGCGGCGCCGCGAGGAACAGGTACAGGCACCGGCCGGCGTCGTCCAGCCGGTGCCGGGTGCGGACCAGGACCGGCAGCCAGAACAGCACGGCCGCCGCGAACAGCAGGGGCTGGGTGACCAGGGCCCCGCCCGGTGGCCGCAGGGCGCCGAGGTCGCCGAGGACCGCCCAGGCGTGCGTCAGCACCAGCAGGGGCAGGGCCACGGCGGCGGGGACGGCGATCCGCTCCCACAGCGGTGAGCGGCGCAGGGCGTGGACGGCGGCCGGGAGCACGGCGGCGACCAGCAGCGCCGGCCCGGCCGTCGCCGCGACCGACGTGTGCGCGGGGTGCACGGCACCCTCACCTCTCCCGGGCCGTGGTGCCGCGTACCGCGAGCGCGGCCGAGACACCCAGCAGGGGCACGGCGACGCACAGCAGCCAGTGGCCGTAGACGAAGCCCAGGGCGACCAGCAGCAAGCCGGCCGCGGCGGGCGGCACCGCGCCCGCGCCCCGGTCCGGGACCCGGTAGCGCACGTGCTGGTCGGGCGCCGAGCGGGAGGACAGCAGCACGGCGCCGGCCGCGAGGGCGAGGACCAGGACGACGCCGCCCCACAGCCAGTACACCAGCGGGCTCTCGCCGTAGACCGCGAGGACGGCGAGGAGGACGCCGTTGAGCAGCGCCCAGCCCGCGACGACCACGGCGGACGGATGCCGTCTCATGCGCGGCCGCCCTCCCGGTGCTTGAGGTCCAGCAGCGGGGCGAAGCTGGTGACGGGCGGCAGCGGGCGGTCCGCCGGGAAGTTCAGGCGCGGCGGCGGGGACGGGGCGGCCCACTCCAGGGTGTGCCCGTCCCACGGGTCGTCACCGGCGGGGCGGGCCCGGCCCAGGCGGCGGGCGTGCAGGGTGCGCAGCACGTTGACCACGAACACCGCCATGCCGGCGGCGAGGAAGGCCGCGCCGATCCCGGCGAGCAGGTTCAGCGTGCCGAAGCCGTCGAAGGCGGCGTAGGTGGACACCCGGCGCGGCATGCCGAGGTAGCCGAGGGCGAACATCGGCAGGAAGGTCAGATTGGTGCCGGCGACCAGCAGCCAGAAGTGCAGCCGCCCCATGCCCTCGTCCAGCAGCACGCCGGTGACCTTGGGGAACCAGAAGTAGACGGCGGCGAACAGGCCGAAGGCGCTGCCCGCGAAGAGTACGTAGTGCAGGTGGGCCACCACGAAGTAGCTGTCGGTGACGTGGTAGTCGATCACCGGGGTGCCCACCATGATCCCGGTGAGGCCGCCGATGAGGAACTGCGGGATGAAGGCGAGCGCGAACAGCATCGGGGTGCGCGGCCGCGGCCGGGCGCCGAGGACGGTGCCGAGCATGCCGAAGTACTCCACGCCGGCGGGGACGAGCAGCGCGATGGAGGTCAGGGAGTAGTAGTCGTTGGCCGCCTGGCCGGTGGCGAACATGTGGTGTCCCCACACGCTCATGGAGAGGGCGGCGAACACCAGCAGGAACAGCACGGTGCCCCGGTAGCCGAAGAAGCGGCGCCCGCAGAACACCGCGAGCACCTCGGCGACGGCGGCGAGGTACGGGAAGAACATCACGTACACGACGGGGTGGCCGTAGAACCAGAAGAGGTGCTGGTAGCCGATGTTCCACGCGTTGGACGCGAAGAGGGAGGCGTCGGCGCGGCCCGCGGCCAGCAGGGTGAGCGCGGCGAGCAGGGCCGGGAAGGCGCCGATCACCATCAGGCAGGTGGCGATCATGGCCCAGCAGAACACGGGCAGCCGCAGCATGGTCATGCCCCGGGTGCGGCGGCGCAGGATGGTCCACAGCACCGCCCAGCCCTGGAGGATCGCCCCGGTGACGGCGAGGCACACGCCCACGATCCACAGGTCGCTGCCGGTGCCCGGGGAGAACTCGGCGTCGGCCAGTGGCGGGTAGGAGAACCAGCCGGCGGCGTGCGCGCCGGTCGGGGTGGCGAAGCCGGCGAGCAGGGTGAGGGCGCCGAACGCGTAGAGCCAGTAGCCGAGGAGGGTGAGCCGGGGCAGGGCGATGCCGGGGGCGCCGGTCTGCAACGGCACCAGATAGACGCCGAGGCCCAGCGCGAACGGCGTCATGACCAGGTAGATCATCCCGGAGCCGTGGACGGTGAAGACCTGGTCGTACAGGTGCGGGCCGAGGAAGGTCTCCTCGGGGCGGGCGAGCTGGGCGCGCATCAGCAGCGCGAGGACGCCCATGAGCAGCAGGAGGACCAGGGAGGTGCCGGCGGTGAGCAGGCCGACGCGCTTGTGGTCGGTGGTGGAGATCCAGCCGAGCCAGCCGCCCGGCGGGACGCTCCGGCCGGAGTCGTCCGGCCGGGGCCGGGCGGGTGGCGCGACCGTCATGCGGTGGCCGTCCCGCCGTGCGCCCAGCGGTCGTACGCGCGCGGCGGCACGGCCTTGATCCAGAAGTCCATGGTGTGGTGGCGCCGGCCGCAGAACTCGGCGCACCGGCCGCGCCAGCGGCCCGCCCGGTCCAGGGTGAGGGTGAGGGTGTTCACGTGGTGCGGGAAGGCGTCGGTCTTGTAGCGCAGGCCGGGTACCCAGAGGGAGTGGACGACGTCCCGGGAGGTGAGCCGGAGCTGGACGGTCCGGCCGGCCGGCACGACGAGGGTGGGCATGTCGCGGCCCTTGCAGGTGCCGGTGACGCTGCGGTGGGCCGGGGAGCCCGGGTAGCGGAAGGTCCAGCACCACTGGAAGCCGGTGACGTCGACGCGCAGCGGGCGCGGGCCCGCCGCGGGGTGCTCCCGGTGGTTCTGCCAGGCGGTCCAGGCCACGAGGAAGACCGCGAAGGCGGCCAGGGCGCCGACGTAGTACGCCTCCAGGCGGGGCCGTTCGGCACGCTCGGCGGCGCGGGCCGGGGGGTGGCCGCCCCGGTGGCGCAGGAGCGTCCAGGCGAGCAGGCCGAGGACGGCGAGGAACACGGCACCGGCGATGGCCGCCTCCACCGTGAACACCGTGCCGAAGATGTGACGCTGCCTCACGGCGCCACCGCCTTGGCCCCGCCGCCCCTGACCGTCATCCGATCGCTCCCGTCACTCGCCCGGAGACCGCGACCAACCGGACATTACGGGCAGCTCGTGCGGTCCTCGTGCCGACACACCGCAGCGGCACGGTCCCCCGCGGCCGGGATGCCGTACGCGCCGGGCGGCGGGACAATCGAGGCACCCGAGCGGGAGGAGGAGCCGTGGGCGTACGCACCTGGATCGACTCCTGGCCGGTCTACCGGCAGCTCACCGGCACGGATCCGCTGGGCCGGGGGGCGGCCGCCAAGAGCGCGGCGAGCGCCCGGCTCGCGCCCCGGGTGGCCACGGCCGACCGGGTGGTGAAGTCCGTCTGCCCGTACTGCGCGGTGGGCTGCGGCCAGAACGTGTACGTCGAGGACGGCCGGGTCACCCAGATCGAGGGCGACCCGGACTCGCCCGTCTCCCGCGGCCGGCTGTGCCCCAAGGGCGCGGCCAGCCTCCAGCTGACCACCGGGGACGCCCGCGAGCGGCAGGTCCTCTACCGGCGCCGGTACGGCACCGAGTGGGAGCGGCTGGACCTGGACACGGCGATGGACATGATCGCCGACCGGGTGATCGAGGCCCGCCGGGCCGGCTGGCAGTGGGAGGTCGACGGGACCCGCACCCGGCGCACCCTGGGCATCGCGAGCCTCGGCGGCGCCACGCTCGACAACGAGGAGAACTACCTGCTGAAGAAGCTGTTCACCGCGCTGGGAGCGATCCAGATCGAGAACCAGGCGCGCGTTTGACACTCCTCCACCGTTCCCGGTCTGGGAACCTCGTTCGGCCGCGGCGGCGCGACCACCTTCCAGCAGGACCTCCAGCACGCGGACTGCGTCGTCATCCAGGGCTCGAACATGGCCGAGTGCCATCCGGTCGGGTTCCAGTGGGTGATGGAGGCCAAGGCCCGCGGCGCCCAGGTGATCCACGTCGACCCGCGGTTCACCCGCACCAGCGCGCTCGCCGACCTGCACGTGCCGCTGCGCGCGGGTACGGACATCGCCTTCCTCGGCGGGATCGTCAACTACGTGCTCCGGCACGAGAAGTACTTCCGCGAGTACGTCGTGGCGTACACCAACGCCCCGGTGATCCTGCGGGAGGACTTCCGGGACACCGAGGACCTGGCCGGTGTCTTCTCCGGCCTGGACCGTGACAACCGCAGCTACGACAACGCCAGTTGGCAGTACGAGGGCACCGAGGTGCAGGCGGCCACCGGCGAGCGGGACGAGGAGTACGAGGAGCGCACCCGGGGCGGCGCGTCCGTGACGGAGGCCGCGCGCGGCGAGGCCCACGGCTCCGGTGGCGCGGTGCTCGGCGAGGGCGAGCCGGAACGGGACGCGACGCTGTCCCACCCCCGCTGTGTCTTCCAGGTGCTCAGGCGGCACTACGCCCGCTACACCCCGGAACTGGTCGAGCGGGTCTGCGGCGTGCCGCGGGAGCTGTTCCGGCGGGTGTGCGAGCTCGTCACGGAGAACTCCGGACGCGACCGGACGACGGCCTTCGCCTACGCGGTCGGCTGGACCCAGCACACGGTGGGCGTGCAGAACATCCGGGCCGCCTCCGTCCTGCAACTGCTGCTCGGCAACATCGGCCGGCCGGGCGGCGGCATCCTGGCGCTGCGCGGCCACGCCTCCATCCAGGGCTCCACGGACATCCCGACCCTGTTCAACCTGCTGCCCGGCTACATCCCGATGCCGCACGCGCACCAGGACCAGAACCTGGACGCCTTCGTCGCCGCCGAGGCCGCGCACAAGGGCTACTGGGGCGACATGCGGGCGTACCTGGTGAGCCTGCTCAAGGCCTACTGGGGTGACGCGGCGAACGCGGAGAACGACTACTGCTTCGACTACCTGCCCCGGCTGACCGGCTCCCACTCGACGTACGAGACGACGACAGCCCAGCTGGAGGGCGTCTGCAAAGGCTACTTCCTGATCGGCGAGAACCCGGCGGTGGGCAACGCGAACTCCAAGCTGATGCGGCTCGGCATGGCGGGCCTCGACTGGCTGGTGGTCCGGGACTTCTCGCTGATCGAGTCGGCGACCTGGTGGCGGGACGGGCCGGAGACCGAGACCGGCGAGCTGCGCACCGAGGACATCCGCACGGAGGTGTTCTTCCTGCCGGCCGCCGCGCACACCGAGAAGGACGGCAGCTTCACCAACACCCAGCGGCTGCTCCAGTGGCACCACCAGGCGGTCGAACCTCCCGGCGAGGCGCGCAGCGACCTGTGGTTCGCCTACCACCTGGGCCGGATCATCCGGGCGAAGCTCGCCGGGTCCGCCGACGAGATGGACCGGCCGGTGCTCGACCTGGCCTGGGACTACCCGACGAAGGGCCCGCTCGCCGAGCCGGACGCGGAGGCGGTCCTCGCCGAGATCAACGGCCGTGCCGCGGACGGCAGTTTGCTGTCCTCGTACGAGGAGCTGAAGGACGACGGCTCGACGGCCTGCGGCTGCTGGATCTACTGCGGGGTCTACGCCGGCGGCGTCAACCAGGCGGCCCGCCGCAAGCCGGGCCGGGAACAGGACTGGGTGGCGGCCGAGTGGGCGTGGGCCTGGCCGGCCAACCGGCGAATCCTGTACAACCGCGCCTCGGCCGACCCCGAGGGCCGGCCGTGGAGCGAGCGGAAGGCGCTGGTGTGGTGGGATCCGGAGCGCGGCGAGTGGACGGGACACGACGTCCCCGACTTCCAGAAGGACAAGGCGCCGGACCACGTCCCGCCCGAGGGCGCCACGGGACCTCAGGCCCTGTCCGGCACGGACCCGTTCATCATGCAGGCCGACGGCAAGGGGTGGCTGTACGTCCCCTCCGGGCTCACGGACGGCCCCCTGCCGGCCCACTACGAGCCGCAGGACTCCCCCGTCCCGAACCTGGTCCACGACCAACAGCGCAATCCGGTACGGCAGTTGCTGCCGCCGCACCCGGACAACCGCTACCAGCCGAGCGGCGGTGACCCCGGCTCCGCCGTGTTCCCCTACGTGGCCACCACCTACCGGCTCACCGAGCACCACACGGCGGGCGGGATGTCCCGCTGGCAGCCGTACCTGGCCGAACTCCAGCCGGAGTTCTTCTGCGAGGTGTCCCCCGAGCTGGCCGCCGAGCGGGGCCTCGCGCACACCGGGTGGGCGACGGTCGTCAGCGCCCGGGGCGTGATCGAGGCGCGGGTGCTGGTCACCGCCCGGCTGACCCCGCTGACCGTGCGCGGGCGCCCGCTGCACCAGGTGGGGCTGCCCTATCACTGGGGTCCGAACGGCTACAGCACCGGGGACGCGGCCAACGAGCTGCTGCACCTGTCCCTGGACCCCAACACGCACATCCAGGAGACGAAGGCGTTCGCCGTCGACATCCGCCCGGGACGGCGCCCACGGGGCGAAGCGGCCCTGGCGCTGGTGCGGGCGTACCGGATCCGCGCGGGCATCGACGAACGGACCGGGACCGAGCCGTGACCGCTGCCGCCGACGGGCCGGCGTGACCGGTCCTGCGACCGGCCGACGGACCGGCGCAAGCGGTCGGCCGCCGGACGGGCACAAGCGGTCTGCCGCCGGACGGGCGGGCGTGGTCCTAGCGCAGGACCAGGGAGTGCGGCCCGCGCGGTACCAGTTCCCCCACCACCGGCGCTCCGGGCACCTCCCCGGCGACGAGCAGCCCCCCGGAGGTCTGCGCGTCGGCGAGCAGCAGCCGGGTGTCCGCGTCCGTGTCCCCGAAGTCGGTGTGCGGCGCGACCCACTCCAGATTGCGCCGGGTGCCGCCGCTGACGTACCCGTCCCGCACGGCCCGGCGGGCGCCCTCCAGATACGGCACGGCGGCGGTGTCGACCACGGCCGTCACCCCGGAGGCGCGGGCCAGTTTGTGCAGGTGGCCGAGGAGACCGAACCCGGTGATGTCCGTGGCGCACTCGACGCCCGCGGCGAGCGCGGCCTCGGCGGCCTCCCGGTTGAGGGCGGCCATCGTGGCGACGGCGTGCTCGAACCGCTCGCCGGTGGCCTTGTGCCGGTTGTTCAGCACGCCGGTTCCCAGTGGTTTGGTCAGGGACAGCGGCAGCCCCGGCCGTCCGGCGTCGTTGCGCAGCAGCCGTCCGGGGTCGGCGACACCGGTGACGGCCATGCCGTACTTCGGTTCCGGGTCGTCGACGCTGTGTCCGCCGCCGACGTGGCAGCCCGCCTCGGTGGCGGTGTCGAGGCCGCCGCGCAGCACCTCGCGGGCGAGGTCGAACGGGAGCAGGTCGCGCGGCCAGCCGAGCAGGTTGACGGCGAGCACGGGCCGGCCGCCCATCGCGTACACGTCGGACAGGGCGTTGGCGGCGGCGATCCGCCCCCAGTCGTAGGGGTCGTCCACGACCGGCGTGAAGAAGTCGGCCGTACACACCACGGCGGTCCCCCGGTGCGTGACCACGGCCGCGTCGTCGCCGGTGGCGAGGCCGACCAGCAGCGGGGTGTCACCCCCGGCGAGCGGGGGCGCGGTCAGTCCGGCGACCACCTCCTCCAGTTCGCCGGGCGGGATCTTGCAGGCACAGCCGCCGCCGTGGGCGAACCGGGTGAGGCGTACGGGCTTCTGGCCGGTCGGTGTCGTTGTCATCGCGGTGGTCTCCTCGGGCGTAGCCTGACGGGCGGTGGAGACGTGTGGGTGCCTGGTGGCCCTCCCGGTCTTCAAAACCGAGGGGCCCGAGGATCTCGGGCCGGCGGGTTCGATTCCCGTCCGTCTCCGTTCACCGCGTCTTCTCCGATCACCGGGTCCGTACGGCAGCGCCGGCGCTGTTCGTCCACGCGCTCGGTGTGCCCCCGGGCGTCCAGGAACTCCAGCAGCGGTACGGCCACCCGGCGGGTGGTGTCCAGGGCGCGCCGGGCCTCGCTGAGCGTGAACGGCTGGGGCAGCGCGCGCAGCACGGCGGCGGCCGCGGCGTCCGCGCCGGGCAGCAGCACGATCCCGTCGGCGATCCGCAGCAGCGTCCCGCCGGCCGCCGCGGCGGCCAACGCCCGCCGGTCCAGGCCCAGTTCGGCGAGCCGCCCGGCCTCGGGGGCGCGGAACGGCGCCTGGGCGAGATCCCGGCGCAGGGCGTCCACGGCGGCCTGTACGGGGGCGGGCAGGGCGGGCCCCGGGCCGTCGGCGGGGTGCAGCCGGCCCCGGTCGGCGCGCAGCCGGGGCAGCCCCGCGGCGAGCGCGTCGACCAGGGCGCGGTCGGGCAGGCCGAGCAGCCGGCGGGCGGTCTCGGTGGGCAGGCCGGGGTCCAGCGGATGGGCGCGGGCGTGTTCCCCGGCCCGGGCGACGAGCCGGTCCCGCAGTTCCGCCCAGTGCGCCGGGTCGGCCAGCCAGTCCCCGGCGACCGGGTCCCCGGGGGCGGGCACGCCCATGGCGCGCAGCTCGGCGCGCCGGACCAGCTTGCGGCGGCGCAGTTCGGCGGCGGGGTCGGGGCGGCCGGTCATGGTGTCCAGTTCCGCCGCCCGGGCCCGGCCGGCGCCGCGCCGGGACAGCCGGGGCGGCCGTACGTCCAGCACGGTGACCCCGCGGGGGGTGCGGCCGCCGCCGGGTTCGCGCAGCACCGCGCGGTCGCCCACCCGCAGCGGCAGGCCCCGGCGCAGGGTGAGCCGGGCGGTGTCCGCGCCGAGCGGGCGGACGGTGACCGGCACGGCGGCCGTACCGATGTGCAGGGTGAGGCACCGGGGCAGGCCGTCCGCGGGTTCCCCGGTGATCCGTACGTCGGTCACCTCGGCGCACAGCCAGCGGTCGGGGGTCAGCAGCACCTGCCCGCGGCGCAGCGTGCCGTCCCCCGGACCGTGCACGTTGACGGCGACGCGCGCGACCGCGCCGACGGCGGTCCGCTCCTCGCGCAGGCTCTGCAGGCCGCGCACCCGCAGCGCGGCCGTTCCGTCGGCGGTGACCAGCCGGTCGCCGACCCGCAGGGTGCCCGCGCCGAGCGTGCCGGTCACCACGGTGCCGTGCCCGCGCACGGTGAACGCCCGGTCCAGCCACAGCCGTACGTCGGCGACGGGGTCGGGGGCCGGCAACCGGTCGGCGAGCAGGGCCAGTCGGGCGCGCAGGTCGTCCAGGCCGGCGCCGGTGACCGCGCTGACGGCTACGGAGGGGACCGGGCCCAGCGAGGTGGCGGCCAGGTGCCCGAGGGCGGCGGCGCGCACCGGGGCGGGGTCGGCGAGGTCGCTGCGGGTCACCGCGAGGACGGCGTGCCGGACGCCGAGGGCGTCCAGGACGGCCAGGTGTTCCGCCGACTGCGGCTGCCAGCCCTGGTCGGCGGCGACCACGAACAGCACGGCGGGCACGGGTCCGACGCCGGCCAGCATGGTCGGCACGAACCGTTCGTGCCCGGGTACGTCGACGAAGGCCAGGTGGTCGCCGGCCAGCCGGGTCCACACGAAGCCCAGGTCCAGGGTGAGGCCCCGGCGCCGCTCCTCCTCGTGGCGGTCGGGTTCCATGCCGGTGAGCGCGCGGAGCAGCGTGGACTTGCCGTGGTCGACGTGACCGGCGGTGGCGAGGACCCGCATCACGCCCGCCCGTCCACGGTGGGCTCTGCCCTGGATGCGTCTGCCCCGTCCGGCTCCGCCGTGGCGGTCGGGTGCGCGGCGGCTCGGGCCGACCGTACGGCACGGGCGAGCCGGTCGTCGTCCTCGGGCGGGACCGACCTGAGGTCCAGCAGGCAGCGGCCCGCCTCCAGCCGGCCGACGACCGGGAGGCGGCCGGTGCGCAGGGCGGCGGCGTACGGCTCGGGCAGGGACAGGGCGGCGCTGGGCAGGGTGACTCCGGGCGCTCCCCCGCCGCCGACGGTGGCGGCGCTCGCGACGGCCCGTACGTCGGTCCCGTCGGCGGCCAGCGCGGCGGCGAGCCGGTCGGCGCGGGCCCTGAGCCGCTCCGGGCCGGCGGCGAGGGCGCGGGCGGTCGGGGTGGGCGGGCCGGTGAGGGTGGCCTCCAGCGCGGCGAGGGTCAGCTTGTCGACGCGCAGGGCGCGGGCGAGCGGGTGCCGGGCCAGGGCGCGGAGCAGGTCCTGACGGCCGAGGAGGAGCCCGCACTGGGGGCCGCCGAGCAGTTTGTCGCCGCTCGCGGTGACGAGCGCGGCACCGGCGCACAGCTCGCTGTCGGCGTCGGGTTCGCCGGGCAGGGCCGGGTGCGGGGCGAGCAGCCCGGAGCCGATGTCGACCACCACGGGGACCCCGAGTCCGGTCAGCTCGGCGGTCCGGGCGGACCGGGTGAAGCCGGTGATACGGAAGTTGGACGGGTGCACCTTCAGCACGAAGGCGGTGTCCGGCCCGATCGCCGCCGCGTAGTCGGCGGGGGTGGTGCGGTTGGTCGTACCGACCTCGCGGAGCCGCGCCCCGGTCGAGACGAGCAGGTCGGGCAGGCGGAAGCCGTCGCCGATCTCCACCATCTCGCCCCGGCTGACGACGATCTCCTTGCCGGCGGCGAGCGCGGTGGCCGCCAGGACGAGGGCGGCGGCGCCGTTGTTCACGACGTGCGCGGCGCCGGCGGCCGGCACCCGCTCGCGCAGCGCGGCGAGCGCGGTGCGGCCCCGGCGGGCCCGTACGCCGGTCGTGAGGTCGAGTTCGACGTCCGTGGGCCCGGACGCCTCCTGGACCGCCTGCCGGGCGGCGTCCGACAGCGGGGCCCGGCCGAGGTTGGTGTGCAGCAGCACCCCGGTGGCGTTGATCACCGGGCGCAGGCCGCTCGCGGTGCCGGGCAGCAGGTCCAGGGCCGTGCGCGGGACCTGTTCCGGCGCGATGCCGCCCGCGCGGGCCCGCTCCTGCGCCTGCCGTACGGCGGACTTCACCCGGTGCGCGCCGAGCCGGTCCACGGCGGCGGCCAGCCGGGGGTCGCGCAGCAGGGTGTCGGTGCGCGGGATGCGGCGGCGCGCGTCGGCCGTGTCCGGCCGCGGCGGCGCGCCTGCCGGGGTGTCCCCGGCCGTCCGTCCTGGTGCCGGCCGCTGCTCCATGGCGCCCTGTCCCTCCCGGTCCGCCCTGTCCCTCCCGGTCCGCCCTGTGCCCGTGCGGGTCCGGCCCATCGTCCCGCGCCGCCCGCGCGGCACCGTCCGACACGCCGGGACGCACGTTGGCGGTGGCCGCCGCCCGGGTACTCGGCGCCGCATGAACGCACGCGAACGCGAACACGAGAACGAGCACGACCGCGACCGGCGGCGCGAGGACGCCACGGCGGCCGGGCGGGCCGCACGGCGGCGGCGCGAGGAGGAGCACGAACGGGCCGGTGCCGAGCCGTTCGACTACCCGTACCCGGAGCGCCGGGCCGGGGTCCGGGCCCGCCGCCACATCAGCGAGGCGCAGGCCGCCGCGGACACCCCGCCGGGCATCCCCGGGGGCTACGGCACGACGGGCGGCGGGCAGGCCGGCGCGACCGGCGCCGCCCATCCGCCGGTCCCCGAGCGCCGTACCACCTCGGCCGGGACCCCGGCCGCCGAGCCCGGCAGCGACGACGAGGGACCGGTGAACCGCTCGGAGCGCTGAGCCACGGCTCGGGCGGACCGGCACGGGGGTGTCCGGGGCCCGGACCGGCCGGGCCGGTCATGGGATGCCGGACGCGCCGGAGCGGTCGCCGGGGTCGCCGGGGTACGGGCGGGGCCGGGGCGGCGGAGCCTCGCCCGCGGTGAGGTGTTCGAGGACCTCGACCAGCTCCTGGCATGCCTTCTCCACCGACTCGCGGGTGTTGCGCTGCTCGATGATCACGGCGGACAGCAGCAGCGCGGTCAGGGCGGTGGTGCCGTTGAACGCCTGGAGTTTCAGCATCACCTCGATCCGGTCGAGCCCGGTGAACGCGCCGACGCCGTCGGTCGCGGCGACGGTGGACACCACGGAGGTCAGCAGCGCGCAGAGCACGCTGCCCACCAGCTGGAAGCGCAGCGCGGCCCAGATGACGACCGGGTAGACGAGGAAGAGCGTGCTGATGGGGCTGTAGGCGGCCAGCGGCACCAGCAGGCAGGCGACGACGGCCAGCGCGGTCGCCTCCCGCCAGCGGCCCAGGGGCAGCGGCAGGCGCGCGCGGTGCAGCGCCAGCAGCAGCGGGGTGACGATGAGGACGCCCATCGCGTCCCCCACCCACCAGGCGAGCCAGACGGGCCAGAAGCTGTGGGCGGGCAGGCCGTCCGTGAGAACGAGGAAGCCGGCTCCGACGGTCGCGCTGATCAGCGTGGCCGCCAGCGCGGCCAGGAATACCAGGGCGAGGCCGTCGCGTAACCGGCTGAGGTCGGTGCGGAAGCCGGCCCGGCGCAGCAGGAGCGCCGCGCACAGGGGCGCCGCGGTGTTGCCGGACAGGACCCCGAGGATCTCGATGTCGGGCGTGGTCAGGGACAGCACGGCGAGGAAGGCGCCGAGCGTGATGCCGGGCCAGCAGCGCAGGCCGAAGATCAGCAGGGCGGCGACGGCGACGCCGGTGGGCGGCCAGATGGGGGTGACGACGGCGCCCTCGACGGTCAGCTCGCGCAGCAGGCCGAGCCGGGCCGCCGCGTAGTAGCAGGCGGCGACGGCGACCACCCGGACGGCAAGGCCGCCCGGCCGGCGCGGCTCCTCGATACCCACCACAGCAGCCATCTCACACCGGCGGACCCGGGTCGGCGAGGCGAGCCACGGTCTCGTCGGCCCTATGGCTGAACACCGGGCCACGACGGAACCCGGCCGACCGAACGGCGGACCGCCGCGTGGCCGGGTCGCTCACCAGCGGCCACGCCGGAGGCCCCGCCATCGCGGAACCCGGTCGGGGCAACCGTCCACGGGGCACCGGCCACGCCCCGCACCCCGCCGCCACGGGAGCGGGTCAGGTCCGGTCAGGCCAGGGTGGAGGGGCCGTCGAGGCCCACGACCAGGACGGCGGCGTCGTCCTCGTGCCCGACGCTCTCCGCGCCCTTGATCACGGCCGCCGCGAGCGCGTGCGCCTCCAGACCGGCGACGGCGGCGATGCCCGCGAGCCGGACCACCTGGTCCAGGCCGTCCTCGATGTTCAGCGAGGGCCCCTCCACGACTCCGTCGGTGACCAGCACGAACACTCCGCCGGTGGTGAGCCGGTGACGGGTGACCGGGAACTCGGCGCCCCGCTCGATGCCGAGCGGTGGTCCGCCCTCGTCGTCGACCACCCCGGACTTCCCGTCGGCCGTGGCCCACACGAACGGGATGTGTCCGGCGCGTGCGCTCTCCAGCACCCCGGTGGCCGGGTCGAGCCGCATGAAGGTGCAGGTGGCGAACAGTTCGCTGCCCAGGGAGAGCAGCAGGTCGTTGGTGCGGGCCAGCAGCTCGCCAGGCTCCCCGGTGACCGAGGCAAGCGCCCGCAGACCGGCCCTGACCTGGCCCATGAAGGCCGCGGCCTCGATGTTGTGCCCCTGTACGTCGCCGATGGACAGCCCTATCCGGCCGTCGGGCATGGTGAAGGCGTCGTACCAGTCGCCACCCACGTTGAGGCCGAGGTTGGCGGGCGTGTACCGCACCGCGACATGGACGCCGGGGGCGTCGGGCAGGTCCCGGGGGAGCATGCCCCGCTGGAGGGCGACGGCCAGCTCGACCTGCGTGCGCTGGAGCTGGGCACGGCGGCGCGCCTGGGCGGTGAGCGAACCGAGTCGGGCGAGCAACTCGTCGCCTTCGTCCGTGGGGCGCTTGCGGGGCATCGATCACTTCCGGCGGGGCGGTGACTCTCGGCGGGCCGGCAACCCGAATGTTCAGCAAACGCCTAGATTTTACCTATTTAGGATGATCAGCGGATCTCGGAGTCGATGCCGGTGACCACCGCGGGTCCGAGCGGCGCGCTGCGCTCGTCGAGTCCCGCGTCCCGCAGCGCGTCGCCGGCGAGCCTGCGGGCGGCCTCCTCGGCGTGCGGGCGGGTGTCCGCGTCGACGGTCAGGCGCAGGGTGAAGGTGTTGTCGTCGTTGACGCTGAGCACGTCCAGGTCCTCCGCGCTGCCCATGCGGGTGCCGTGCGGATCGGCGGGTCGGAGCGCCCTGGCCAGCCGGGTGCGGGTGTCGGTCCCGATCCCGGCGGTGAAGGTGCCGGGGACGCTGATCACATAGGTCGTCATGAGACGGTCCTTTCCTCGGGCGTCCCCCCGTCTACCCCGTTTCCGGGGCTTCGCACGGCCCCGGCGGGGCGACGCGTCCGGCCGGTCCGCGTACCGCCGTCTCCGCGGGACGCCCGCCGTCACTCGAACGGTGGACCTGCCCGTGTCGGCTCCGGGGGCGGCCCGGCCCGGGGTGGGAGATTACGGGGGCGGCCCGGTCCGCGCTCCCCGCCTCCCGGGCCCGCGCTCGCTGTCTTCCTTGTCGTCTTCCGTCGTCCCCCGATCCCGAAGTACCCGAAGGACAACCCATGCGTCTGTATCGTCGTCCGCTCGCCGCCGTGCTCGGCGGTCTCGTCCTCGCCCTGACCGCCACGGGCTCCGCGCTCGCCGCCGAGGGCACGTTCGCCTGGACCGGCCCCGAGGGCAAGACGTACGGCATCCAGAACCCGCCGGACAACAAGTGCTTCGACATGGCCCAGGAGGCGCGCGGGGCGCGCAACGCGACGAAGAAGACGCTCGTCGTCTACACCGGGAAGCGGTGCAAGGGAACGGCGACGCGGCTCGCCCCCGGCAAGTCGGCGCCCAGCGGCACCCGCTTCGCCAGTGTCATCTTCAACCCGCGCTGACCCGTCCCACCACCTGAACCAGGCCCCCGGCACCACCGGCACCAGGGGCCGTACACCCCCGCGGCCCCCGTGCGCGCCACCGCGGAAAACCGGTGGCGCGCCCCTGGGGCCGTGCGTTAGCGTGCCGGACATGTCCAGCCCCGAGGCATCCAGACACTAGCCACCGGCCGTCCGGTGGCTTTTCGTCGTTCGCAGGCCACCACCGGGCTGCCGTCCTCCGGGTTCCGGACCGGCACGCACCTCTTTTCTCTCTCCTTGTGCCTCCTCACTCGTCCGTGTGACGCGTCGCCCCCGTGCGGGCGGCGGTGCCGGCCGGGACCGCACGCGATGCCCCGCGCACTCGGCCGGTAGTCCGTTCCTCCGTTCAGGACCGCACGACCGGTCGCGACCGTCGCGCATCCGCGTGCTCGCTACCCGTCCGCGACACGGTGTGTGGAGTCTTGATGCCTTTCGCTCTCTATCTGCTCGGGCTGGCGGTCTTCGCCCAGGGCACATCCGAGTTCATGCTGGCCGGCCTGGTGCCGGACATCGCCCGCGACCTCGGGGTCTCGGTGCCCACGGCGGGCACGCTCACGTCCGGCTTCGCCGTCGGCATGGTCGTGGGCGCGCCGGCGGCGGCGCTGCTCGCCCGGCGGCGGCCGAGCCGGCAGTCGCTGCTGGTGTTCCTCGGGGTGTTCCTGGCCGCCCATGTCGTCGGGGCGCTCACCCCCGACTTCTCCGTCCTGCTCGCGACCCGGGTGGTCGCCGCCCTGGCCAACGCCGGTTTCCTCGCCGTCGGCCTGACGGCGGCGACCGGCATGGTCGCGCCGGACGCCAAGGGCCGGGCCACCGCCGTCCTGCTCGGCGGCACCACGCTCGCCTGTGTGGCGGGGGTGCCCGCGGGTGCCGTCCTGGGCCAACTGCTGGGCTGGCGCTCGGCGTTCTGGGCCGTGGCCCTGGTGTCCGCCCCGGCGCTGGTGGCGATCGCCCGGTCGGTGCCGCGCGGTCCGGCGGCCGGGGGACCCGTCCCGCGCGCGGGGAAGGAACTGCGGGCGCTGCGCCGCCCCCGGCTGCTGTGGGTGCTCTGTCTCGCCGCGCTCGTCAACGGCGCCACCTTCTGCACGTTCACCTACCTGGCGTCGCTGGTCACGGAGGTAGGCGGACTCGGGGCCGGCTGGGTGCCGGGGGTGCTGGCGCTGTTCGGCGCGGGGGCGTTCGCCGGGGTGACGGCGGCGGGCCGGCTGGCGGACCGGGACGTCCGGCCGGTGCTGCCCCTCGCCGGCGCCGCGCTGCTCGCCGGGTGGACCGCGCTGGCGCTGGCCGCCGGGCGGCCCGGCGTGGCCGTCGCCCTGGCTCCGGTCCTCGGCCTGCTGGCCTTCGGGGTCGGCTCCACGCTGGTCACACGGGTGCTGTACGAGGCGTCCGACGCGCCCTTGCTGGGTGGCGCGTTCGCGACGTCGGCGCTGAACGTGGGCGCCGCGCTCGGCCCGGTGCTGGGCGGCGCCGCGCTCGACGGCGGGCTCGGCCACCGCTCCCCGGTGTGGGTCAGCGCGCTGCTGGTGGCCGTCGCGGGCCTGGTCGCCGGCTGCCGGACGCGGCGGCCGGAACAGCCCGCCTGACACCGGGCGCCGGCACCCGGCGCGATGGCCCGAAGGGGGCTACAAACCCGCCACATCCGTGTGGTTATCATATGAGCGCTGCCTAGCTCGAAAGATGGATCTGTGACTGTCAACGACGACTCGTTCACCAACTGGAAGATCCGCGAAGAGATCGCGGAGTCGATGATCCCGCTCATCGGGAAGCTGCACCGCGAACGGGACGTGACCGTCCTGCTGCACAGCCGCTCCCTGGTGAACAAGTCGGTGGTCAGCATCCTGAAGACCCACCGCTTCGCCCGGCAGATCGCCGGCGCCGAACTGTCGGTCACCGAGACCATGCCGTTCCTCCAGGCCCTGACCACCCTCGACCTCGGGCCGTCCCAGATCGACCTCGGCATGCTGGCCACCATGTACAAGGCCGACGAACGCGGCCTGAGCGTCGAGGAGTTCACCGCCGAGGCGGTGGCCGGCGCCACCGGCGCCAACAAGATCGAGCGCCGCGAGCCGCGCGATGTCGTCCTCTACGGCTTCGGCCGCATCGGCCGCCTCGTCGCCCGCCTGCTGATCGAGAAGGCCGGCTCGGGCAACGGCCTCAGGCTGCGCGCCATCGTCGTGCGCGGCGGCGGCGCCCAGGACATCGTCAAGCGCGCCTCGCTGCTGCGCCGCGACTCCATCCACGGCCAGTTCCAGGGCACGATCACCGTGGACGAGGACAGCGGCACGATCGTCGCCAACGGCAACGCCATCAAGGTGATCTACGCCGACGACCCGACGTCCGTGGACTACACCGAGTACGGCATCCGGGACGCCATCCTCATCGACAACACCGGCAAGTGGCGCGACCGCGAGGGTCTGTCCCGGCATCTGCGCCCGGGTATCGAGAAGGTCGTGCTGACCGCGCCGGGCAAGGGCGACGTGCCGAACATCGTGCACGGCGTCAACCACGACACGGTCAAGCCGGAGGAGCGGATCCTGTCCTGCGCCTCCTGCACCACCAACGCCATCGTGCCGCCGCTGAAGGCCATGGACGACGAGTACGGTGTGCTGCGCGGCCACGTGGAGACCGTCCACTCGTTCACCAACGACCAGAACCTGCTGGACAATTACCACAAGTCCGACCGCCGTGGCCGCTCCGCGGCGCTCAACATGGTCATCACCGAGACCGGTGCCGCATCCGCCGTCGCCAAGGCCCTGCCCGACCTGAAGGCGAAGATCAGCGGCAGCTCGATCCGCGTCCCGGTGCCGGACGTCTCGATCGCGATCCTCAACCTCCAGCTGGCCCGCGAGACCACCCGCGAGGAGGTCCACGACTACCTGCGCGAGGTGTCGCTGACCTCGCCGCTCAAGCGCCAGATCGACTTCATCACGGCGCCCGACGCGGTCTCCAGCGACTTCATCGGCTCGCGCCACGCCTCGATCGTGGACGCCGGCGCCCTCAAGGTCGACGGCGACAACGCGATCCTCTACCTGTGGTACGACAACGAGTTCGGCTACTCCTGCCAGGTCGTCCGCGTCGTCCAGCACGTCTCGGGCGTGGAGTACCCGACGTTCCCGGCGACGGCGGTCTGATCCGCCCTGTAGGTTCCGCATTCTGATGGACACTGTCCATGCGAAATGGACAGCGCTTGGGCACTTTCGCCATTCCGTGGGCACTGGCTGCGGTCAGTAACTACGGTCGACCCTCTGGTTGTTCGGAGTCCAGAGCGATCCGGCAAGAAGAGCGCGCCCGCCACGGCATCGATCCGGTATGACGACACGTCGGTACGCAAGGTCCCCTTCAGGGATCTGCGTTTGGCGGACTTCACCTGGTCGGTGCCGTGGCGGAGTTTTCGCTCCGTCCACGGTCAGACGCACCACTCGGGACGATACACATCGACGACGATGGCTGGGCCCGTCGTCTACGAGAGCCGATTGGAGTTACTGATCGTTTCAGAATGAGTTCCTGGCCCTGCGCATCGACGGCCTGCGCACGTACCGGCGCTTGCTGCTTGGCCATCTTGCCGGAGACGACCCGGACGGCCTTTGCCTGCTCCTTCAAGCCCGGCTGAGCCTGGAGGTCTGCCAGTTCCTGGCCGACGCCGCCTGCGTGGTGCTGCCCGGCCAGTAATGCGAGCACCTCGACCCGGACCGGTTGATCGGCCGGCTCCTCCACTGGCCGCCGTCAGCACGGCCTGGCCCGTCCTGGAGCCAGTGCGGAGTGACGGCGCTGGTGGTCCAGGATCTGCTGGGCGGAGACCTGATCCATGGCGAGGTGCACATGAACGGCGCCAAGGCGTGGAACCACTACTGGAACCGGTTGTCTGACGGTACCGAGGTCGACCTCACGGCCGATCAGTTCCGCGTCCTCAAAGGCGCCAGCGTTGTCAACGGCCAGGTGGTGCATCGGCCGCCAGAGGGACCGCGGCGGTGCCGCGAGGAGTATGAGTTGCTGCGCGAGCGGGTGCTGGCCGCTTTGTCAGCGGAACGCGCCGAGTGAGTCAGTCTCGTCCGGCAGCGTCCTTGTGACGAGTTCGCGCCGCTACAGCTTCGGGGACCCGCCCAGCCGCCGAGAAAGCAGGCAAGGGCCAGGCCGCGACGCTGGCCTAACTGATCGTTCGAGAATGAGCTGATCCGTAGGTCTTGCCCTCCGCGAACTTGGTCGGCAGGGTGTCGGGGTGAGCCCGACGAGCGAATCCCACTCTGGGTCCCCCCGGTTGAGGGCGAAGCCCTCGACAGCTGGCTAGCGGCGTACTCCCGGCGCGTGTACGGACGGACGTCTCACAGTTCCTCAGTTTCGTCGGCCTGCACGGAGCTCGCCCTAACCACATGATTCGCTGTTTGACCGAGCGCGAACGGCAGGTGCTGGCCGAACGCACAGGGCTCGCCCCGGAGGGACTCATGGCGATGACGCTTGAGCCTTGGGACGGAGTGGCCGTGACCATCGACCGTCCGACGCGCCGTCTCATCCGCCCGCCGAACTGGCGGCACACTGGCAACACCACCCGCTGCTGTCCCGGTTGCCTCAACGAATCTGGAGGACGCTGGCAGATCTCATGGCGGCTGCCCTGGTCGTTCGCCTGCACCCGGCATCGAACGCTCTTGCTCGACCGCTGCCCCAAGTGCGGGCAGCCACCCATGGTCCATGGGCGTCGGAGCCTGCGGGATACACCTCCGGGAGTCTGCCTCTACGGCACAGGCAGCGCTCGTGCCGTTCGCTGCGGCTTCTTCCTCCCGCACGCTGCCACCCCCCCTACTCCCCAAGGGCTCCCTGGTGATGAAGACCCAGGAGGAGATCAACTCGGAGATCCTGCGGGCCGGGGTCCACCGCGAAGTGGCCGCGCAGCGCGGCCGTGAGCTGGCGATGCTTGCCCACTCAGCCCTGCTCAGTCTGCGCAGCTCGTTGGACTCGGCTCCAGCCGTAGTCCACGCAGTACTCGCAGAGTGCGGAGGCGGCTTGCCTGAAGCGCAGTATCACCACGGCGGAAGCGATTCCCACAACGCCGCCGTCGGCACGGCCATCGCCGGCATCGCGCTGCACCGAGAACGGGACGACAGCGACGCTGTCCTTTCCTGGCTGATGAGGACTGACCGATTGCGGCGCCACGGTGCGCATCCGACGCCCTGGCTCGCCAACTGGGCACCAGCCGGACCCGGGGTGACCTCTCGCGCCTTGGCTGTGGTGGCCGATGAGCCGACCTGGATTGCACGGCTACGCTACGGCGCTGCCACGGCCGCACCGGCCTGGCCAACCCTCACCGACGAAGACGTACAGCGTCGCGCGTCCAGGCTCCCGGCGATGCTGTGGCCGGCCTGGACCATGCGGATGCTGCCCCGGCTGCCCAAACCCGTCATCCGGCTCGCAGTGCTTCGCCGGGCATGCGCGACCCTGCTCTTGGTGCCCGGGACATTCTGGGAATACCACCAAGCCGCCGAACTATTGGGCAACCCTCGTGCATACGCAAACAGGGAAGCACTCGACACCTCACTCGAGAAGCAGCGGCCCAATGAACTTGCTGCCTTCCTCGTTTTGTTGGCCCGCGCCCTGGACACCCATCCGGCCCCCATCGATTACCATCGGCGGCGGGCTGTCTTCTCCGAAGATAGCGTAAGACTTGACCTGGACGCCCTTCAGGAATACTGCCGAAGCCGCGGGCTGCGCAGTGGCCCAGTACACACCAAGAGACTGCGATGGCACCTGCTTAGAATCTTGCTCGGCGCCGATCCCGGCACCTCATCCCGCACACCAGCCGGAACGCAGACCTTTCACAAAAATTCTCCGGCGAGTTCCGTGATTTTCTGTTTCAGCAGGCGACCGCGAATCTGAAGACCCATGACATCGACGAACCCGTGCTCTGGCAGCCACCGCTTACGTGGCTCGACAATGTTGCCTCCCCTGGAGTGGATCCCGACGCAATTGACACTGCGAAGCTCACCGCGTTGCTAGTCCCAGGCCATCCACTGGCACAGACCGCGGACACTATGGGAATCAGCGAAGATCACATTCAGTTGGGGTGCAGCGACACTACCGTCCGCCGGGCTCTCGCCGAGGCCAAAATCTCGACTCGATCGACTCGTGGAATTCCTCCCATCCTGTCGACCAAGATTTCCCGTGAGTGGCTGGAAACGGAATATTCGCTCAAGGGTCGCAGCGTCCCCGACATTGCACAGGAGGTTGGAGTCCACAAAGACAGCGTGTCCGATCAGCTCCAACGGTGGGGCATCCCGCGACGCCCTGAAGGCCCCTATTCGAATCCCTTCGCCTCGCTGAACTTCACTCTCTCGCCAGCAATGCACCGTCTGAGCAGAACTCGAAATTGTCTGACACGGCTACGCAACCTCCTGCACATACCCGGGCACCCGAGCATCACGGCTGCTGCGAAATCGCTCGACATCCCTCCAACCACCCTCCGCAGACAGCTTCGAGGCATCGAAGCTGTCCTGGGCGCCACCGTGATCGCACACACCAACCCGCTGTCGATCGTTCCGTCGGGAGCTGCCTTCTTCGATGAGGCGCGTCAGCTCATTGTCCTTCTCGACAACAGAGCCAAACCGACGCCGGTCCGGCTCGGTTAGCGGGGGGCGCCGGTGGAGTGGGGACCTGCGTCGGTGCGGCGTGTCGCGGTTTCCCACGAAATCCGGTGGAGTCTCAGCAGCCGGAAGTGGTTGGGTTCTGCTCAATGCTTCGCTGACACGGCCCAGCATGCGATGCGAGGCGCAAGGTCCGAATCGTAGGCGCGGTTTAGCCCGCGTGTCGTCGAGTGATGGAGGTTATCGCGGTGGCTGGTTATGGGGCGCTTTCCGACGTATACGAGTGGTTGATCGGGGACGACAGGTTGACCCCCGCCAAGGCAGCCGCGGTTTACTACAGCGATGTCGTGGGATCTCTGCCGCCCAACGCGCGCGTCCTCGACTGCGCGTGTGGAACCGGCCAGCTCGCCGTCGGTCTCGCTAGTCTTGGCCTTGACGTTGTCGCCGCAGACGCCAGCAGCGGGATGGTTCGCCGGACCGAGAAGGCCGCCGACGAGCAGGGTGTCTCGCTTCGAGCCCTCCGCGCGAGCTGGGACGAGCTGCCCGACCACCTGGAGGACTCCACGTTCGATCTGGTGTTCTGCGTCGGCAACTCGCTCGGACACGCTGAGGGCGCAGCCGGGCGCCTGACCGCACTGGAAGCGATGTCGCGGCTGCTGAATCCGGGCGGACGCCTTGTGCTCCACTCACGCAACTGGGAGCTCGTGCGCTCCGCCGGCTCACGGGTAGACGTCCGTGATCGACTCATCCGCCGCGACGAACGCGATGCGGTCGTCAGCTACTACTGGCAGATCGAGCAGCGCTGGGAGCAGGAACACTTCCTCGAGATCGTGGTCGCCCAGATCGAGCCGGATGGGGCAGTGCGAGCCTGCTCGGAGCGGTTGTCCATCTGGCCCTACCGGTACGAGGACCTCGTGGCGCAGTTGCGGAGTGTCGGGCTCACGGTGCAGTCCACCACTTTCGACCCCGAGAGCGATGGATACCTGGTGGTCGCCAGCCGCGACCAGGCGTGAGGCACGTCTGAGCCGGCGCGCTGATCCGCCTTTCGTCGTTGTCATTGCCGACCTGCCGGCTCGCGACCGCCTGCAGCGGGTTCTTCGCGAAGTGTCTCAGCGCTTGAAGCGGTTGCTGCGGGGTGCGTCCTCGCCGTGCTGGCTTCCGACCTGCGGACCGAGGCCTCGTGCGCAAGCTGCGATGTTCCACGACTCGCATCACCAGCCTGGTTCAGGCCGTCCTCACCCTGCATCTGACCTGCTCAAACTGATGAAGTTGGAAACAGCTCACTCTATGTTATCGATCAGACTGAAAGGAGGCTGCCGATTGCTCAGCATCGACCGACGTCTTCACTGCTCAATGCACCTGGATTGCGGCGTTTCCGCAGGAACCCGTGCTCACGCAGTTGCGGAACCTACACGCCCGGCCTTGCACAGGTGTGCGGCCGCCGACCGGGCTCTGCGGTCGGCGGTCGTTCCTTGTGGGCGGGTCGGTCAGGCCGGGGCCGGCTCGGCGCACGCGCCCGCGGCGCACGCCGTCAGCCACTGGTCGAAGTCGGCGTCGTAGCGGGTGCCGATGCCGTCGTGGTAGACGGCGTACCCGCCGGCGTAGTCACCGGCGCGGAAGCGGGCGAGCATCCGCCGGACGTCGTCGGGGTGCCGCTCGACCATGTAGCGCGCGGCGAGGTGGCCCCACGGGTAGGTGCGGGTCACATCGCTGTTGTCGTAGGTGCTCTCGAACAGCGTGCTCAGCCGGTACGTGTGCCGGCCGGCCTCCTGCACCGCCTGGTCGTCGGTGCGGCCGCGGTAGCGGTAGGAGACGTACTCGGCGATGCCCTCGATCCACCACACGTCCGGCACCGAGACCTGCCGGTCGAAGTCGCCCCTCATGTCGTCACGGGCGTCCAGGAAGTGCGTGAACTCGTGGTTCAGGTTCCAGATGCGGGCCGGGAAACCGTCGTCGGACGCTTTCTGGTACATGATCGACATGGGCTGGTTGGCGGGGTCCGACGGATCGCCGCCCAGGGTCATGCCGCCGTTGTCGGTGCTGATGCCGTACATCGCGCCGGCGTAGGTCTGGTAGTCGGACCTGCTCGCGAACACCACCAGGCGGAGGGTGGCGGCGTACTGGCCGGGGATCGGCCCGTCGGACCCCACGACCGAGCGGAAGTAGGCGTCCTGGCCGAGCACGCTCGCGCAGGCGGCGCCGAGGTCGGCGGCCGTCAGCGCCTGGGCGCGGACGGTGATGTCCGCGTCGCAGCGGTGGGTGACCGGCAGGACGGCCTTGTCGAGCTTGCCCGGCAGGTCGCAGACGTCGTAGTACGCGCAGTGCGCGCCGTCGTGGTAGGCGGCCTGGGTGGCGACGGCCACCCACAGCGCGGCCGTCGGCCCGGTCATCGCGGTCCGGTCCAGCAGGTCGCCGGCCAACGGCTGTACTGCGTCGCGTAGTTCAGGGTGTTCGACGTAACGGGCCAGGCTCATCCCGGCGTTGGAGTCCAGGAAGGCCAGCTCGGTGCCGAGCAGGCCGGTGTGGGCCAGCGCGAAGTCGTGGAGGGTGTCGACGATCCGCGGGTCGTCCCGCACCGCCCGCACGTAGGCCGGGTTCCAGTTGCCGCGCCACAGCGGGGTGTGGACGTCGTTCACGGCCCGGACCATGCTGTCGACGGCGTCGTAGGAGCTGTCGTAGTCGGTCAGCAGCCGCCGGTAGACATGCAGATAGCGGCCCTGCTGGTCGGCGCTGTCGGTGAGTATCACCGTCTCGCCGAGGATGTCGCCGTTGGCCTCCGTGACGTCCCGGGAGCGGGGGCGGGCGAAGAAGGCGTCCAGGCCGCCGGTGACGGCGGTGGTGAGGCGGGAGGAGTACGTGCCCACGTCCTGCGGGTGGTTGAACTGCGCGTAGTAGCCGGCACGCAGGAACAGGACCAGTTGCAGCAGGCCGCCGGAGTTGTCGCCCTGGTACTCCCCGGCGGTGCCGGTGAACGCGTTCGCCACGGTCAGCATCCGGTCCTCCCGGAAGACGGCGCGCGCGTCGCCGCCGGTCAGGGCGAAGAGGCTGTTGACGCAGTCCGGGGTCGCGGCCTTGACGTGGGCGACGAGGGCGGGACCGGTACGGGTCCCGAAGTCGGCCGGGGCGCAGGGGCCGGCCTTCGCCGCGCGCGGGGCCGGCCGAGTGGACGCCGGCTGCCGCGGCGGCAGTTGGGCCGGGTGGAGCCGGCCGGCCCGGATCGCGGGTCGCTCGGTGGCGGCGGTGGACGCGGCGGCCGGCGACGGCGTCGGAAGGTGCGTGCGGGGTGGGGCGGCCGGCCGGGGCGCCGCCTGCGCGGGCGCGGCCGGCGGACCGGCGAGGGCGACGCAGACGGCGGTGGCGACGGCGACGGCACCGGAGATGCGGCCCGCGGCGCCTCTCGGCACACGGGCGGGCAGCGCGAAGCGATGGCGCATCGGGGTTTCCTCCACGAAGTAACGTGCCTCTGCGGGGTGTCGAGGCATGTGGGGCACTGTCTCAGCGCGTGCCGGAACCAACCATGGTGTGTGACATAGCACTATGCCACCGCCGTCCCATAACACCGCTATGGGTACGGATAGTTGAGGGGGGCCGGTGTCCCTGGTGCCGGGCCGTGCGCCTTCCGCCCGGCCCGGCACGGCAGGGCGGTCAGCCGCCTGTCCTCACCACGGGCCGGTCACGGCGAACGTGGTGCCGGGGGTGTAGCAATTGACGTACATCGTCGCTCCGTCGGGGGCGAAGGTCACCCCGGCGAACTCGCCCCACTCCGGCCTCTGGTCCGTCCCTATGTTCTGCCGGCCCCGGGCCAGCGCGTACACCTCGCCCCGGCGGGTCAGCCCGAAGACGTGCTGGGCGCCGTTGCCGTCCTCGCAGACCATCAGGCCGCCGCCGGGCGCGAGGCAGATGTTGTCCGGGGACTCGCCAGGCAGCCGTACGTCGGTGTCCGGGCCGAACACGACGGCCAGGGTCAGCCTGCGGTGCGCCGGGTCGTAGCGCCAGACCTGGCCGTAGTGGTCGGCCGCGGAGCCGTCGGCGCCGCGCGCGAAGGACGACACGAAGTACACGCCGCCACCGCCCCAGTAGCAGCCCTCCAGCTTCTGCGCGTGGGTGATGCCCCCGGGGCCGTAGTCCTGGAACCTGGTCGGCGTGACGGCGGCCAGCGGATCGGGTACGTCCACCCACTCGATGCCGTCGAAGCGCGCCCCGGTCTCCCGGACCGCCGACAGGTCCGCCACTCCGGGCACCCGCATCGCCTGGAGCCGGCCGCCCGCACGCAGCGAGCCGACGCCGCCCAGCGGCCGGTGCGGCAGGAAGCGGTAGAAGAGGCCGAACGGCTTCTGGAAGGCGTCCTCCGTCTCGTAGAGGACGCCGTCGCGCGGGTCGATCGCGACCGCCTCGTGCTGGAAGCGGCCCAAAGCGGTCAGCGGTACGGCGCCGGTGCGGTGCGGGTCGGTGGGGTGCACCTCGAAGACGAAGCCGTGGTCCTTGGTGTAGCCGTTGGTGCCGGCTCTGTCCTCGGTCTCCTCGCAGGTCAGCCAGGTGCCCCAGGGGGTCGGACCGCCCGCGCAGTTGACGGCGGTACCGGCGATGGCGACCCGCTCGGAGAGCACCCGCTGGTGCCGGTCGAGCGTCAGGGCCGTACAGCCGCCCTTGCCCGCCGGGTCGTAAGTGAGGCCGCTGACGGCCGGGACCGGGATACGCGCGGTCGCCCCGTTCTCGTGGTTGCGGACGAGGTGGGTACGGCCCGCTCTGCCGGCGAAGGCGGCCATGCCGTCGTGATGGGAGGGCACCGGGCCCTCTCCGGAGCGGAGCCGGTCGCCCTCGCGGGACAGCACGGTATAGCGGAAACCTTTCGGCAGATCGAGCAGACCGTTCGGATCGGGCACGAGCGGGCCATAGCCGGTGTGGCCCAGGCTCTGCGCCGCGGCCGTACCCGCGAAGACCTCGGACAGGGTCCCGGTGAAGGCGATGCCCGCTCCCAGGGCGCTGGCAGCGGACAGGAACTGACGGCGTGTTGCAGACATACGGCGGTGACCTTCCTGCTGGCGGACAGGAACCGTGACCCCGCCGTGTCTACCACCTGGTGCGGGCGACGTGAACCACGCGCGGCGCATGGACCCCGCCGTTCGGGGGACCGCCGGTTCTCGCGCGTCCGGGAGGGAAGCCGGGTGCGGGAAGGAAGCCGGATGGGGGAAGGAAGCGTGTGCGGGATGCCGGTGGCCGGGGTGGGCCGGGGTGCTCGGCGTGGGGCCGGGTGATCGGCGAGGGCGGCCGGTGGCGGGGTACGGCCGGGTGGCCGGTGCGGATTCCGGGCGCCGGGTACGGCCGCGTGCTCGGCGTGCGCTCCTACCCCCCGGTGGCGCTCCAGGTGCGGGAGGCCCAGGTACGCAGGTGGGGGGCCTGGGCCACGAGGTCGCGGTAGGCGTCCGTGGCGGACCGGACCACGGTCTCCACGACGTCGTCGGTGACGGTGTCCGGCCGCCAGGCCAGCACATAGCGGCACCACAGCGGGGACCCCGCCAGCGGCTTGACCACGACGTGCGGGATCGGCCGCAGCGTCGGCTGCACGAGGGACACCCCGAGACCGTCGGCGATCATGCTCTGCAACTGGGTCTGGTCGCCGAGCCACTCGTGCACGGTACGCGGGCTGAACCCGGCCGCCGCGCAGGCGTCGTAGAACACTCCCGGCCAGCCGGCGCCGTCGTCCGGGGTCACGAACCAGGCGTCCTCGGCGAGGTCGGCGAGCTGCACCTGGGGGCTCTGCCGCAGCCGGTGCCGGGCGGGCAGGGCGACGAAGGTGGGCTCGGTGACGATCCCGCGGTGCCGTACGGCGGCCGAGTGCCGCAGCTCCATGCCCGGGTAGTCGGCGGCGATGGCCGCGTCCACCGCGCCGTCCTCCAACAGCTCCACGATCCGCGAGGACGCGTAGACGCTGGTGACGGCCGGGGTCAGTTCGGGCAGCCGGGCGCGGACCCGGGAGACCGTACCGGATAGCATGGGCGAGTTGGTCGCGGCCAGCCGCAGGGTGCGACGGGGGCGGGCGGCGGGCGGCCGGTGCCCGATCGCGGCGGCCCGCGCGAGCACGTCCCGGGCCTGCTCGACGACCTCGGCGCCGTACCGGGTCGGCCGGACCCCGCCCGGTCCGCGCTCGAACAGCGGCTCGCCCAGGTGCCGTTCGATGCGCCGGAGCTGGGTGCTCACGGCGGGCTGCGAGTAGCCCAGCTGGGCTGCGGCCCGGCCCACGCTGCCCGCGTCGGCGATCGCGCACAACACCCGCAGGTGCCGCAGTTCCAGCTCCATCGGTCCGCTTCCCCCCGTTCGTTCCTACGGCCGTCCCGGCGGCGGGGCCTGCGCGCGCCGGGACCGGGGCCTGCGCACCGCCCGGTGGCACGGCCTCCGCCCCGCCACGGGGCCTGGCGCGCCCGGGACCGGGGCCTCCGCCCCGCCCCGGGCCCCGTGCCCCTTCGAGGTCCGCGCACGGCCCGTCATCCGCACGCCGTGGGGACCGGGCCCGGTGGCGACCGGCGGACCGAAGCGTTCCATGGCGTCCGGCGCGGCACAAGTCGCAGGTCCGCCGGGGTGTGGGCGGGCGGGCGCCGGTCCGCCGGGGTGCGGGCGGTCAGTCGCGGGACCGCCAGGGTGCGGGCGGGCGTCTGTCCAGCGGGCGGCTCACCGCGAAAGGTGGGCGAGGCTGCGCCATTGGTCCAGCGGGAGAGTGGCCGGATCGGCAGGCAGTGCCTGGAGGCACACATGGTCGGCCCCCGCCGCCAGGTGGGCGTTCACCCGCTGTGCGATCTCCTGCTCGCCGATCGCGACGAGCGCGTGGACCAGGCGGTCGCTTCCGCCGTCGGCGAAGTCCGCGTCGCCGAAGCCGAGGCGCCGCCAGCTCGCCCGGTACGGTGCCGCGGGCAGGTACCCGGCGATGTGGCCGCGTGCCCTGTTCCGTGCCTCGTCGGTGCCGAGCCCGGTGACCACGGCTTGTTCGACGATCAGCAACCGGTCGGGTCCGAGCGCCGCACGGGCCTCGGCCGTGTGCTCGGGCGTGACGAGGTAGGAGAACGCGCCGGCCGACCGGTCCCGGGCCAGGTCGAGGGCGCGTGGGCCCAGCGCGGCGAGCACCCTGGGCGCCCGGGGCTCCGGGCCGTCCGCGATCCCCGCCAGCCGGAGGACGGCGTCGGGTTCGTCGAGGCGGTCGAGGTGTTCGCGCAGCGCGGTGAGGGGCCGTTCATAGCGGAGGCCCAGCACGCCCTCGACCATCCGCGCGTGGGAGGTGCCGAGGCCGAGCACGAACCGGCCGGGATGGGCGTCCAGCAGAGCCCGGGCCTGCGCCCTGATCACACGGGGATGACGCCCCCAGATCACCGCGATGCCCGTGCCCACGACCAGTGAACGGGTGGCGCCCAGCAGCGTGGCCGCCTCCATGAACGGGTCGCGGACCAGCCCCTCGCTGAGCCACAGCGCGCCGTATCCGAGTGCCTCGATCTCGGCGGCCGCCTCGGCGGACTCGGCCGGTGGCCGCAGATCCATTCCGGGAACCCACAGACCTACCGTGCCGATCGACGGCATAGCCGACTCCATGGCCGACCTCCCCCTCTAGAATCCGGAGTAGCACTCCGGATAGTACCGGAGTGGCGCTCCGGTACGAGTCCGAGGAGAGACCACGCCATGACCGGCCACCCCAGACGCAGCGATGCCCTTCACAACCGGGCCCGCCTGATCGAGGCAGCGAGGGCGCTCTTCGACGAGGTCGGAACGGACGCCGCGTCGATGAACGACATCGCCCGGCGAGCGGGGGTCGGCCCGGGGACCTTGTGGCGTCACTTCCCCGACAAGGAGGCACTGACGGCCGAGGTCGTCGGCCGGAGTCTGGACGGGCTCGCGGCCCTGGCCGCCGAACTGCTCGACGGCCCCGGCAGCCCGGACTTCCTGCGGGAGTGGGTGTCCACGCTCGTGCGTCACATCACCCGGTACCGCGGGCTCGCCGTCAGCTACGCCCAGGCCGCACGCAGCGGCGACGGCCCCCTGGGCGCGCGTTGCCGAGCCGTCGAGGAAGCCGCCGCCCGACTGGTGGAACGGGCGCGGGAACGCGGACAGGTGCGAGCCGACCTGACCGCGCCCGAGCTGATCCGGCTCGCCACCGCCGTCGCCTGGGCCTGCGAGACGACCGCCGCGCCGGACACCACCACCCGCCTCCTCGACCTTCTCTTCGAGGGCGTGCGTCCCCGCTGAGCGGGTCACGGGCCACGGCCGTGAAGGGCCGGCCCCGCTGAGCCTGGCGGCCCGCCCCGCTGAGCCTGGCGGCCGACCCCGTGTCCCGGGCGGCCGGCCCACACACACCCCGACCAGCCGAGCCCGCCCGCCCCGCCTAGATCAGTACGGCCCGGGATCAGTGCCGCCCCAGCATCTCCGCCACCCGCATGAACCCGTCCGTGCCGTGCCCCAGCCCGATGACGCGGCGGGCCAGTCCCTCCACGGAGCGCATCACGCCCGCGTCGATGCCGTGGGACTCGGAGACGTCGATGACGTGGGCCATGGTGGAGGCGGCCGAGGTGATGGGGTTGATCTCACCGGAGTAGGTGCCGTCGTCGGTGTCCCGCGCGAACTCCTCGAACAGGGGCGGCAGGATCGTGGCGATGCCCTGGGCGAACGGGGCCAGTTCCCCCGCGGTGACGCCCTCCGCCCGGGCGATCGCCACGGCGTGCGCGTAACCCGCCATCGCGGTCCAGAAGATGTCGAGCAGCGCGATGTCGAAGGTGGCCGCGCGCCCGATCTCCTCCCCCAGGTGGGTGTGCGTCCCGCCGAGCGCCTCCAGCACCGGCAGGTACTGCTCGTACAGGTCGCGCGGTCCGCTGTGCAGGAAGACGGCCTCCGGGGTGCCGATGCTGGGGGCCGGCGTCATGATCGCGCCGTCCAGGTAGCCGATGCCGTGGGCCGCCGCCCACTCGGCGGTGTCCCGGGCCCGGGCCGGGGTGTCGGCGGTCAGGCTGACGACGGTACGGCCCTTCAGCGCGCGGGTGACGTCGTCGCTGCGCAGGATCGCGTCGGAGGCGTCGTAGTTCACCACGCAGATGACGGTCAACTCCGAGGCGGCCACGGCCTCTTCGGCCGTCGCCGCGGCGACCGCGCCCTGCTCGGTCAGTTCCCGGTCCTTGCCGGGCGTGCGGTTCCAGACCGTGGTCCGCAGGCCGGCCCTGAGGAACGCGCCCGCCAGCGAGCGGCCCATCGGGCCGAGGCCGAGCACGGTGACGGCAGGAAGATTCACGGCTGTTGACATGTTGCGACTCCCGTATGTGGTGATCGTAAGCAGTGGAAAAAGAGCGGCCGGAGCGGCCGTGGGGACAACGAAAAGGACGACGATGACGCGCAGCCGTGCCCAGGACCCGACCGTCTGTGGAGTGACCGCCGCGATCGCGGTGATCGACGGCAAGTGGAAGACGTCGCTGTTGTGGCTGCTGGAGTCCGGCCCGCAGCGGCCCGGCGAACTGCGCCGCCGGCTGGCCGGGTTGAGCGAGAAGGTGCTGACCCAGGCGCTGCGCGAGATGGAGCAGGACGGCCTGGTGCACCGGGAGGTGCACGATGTGCTGCCGCCGAAGACCGTGTACTCGCTGACCGCGTTCGGCCGCGACCTCGCCAAGGCACTGGACCCGCTGGCCGAGTGGGGGCACCGCCGTCTGGACCTGCTTCGCGCGAGCGAGGCGGCGTCCTGACGGGCCTTCGGCTGTCACCTCCTCCGTCCGTTCGCCGACAGCCCCTGACCTCGGGAAACAGCTTCTCCCGGACGGCCGGGGCTGCCAAGTACCCACAAAAAAGTGGGTGTCAGGCAGCTCCACCGCGCTCCTTCGTCACCGTCCGGGCCGCCTCCGGCGGCCGGACCGAGAGGACACCACCGTGGGCCGGCCCCTCCCTCCGCGTCGGCTGCGGCCGCCGATGGGCTGGAACAGCCGGGACTGCTACGGACCCACCGTCACCGAGCAGGAGGTGCTCGCCGTACCGACGTCTCCCTGGCCCGCCTGGACGTGGACCGCCCGGGACACCGACGGCCGTGCCCGGTACGCCGCCGTCTTCTCCCTGGCCGGCGAACCCCGCCGGTACGGGGTGCCGCTCGGCTCGGTCGGTGCCCGCCCCCGCCGACCGAATCCGCGAGCTGTGGACCCACGCCGGCGGCCCGCACGACGGCCGGCACCTCACCGTGGACCTGCCCGCCCACGGCGCCGCCCTCTTCCGCCTCAGGGAGGACGGCGGGCGGGAGTGAGCGCGGCGACCACCGCGCCTAATCATTGATCGCGTTTGCCTAAAGCCTTTAGGAAGTTCCATACTCCTCTCCGACGGACAGGAGAGAAGATGATGGCGCGTGCGGGCCTGACCACCCAGCGACTGGTCCGGGCCGGGGCGGAACTCGCCGACGAGGTCGGCTTCGACCAGGTGACGGTCTCGGCGCTGGCCCGGCGGTTCGACGTGAAGGTCGCGAGCCTGTACTCGCACCTGCGCAACTCCCAGGACCTGAAGACGCGGATCGCGTTGCTCGCCCTGGAGGAGATGGCCGACCGCACCGCCGAGGCACTGGCCGGCCGGTCCGGCAAGGACGCCCTCACCGCCTTCGCGAACGTCTGCCGGGACTACGCCCGCGCCCACCCCGGCCGCTACACGGCGGCCCGCCACCCGCTGGACGACGCCACGGCGGCCGGCAGCGCGGGCGTCCGCATCGCCCAGCTGACCCGGGCCGTCCTGCGCGGCTACGACCTCGCCGAACCGGACCAGACGCACGCCGTACGCCTCCTCGGCAGCGTCTTCCACGGCTACGTCAGCCTGGAGACGGCCGGCGGCTTCGCCCACAGCACCCCCGGCTCCGAGGAGTCCTGGGCCCGCATCCTGGACGCCCTCGACTCCCTGCTGCGCAACTGGCCCGCCCACCCCTGAGACCCCATGGCAGACACGATGCACACCATTGACCTCACCGCCGGCCTGATCCGCGGCGCCCTCGAACTGGAGCGCACCGCGCGCGGGCTGCTGCCGCACCGGCTGCCCGCCCGGGCCCGCGCCCAGTGCGCCGACCCGCAGCTGGCCCTGGCCGAGTCCCAGCCCTCCGGCGTACGGCTGGTCCTCCGCACCCGCGCCACCGCCGTCGAGCTGGACACCGTGCCGGTCAAGCGCGTCTACACCGGCGCACCGCCCCGCCCGGACGGCGTCTACGAGCTGCTGGTGGACGGCCGCCCGGCCGGCCGCGCCTGCCTCACCGAGGGCGACACCCTCACCGTCGACCTGGCCACCGGCTCCGCCGAGCACCGGCCCGGCCCCGTGGGCACCGTGCGTTTCGCCGGGCTGCCGGACACCGTCAAGGACCTGGAGATCTGGCTGCCGCACAACGAGACCACCGAACTCGTCGCGCTGCGCGCCGACGCCCCCGTGGAGCCCGTACCGGACCGGGGCCGCCGGGTGTGGCTGCACCACGGCAGCTCGATCAGCCACGGTTCCGACGCGGCGAGCCCCACCACCACCTGGCCGGCGCTCGCCGCGGCCCTGGGCGGAGTCGAGCTGATCAACGTGGGGCTGGGCGGCAGCGCGCTGCTCGACCCGTTCACCGCCCGCGCCCTGCGCGACACGCCCGCCGACCTGATCAGCGTCAAGCTCGGCATCAACGTGGTCAACTCCGACCTGATGCGGCTGCGCGCCTTCGGCCCCGCCGTGCACGGCTTCCTCGACACCGTCCGCGAGGGCCACCCCGACACGCCGCTGCTCGTGGTCTCGCCGGTCCTGTGCCCGATGCACGAGGACACGCCCGGCCCCACCGCCATGGACCTGGCGGCCCTGGGCGAGGGACGGCTGCGGTACCGGGCCACCGGGGACCCCGCCGAGCGGGCGGCCGGGAAGCTCACCCTGGGGGTCGTCCGGGAGGAGCTGGCCCGGATCGTGCGCGAACGGGCCGCCGAGGACCCCCGGCTGCACTACCTGGACGGCCGGGAGCTGTACGGCGAGGCCGACTTCGCCGAGCTGCCGCTGCCCGACGGCCTCCACCCGGACACCGCCGGCCACCGCCGGATCGGCGAACGGTTCGCGGCGCTGGCGTTCGCCCCGGACGGACCCTTCACGGCCGGCCCGGCCGCCCGGCCGTAGCCCGGACACCGGTGGCCGCGGCGGTTCAGACCAGGTGGGCGAAGACGACCAGGTTGTCGGTGTAGTCGCGCACCGTACGGTCGTAGTCCCCGGCGCAGGTGATGAGCCGGGCCTCGGGGCGGTCGGCGTCGGCGTACACCCGCTCGCTGGGGAAGTCGTCCTTGGCGAAGGTCTCGGTGCTGTCGACGACGAACTCCGCCGTACGCCCGTCGGCCCGCTCCACGGAGAACCGGTCGCCGGCCTCCAGCCGGTCCAGGTTGGCGAACACGGCCGCCGACGTGACCGTGTCGACGTGCCCGGCGATGATCGCGGTGCCCCGCTCACCGGGCGCGACACCGTCGGCGTACCAGCCGACGAGGTTGGTGTCGCCCGCGGGCGGCGGCTCCAGCTGGCCCGAGGGGCCGAGGGCCAGGGTGGTGAACGGGGCGTCCACGGAGATCGCCGGGATGCGCAGCCGGGTCGGCGCGGACCGGGACAGCGGCTCGCCCGGCTGCCGGGGGCCGGCCGAGGCGGCGGCGCCGGCACCCGAGGTCCGGGGCGGTCCGGGCTCACCGGCCGGCTGGTGACCGCCGAACAGGCTGACGGCGAGGAGGACCGCCGCCACCCCCCACAGCGTCAGCCGTCCGCCGTGACCGGAGCGCCGGTCGTCCGCCGGCGCCGGGGGGGCCGCGGAAGGATCTGCTGCCATCGGACACCACCTCACTCGGACACGGCAGCACGGGATCGGGACAGTGAGCACACCGGCGGAGACGGCGCGGTGGCGGTGCGGTCGGTACATCGGCGGAGCGCCGCCGCGGACGGAGACGGGCGATGGTGGCCCGGCGCGGCACGGGGCGCGGGCCGCCACCGACGGAGCCGGCCCGCGCAGAGGCGACGGTGGCCATCCCGGCCCCGTACGGGCAGCGCAAGCCACCAACGGGACACCACCGCACGCGGAGACGGGCGATGGCCGTCCGGCGCACGGGTCGGGCAGGACGGGCCGCCGGCACGGCTCCGGCACACGCAGGCAGGCGGTGGCGACCCCCGCACGGCACGGGCCGGCCGGGACGCCGGCGCACCGGCGCACCGGCGCACGCAGGCGGGCGGTGGCGATGCGGCGCGCGGGCCGCCGACGGGACACCGCCGCGTGCGGCGACGGGGCAGCGGTGGTCCCGGTGCGGTGCGGAGGCGCGGGCCGCCGGCGCGGCGGCGGTGTCCGCGGCCCCTGGCGCACGGCGGCGGCCCGTCAGGACGCCGGGCCGGTGGCCTTCTTGCGGCGCAGCGTGTACGCGCCGGTGGCGGCCACGGCCAGCGCGGCGAGACCGCCCGCGGTGACACCGGGCGTGGCGAGCCCGCCGCCACCGGTGTGCATGCCGCCGCGCGGCTTGTCGTGCTCCTCGTCCTCGCCCCACTCGCTCTTGCCGCTCCGGCCACCCTTGCCCTTGCCGCCGCCCTGTTCCTCCTTGCCGCCCTTCTCCTCGCCGTCGTCCTCCTCCTCGCCCTTGTCGCGGTAGCTCTCGGGGTCGAACTTGCTGTCCTCGCCCTCCGAGCCCCAGCCGCCGCTGCGCACCGCGGCGAGGGCTCCGCCACCCGTGTGCATTCCACCGCGCGGTCCGTCGTGTTCCCCTCCCCCGTCGCGCTTGTTGCCGTATTCGTTGTCGTCGTCGCTGTCGGATCCCTTGTCACGGCCGGAGTCGCTGTCGTGCTCCCTGCTGTACGAGGAGTCGTCACGACCGCTGTCGTGTTCGCCCGGTACGGCGAACGCGGCTCCGGGCGTCGCGCAGGCGAGGGCGGCCGTGGTGGCCGCCGTCGCCAGGAGCATGCGGGCAGAGCGCATAGTGATGTCCTTCCGCCGTGACCGGGCAGCGGACACCTCATCAGCTGGATGGACCCGGTCCCGACATGAACCACCGTCAGTGAGGCCCCCGGCGCACACCATCCGAGCCGCCCAGCCGGGTCACCATGCCACCCGTCTGCCTCAGCGCGCCCGCTTGGCGACCCCTCGTACGGGTCAATCACCGGCGCGTCCGCCGCGTCCGGACCGGCGGGCCGGCTCCCGATGACGCCGGCCCCCTTGTTATGACCGGCGTCATAACGCACGCTGGTGCCGACAGCACGGCAGGACAACGCGACGGGAGGCAGCGGTGGCGGACGGAA
The DNA here is from genome assembly GCF_016860525.1 of Streptomyces rubradiris. Taxonomy (NCBI): domain Bacteria; kingdom Bacillati; phylum Actinomycetota; class Actinomycetes; order Kitasatosporales; family Streptomycetaceae; genus Streptomyces; species Streptomyces rubradiris. Next base: position 157,550 of record NZ_BNEA01000001.1, read on the forward strand.
GGGCGCGCGCCCTGTGGGAGCGGTACGAGCCGGTGCACGACCTCGTGTACTTCGCGCCGGAGGCGCACCGGGCGGCGGACGCCCTCGGGCTGCGCGGGCCCTGGATGGGGTACTTCGCACTGCGCGCCGCCCCGCTCGGCGCGGTGTCCCCGTCGGTGGTGACGAGCTGCTTCTACGTCTACCACCCCTCGCGGGTGGGCCGGGCGCTGCCCGACGCCTGGGCGTACGCGGCTCCCGAGGAGGTGCTGGCGGCCCGCCTGGAGGCGATGGACGCGGCGATGTCCCATCTGTTCGGGAAGGACGTCGTCGGCGCCGCCGCCTTCACGGAGGCCGCGGACCTCGCGTGGGAGGCCGCCGCCGCGGCGGACACCACGGGCAGGGTGCTGGGCGCCGCCAACCAGGCGCTCGACCGGCCTGAGCGGCCCGCCGCCCGGCTGTGGCAGGCCCTGACGACCCTGCGCGAGCACCGGGGCGACTCCCACGTGGCGGTGCTGGTCGGCCTGGGGCTGGGGCCGGTGGAGGCCATGGTGCTCAAGGCGGCGGCCGGGGAGTCCGACGGGGACCTCCTGCGCGAGATGCGGAACTGGCCGCGGGAGGAGTGGGCGGCGGCCGAGGCACGGCTGCGCGCGGACGGCCGGCTCGCGGCGGACGGCTCGCTCACCCCGTCGGGCGCGGCCCTGCGCGCGGAGACCGAGGCGCTGACCGACGCGGCGGCCGAGCGGCCGTGGACCGTGCTGGGTGCCGAGCGGACCGAGCGGCTGGCCGCGCTGCTGGAGCCGATGGCCGGCGCGGTGGCGGAGTCGGGGCTGTTGCCGGCCGGGAATCCGATGGGGGTGACCCGGGGGACGCACCCCCTCGGGCGCTGAGGTCCGGCGGTCGCCGACGGCGGCTGGATTCCCTCGCCGGTGACCTCATCCGTTTGTCCGACATCAGTCGTATCAATCGTTGAACTGCCTGACTGGGCATCCTTGTTGGGGGCCTTACCCTGGGGCCGTGGTCAACCGTGAAGAGGATCCAGGACAGGTGGCGTCCCGGCTCACCGGGCGCACCGCCACCGGGACCCGGCCGTCGTCCGGCTCGCCCGCCGAGGTGCTGCTGGACGACGGGACACCGGTGATGGTCAAGCGGGGCGACAGCCCCGGGGCGGTCCGCGCCGAGGTGGCGGGGCTGCGCTGGCTGGGTGCCGCGGGCGCGGTCCGGGTGCCGGCGGTGCTGGGGTACGACGAGCACTGGATGGTGACCGAGCGGGTGCCGACCGGCTCCCCCGGCCCCGACGCGGCGCTGCGTTTCGGCCGGGCCCTCGCCGCCCTGCACAAGGCGGGCGCGCCGCACTTCGGGGCGGCGCCGCCCGACGGGCCCGAGGACGCCCGCATCGGCCTGGCCCCCATGCGCAACGCGCCGGGCACCGACTGGCCGTCCTGGTACGCCGAGCACCGCGTGCTGCCCTATGTGCGCGGCGCGGTCGACCGCGGCACGCTCCGCCCGGCCGAGGCAGGCGTGTTCGAGCGGGTCTGCGCGCGGCTGCCGGAGGTGGCGGGTCCGGCCGAGCCGCCCGCCCGGCTGCACGGCGACCTGTGGAACGGCAATGTGCTGTGGGGCGCCGACGGCGAGGTCCGGCTCATCGACCCGGCCGCGCACGGCGGACACCGGGAGACGGACCTGGCGATGCTCCACTTGTTCGGCTGCCCGCACCTGGACCGGGTGCTGGCCGGCTACCAGGAGGCGGCCCCGCCGGCCCCCGGCTGGCGGGACCGGGTACGTGTGCACCAGTTGTTCCCGTTGCTGGTGCACGCGGTGCTGTTCGGGCGCGGGTACGCCGAACAGGCCCTGACGGCGGCGCGGGAGACACTCGCGCAGTAGGAGTCCACGGCGCCCCGCGCCGTGGACACGGAGAGTGAGGCAACCAATCACTCATTCGCTTCGTATAAGGACGTGAAAGCCTAATCAGGGAGAGACCATGCAACCGTTCACGCTCAACTACGCGCGCCCCGCTGTGCAGTTGGACGTCACCACGCCGTATGCGTACGACTCCGGACTGCAACTGAACGTCCTCCCGGACGGGCGGATCGCCGCGACCGACCACGCTACCCTGCGAGCACTGGGGACCACGACCTCGACCGCCGGTTCCAAGACACACTTCGACGACTGAGCCACGGATCTCCACAGATGACCGTACTCATCCTGACCAGTGAGGAAGACGTGACGGCGGACATGGTGGTCCTCCGGCTGGGCGAGGCCGGCGTGCCCGTCGTCCGGCTCGACCCCGCCGATCTGACCAACGGGGTGGCGCTGTCGGGCGAGTACGTACGGGGCGCTTGCCGGGGGCATCTGTCCGTCGGCGGGCGCCTGGTGAGCATGGACGGTCTGCGCTCCGTCTGGGTGCGCAGACCGGGCACCCCGGCCGCCCGTGCCGCACAGCCCTCCGCCTGGCTGACGGAGGAGTCGTCGCAAGCGCTGTACGGCATGCTGCGGTGCGGTGACGCCCGCTGGATGAACCATCCGGACGCCGCCCGCCGCGCCCGGCACAAGCCCTGGCAGCTGGGCCTGGCCCAGCGCAGCGGCCTCGCGGTGCCGGCCACCCTCATCACGACGTTCCCGCAGGCGGCGCGGGAGTTCGCGGAACGCTTCCCGGACCTGGTGGTCAAACCGGTCTCCGGGGCGCATCCGCAGGAGCCGCCCCGGTCCGTGCCGACCAGCCGGGTCGCGCCGGACACCGACTTCACCGCGGTGGCCTACGGACCGACCCTGCTGCAACGGCGGATCGCCAAACGGGCCGACATCCGGCTCACCGTCGTCGGCGACACGCTGCTGGCCGCCCGTAAACCCGCCGACCCGGACGCCCACCCGGACGACGTGGACGTCCGTTTCGCCCCGTCGGTCGCTCCCTGGCTGCCCGCGGACGTGCCCGCGCGCGTCACCGAGGGCGTGCTGCGGTACATGGCGGGCGCGGAACTGGCGTACGGCGCCTTCGACTTCGCGGAGGACGCGGACGGCGTCTGGTGGTTCCTGGAGTGCAACCAGTCCGGCCAGTTCGGGTTCGTGGAGATGGACACCGGGCAGCCGATCGCCGCCACCATCGCCAAGTGGCTCGCGGGGCACGTACCCACGGGCGGCGGGTGTGGGCGGGGCGAGCGCGGCGCACCATCCTGAAGAGGCGGGGAACGGCTGCCGGAAGGGAACGGACATGCGCATCGGACTGCTGGGGACGGGCCCATGGGCGCGGGCGACGTACGCCCCCGCCCTCGCGGAACACACCGGCCTGGAGTTCACCGGGGTCTGGGGCCGCCGGCCGGAGGCCGCCGCGGAGCTGGCGGACCGGTACGGGGTCACCCCGTACGCCGAGGTGGACGCGCTGCTGGCCGACGTGGACGCGGTGGCGGTGGCCCTGCCGCCCTCGGTGCAGGCGGAGTTGGCGGTGCGGGCGGCCGGGGCGGGCCGTCATCTGCTGCTGGACAAGCCGCTGGCGGTGTCGGCCGCCGAGGGACGGGCCGTGGTGGAGGCGGTGGAACGCGCCGGGGTGGCGTCGGTGGTGTTCTTCACCGCGCGCTTCCAGAAGGAACCGGATGCCTGGATCGAGGAACAGGCCGCCGTGGCGGGCTGGTTCACGGCGCGGGCGCACTGGCTGGGCGCGGTGTTCACGAGTGACAGCCCGTTCGCGGCCTCGCCGTGGCGGCGGGAGAAGGGCGCGCTGTGGGACGTCGGCCCGCACGCCCTGTCGGTGCTGCTGCCGGTCCTCGGCGACGTACGGCAGGTGGTGGCGGCGGCGCACGGTCCCGCGGACACCGTCCATCTGGTGCTCGACCACGCCACCGGCGCGTCCAGCTCCCTGACGCTGAGCCTGACGGCCCCGCCGGCGGCGGCCGGTGCCGAGGTGGAACTGCGGGGCGAGGCGGGGGTGTCGGTGATGCCCGGGAGTTCGGAGGGAGCGGTCGCCGCGCTCTCCCGGGCCGTCGACGCGCTGGTGCGGGCCGCCGGCACGGGCCGCCCGCACTCCTGCGATGCCGCGTTCGGTCTCCGGGTCACCGAGATCCTGGCCACGGCTCAGGCCCGGCTTACGGCCGCCAGGACGTAGGCGGCCGCTCCCCGGGCCCTCGCTCCCGAGCGCCCGGGTGCGCTCCGCACCGGTCACCGGCGACGCGGGGCGGCCCCGGCGCCCGGCACCGTCAGGACCGCACCGGTCGTCGGCCCACGTGCCCGGCACCAAGGCTCAGCGCCGTCGGAACCGCACGGTCAGCGGCGAACCGGGGCGCGGTCGCAGCGCTCGGTGCCTCGGGCCGTCACCGGGTACCGGGCGTGGTCCAGTAGTTGACGCGTTCGTGTACGACGGGGTAGCCGGCCGTGGTGAAGTGCGCGGCCATCGGGAGGTTGCCCTGGTCGGTGGCCGCGGCGATGAACCGCGCGCCCTGTCCGACCAGGAAGTGGGTGCAGTCGGCGAGCAGGTCGTAGGCGTAGCCGTGGCCGCGTTGTTCCGGCACCACTCCGACGAAGCCGACGCAGGGTCCCGAGGGGTTGCGGGCCGGGATGTGGATGCCGACCGGCTCGCCCGCCGGGGTGCGGGCGATCCGCCACCAGTCGCGGGGGGAGGGGAACCAGTGGAAGATGTCCAGATCCTCCTGGGCCGCCCGGTCCACGCCGTGCTGTTCGGCGGCCCGGCGGGCGTGGGCGTCGAGGGTGCCGCGGTGGATGCGGCGCAGCAGGTCGTAGAAGACGGTGTCGTCCGGTTCGGCGGTGAACACGAGCCGTCCGGGCCGCTCGGGCAGACCCCGGTCGGGGGTCCAGCGGTAGACGAAGCGTTCCACCAAGGGGGTGTAGCCGGCCCGGCGCGCGGCGGCGGCGCGGGTGTCGGCCGCCGCCCGCAGGCACGGGTCGTCCCGCCAGCCGGGAGGCAGGTCGAGTTCGAGCTCGGGGGTCCGCCAGGGCGCCGTCCGCAGCAGTGCGGCGCCCGCCTCCTGCTCGCCCTCGGCGACGTCGAACCAGTTGATCACCAGGGGCTCGGGGTCCTCCGGCCGGGCCCACCAGGCGGCGCGTGCCACGGTGCGGCCGTCGCGCAGGGCGACGCGCTGCCAGTCGGGGCGGTAGCGGGTACGGCGGTGCCGGTCGCCCAGGGCGAGCGGGTCGGGCATGGTGTGGAACAGGTGCGCGCTGCTGTCGTCGAGCGCGCGGATGACCAGACCGGTCATGGATTCCTCCGGGATGCGTGGGATGGGCGACGCTCCCGGTCGGATCATCAGATCCTGGAAATCAGACGTGACACGCCCGGGGCACGGGGAGGGGGGAGCGCCGACTGCTGCTGTCCTGCATGACACTCGCCTCCTTCTTCCGTCCGGCTCGGGCGTGGCGGGCCCAGGCTAGACGGGCGGCCGGGCGGTCGTCCACCGGTTTTCCGCGCGGGCGCCCGAAGCCGGCGGCGGCGTAGCTTGGGAATGTGGGATCGGTGCGCGGCCGGTGGTCGCGCGGGAACCGGGAGGAGCGCGGCTGGCTGCGGGGCGCGCCACCGCCGTGGTGGGTCCGCGTGCTGCCCGTCCTGCTGCTCGCCGCCGTCGGCTCGGCCACGCTGATCACACCCCACGCACGCGACCTCGGCTTCCTGCTGGGGGCGATCCCGCCGCTGGCGGTCCTGTCGTACGGCCCGCTGACCACCGGGGTGCTCGGCGTGGGCGTGGTCGCGGTGCTCACCGTGCCGGTCACGCATCTGGACCGCCCCGGCGACACCGACCTGCTGACGGTCGTGTTCGTGGCCGCGCTGAGCGTGTTCGTCTCCTATGTGCGCAGCCGCCGGGACGCCCAGCTGGACACCGAGCGGGCGATCGGCGAGGCGGTGCAGCGGGCCGTGCTGCCGCCGCTGCCGGACCGGGTCGGGCGGGTCGGGTGCGCGGCGCACTACCGGGCGGCGCAGGACGGGACGCTGGTGGGCGGGGACTTCTTCGACGTGCGCGCGGGGCCGCACGGGGTACGGGCGGTGCTGGGCGACGTACAGGGGCACGGGCTGTCGGCGGTGGCCACGGTGGTGTCGCTGCTGGGGGCGTTCCGGGAGGCCGCGCTGGACCAGCCGGACCTGGGGTCGGTGGCGGCGCGGCTGGACCGGCGGCTGGCGGTGGACTCGGCGGACGCGGGGCGCCCGGAGCTGTTCGCGACGGCCCTGCTGCTGGAGTTCACCGACGGCACGGCCGTACGCGTGATCGCCTGCGGGCATCCGGCGCCCGTGCTGGTGCGCCCCGGAGCGGCCCGGGAGGTGGGTGTCGTGCCCGCGCCGCCGCTGGGCATCGGGCTGGCCGGCGTCGGCCCGCCGAAGGAGGTCACCGTGCCGCTCCGTCCGGGTGACCTGCTGTTCCTGGCCTCCGACGGCGTGTGGGAGGCCCGGGACGCCGCCGGTGCCTTCTACCCGCTGCCCGAGCGGCTGACCGCCCTGGCCGGCACCCCCTCCGCCGAGCTGCCCGGCGCGGTGTGGGCGGACCTGGTACGACGCCGCTACCGCGTCCGCGACGACGCCACCATGCTGGTGCTGACGCCGGGGGCCGGAGCGGCGCGGGGGGCCGGTGAGGGGCCGAACTCGGCCTGATCGGTGACCTGATGCCTTCGAAGCGGTGTGCACGCGGCCGGTGACGCGATGTACTGGACCGGGACCGCCTCAGGCAAGGCCGACCAGTGTGGAGACCGTCGTGACCGTCACCGACCGCATCGCCCTCGACCCCTTCGGCTCCGACATCGCCGCGGAGAGCGCCCGGCTGCGCACCCTCGGCCCCGTCGTGCCCGTGGAGCTGCCCGGCGGCATCCCCGCCTGGGCCCCCACCGGTTACGACACCCTCAAGACCCTCATCCTGGACTCCCGGGTCAGCAAGGACGCCCGCCGGCACTGGCGGCTGTGGCCGGAGCTGGACAAGCATCCGTCCTGGGGCTGGATGGCCAACTGGGTGGGCGTGGTCAACATGCTGACCACCTACGGCACCGACCACACCCGGCTGCGCAGGCTGGTGGCGCCGAGCTTCACCCACCGGCGCACCGAGGCGATGCGGCCCCGGGTGGCCGCGCTGACGGCCGAGCTGCTGGACGCGCTCGAGGCCGCGGGGGCCGACGGCGGCGTGGTCGACCTGCGCGACGGGCTCGCGCATCCCCTGCCGATGCTGATGATCTCCGATCTCCTGGGCGTGCCCGAGGAGTTGCGGTCGGAGGCGGCGCGTCTCATCGCCGACTTCATGGACACCTCCGACCCGAGCCCCGAGTTCGCGGCCTCCGTGCGCGAACGCGTCGGCTCGGTGCTCGGCGCGCTCATCGCGTACCGGCGGGCCCGCCCGGGCGACGACATCACCACGGAGCTGATCCGGATGCGGGACGAGGACGGCGACCGGCTCTCGGACGAGGAACTGCTGCACACGCTGCTGCTGGTGGTCGGCGCCGGGTTCGAGACCACCGTCAATCTCATCGGCAACGCGGTGGTCGCCCTGCTGACCGATCCGAGGCAACTCGCCGCGGTGCGCGCCGGGGAGACCGGCTGGGGCGCGGTGGTCGACGAGACGCTGCGGGTGCATCCGTCCATCGCCGCGCTGCCGTTGCGGTTCGCGGTGGAGGAGCTGACGGTCGCGGGCGTGACGATTCCGGCCGGGGACGCGATCATCACGACGTACGCCGCCTCGGGCCTGGACCCGGCGCACTACGGCCCGGACGCGGCGGTCTTCGACGCGGCGCGGGCGGCCGAGGACCATCTGGCGTTCGGCGTCGGCGTGCACCGCTGCATCGGGGCACCGCTGGCCCGGCTGGAGGCGCTCACCGCGCTGCCCGCCCTGTTCTCCCGCTTCCCCGCCCTGCGCCTGGCCCGCCCGGCCGGCGAACTGCGCCACGTGCCGTCGTTCATCTCCCACGGCTGGCAGGAGATCCCGGTGCGGCTGGGGAGTTGAGGAGCGGGGCCCGTCGGGTCCCTTGAGATCGAGGGGCCCGCATGTCCGGCGGATACTTCGGCTCGCTCGGTCAAGTCCGTCTGACCCGAGGGCGATCGGCGCCGGACACGGCTCCGCCGCCGGCCCGGGGGGACGGGGCCGGCGGCGGAGACGCCGCGCCCGGGGTGGGGGGGATCCCCGGGCGTCTCAGGGCTCGGATGCCCCGGATCACGGGATGTACGCAGCCGAATTCCGGCCGATCCGGAAAACTTCCGGAGCCGGTCTCCCCCCTCCTCCGTCCGCGCCCCCGCTCCGCGCCCCGGCCGCCGCGAGGGCCGCGCCCAGCAGGCGGAGGACGCCGGTGGCCCCCGCGGGCGCTGATGACGGAGTCCGGTGACGTCCCGCCGGGGAGCGCCGGTTCCAGACATCCCTTCACGGGAATGGGTATGGCGCCATACCCATGGTAAGCAGGTATGTTTTCATAGGTACCTTCCAGGACTCGGGGCCGGCCGGTTGCCTGTGAGGCGCGTGTGGCCCGCGGGACGACATAAGCTCGACGGGTGGCGAAGTACTTCGACGTGCACCCCGACAACCCGCAGCCGCGCAGCATCACCCAGATCGCCGACGCGGTGCGCTCGGAAGCGCTCATCGCGTATCCGACCGACTCCTGTTACGCGCTCGGCTGCCGACTGGGCAGCAAGGACGGCATGGACCGGATCCGTGCCATCCGCCGGCTGGACGACCGGCACCACTTCACGCTGATGTGCCGGGACTTCACACAGCTCGGCCAGTTCGTCCGGGTCGACAACGACGTCTTCCGGGCGGTGAAGGCGTCCACCCCCGGCAGCTACACCTTCATCCTCCCGGCCACCCGCGAGGTGCCGCGCAAGCTGCTGCACCCGCGGAAGAGGACCGTGGGCGTGCGCATCCCGGACCACGTGGTCACCCAGGCGCTGCTGGCGGAGCTGGGCGAGCCGCTGCTGTCCAGCACGCTGCTGCTGCCGGACGAGGAGGAGCCGCTGACCCAGGGCTGGGAGATCAAGGACCGGCTCGACCACGTGGTGGACGCGGTGGTCGACTCGGGCGACTGCGGCACCGAGCCGACGACGGTGATCGACTTCTCCGGCGGCGAGGCGGAGATCGTGCGGCGGGGCGCGGGCGACACCAGCCGCTTCGAGTGAGCGCCGGGCACGGAGCCCGCTCACCGCTCACCACGCCCGGCACCGGCCGGCGCGGCGCCGATCTTGCGTGACAGCATGGTCGTAGCCATGGCGCCGGGAGCCACCGCCGCCCGTTGTCCCGAGGGAGGGCCTGTCCACCATGACCGACGTCCAGCGTGACGATGTCGACATCCCGACCGAGGACGGCGTCGCCGACGCCTGCCTCGTCCGCCCCGCCGACGGCCGCCCCCGTCCGGGCGTGCTGTTCTACCAGGACGCCTACGGCCCGCGACCGCACCTGAAGTCGATGGCCGACCGGCTGGCCGCGGCCGGCTACACCGTGCTGCTGCCGAACGTGTTCTACCGGCTCGGCCGGGCGCCGGTCGTGGACCTGCCGGAGTTCATCGACCCGGCCGCCGACCCGACCATCTGGGAGCGGCTCGGCCCGATGCTGGCCGGCCTGACGTCGGACCTGGTCAAGCGGGACGCGGGCGCCTATCTGCGCTGGCTGGCCGACAGCCCGCTGGTGGCGGACGGCCCGGTCGCGCTGACCGGCTACTGCATGGGGTCCCGGCTCGCGCTGTGGACGGCGGGCGCCCACCCGGACCGGGTCGCGGCGGCGGCCGGTTTCCACGGCGGGGGCCTGGCCACCGACGCCCCGGACAGCCCGCACCTGGAGGCCCCGCGGATCACCGCCGAGCTGTACTTCGGGCACGCCGACGAGGACGCGTCGCTGCCCCCGGCGCAGATCGCGCGCTTCGAGGAGGCGCTGACCGCCGCCGGCGTGCGCCACACCTGCGAGGTCTACACCGGCGCCCACCACGGCTACACCCAGGCGGACACCCCCGCCTACCACCGGGAGGCCGACGAGCGGCACTGGGCGGCCCTGCTCGACCTGCTCAAGCGCACGTTCTGACGGTGCGGCCCGGCGCCCTCCGACCGGTGGGCGCCGGGCCGATCCGGTCCCGGTCATTGACATGAACTCGTCGTGGCTGGAATCTGAGAGCGCTCTCAGAACTGGTACGGACCATATCCGTACGACCCCGACCCCCACACGGAGGTGGAGAGTGCCTCACACGCTCACCCGGGGCGCGCTGCCCCTGGCCGCCGCGGCGACGCTGCTCGGCGGACTGCTCGCGCTCGGCTCCCCCGGCCGCGCCGACGCCGCCGTCCCCGACACCATCCCCCTGAAGATCACCAACAACTCGGGCCGTTCCGAACCGGTCTACGTCTACGACCTCGGCACCCAACTGTCCTCGGGACGGCAGGGCTGGGCCGACGCGGACGGCGTCTTCCACGCCTGGCCGGCCGGCGGCAACCCGCCCACCCCCGCGCCGGACGCGGCGATACCCGGCCCGGCCGCCGGCCAGTCCAAAACCATCCGCATCCCGAAGTTCTCCGGCCGGATCTACTTCTCCTACGGCCGCAAACTGGACTTCCGGCTGACCACCGGCGGACTGGTCCAGCCGGCCGTGCAGAACCCGTCCGATCCCAACCGCGACATCCTCTTCAACTGGTCGGAGTACACCCTCAACGACGCCGGGCTGTGGCTCAACAGCACCCAGGTGGACATGTTCTCGGCGCCGTACGCCGTCGGGGTGCAGCGCGCCGACGGCGGGGTGACCACCACCGGGCACCTCAAGTCCGGTGGCTACAGTGGCTTCTTCGCCGCGCTGCGCGCCCAGCCGGGCGGCTGGGGGAACCTCGTCCAGACCCGTTCCGACGGCACGGTGCTGCGCGCACTGTCCCCGCTGTACGGCGTGGAGACCGGGGCGCTGCCGGCGAACGTGATGGACGACTACGTGAACCGGGTCTGGCAGAAGTACTCGACGTCGACGCTGACCGTCACACCGTTCGCGGACCAGCCGAACACCAAGTACTACGGCCGGGTCTCGGGCAACGTCATGAACTTCACCAACTCCGCCGGCACGGTCGTCACCAGTTTCCAGAAGCCCGACGCGTCCAGCGTCTTCGGCTGCCACAAGCTGCTGGACGCGCCCAACGACACCGTGCGCGGGCCCATATCCCGTACGCTGTGCGCCGGTTTCAACCGGTCCACCCTGCTGGTCAACCCCAGTCAGCCGGATGCCACGCCGGACGGCTTCTACCGGGACGCGGTGACCAACCAGTACGCGCGCGCGGTGCACGCGCAGATGGCCGACGGCAAGGCCTACGCGTTCGCCTTCGACGACGTCGGCCACCAGGAGTCGCTGGTGCACGACGGCAGCCCGCAGCAGGCGTATCTCACGCTGGACCCGCTCACCTGACACGGCGCGGTCCCGCACCCGGTGCGCCGGGTGCGGGACCGCGAGCGGTGTCGTGTGATCAGCCGGTCGAACATGCCTCCGCCGTCAGCCGCCCATCGCGTACCGGACCGTCGGACCGGCCGTCCAGCCGCCGTCCACCGCCAGCTCGGCGCCCGTGACGTAGGCCGCCGCGTCCGACAGCAGGAAGACCACCGCGCCCCCGACCTCCGCCGCCTCGCCGACCCGCTCCATGGGGGTGTTGGGGTACTTGCCCGGGCCCCGCTCGATGCCGACCGAGGCGGTCATCGGGGTGTAGGTCATGCCGGGGTGGACGGAATTGACGCGGATCCCGGCCGCTCCCAGCTCCACCGCGCCGATCTTGGTCAGCCCCCGCACCGCCCACTTGGACGCGCCGTAGCCGGCGGTCAGCGCCAGGCCCATCAGGCCGGCGGCCGACGAGATGTTGACGATGGAGCCGCCGCCGTTCTCCTTCATCACCGGGACGACGGCCTTCATGCCGATGAAGACGCCGGTGAGATTGATGTCGACGACCTTGCGGAAGTGCTCGACCGACTCCGCCTCCAGCAACGCCCCGGTGGCTGTGCCGGCGTTGTTCACCAGCCCGTGCACGGCGCCGAATTCCGCGACCGCGCAGGCCACCACCCGCTCCCAGTCCTCCTCGGAGGTCACGTCGTGCGCGATGAACCTCGCCGCCCGCTCCCCGAGCGCGGAGGCCGTCGCCCTGCCCTCCTCCTCCCGTACGTCGGTGAGGACGACCCGCGCGCCGGCCGCGACGGCCTGGCGGGCCGCCTCCGCGCCCAGGCCGCGGGCCGCGCCGGTGATGATGACGGTCTTGCCGGACAGGTCGTTCGTCATGGTTCCTCCGTGCCGTGCGCCGCCGCGGGGAACGCGGGGCGGTGTCGATCTACAGGGTCGAGGCAGGCCGCCCAGCCCGTACGGTCCTTGCCGGACGTGCAGTGGTGGAGGAGCGGGAGGCCGTCGCCGCTCGCGTCCGCGCACGAGACGGCGTCCTTCGTGCGGGCGTACGGCCCGGAGTCGGTGATGCTGTGGGAGGTGGGGAGGAGGCCCGGGCAGAGGATGTCCGCGCCGTCGGAGTCGACCTCCGGGGGGATCCGGTGGTCGAGGACCGTGCGCAGGCCGGGGCCTTCGAGGCTCACCAGGTCGTCGGGGGGTGGGCCTGTTCAGCGCGTCGGAGCGGTAGACCCGGCCGTGACCGACCTGCCGGCCGCTCCGCGTGGGACAGCCGCCCAGGTCACGGAGGTTGGCCGCGCCGTGCAGCGGGAAGTGACGGATGGCGGCCGGGGCGGCGGACGCGACCGAGGCGGCGGCGGTGCCGGTGGTGACGGCCACGGCCGCCGCGGCGCCGAGGAAGGTGCGTCTGGGGATGTCCAAGGGAACTCCGCTCCAGGAAGAGGCGGACGAGGGGCGGTGGGACCTGGGGCAGGCACCGGCGCGGGTGTGCGTCAGGAGGCGGCCGGTCCGTCGCCGTCACCGTCACCACCGCCGGACTCCGCGGCTCCGCGCCGTACGCTCGCCGCCGTACGCCGCACCATGGCCGCGAGCTTCGGGAAGCTCATGTGGTCGAGCGGGCCGCTGACCGACACGGCGGCGAGCGCCGCGGTGTCGCCCGCGCCGATGACCGGCGCGGCGACGCACCCGACGCCCGGCATGGTCTCCTCGTGGCCGCAGGCGACACCGCGCTCCCGGATGTCGGCGAGTTCGGCCCGGAAGCGGTGCGGAGCGAGCTCCGCTTCGCGGCACGCGGCGGGTGAGTGGGCCATGAGCGCCTTCCCCACCACGGTCCGGTGGGCCTGCGGCCGTCCGTTCACCAGTGACCGCGAGGGGATGCCGGAGCGTCCGCCGACCTGGACGAGGTAGACAACCTTCCCCTCGTCCAGCACCGCGAGCTGCGCGGCCAGCCCGGTCCAGGCGTGCAGCCGGTGGAGGTGGCGCACCGCGGCGGCCCGGACCCGGTCCTGGTGATACATCACGGAACCGAGCTCCATGATCCGCATGCCGAGACGGTAGTCGTTGTCGTCCCGGCGCAGGAAGCGGACTTCCACGAGCTGCTCGAGGATGCGGTGCGCGGAGGAACGCGGCAGTCCCGTGCGCCGTACCACCTGCGCCAGCGTCAGGCCGTCCGCCTGTTCCAGGACGTCGAAGATGGACACCACCCGGTCGATCATCGACACCGGGGACCGCGTCCGCTGCGCCGCGGAAGGTAACGCGGAGGACGACGCGGGCGGCGCGGACAGCGGCCCGGAAGGCCGCGGGCAGGGCGGCGCCGGAGAGGACGCGGAAGCGGACATGGGACTCCTCGGCCATACCGGCGAGACACATGTGTCTCGTACGTCGGAGCCCCATGTGTAACCCAAGTCACGCGGTAAGCGCCAGTCTTGTACGTTGCGGCCGGCCGGTGGGCTGTGTTCCGCCGCCGGTGTCCCGTTCAGCGGGAGCCTCTCTGGTGAGCCGCGAAGCGCCGCCCGAGACTCTGGCGCACCGGCATCCGAGCCGGCGCCGCGGCTGACGGCCGGCCGACGGCGCGGAGTCAGGAGAGGACGTCCCATGAGTGCCCCCGGCGCCACGGAGCACGCGGTCGGAACCATCGAGGCGGGAAGCCCCCGGAGCGTTCCGCGCCCTCTGGTACGACCCCGAGGGCGCGCCCCCGCCGGAGGCCGTCACGATCCCGCGCATCGAGGGCGCGTTCAGCGACGAGTGGAGCGACCGGACCTGGCACTCGCTGCGCATCGACGGCTCCCACTGCCGCGAGATCGTCGACATGGCGCACTTCTTCTATGTGCACAGCACCACTCGGTGCCGACCGGTTCACCACCGTCTTCGAGGGCCATGTCGCCGCGATGTACGTGGAGAGCACCCCGCGCCGGGACTCCGGCATGGAGCTGATCGGCGCCGATCTGAGTCCGCGCCCGGACGCCGCCTGCTACGGCCCCTCCTACATGATCGACCGCATCTGGCCGCCCCTGCGGCGACGGCACGGAGGCGGAGACCGTCCTCGTCAACTGCCACTACCCGGTCACCGCGGACAGCTTCGTGCTGATGTACGGCGTCAGGGTCCGCAGGCTCCCGGGGACGACCGCCCGGCAGGCCGCGGACATGGCCGAGCGGACCGCCCGGGGCATGCGGGTGGCCTTCGACCAGGACCTCGGGATCTGGCGGCACAAGACGCGTGTCGACAGCCCGTCGCCGTCGGACGGCGGCGGGCCCGTCCACCAGCTCCGCCGCTGGTACGAGCAGGTCCGCGTGGAAGTGGCCGGGGTCCGGCCGGAGACGACGGACCGGTTCGAGTTCGAGGTGGACACCCGGCGCGCCGGTGCGGCGTGGGAGCGGGAGATGGCCGCCGGCCTCGCCCGGACCGGCGCGCCCGGCACTCCCTGAACGCCTCCGGCACCGCTCCCCCAAGGCCCCCGACCGCCCTGGAAAGGAACCCGCATGTCCCCACTGATCGAGGAGTCCGCACTGCGTGACGCGGCGTCGACGTTCGGCACCGGCGTGGCGGTCATCACCGCCCAGGGCCCGGACGGCCCGGCGGGCATGGCCGTGCAGTCCTTCGCCTCGCTCTCGCTGGACCCGCCGTACATCACCTTCTCCCCGGCCCGTACCTCCCGCAGCTGGCCGCTGATCCGTGCGGCGGGCCGGCTGGCGGTGAACGTGCTCGCGGCCGACCAGTGCGAGCTGTCCCGGTGCTTCGCCGCCAGCGGAGGGGACAAGTTCGCGGGGACCGCGTGGCAGCCGGGCCACAACGGCGCACCGGTCCTGGAGGGTGTCCTCGCCTGCTTCGAGGCGGACATCGAGGACGAACTCCCGGGCGGCGACCACACGATCGTGATCGGCCGGGTCACCCGGGCCCGGTCCCTGCGCGACGCCGACCCCCTCCTCTACTTCCGCCGGACGTACCGGCGGCTCACCCCCGCCTGAACAGCCCCGGCCCGCCCCGCCCACCTCGCGAAGAAGGAAGCAGGAACGTGAAGTTCTCCATGATCTTCGAGGCCCAGATGGCCGATCCCACCCCGGAACACGAGCGCCAGGTCCTCCACGACTGCGTGGAACAGGCCGTGTTCGCCGAAGAGATGGGCTTCGACCGGATCTGGGCCGTCGAGCACCACGCGCTGAAGTGGTACGCGCACATGAGCGCCTCCGAGATCTTCCTCACCTGGGTCGCCGCCCGCACCTCCAGAATCCGTATCGGCCACGGCGTGGTCACCATGCCCTTCGGCTACCAGCATCCGGTACGGGTCGCCGAGCGCGCCGCCATGCTCGACGTGCTCTCCGGCGGCCGGGTCGACATCGGCTCCGGGCGCGGCGCCACGCGGCAGGAGATGTCCATGTACGGCGTCCGTCCGGAGGACACCCGCCCGCAGATGGAGGAGGCCCTGCGCATCTTCGCGAGCGCCTGGCGCGAGGAGCGGTTCGAGTGGCACGGCTCGCTCGACATCGGCCCCGGCGCGATCCTGCCCAGACCGGTGCAGGCCCCGCACCCTCCCCTGTTCATGGCCTGCTCCAAGGACGAATCCCTGCGCCTGGCGGCCGAGTACGGGATCGGGGCGCTGGTCCTCGGTTTCGCCGGTGCGCACAACATCCGGCACCTGCGCGGGATCTACGACGCCGCCATCGCGGGGCGCTCCGGCGAGCGGCTGGTCTCCACCGAGATCAACGACCACTTCGCCGCGCTCTGCCCGACGATCGTGCTGGACGACGCCGAGCGGGCCCGCCGGATCGGCATGCGCGGCCAGCGCTACTTCGCCGAGTCCATCGCCCACTGGTACGGCGACGGCCCCGTGCCCGACCAGCGTACGGAAGCGGGCGATGAGGCCGCCGCCCTGGAGCGGGGCCGCGAGCGCCTGGTCGCGAAGCTCCACGAGGCGGAGATACCGGTCACGCCCAGCGACACCGGCACCTACAACGCCGACCACGCCTACGGCTCCGCCGAGGACGCCATTACCTACGTCGAGGAGTTGCGCCGGATCGGCGTGGACGAGGTGATGTGCCTGATCCAGATGGGCACCGTGCCGCAGGAGGCGTGCATGGAGACCATCCGCCAGTGGGGCGAGAAGGTCATTCCCCACTTCCGCGCGGCGGGGGGCGAGTGACCGCCGTGTCGGACAAGCCCTGCTGTTCAACGCGTTCACCATGAACTGCGTCTCCTTCATCAACCACGGCCTGTGGCGGCGTCCCGCGACCCGGCAGACCGGCTACACCGGCCTGGACGCCTGGACCGAGCCGGCCCGCATGCTGGGACGGGGCCGCTTCGACACGCTGTTCTTCGCCGACGTCATCGGTACATACGACGTCTACCGGGGCGGCCTCGACACCGCGGTCCGCGAGGCCACCCAGTTCCCCGACAACGATCCGTCCGTCCTCGTACCGGCGCTCGCCCACGCCACCGAACACCTGGACTTCGCCTTCACCGGCTCCGTCTCCAGGAGCACCCCTTCGCCTTCGCCCGGAAGGCGACGACGCTCGACCCCCTCACCAAGGGGCGGATCGCCTGGAACATCGTCCGCGACAAGGAGAACGGCGTCCACGCCGATCCCGCCCGGGTCCACCCGGTCGACCACACCGGAGCCCGCTACCGCGTCGCCGGGCCGCACCTCTCCGAGCCCTCGCCGCTGCGCACCCCGCTGCTCTTCCAGGCCGGCTCCTCGGGGCCGGCCGCTCCTTCGCGGCCCGGCACGCCGAGGGCACCTTCATCCTCGCCCCCAACCCGCCGACGGCCCGGACCGACATCGAGGACGTACGGGCCAGGGCGGTCGCCGCCGGCCGCCGACCGCCGACCGCCGGGCCGACGACATCGCGTTCTTCCAGGGTCTGTCGTTCGTCGTGGGCAGCACGGAGGAGGAGACCAAGCGCAAGAACGACGAGATCGACGACCACATCAGCGTCGAGGGTCTGATGATCCGCATGAGCGGCAACATCGGGGGGACCTGAGCGCCATCGACCCGGAGAAGCCGCTGAACGAGCTGCGCACGGAGGTCGCGCACGGTGCCGTCGGGGCATCGTCGAAGGCGCTCCCGACCAGACGCGGGCGTTCGCCGGCCTGGCCCGGCTGATCACCACCACACGCGTCGTGGGCACCCCCGAGCAGGTCGCCGACGAGCTGGGCACCTGGGCCGCCGCCGGAGTCGACGGCTTCGACATCACCTACGTCATCACCCCCGGCACCTTCGAGGACTTCATCGACCACGCGGTGCCCGTGCGCCAGGAGCGCGGACTCACGCGCCGCGGGTACGGGCCGGGGACCCTCCGCGAGCAGCTGGGTCGGGGCCCCGGCTCCCTGGGCGTCACCCCGCGGCCTCGTACCGCCGCACAAAAAACAGAGAGAATTTCTCCGTTTAGCTCTATGCCTCGGCGAAGAGGAGAGATATTCTCCGTTTGTAGGTCGCGGTTCCATGCGCGGGGCCGAGCGGAGAGGGGCAGGGTGAGCGTGATGGCGGACGATGTCGCCGGTGCGGTGCGGACCCGGGAGGCGAAGCCCGTACGGCGGGCCGATCAGGCCCGCAACAGGGAGCGCATCGTCGCCGCCGCGCGCGAGGTCTTCGCCGTCCGGGGGACGGGCGCCCCGATGGACCTGATCACCCGCACGGCGGGAGTCGGCAGCGCCACGCTCTACCGCCACTTCCCCGACCGGGACACCCTGGTGCACGGCGTCTGCCTCGATGTCGCCGACCGGATCTCCGAGCGGGGCCGGGCCGCCCTCGACGAGGAGGCCGACCCCTTCGAGGCGCTGCGCCGCTTCGCTGTCGGCGCGGTGGAGGAGGGCATCGGCGCACTGTGCCTGATGCTCCCCGACCACCTGTGGGTGGACGACGCCGAACTGCACGCGGCCCGGCGGCGCGTGGACGCGGTGGCCGAGGAGGCGGTGCGGCGGGCGCAGCGGGCCGGCCGCATGCGGCCCGACGTCGGGGTCGGCGATGTGATGGTGGCCCTCAGTCAGCTCGCCCGTCCGCTCCCCGAGGGCGTCCGCGCCGGCAACGAGCGCCTCACGGAGCGCCATGTCCGGCTCTTCCTGGCCGGTCTCGAACTCCCGGGCGGCGGGCTGCCCGACGGTGGCGGGCTGCCGGACGGCGGGCCCGGGTGGCCGAGCGCCGAACTGCCGGGCCGCCCGGCGACCCTGGAGGACCTCCGCCGCTGAAACCGGGTCCCCGGAGCGCTGCCTGACGCGGTGCTCCACCGCGAAGTCGTACGCATCCCGCCTCGGGCCGCCGGTCCGGCGGATGCGTCAACCTGTCATGCCCATGACATACCTGGTCGACTCCTGGCGTCGACCGTTCCTCTTGTGAAGAGCCGAGGTGGCACAGCCATGTCCGAAACAACGGCATCACCGGTCACACCAACCACCCCCGACCCACGGCGCTGGAAGGCCCTCGCCTTCATCGCGATGGCGCAGCTCCTGGTCAACCTGGACACCACCATCGTCAACATCGCCCTACCCTCGGCCCAGGCCGATCTGGGCATCTCCGACGGCAACCGGCAGTGGATCGTCACCGCCTACGCCCTCACCTTCGGCGGTCTCCTGCTGCTCGGCGGCCGAATCGCCGACCTGTGGGGCCGCCGCCGCACCTTCCTCACCGGCCTGATCGGCTTCGCCGCCGCCTCCGTCCTCGGCGGCGCCGCCGGCGACCAGATCCTGCTGTTCGCCGCACGCGCCCTCCAGGGAGCCTTCGGCGCACTGCTCGCACCGGCCGCCCTCTCCCTCCTCGCGGTCCTCTTCACCGACCACCAGGAACGCGGCAAGGCGTTCGGCCTCTACGCCGCCATCTCCGGCAGCGGCGCCGCCATCGGCCTCCTCCTCGGCGGCGTCCTCACCGAGTACCTCGACTGGCGCTGGACGCTGTACGTCCTGGCCCCCGTCGCGCTCCTCGCCGCCGCCGGAGCGGCGGCCGTCATCCGCGAACCGGCCGGCGCCCGCAACCGCTCCCCGCTCGACCTGCCCGGCGCCGTGCTCTCCACCCTCGGCCTCGCGGGCCTGGTCTACGGCGTCACCCGCGCCGAGTCCCACGGCTGGGACGACGCCACCACCATCGCCCTGCTGGCCGGCGCAGTGATCGTCCTCGTCCTCTTCGTCGCCCTCCAGGCGAAGGTGAAGGCCCCGCTCCTCCCGCTGCGCGTCGTCACCGACCGCAACCGCGGCGGCGCCTTCCTCTCCCTGGGCCTGGCCATCATCGGCCTGTTCGGCCTGTTCCTCTTCCTCACCTACTACTTGCAGGTCGTCAAGGGCTACTCGGCCGCCCTGACCGGCGTCGCCTTCCTGCCCCTGACGGTGGGCCTGATGGCCGGCTCCACCCAGATCGGTGCCCGCCTGCTGCCCCGCGTACCGCCCCGCCTGATCATGGGCCCCGGCTTCCTCCTCGCCGCCCTCGGGCTGCTGCTGCTCACCCAGCTCGAAGCGGACAGCGCCTACGCCCTGTTCGTCCTGCCCGGACAGCTCCTGTTCGGTCTGGGACTCGGTACCGCCATGATCCCCGCCATCTCCCTCGCCACCATCGGCGTACGGCCGGGCGACGCCGGTGTCGCCTCGGCCATGGTGAACACCGCCCAGCAGATCGGCGGCGCCATCGGCACCGCCCTGCTCAACACCATCGCCGCCGGCGTCACCGCCGCCTACGTCGACGCCCACGCCGGGGAGGAAGCGGCCCTGTCCGCCGGCATGGTGGACGGCTTCACCACCGCCTTCTGGTGGTCGGTCGGCATCCTGCTCGTCGCGGCCGTCGTGGTCCTCGCCGCGGTCGACGCCCGCGCACCCGGCGGCCCGGAGGCCGGCCCGCGGGACGCGGAGGCCTCCGCCCCGGCCCCGTCCGGGACGGCGGAACCGGCGCAGCAGGTCTGACGCCCGTACCGCTGGAGCTGCCGGCTCCGGGCGGCCGGGGGCCGTGCCGCCGGGGGCGTCGCCTGCCGGTCGGCAACGCCCGTCACCTCCGTCGGCCGCCCCGATGCCGCAGCGCGCCCCGCCGTTCCGCACCGGCGGGGCGGCGTGGCGCTCAGGCCCCGTACGACGGCCGCGGCGCATCCCACCCACGCCCGCCCGCCCACCGGTTGGAGTCCCACCCGTGACGACCGCCCTGTCGGTCCTCGACCCCACCATCATCCCCAGCGGTCTCACCGCCGCGGACACCGTCGCCGCGAGCGTCGGTCTCGCCCGGCACGCCGAGGAACTCGGCTACCGGCGGCTGTGGGTGACGGAGCACCACAACCACCCCGGCCTCGCCATGGGGACCCCGCCCGTCCTGATGGCGCACCTGGCCGCGCGGACGAACCGGCTCCGCATCGGCTGCGCATCGGTTCCGGTGGCGTCATGCTGCCCCGCCACGCCCCGCTCGCGGTGGCCGAACAGTTCGCCCTGCTCGCCGCGCTCCACCCCGGCCGGATCGACCTCGGCGTGGGACGCGGGCCGGGCACCGGTCCGGCCACCGCCCGCGCGCTCCGCCGCGCCGACGCGCACGACTTCCCGCAGGCGGTGACGGAGCTGCAGGCGTTCCTCGGGGAGCGGGAGTGGTCGCCGGGGCACCCGTACGGCACCATCCGCACGGTGCCCGGACCGGTCGTGCCCCCGCCCCTGTGGATCCTCGGTTCGAGCACGTACGGCGCACGCCTGGCCGCCGCCGCGGGGCTTCGCTCCGCCTTCGCCCACCACTTCGGCGGCGGCGACGCGGAGCACGCCCTCCGGCTGTACCGCGACACCTTCCGCCCCTCGGCGGCGCGGGACCGGCCTCGTACCCTCATCACCGTGACCGTGGTCGCCGCCGACACCGCTGCGGAGGCCCGCCGCCACGCGCCTCCCAGGAACTCGTCCGGCCGCGGATCGCCCGGGGGCTGCCGGACGCGCTGCTGCCCGCCGACGAGGCGGCGGCCCGGCTCGACGGCGCCGCCGGCCCGTTCGGCGCCCCGGCCGTCGTCGGTGACCCGTTCACGGTCCGGGAGGAGCTGGGCCGGCTGATGAAGTCGACCGGGGCCGACGAACCGATGGTGAACACCTGCGTCCACGACCAGCGGGCCCGCCCGCGCTCCTACGTGCTCGTGGCCGAGGCGATGGCCGCCGGCTGAGGTTCCGGCCGCCGACGTGCCGCCCCGTCGAAGTAGAGGGACGTGACGGACCGCGCGGCCTCTTCCAGCTCCTCGCCGATGAACTGCGGGTACAGCAGGGCGCCCTGGATCAGGGCGCCGTGCAGCGCGCCGAGCCGCTCCGCCGGGAGGTCGCACCGCAGTACGCCCTCGCGCTGGCCGCGCGCGGCCAGCTCCGACAGGGGGCGGGCGACGGCCAGTTCGCGCCGTGTCGGCTCGCTCGCCGGCCCGGGCAGGCCGACGACCCAGTACTCGCGTCCCACGGCAAGCAGCGCACGGGTCGCGGCCAGGACCGCGTCCCGGACCGGCGCGCCGCAAAGGTCCGCCCGGCGCAGGGCCCGTACGCATTCGTCCGCCGCGAACTGGGTCAGCTCCGCGAACAGCGCCTCCCGGTCGGCGAAATGGCGGTACAGCGTGGCCCGGCCGACACCGGCGGTCCGGGCGATCTCGGCCATGCCCACGCCGCGGCCGTGCGTGCGCAGCGCCTGTGCCGCGCCGCGCAGGATCGTCCGGTGCACGCGCCCCTCACCCGGGGAACCGCCGGCACCGGCCGGACCGCTCACGGGAGCGGGGACGGGGGCGGGGGTGCTGCGCGCTGCCGTGTCACTCATCGCGGCAGCGTAACCGCGCGCTTCCCGGGGCGGTACCACACGCCCCCCCCGCAGGAGGCGTGCGGTCTCGGCGGCCCGTGGTTCAGGTGCCCGGCGCCGGGGTGCCGTCGACGCCGAGCCGCTCCCGCAGCCAGGCCACGGCGCGCTCCTGCGCGGCGGCCGCCTCGGGCAGCTCGTCGGCGAAGTCGATGAAGCCGTGGAACATCCCCCGGGCACGGTGGATCTCGGCCCGGTCGAGCCGGGCCGCGTAGGCCCGCCCCTCGTCCCGCAGCGGATCGCACTCCGCCTCCACCAGCAGCGCGGGGGGAAGCCCGCCGGTGTCCTCCGCGAGCGCGGGCGCGACCTCCGCGGTCGGCTCGGCGCCGCCGAGGTACTGCTGCCAGTACCAGCGCATCGCCGCGGCGGTGAGGAAGTGGCCCGTACCGAAGTCCCGCATCGACGCCGTGTCCAGACGCGGGTCGAGCGCGGGGTAGATCAGCAGTTGGGCGGCGGGCCGGGAGCCGCCCCGGTCGCGCGCCGTCAGGCAGACCGACGTGGCGAGGTTGCCTCCCGAGCTGTCGCCCGCCACGGCGATCCGCGCGGGGTCGCAGCCGAGGGACGCCGCATGGCGCACGGCCCAGCCGAACGCCGCGCGGGCGTCCCGGACCGCCGCCGGGGCCGGATGCTCCGGGGCCAGCCGGTAGTCGACGGAGACGACCACGGCGCCGGTCCCGGCCGCCAGCCGACGGCAGAGCCCGTCGTGGCTGTCGAGCCCGCACAGCACGAATCCGCCGCCGTGGAAGAAGAGGACGAGCGGGAGCGAAGGGCCCGGCTCGGCCCGCGCCCGGCCGTGTCCCGGCCCGTACGGACGGTAGATCCGTACGGGCAGCGGCGGGGCCCCCGCCGGGCCGGGGATCGTACGGTCGGTGACCGACGCGAGCGCGGGCCGCCGGGCGGGCGGCCGGGCGATGGCGCGCCGTACGGCGGCGGCGTCCGTGCCGGGGCCGAGCGCGGGGAAGCCTGCGGTGAGGGCGTCGGCGAGGGCGCGGGCCGCCGGGGTGAGGACGGCCGGGGCCGGGGACGGGTCGTTCACTGCGCCGCCAGCCCGCCGTCGACCGCGAACTCCGCGCCCGTCACATAGGCGGAGGCGTCGGACGCGAGGAAGAGCACCAGGCCGGTGACGTCGTCGGGCGTACCGATCCGCCGCGCGGGGACGTGCGGCCACTCCTCGCGGGCGGCGTCGCCGGTACCGGTCACCGTGGCGATCATGGGGGTGTCGATCACGCCGGGGTGGACCGAGTTGACGCGGATGCCCTCGGCGGCCACGTCGAGCGCGACCGACTTGGTCATTCCGCGCAGCCCGGACTTCGTGGCCCCGTAGGCGCTGTGCCCCGGGATGCCCTTCAGTCCGGCGGTGGAGGAGATGTTGACGATCGACCCGCCGCCCACGGCACGCATGGCGGGCAGCACGGCCCGGATGCCGAGGAACGGGCCGAGCAGATTCACCGCGAACAGCGTGCGGAACTCCTCCTCGGACTGCTCTGTCACGTGCGCCGTGCGCCACAGCGCGGCGTTGTTGACCAGGACGTCCAGCCGGCCGAGGCGTTCCCGGGCGTACGCGACCGCGCGGGCCCAGTCCTCGGCGGACGAGACGTCGTGGCGTACGAAGAGCGCGGCGTCCGCACGCCCCAGATCGCGGCGGATCGCCTCCGCCTCGGCCGCACCGCCCCGCTCGTCGACATCCGTGAGCACCACCGACGCGCCGGCGGTGGCGAGCGTCCGCGCGTGCCGCGCCCCCTGGCCGCGCGCGGCACCGGTGACCAGGGCCACCCGCCCGGTCAGGTCGAAAGCGGCCGGGGGCGACGCCCCCACGGGTGACCCGGCCACGGGCAGGGTGTCTTCGGGCATCGAGAGCTCCACCGGATCTCCTCGGGATTCCTCGGGTTCGACGTTCCTCGGGTTCGACGGGACGGCCGCGCCGCGCGTCGCGACGGGCGCCCGGAGCCCCGGCGGTCCGGGGCGGAGCCTTCCTAACAGGGCCCGGCGGACGACGGGCCGGGAATCCCGCTCAGCGGGACGAGGACTGCTCCCGGCGACGCCCGGCCCATCTGCCCGCCCACGGCGCCACCATCACCTCCTACGACTTCCGCCACCTGGACATGGCGGCACGGACCTGGGCCGGCCGGCGCGTCGTGCCGAGGTGGGTCTGCGCGCCGTACGGGACCTGGCCCTCGGCCGAAAACCGGTCGCCCTGGGAGAGGTGCTGGTGGCCCGGCTCCGCCTCGCCCTGGCCGGGCTCGGCGGCTGCCTCTGGCTCGACGCGCCGCTGGAGGAGCTGCTGTACGACGAGGGCGCGGGCGGCGTCGCGGGCGGTACGGACGTACCGCGCGGGCCGCCCGGTCGAGGTGCGTGCGCGCCGGGGCGTGGTCCTGGCCTCCGGCGGCTTCTCCAGGAACCGGACGCCGCGGGACCGCTACCTGCCCGCGCCCACCTCGGCCGGTGCCGGGGCGTAAGTTGGGCACGGGCCGGTCCAGGCCCCTGGGGGAGGGCCGTGGCCGGAACCAGGCCCCGGAGGAGAGAAGGACACCACTGATGACCCATCCGGCGTCGCACCCGGCGATCGACACCTCGGTGCCGCACTCGGCCCGCATCTGGAACTACTGGCTGGGCGGGAAGGACAACTACCCGGTCGACGAGGCGGCCGGCGACGCGTACACCGCCGTCTTCCCCGGCATCGTCGCCATCGCCCGCGGCAGCCGCGCCTTCCTGCGCCGCGCCATCGGCCATCTCGTCACCGAGGCGGGCATCCGGCAGTTCCTGGACATCGGCACCGGCCTGCCGACCGCCGAGAACACCCACGAGGTCGCCCAGCGGCTCGCCCCCGAGGCACGGATCGTCTACGTCGACAACGACCCGATGGTCCTCGCTCACGCCCGGGCGCTGCTCTACTCCTCCCCCGAGGGCGCGACCGCCTACGTCGACGCCGATGTGACGGACCCGGACCGCATCCTCTCGATCGCCGCGAAGACGCTGGACCTCGCCCGGCCCACCGCGCTCATCCTCAGCAACATCCTGGGCCACGTCGCCGACGACGATCAGGCCCGCTCCATCGTGGACCGGCTGATGGGCGCGCTGCCGTCCGGCAGTTACCTGTGTGCCGACGACGGGTCGCTCGGCATCGACCCGGCTTTCGAGCAGGCCCAGGAGGCCTACAACAACAGCGGCGCGGTCCCGTACAACCTGCGTACCGTGGAGGCGATCACCTCGTTCTTCGACGGCCTGGAGCTGGTCGAGCCCGGTGTCGTGCCGGTCACCCAGTGGCGCCCCGAACCCGGTGCGCCCGCCCCGGAGGTCGTCGCCGAGCACGGGGGCCTCGCCCGCAAGCCGTGACCCCCGCACGGGCAGCGCCGCGCGCCACCGGGCTCTCCTCGTCGCACGCCTACTAGCGCGTCGCGCCACCGGTGTTGCGGATCATCCGTTGGAGGACCTTCACGGTGGTGACGTAGTCGGCGTCGGAGATGCCCTGGTGGATGTGGTCGCGGATCGCGGGAGCGTGCCGCTTGAGGGTGGCGCGGGCCTCCTCCCCGGCCGCGGTGATCCACAGCCGTCCGTCGCCGTCGCGGGTGAGCCGACCGCGCTCCAGCAGGGTCTCGGCCTCGGCCGCCAGGTCGTCCTCGGGCCTGAGGTAGGTGCTCATGGTCTGGCGGAGTTCGGCGAGGGTCATCCCGCGGCCGTCGGCCGAGAGGTCGTGCTGCGACAGGTGGCGCAGCAGCCAGTACCCGGGCTGGGTGAAGCCCAGTTCGGCCTGCCGGGCACGGATGAAGGCGATGAGGGCCTCGTAGGCGATTTTGGTCCAGTACGCGGCCGGCTCGGCGGCGAGTTCGGCGTCGGTGCGGGGCTGGGCGGACACGGCGGTACCTCCTGCGGACGATCGCTGACCCGGGCACCGTAGAACCTCGACCATGCTTGAGATCAAGGCCGGCCGGTGTCACGCCGGACGGCAACGGGGCGCGGCCCGGGCCGGCGCCTACCGGCGGCTGACCGGGCCGCGTCGAGCAGTTGTCGCGGCTGAACCCCCGATCCTGTGGGCCGCCCGCAACGGTGTGCTCGCCTCTTGGTTCGGCGCGGCGACCCGACCGGCCGTACCCACGGCTCGCCGGCGATGTGTCCACCCCGTCGGCAGCGCCGACGACCACGGCGACGGGCACCCCCGCGCGGGAACCCGATCCGCCCGCCCAGGTCGAGGGCGCGATCCCGTTGCCGGCGGCCCGCACGGATTGATCACACGGTTGTCACACTCGCCTGCCAGAATCGTGGCGGAGCCGACACACGACCGCGCTGGAGGACCCGTGCCGCCCACCTCTCGCCCGCTGCGCAAGCTGGGGTTCTTGACCATCGGCCTGTTCGACGCGGCGGATCCCGGGCGGGGTCACGAGTCCACGCTGCGCCTCATCGAACTGGGCGAGCGGCTCGGCTTCGACAGCGCCTGGATCCGCCACCGGCATCTGCAGTACGGCATCTCGTCCCCGGTCGCGGTCCTGGCCGCCGCCTCGCAGCGCACCCGGCGGATCCAGCTGGGCACCGCGGTGACGCCGCTCGGCTGGGAGAACCCGCTGCGGCTCGCCGAGGACCTGGCGACGGTCGACGTGCTGTCCGGCGGCCGGCTCAACCCGGGCGTCAGCGTGGGCCCGCCGGCGCACTACGACCGGGTCAAGGGCGCCCTCTACCCGGACACCGCCGACGCGGAGGACTTCGGTTTCGAGCGGGTGCGGCGGCTGCTGGACCTGGTGCGCGGCAAGCCCGCCACCGACTTCAGCGGGACGGAGGGGTTCGAGGTCTTCTCCGACATCGTCCAGCCGCACTCCCCCGGGCTCGGGGAGCGGATGTGGTACGGCGGCGGCAGCCTGCGCTCGGCGCGCTGGGCCGGCGAGCACGGCATGAACTTCCTGACCAGCAGCGTGGTGAAGGTGGAGGACACCGGCGGCGCGGACGGGCCGCCCGACTTCGCGGCGATCCAGTCGTCCCTCATCCGGGAGTTCCGGGCCCACCACCCCGACGGGGAGGCGGCCCGGGTCTCCCACGGGCTGGTGGTGATCCCGACCGACTCCGCGAGCCCCGCGCAGCGCGCCAAGTACGCGGAGTACGCGGCCCGGCGGCTGCCCCGCACGGCCTCCCCGCAGGGCCCGGCACGGCAGCTGTTCGCGCCGGACCTGGTCGGCACCTCGGCTGAGCTGGCCGAGCGGCTGCACGCGCACGCCGCCTTCCGCGAGGTCGACGAGGTGGCGTTCGCCCTGCCGTTCACCTTCGAGTACGAGGACTACGCGCAGATCCTGACGGACATGGCGACGAAGCTCGGACCGGCCCTGGGCTGGCGGCCCGCCGGGTAACCCGGGCATCGGCCGTGCCGGGTACCCGGGGCGCCTGGACCGGACGCGGGAAAGGAACCTGGGCGGCACCCCGCTGGTCCTGGACGTCCTGTACGTGCTGCCGCACGGCTCGCCGTTCTCCGAGGACGCACCGGACCCGGGCTGCCCACGGCCGGTGACCGCCGCTCAGCCCCGACGGGCGCGCAGGACGGCGAGGGCGCGGTCGGCGTGGGTGTTCATGCGCAGCTCGCTGCGGACCACCTCCAGGACGGTACGGTCCCCGGCGATCACGAAGGTGACGCGCTTGGTCGGGGCCAGGGAGAAGCCCCGCCGGACGCCGAACCGCTCGCGGACCACGCCGTCGGCGTCGGACAGCAGCGGCATGCCGAGCCGGTGCCGGTCGGTGAACTCCCGCTGCTTGCCGACGGCATCCCCGCTGATGCCGACGGGCCGGGCGCCGAGCGCCGCGAACTCGGCGGCCAGATCCCGGAAGTGGCAGGCCTCGGCGGTGCAGCCGGGGGTGAGGGCGGCGGGGTAGAAGAAGAGCACGACGGGCCCGTCGGCCAGCAGTCCGGTGAGCCGGCGGGTGGTCCCGGTCTCGTCGGGCAGGGCGAAGTCCTCCGCCGTGTCCCCGACCGCGAGGGGCCTGGTCACGACCGGCCCTTTCCGCCGCGGGCCACGCCGCGCGCCCACAGCACCAGGGGCACCTGGAGGGGCAGCCGGGCCAGGGCCGCCGCCCGCAGCGGGGCCGGCCGGTGGCGCCAGTCCACGGCCATCCGGACGTTGGCCGGGAAGACACCGACGAAGAAGGCGGCCGCCGCCTTCGCGGCCGTCGCGCGGGTGCGCGGCGCGGCGATCCCGGCCGCCAGCGCCAGTTCGACGGCCCCGCTGCCGTAGGTCCAGGCCCGGGGCGGGCCCGGCAGCGAGTGCGGGATGATCGCGTCGAACTGCCGGGGTACGGCGAAGTGGGCGGCTCCCGCGGCGGCCAGCAGGCCGGCGAGCAGCAGGGGTGAGCGTTCGGACCGGGGCACGGTTCCTCCTGTGGTGGCCTGCCGCCGGATATTACTGGAGCGTAGGACGGCTCGGGGTCCCGGTGCCGGGTGGGCCGGGACCGAGCCTGACCGGGGCCGCCTCAGGCCGCGACGAGCTCGGCCCAGCGGGTGACCCCGGGTGGGCCGGGACCGAGCCTGACCGGGGCCGCCTCAGGCCGCGACGAGCTCGGCCCAGCGGGTGACCCGTCCGGGGTGGACCCGTATGCCGTGGCGGGTCGCCAGGGCGTGGACGATCGCCTCGCCCCGGCCGTGCTCGTCCGGGTCGATCCCGGCGCGGGTCGCGCCCGCGGCGGGGTCGGGTCCGGCGTCGGTGACCTCGACGCGCAGGATGGCGGGGTGGTCGCCGCGCAGCCAGGACAGCCGGAGTTCGGCCGGCGGGCGGGCGTGCACGATGGCGTTGGTGACCAGCTCCGACACCACGAGCAGCGAGTCCTCGACGAGCTCCGGACACACCCTCCACTCGGCGAGGAGCGCCGCCGCCCGCCGGCGTACGGCGGACACCGCGCCGGCGACGGGAGGCACCGGACACACGTGTTCATGTGCCGCCCGAAGCAGACTGTTGAGCTGGGCCACCATGTTCTCTCCCGATGTGCTGCCGGTCTCGCGCGCTTGTCTCGGCGTCTTCCGGGCCTCAGAGCACGTTAGGGAGACAAATCGGGCGGGTCAATGAACGCCGGTCGGCATTACCGAACGTCTCCGTCGCCGCCCCGGCCGCGGCCGCGCTCCGGCCCGGACCACCGCGCCTCTCGCCGGGCCACCGGGGCCTGTCGCCGGGCCGCCGGGCCCCACCGCCGGGCCACCCCGCGGGGCGAAGCCTCCCCGGCGGTAATAGGCTCGCCTCATGGCCGGACCGGTCCAGTCGATCGAGCGGGCCGCGGCGATCCTGCGGCTGCTCGCCGGCGGGCCCCGCCGACTCGGGCTCGGCGAGGTGGCGTCCTCGCTCGGGCTGGCCAAGGGCACCGCCCACGGCATTCTGCGCACGCTCCAGCACGTGGACTTCGTGGAGCAGGACGCGGCGACCGGGAAGTACCAGCTCGGGGCCGCCCTGCTGCACCTGGGCACCAGCTACCTGGACGTCAACGAACTGCGCTCACGCTCCCTGAACTGGGCCGACGCCCTGGCCGCCCGCAGCGGGGAGGCGGTGCGGCTGGGCACCCCGCTGGAGGGCAGGGTCCTCGTCGTCCACCACGTGTTCCGGCCGGACGACAGCTTCCAGACCCTGGACGTGGGCGCGCTGCTGCCGCTGCACGCCTCCTCGCTCGGCAAGGTACTGCTGGCCTTCGGCACGGCGACGGCCGAACCGGACCGGGAGCCGGAGCCGGCGGCGTACACCCGGCACACGCTGGTCGATCCGGAGCGGCTCGCCCGGGCGCTCGCCGCCGTCCGGGAGGCCGGATGGGCGGCCGAGATCCAGGAGATGAGCATGGGCGAGGCCGGGATCGCCGCGCCGATCCGGGGGCACGGCGGGCTCGTCGTGGGCGCCATCGGGCTGTCCGGGCCGGTGGAGCGGATCTGCGACGGCCGGGGCCGGCCCCGGCCCGCGCTGATCAGCCTGGTCCGCGAGGCCGCCCGGGCGATCTCCAGAGACCTGGGAGCCGCCCGCTGGTAGGCGGGACGGCCGCCCCCGGATCTCCGTCGGAAGGCAGACCCGATCATGACGGAACGGTATGTGATGTCGGTCGATCAGGGCACCAACTCGACCCGCTGCATCCTCTTCGACCACCGGGGGCGGCTGGTCTCGGTCGCGCAGCGGGAGCACCGGCAGCACTTCCCGCGGCCCGGCTGGGTGGAGCACGACGCCGTCGAGATCTGGCAGAACCTGCGCCGGGTGGTGCCCGAGGCGCTGTCCGCCGCCGGCGTCGACAAGGCTCAGGTCGCCGCGATCGGAGTGGCCAACCAGCGGGAGACGACGGTGCTCTGGGACCGGCGGACCGGCGCCCCGACGGGCCGGGCGATCGTCTGGCAGGACACCCGTACCGCGCCGCTGGTCGAGGACCTCCTGCGCGACCCCGGCGAGAGGTTCTTCCTCGACCGGTGCGCCCTGCCGCCCTCCACCTATTTCTCGGCGCTGCGTATCCGCTGGCTGTTCGACCACGTCAAGGGCGTCGAGCAGCGCGCCCGGGACGGCGAGGTGCTGTTCGGGACAATGGAGAGCTGGCTGCTGTGGAACCTCACCGGCGGCGCCGACGGCGGCCTGCACCTCACCGACGCCACCAACGCCGGCCGCACGATGCTGATGAACATCCGCACGCTCGACTGGGACGACGAGCTGCTGGACTTCTTCGGCGTGCCCCGCCCGATGCTGCCCGAGATCCGCTCCTCCGCCGAGCGGTACGGCGAGACGCGGGCGCTGCTGCCCGGCATCCCCCTCACCGCCGCCCTCGGCGACCAGCAGGCCGCGCTCTTCGGCCAGACCTGCTTCTCCCCCGGCGAGGCCAAGTGCACCTACGGCACCGGGGGCTTCCTGCTGCTCAACACCGGCGACGAGGTCGTACGCTCCCGGCACGGGCTGCTCACGACGGTCGCCTACAAGATCGGGGACCAGCCCCCGGCCTACGCCCTGGAGGGGTCGATCGCGGTCACCGGCGCGCTCGTCCAGTGGTTCCGCGACCGCCTGGGCCTGATCGGCAGCGCCCCGGAGATCGAGACCCTCGCGCGCACGGTCGAGGACAACGGCGGCTGCTACATCGTCCCCGCCTTCTCGGGCCTGTTCGCGCCGCACTGGCGCAGCGACGCGCGCGGGGTCATCGTCGGCCTCACCTCGTACATCACCAAGGGGCACCTGGCGCGGGCGGTGCTGGAGGCCACGGGGTGGCAGACCCGGGAGGTCGTCGACGCGATGAACGCCGACTTCCCGGTCCCCCTGCCGCAGCTCAAGGTGGACGGCGGCATGACCTCCGACAACCTGCTCATGCAGTTCCTGGCCGATGTGCTCGACGTGCCCGTGGTACGGCCCATGGTCGCCGAGACGGTCTCCCTCGGCGCCGCCTACGCGGCCGGCCTCGCCGTCGGCTACTGGCCCGGCCTGGAGGTGCTGCGCCGCAACTGGCACCGGGCCGCGCAGTGGCTGCCCGGCATGGACCCCGAGCGGCGGGAGACGGAGTACGGCAACTGGAAACGGGCCGTCGAACGGTCCCTGGGCTGGGCCGGACCACCGCGCGCCCGCTGACCCGGCAGCCCCCGGAGCGCCCTTACTCCCGGGAAAGCCCCGGCGCCGCCGTCCGCGCGCTGACCGGGGCCAGCCACAGGCCGACGATCGCGTCGGCGAGCCCGGTCGCGGCCGCGCTCCAGGTGGCGTGCGGGGTGGGGGCGGACTCGGCCAGGGCCCGCTCGCGCTCGGCGCAGGTGTGCAGGATCAGCAGCCGGACCATCTGACCGCGTTCGGCGCGGACCTCGGGCGGCAGGTCCGGCAGGGTGCGGTTCAGGCCCTCGACCGCCTCGCGCAGCGCCGGCGAGGCCAGGGACTCCTCGACCATGATGTCGTGCAGTGCCGGGTCGGTCATCACCTGCGCGCAGAACCGGGCGTACCAGGTGGGGCTGCCGAGTCCGGCCAGGTGCTCGGTGACCGGGCGGACCAGGCAGTGGACCCAGTCGCGCACGTCCGTGGAGCCCGCGGTCTCCTCCAGGGCCCGCTCCCGCAGTGTCTCGATGTGCCGGGTGTGCCGCCGGGCGACCGCGCGGACCAGGTCGGCCTTGGTGCCGAAGTGGTAGCCGACCGCGGCGTTGTTGCCCTGGCCGGCGGCCTCGCTGACCTGGCGGTTGGAGACGGCGTACACGCCGTGCTCGGCGAACAGCCGTTCCGCCGCGGTCAGGATCGCCTCCCGCGTCGCGTTCACCTGCTCGGTCCGCGCCGTCCTGCGCGCCATGCTCACCACCGCTCCGGGACGTGCGCCACCCCGGGGGCGGTCCGTCCCGCACTCCGCCCCACGGGTCCTCGGCCGGGGCGGGCGAGGTCCAGCCGGTTCACAGCCTACGGCGCCCGGACCGCCTCCCCGGACCGGACCCGCGTTCGGGCTCGCTAGAGTAAGTCAAGCAGTTGACTTAAAAGGTGGCTTCACCGCTCCCTGTTCTCTCGGTTCTCTCGTGCTTTCCGTTCCTCCGTCCTTCCGGAAGGTTCCTCATGCCCGACACCCCCGTCCGGCCCGCCGAGGCCGGCCGTTCCGCCCCGTCCCGGCCGGGTGCCGTGGTCGCGGTGCTGGCCCTGGCCGGCATCACCGTGTCGCTGATGCAGACGCTGGTGATCCCGATCGTGCCCGAGCTGCCCGGCTACCTGCACGCCTCGCCGTCCGACGCCGCCTGGGCGGTGACCGCCACCCTGCTGGCCGCCGCCGTCGCCACCCCGGTGGCCGGCCGGCTCGGTGACATGTTCGGCAAGCGGCGCCTGCTGCTGGCCAGCCTGGTGCTGCTGGTGGCCGGCTCGACGGTGTGCGCGCTCAGTGACCGGCTGGTGCCGATGATCACCGGCCGGGCGCTGCAGGGCCTGGCCGCCGCCGTGGTCCCGCTCGGCATCAGCATCATGCGGGACGAGCTGCCCGTGGAGAAGCTGGCCGGCTCCACCGCGCTGATGAGCGCCTCGCTCGGGGTCGGCGGTGCCCTGGGGCTGCCCGCGGCGGCGTTCATCGCCGACCACTACGACTGGCACGTGCTGTTCTGGACCTCCGCGGTCCTCGGCGTCGTCGCGGCCGTGCTGGTGCTGGGCCTGGTGCCGGAGTCCGGCGTGCGCACCGGCGGCCGGTTCGACCTGGCCGGCGCGCTCGGCATGGCCGTCGGGCTGGTCGCGCTGCTGCTCGCCGTCTCCAAGGGCGCCGACTGGGGCTGGGGCAGCGGCACCACCCTGGGCCTGTTCGCGCTCGCCGTCGTGGCCCTGGTGGCCTGGGGCTTCTTCGAGCTGCGTACGGCCGAGCCGCTGGTCGACCTGCGCACCACGGCCCGCCGCCAGGTGCTGTTCACCAACCTCGCCTCGATCGCGTTCGGCTTCTCCATGTTCGCGATGGCCCTCGTGCTGCCGCAGCTGCTCCAGCTGCCCACGCAGACGGGGTACGGCCTGGGCAGGTCCATGCTCGCCGCCGGCCTGGTCATGGCCCCGCAGGGCCTGGTCATGATGGCCACGGCCCCGCTGTCCGCCCTGGTCACGAAGTCGCGGGGCCCGAAGACGACGCTGATGACGGGCGCGCTGATCGTCGCCGCCGGGTACGGGCTGAACATCGTGCTGATGAGCGAGATCTGGCATCTGGTGCTGGTCTCCTGCGTGATCGGCGCGGGCGTCGGCTTCGCCTACGGCGCCATGCCCGCGCTGATCATGGGCGCGGTCCCGCCCTCGGAGACGGCCGCCGCGAACAGTCTCAACACGCTGATGCGGTCGATCGGCACCTCCGTGGCCAGTGCCGTGGCGGGCGTGATCCTGGCCCAGATGACGACCAGCCTGGGCGGCCACGCGCTGCCGTCCGAGAACGGCTTCAAGGCCGTCATGGCGCTCGGCGCGGGCGCGGCGACCCTCGCCTTCCTGCTCGCCGGGTTCCTCCCCCGGCACCGCCCGGCCGGCACCCCGGCCGCGACGACCGCCGAGGCGTCGGCCGAGCCGGTGGGCTGACGCGGGGGCGCGCCGGCGCGTGGGGCGGGCTGCCGCCGGGACGCGCCGGCGCGAGCGGGTAGGACCGTTCAGGGGAACCGTGGGGTGAAGGCGCGTGAGCGGGCCGGGGGTGGTCGAGATGTTCTGCCGTGACCGCCGTGCCCCTGCCGCTCATCGCGCCGATGCTCGCCACCCCCGGCGGCCTGCCGCCCGCCGCCCAGGACCGGCGGTGGGCGTACGAGACGAAGCAGGACGGCCAGCGGGTGATGGTCTACCTGCCCGGCGACGGCAGCGTGCTGCTGCGCGCCCGCTCCGGCGAGGACATCACCGCGGCCTACCCCGAACTCCGGCCGCTGGGCGCCGTGCTGGGCCCCACGCCCGCCGTGCTGGACGGCGAGGTGCTGGCCCTGGACGAGCGAGGACGGGCCGACTTCCAGCTGCTGCAGAGCCGGATGGGCCTCGCGCACGCCCCCGCGCGGGCGGCGCGCCGGGCCGCACAGGTGCCGGTGCACCTGGTGCTGTTCGACGTGCCGTACCTGACCGAGCCGCTGCTCCGGCTGCCGTACGCGCGACGCCGGGCCCGGCTGGAGGAGCTGGACCTGGCCGGGCCGTACTGGTCGACCCCGCGCGCGGTGACGGGGCACGGCGCCGAAGCGCTGCGCGCCACCCGGGAGCACGGGCTGGAGGGCCTGGTGTGCAAGCGCCTGGACTCGGTGTACGAGCCCGGGGCCCGCTCCCGCGCCTGGATCAAGATCCGGAACATGCGCGCCGAGGACGTGATCATCGGCGGCTGGCTGCCCGGGAAGGGCCGGCTGACCGGACTGCCCGGGGCGGTGCTGGCCGGGCAGCGCGACGCGGAGGGCCGGCTGCGCTACGTCGGCGGGGTGGGCACCGGCTGGAGCGAGGCGGAACGCGTCCGGCTGGCGGAGCTGCTGCGGGAGGCGGCGAGCGACCGGTGCCCCTTCGACCCGGTGCCGCGGATTCCCCGGGCACGCTGGGTGGTGCCCCGGCTGGTGGGCGAGGTCAGCTACAGCACCCGTACCCGGCACGGCATACTGCGCCAGCCGTCCTGGCTGCGCTCGCGCCCGGACCTCACGCCGGAGGAGTCGGCGGCAGACCTGCCCGAGGAGCCTCGGTAGGGGCCGCGGGACACGCGGCCGGCGGGCCCAACCCCCGTGGCACGACGGCTCCTACGGCCGCCCGCGAGCGGTGCCGCACCGGCCCAGGGTCTATCGTGTCCTCATGTCTGCACCGGAATTGATCCGTATCGTCTCCCGCGACTCCCCCATGGCCCTGGCCCAGGTGGAGCGGGTCCGTGCCGAGCTGGCCGTGCTGCACCCGGGGGTGCGCACGGAGGTGGTCCCGGTGAAGACGACCGGCGACAAGTGGCTGGGCGATCTCTCCGAGGTGGAGGGCAAGGGGGCGTTCACCAAGGAGGTGGACGCGGCCCTCCTCGCCGGGGAGGCGGACCTCGCGGTGCACTGCGTGAAGGACGTGCCCGCCGACCGGCCGCTGCCCGCGGGCACGGTGTTCGCCGCGTTCCTGAAGCGGGACGACATCCGGGACGCGCTGGTGCACCCGGACGGGCTGACCCTGGACGAGCTGCCGGCCGGCACCCGGATCGGCACCTCCTCGGTCCGCCGGATCGCCCAACTGGCCGCGAGCCACCCGCATCTGGAGTGCGTGCCGTTCCGCGGCAACGCCAACCGCCGACTGGAGAAGCTGGCGGCGGGCGAGGCGGACGCGCTGCTGCTCGCGGTGTCCGGTCTGGAGCGGATCGGCCGGACCGACGTGATCAGCGAGGTGCTGTCGCCGGAGACGATGATGCCGCCGATCGGCGCGGGCATCCTGGCCCTGCAGTGCCGGGAGGACGACACCGGGCTGATCGACGCGGTCAGCGGGCTCGGCGACCCGGACACCCACCGGGAGGCGACGGCCGAGCGGATGTTCCTGCACGTGCTGCAAGGGCACTGCAACAGCCCGATCGCCGGGTACGCGCACGTGGACCGCGCCGGCGAACTCTCCCTGCGCGCCTGCGTGTTCACCGCCGACGGCAAGACGCGGCTGAACGCCCACGAGTGGGCGGGGCGGCTGGACCCGGCCACCCTCGGCACCTCGGTCGCGGTCGCGCTGCTGCGGCAGGGCGCGCGGGAGATCATCGACGGCATCCCGCACTGAACCGCGCACGCCGTCCGGCACCGAACCACGCACGACGCCACGCGCGGGCCACGTACGAAGGCCCGCCCGGGGCCGCGTACGAAGCGCCCGCGCGGGGCCGCGTACAAAAACCCCGCGCGGGGCCGCGTACGAAGTGACGCGTGGGGTCACGTAAGAGGTGCCCGCACGGGACCCTGTATGACGTGCCCGCACCGGGGCCGTCCGGTCCGTGCGGCGCGGGTGCGCGTCAGGCGGAGCCCGGCTCCGCCTGGTCCCGCAGGAAGGCGGAGACCTGGTGGGCCAGGCCGCCCTGCCCGGTGGCCGAGGACGCGGCCGTCGGGGCCGGCTCCAGGACTCCGATGCCGCCCGCCCACAGCCGGCGGCCGGCCCAGTCGTCGTCCACCCGCAGCTGCACCTGTACGTCCACGTGGCTGAGGGCGGCCTCGGGCGCGGCGGCGTAGATCACGGCGGTGGCCCGGCGCAGCGGGTAGACGTCGAAGCCCTCCACGAACTGGGAGTTGCGCCAGTCGATGAAGGCGCCCTCGCCGTCCGGGCCCACGCGCACGTCGATCTGGCCGTCCTCCAGGTGGATGCCGTAGGGCCGGGTGCCGCGGTTCTCCACGGTCACCCGGACACTGAAATACGTCAGCCCGGCGGCGGCGTCGTCCCGTCCGCGCGGCGGCTCGGCCGCCTCCAGGCGGTGGACGCGGACCCGCAGACCGGCATGCTCGTCGCACTCCTGCCAGTCACCGACCACGTTCGGCTCGTACACAGTGCCCCTCTCGACCCTCCAGAGCTGCTGTCTATCTGTGCGCCGAGCGCACTGTCAAATGGCGGGAACGCAGCGTGGTCAGGGGAATTGGCCCCCGCCGACCGGTGATCAAGCGCTGCCCAGGAAGAACGCGTCCGCGGCGGGTTCCGGCCGCCGGGCCGGGCGTGCCGCACATCACGTCCACGGCAAGATCGGCGATCTCCGGCCCCCATTAGTCCCTTTTGCCGCGTTTACTATAATTTGTTTGGAGGTGTCCCTCGGCGGGAAAGGGCACAGAAGTGCTTCGGACAGGAGGCACGTCCGTGGGAGACGGCATGGCCCGCCCCCGGTGTCCCACTCCATGGTCCGAGCGCACCTCCCACGGTGTCTGTCCCATCAGCACCTGCCGAGAGAGGTGCGCGCGATGCGTGTCACTGGCAGCACGAAATCCCATCCCCACGACGACGCCCCGGACACGGGCGCCGCTTTCGAGCGGCTCGCCCTGCTGCCGGACTGCCCCGAGCGCCGGGCGCTGCGGGACGACCTGGTCCGGTTGTGGCTGCCCATGGCCGAGCGGATCGCGGTGCGGTTCCGCGGCCGTGGCGAGGCACTGGAGGATCTGTACCAGGTGGCCGCGCTGGGCCTGGTCAAGGCCGTCGATCACTACGATCCGGCCCGTGGCCGCGCCTTCGAGGCGTACGCGGTGCCCACCATCACCGGGGAGATCAAGCGGCACTTCCGGGACCACATGTGGACCCTGCACGTGCCCCGCCGGGTGCAGGACCTGCGCAACCGGGTCCGCGCCGCCGTGAAGGACCTGACGCAGACCAGTACGGGCCGGGCGCCCACCGTCGCGGAGATCGCCGCGTACGCCCGGCTCAGCGAGGACGAGGTACGCACCGGCATGGAGGCGCTGGAGTGCTTCTCCGCGCTGTCCCTGGACGCCGAGGTCTCCGGCACGGACGGCTACGCCCTCGGGGACTCCCTGGGCGGACCGGACCCGGGGTACGACCTCGTCGTGGACCGGGCCGCGGTCAGACCATGCCTCCAGGCGCTGCCCGAACGCGAGCGCACCATTCTCTACCTGCGGTTCTTCCAGGGCATGACACAGAGCTGCATCGCCTCAGAGCTCGGCATCTCGCAGATGCACGTCTCGCGGCTGCTGAGCGGCTGCTTCGACCGGCTGCGCGAGGAACTGCTCGCGGAGATCCGCTGACCCCCGTACCCGTACGGCGGCCCCCGCGCCGGGCACGCCCGGCCGGCCGCGCGTCCCGCGGCCGTGGGACACGCTCCCCCTACTGCCCCTCGGTCCCCGGCACCTGCGCGGGCCCGTACCGGTCCAGGGCGTCCTCCAGCTCGGCCCGGATGTGGTCCGGGAGGTCGCCGCGCCGCCCCCAGATCAGGATCAGCTCGGCGATGTGGCGCAGCTTGATGTTGGTGTGCTGGGAGACCTCCTTGAGGATCTGCCAGCCCTGGTCCGGGGTGACCCGGGCGAGGGCCACCATCATGCCGATCGCCTGGTCCACGACGGCGTGCGAGGCCATGGCCTCTTTCATCTGGTCGACCTCCGCCTGCAACGCGGCGATCCGGTCCGGCTCGCTCTCTGCCATCCCTCCATCGTGCGCACGGGCCTGCACCCCTGCCACCCGGGGTACCCGACAGGCATGTCGACCCCGTCCGGCCGGACACTGGTGTATGACCGGTGGCCGCCCGGGCCCCGAGAGCAGGACGCGACTGCCATGAACCACGACAGCACCACCGGCGGCGCGCCGCGCGGCGAGGACGTCGTCTCCACCCACTCCGTCTTCGGCGCGCCCTGCTGGGTGAGCCTGACCAGCCGTGATCTCCAGGCCACCCAGGAGTTCTACACGGCCGTGCTGGGCTGGCGCTGGCGCACCGCCAAGCTCGGCGAGCACTTCCGGATCGCCCTCGCGGGCGGGGTCCCGGTGGCCGGGATCGCCGCCGTGGCCTCCATGTGGCAGATGGCGGTGGCGTGGACGCCGTACTTCGCGGTGCGGGACGCGGACGTGGCCGTGTCCCGGGTCCGGGAGCGCGGCGGTACGGCGGCGGTCGGGCCGCTGTCCTTCCCGCCGGGCCGGGCGGCGCTGCTCGCCGACCGGGACGGCGCCACGTTCGGGATCTGGCAGGGCGACCTGGTCACCAACTGGGAGGCGTGGCGGCAGGCGGCCCCCACCTTCGCGCGGCTGCACACCCGGGACGCCTTCGACGCCGCGATGTTCTACGGCGAGATCCTGGACTGGGCGACCGGGGAACCAGGCTGCTGCGAGGTGGAGTACGACGGCGGCGAGGTGCTGCTGCGCAGCGAGGGCGACGTGGTGGCGCGCATCGACTCGGGCGCGGTGGAGGCCGCCCCGGACCCCTCGGTGCGTCCGCACTGGCAGATCCACTTCACGGTGACCGAGGTGCCGGCCTGCGCCCGCGCGGCGGAGAAGCACGGCGGCAGCGTGCTGCGCGAGGACGGCGAGCGGGAGGCGATCCTGCGGGACGCCGACGGAGCGCAGTTCACGGTGACGGCCCGCGGCGTCTGCTGCTGAGATCCGCCCCCGGGTTCAGCCCGTGGCGCGGGACGGACGGGACAGCAGGACCAGGCTGCGGGCCTCCAGGCGGAGCCGGGTGCCCGCCTTGCGTTCGCGTTCGTCGGGCATGCCGTCGGGGTCGGCGGTGTCGATCAGGGTGGTCCAGCGCTCGCCGAAGGAGTCGTCGGGCAGCCGGAAGACGACCGGCTCCCAGTAGCCGTTGACCAGCAGCAGGAAGGAGTCGTCGACCATGCGGCGGCCGTAGGCGTCGCGTTCGGCGATGGCGTCGCCGTTGAGGAACGCGCCGACGGAGTGCGCGTCCGCGCGCTGCCAGTCCCGGTCGGTCATCTCGCGGGCGTCGGGCCGCAGCCACACCAGGTCGGGCAGCGGCTGCCGGGCGTTGGTGGCCGTCTCGCCGCGGAAGAAGCGGCGCCGGCGCAGCACCGGGTGCGCGGCGCGCAGGGCGATCAGGCGCCGGGTGAACGCGGTCAGGGCGCGCTGCTCCTCGGTGAGGTCCCAGTCCACCCAGGAAGTCTCGTTGTCCTGGCAGTAGGCGTTGTTGTTGCCGCGCTGGGTGCGGCCGAGTTCGTCGCCGTGGCAGAGCATCGGGATGCCCTGCGACAGCAGCAGCGTGGCCAGCAGGTTGCGCTGCTGGCGGGCGCGCAGTTCGAGGACGGCCGGGTCGTCGGTGTCGCCCTCCGCGCCGCAGTTCCAGGACCGGTTGTGGCTCTCGCCGTCCCGGTTGTCCTCGCCGTTGCCCTCGTTGTGCTTGTGGTTGTAGGACACCAGGTCGCGCAGCGTGAAGCCGTCGTGGGCGGTGACGAAGTTGACGCTCGCGCGCGGCCGGCGCCGGCTGTGCTGATAGATGTCGGAGGAGCCGGTGAGCCGGGAGGCGAACTCGCCGAGCGAGCCGGGCTCGGCCCGCCAGAAGTCCCGTACGGCGTCCCGGTACTTGCCGTTCCACTCCGACCACAGCGGCGGGAAGTTGCCCACCTGGTAGCCGCCCTCGCCCACGTCCCACGGTTCGGCGATCAGCTTGACCCGGCTGATCACCGGGTCCTGCTGGATCAGGTCGAAGAACGCCGAGAGCCGGTCCACCTCGTGGAACTGCCGGGCGAGGGTGGCCGCGAGGTCGAAGCGGAAGCCGTCGACGTGCATCTCGGTGACCCAGTACCGCAGCGAGTCCATGATCAGCTGGAGCACGTAGGGGTGCCGCATCAGCAGGCTGTTGCCGGTGCCGGTGGTGTCGTAGTAGTGCGCCCAGTCGCCGTCGACCAGACGGTAGTAGGAGGCGTTGTCGATGCCCCGGAAGGACAGCGTGGGACCGAACTCGTTGCCCTCGGCGGTGTGGTTGTAGACCACGTCGAGGATGACTTCGAGGCCGGCCGCGTGCAGCGCCTTCACCATCGCCTTGAACTCGTTGACCTGCTGGCCGCGGGTGCCGAAGGCGGCGTAGGCGTTGTGCGGGGCGAAGAAGCCGATGGTGTTGTAGCCCCAGTAGTTGGACAGGCCGCGGTCCTGGAGGATGCCGTCCTGGACGAACTGGTGCACCGGCATCAGCTCCACCGCCGTCACCCCGAGGGAGGTGAGGTGTTCGGTCACGGCCGGGTGCGCGAGCCCGGCGTAGGTGCCGCGCAGCCGCTCGGGGATGTCCGGGTGGGTGCGGGTCAGCCCGCGGACGTGGGCCTCGTAGATGACGGATTCCGCGTACGGCGTCCGGGGCGGGCGGTCGTCGCCCCAGTCGAAGAACGGGTCGGTGACCACGCCCAGCATGGAGTGGCCGGCGCTGTCGGCCGGGGCCGGCCCGTCCGGGGCGCGCTCGTAGAGCGAGGGGTGGTTGTCGATCTGGCCGTCCACGGCGCGGGCGTACGGGTCGAGCAGCAGCTTCGCCGGGTTGCAGCGGTGGCCGAGCGCGGGCTGC
Organism: Streptomyces rubradiris; assembly: GCF_016860525.1. Classification (NCBI taxonomy): domain Bacteria; kingdom Bacillati; phylum Actinomycetota; class Actinomycetes; order Kitasatosporales; family Streptomycetaceae; genus Streptomyces; species Streptomyces rubradiris. The sequence goes on from NZ_BNEA01000001.1 coordinate 198,868, forward strand.
CAGGGGCCGTGCACCCGGTAGCCGTAGCGCTGTCCGGGGCCGACGCCGGGCAGGCGGGCGTGCCAGACGAAGCCGTCGACCTCGTGCAGCCGGACGGGGGTCTCGGCGCCGGCGTCGTCGACGAGGATCAGGTCCACGCGCTCGGCAACCTCGCTGAACAGGGCGAAGTTGGTGCCCTGCCCGTCGAAACAGGCGCCCAACGGGTAGGGGTGCCCGCTCCAGACGGGCACCCCTGTGCGTGACGTACGGGCGGTCACCGGCCGCCCTCCAGGGTGGCGCCGTGGGCGGGTCCGGGACCGGCCAGCACGGTCACCGGCTGATCGCGGGGCACCTTCAGGCCGGTACGCAGCGTGGAGTCGGGGGCGAGGGGGACCAGCGGGACGCGCTGGCCGGCCCGGGCACGCTGCGAGAACCAGATGATCGTGCCGCCGGTGCCGGTGGCACAGCAGCCCCAGCCGTCGCTCATGGCGGCGATGTCGGCCAGGCAGGACCGCAGGTCCGCCTCCGGGCGCAGGTCGGGGTCCTCGCCGCCGAGGGCGGTGATGAGGTGCTGGCCGTTCCACCACATCTCGATGGACGTGTGCTTGTTCCTCGCGTGCGCGTCGATCGCCCGCAGCAGCAGTTCGGCGCCGCGGCGGACGGGCTCCACGAGGTTGTCGAGGTCCCAGTGGCGCAGATGGGCGGCCAGGATGCGGCTGACCTGTCCCACCCGTTCCGGGCCGACCTCCACGTCGAGGTGGTAGTAGCAGGGCACTGCGGTCTTCATCGTCGCTTGCTCCTCACCGGCGAAGCTCTCGCTCCCCTCGCCCGCCCGGAGGGATTTCCGGACACCCAGCGTGAGCGTTGATCGCTTCAGAGTCACTTCCACGGTGCGGGCACTACGCCATTCGTGCAACACGAGCCACCGACGGCCCCACGCGTCGAAGATCCAACAGGACGCTGCGTCCTCGCGCGTGCACCATGAGTGAAAGCCTCGATCGCCGTAACGGTGCCGTGCCCTCCCCTGCGCGGACACCACCCGACCGTCGGGAACGCGCCCAGTCGAGAGCGTGGAAGGTGAAGAGGGCCATGCTGCTACCCGCCAAGGCCGAAGTGGCCCGGCAGTTGCGGCGTTACCGGGCGTGGGAGCGCGTGATGCTCGCCGCGCCGCACGACCGCACGGTCCGGGCCACCTTCGAGGACTCCGGGTACACCCTGTGCGTGCTGATGGGCAAGCGCTGCGCCCGCGAGGCCGTGGACGCCGCCGAGCGCTATCTCCGCACGAACCTGGTCGCCTACCTGCGGGAGCAGGACGGGCGGCCGCAGCCGCGCCGGACGGCGCGAAGAGGGCCGCCGTCGGAGCGGCGGTCCACGGCGCCAAGCCCCTGACCTGGCACCGTGCAAGGCGTTCCCCGCGGGTCCGGCGAGTCACCGGCCCGACTGATCGGATCGCGGAGCCGGGCCGGGCGCCCGGCTCCGCGCACGGCGGAGGTGAGATACATGCGCAGGACCCCGGCCATCGGCCGTGTACCGGTACGTGACGTCCGGCCGGCCGTGGAGTGCGGCAGGCGCCCGGCGAAAGCGGTGGCCGGGGAGACGTTCGAGGTCACGGCGACCGTGTTCCGCGAAGGGCATGACGCCGTAGGAGCGAACGTGGTCCTGCGCGATCCGGCGGGCCGGCGCGGCCCCTGGACCCCGATGCGGGAGCTGTCGCCGGGCAGCGACCGCTGGGGAGCGGAGGTCACCCCGGACGTGACGGGACGCTGGACCTTCCGTGTGGAGGCGTGGAGCCATCCGCTGGCGACCTGGCGGCACACCGCGTCGGTGAAGGTGCCGGCCGGGATCGACACCGGTCTGGTGCTGGAGGAGGGCGCGGAGCTGTACGAGCGGGCCGCCGCCGGGGTGCCCAGGGGCCCCGGGCGGGACCTGGTGCTGGCCGCGGCGCGCGCCCTCGGCGACGACACCCTGTCGGTCCACCACCGGCTGAAGGCGGCGCTGTCCCCCGAGGTGGAGGACGTAATCGCCCGGTATCCGCTGCGGGAGCTGGTGACCGCCTCGGACCCGATGCCGTTGCTGGTGGAGCGCGAACGCGCCCTGTACGGCTCGTGGTACGAGTTCTTCCCCCGCTCCGAGGGCACCGCCGAACACCCCCACGGCACGTTCCGCACCGCCGCCCGCCGGCTGAAGGCGATCGCGGACATGGGCTTCGACGTCGTCTACCTGCCCCCGATCCACCCCATCGGCACCACCCACCGCAAGGGCCCCAACAACTCCCTGACCGCCGGCCCCGACGACGTCGGCGTGCCCTGGGCGATCGGCTCCCCCGAAGGCGGCCACGACGCCGTCCACCCGGACCTGGGCACCCTGGAGGACTTCGACTTCTTCGTCGCCGAGGCCCGCCGGCACGGCCTGGAGGTCGCACTCGACTTCGCGCTCCAGTGCTCCCCGGACCACCCCTGGGTGGAGAAGCACCCCGAGTGGTTCCACCACCGCCCGGACGGCTCGATCGCCTACGCCGAGAACCCGCCGAAGAAGTACCAGGACATCTACCCGATCGCCTTCGACGCCGACATGGACGGCCTGGTCGCCGAGACCCTGCGCATCCTGCGGCACTGGATGGCCCACGGCGTGCGCATCTTCCGCGTGGACAACCCGCACACCAAACCCGTGGTCTTCTGGGAACGGGTCATCGCCGGCATCAACCGCGGCGACCCGGACGTGATCTTCCTGGCGGAGGCGTTCACCCGCCCGGCGATGATGCACACCCTGGCCCAGACCGGCTTCCAGCAGTCCTACACCTACTTCACCTGGCGCACCACCAAGCAGGAGCTGACGGAGTACCTGACGGAGCTGACGGGGGAGGCGGCGGCCTACATGCGGCCGAACTTCTTCGCCAACACCCCCGACATCCTGCACGCCTACCTCCAGCACGGCGGGCGCCCCGCGTTCGAGGTGCGTGCCGTGCTGGCCGCCACCCTCTCCCCCGCCTGGGGCATCTACTCCGGCTACGAACTGTGCGAGAACACCCCGCTGAAGGAGGGCGGGGAGGAATACCTGGACTCGGAGAAGTACCAGCTCAGGCCCCGCGGCTGGGAGGCCGCCGAGCGCGAGGGCCGGAGCATCGCCCCGCTCATCACCCGCCTGAACACCATCCGCCGCCGCCATGTGGCACTCCAGCGGCTGCGCAACCTCCACTTCCACCACACCGACAACGACGCCGTGCTCGCCTACAGCAAACGCACGGGGACGGACACGGTGGTCGTGGTCGTCAACCTCGACCCGCACCACACCCAGGAGGCCACGGTCTCGTTGGACATGCCGCGACTCGGCCTGGACCGGCACCAGTCCGTGCCGGTGCATGACGAACTCACCGGTGAGACCTACCACTGGGGCGGCACCAACTACGTGCGGCTCACGCCCGGCCGGGCGCCCGCGCACGTGCTCCACGTCGGGCGCTCGACGCCCCGGATCGGAGGGCCCGCAGCGTCATGACCGTCAACGAGCCCGTACCGGACACCTTCGAGGACACTCCGGCCAAGGACCGGGACCCGGAGTGGTTCAAACGCGCCGTCTTCTACGAGGTCCTGGTCCGCTCCTTCCAGGACAGCAACGGCGACGGCGTCGGCGACCTGAAGGGCCTGACCGCCAAGCTGGACTATCTCCAGTGGCTCGGCGTGGACTGCCTGTGGCTGCCGCCCTTCTTCAAGTCCCCGCTCAGGGACGGGGGTTACGACGTCTCCGACTACACCGCCGTGCTGCCGGAGTTCGGTGACCTCGCCGACTTCGTGGAGTTCGTGGACGCCGCCCACCAGCGCGGCATGCGGGTGATCATCGACTTCGTCATGAACCACACCAGCGACCAGCACCCGTGGTTCCAGGAGTCCCGCACGAACCCCGACGGCCCCTACGGCGACTACTACATGTGGGCCGACGACGACAAGCAGTACCAGGACGCCCGGATCATCTTCGTCGACACCGAGGTCTCCAACTGGACCTTCGACCCGGTGCGCGGCCAGTACTACTTCCACCGCTTCTTCTCGCACCAGCCCGACCTCAACTACGAGAACCCGGCCGTCCAGGAGGAAATCCTGGCCGCCCTCAGATTCTGGCTGGACCTCGGCATCGACGGCTACCGCCTGGACGCGGTGCCCTACCTGTACGCGGAAGAGGGCACCAACTGCGAGAACCTGCCCGCCACCCACCGGTTCCTGAAACGGGTGCGCCGCGAGATCGACGCGCTCTACCCGGACACCGTGCTGCTGGCGGAGGCCAACCAGTGGCCCGAGGACGTGGTCGACTACTTCGGCGACTACTCCGCCGGCGGCGACGAGTGCCACATGGCGTTCCACTTCCCCGTCATGCCGCGCATCTTCATGGCCGTGCGCCGCGAGTCCCGCTACCCGGTCTCCGAGATCCTCGCCAAGACCCCCGCGATCCCCTCGAACTGCCAGTGGGGCATCTTCCTGCGCAACCACGACGAGCTGACCCTCGAAATGGTCACCGACGAGGAACGCGACTACATGTGGGCCGAGTACGCCAAGGACCCCCGCATGCGCGCCAACATCGGCATCCGCCGCCGCCTCGCCCCCCTGCTCGACAACGACCGCAACCAGATCGAGCTGTTCACCGCCCTGCTGCTGTCCCTGCCCGGCTCGCCGATCCTCTACTACGGCGACGAGATCGGCATGGGCGACAACATCTGGCTCGGCGACCGCGACGCCGTCCGCACCCCCATGCAGTGGACCCCCGACCGCAACGCCGGCTTCTCGACGTGCGACCCGGGACGCCTGTTCCTGCCCACGATCATGGACCCGGTCCACGGCTACCAGGTCACCAACGTCGAAGCGTCCATGTCCTCCCCGTCGTCGCTGCTGCACTGGACCCGCCGGATGATCGAGATCCGCAAGCAGAACCCCGCCTTCGGACTGGGGTCGTTCACGGAACTGACGTCGTCCAACCCGGCGGTGCTGGCGTTCCTGCGCGAACACGGCGACGACCTGGTGCTGTGCGTGAACAACTTCTCCCGCTTCGCCCAGCCCACCGAACTCGACCTGCGGGCCTACGACGGACGGCACCCCGTCGAACTGATCGGCGGAGTGCGCTTCCCCGCCATCGGCGAACTGCCCTACCTGCTCACCTTGCAGGGCCACGGTTTCTACTGGTTCCGGCTCACCCGAGTCGCATCCCGCATCGGCCGCCGCCGCTGACCCGTCCGGCGCCGAGGAAAGGACGCGTCACCATGCCGAAGACCATCACTCCCCGGCCGCGCACCGCGACCGGGCTCGACGGGCCGCTGGACTCGCTCGGCGGGCTGCTGCGCGACTGGCTGCCGAGGCAACGCTGGTTCGCGGGCAAGGACCGGCCCGTCACCGAGCTGTCGGTGCTGTCCGTGACCGAGCTGTTCCCAGGCTGTCTGCACCTGCTGGTGCACGCCTCCCACGTGCCGGTGCCCACGCCCGGCGGCACGCCCCCGCCCGGGGACTGCTACCAGCTGCTGCTGGGGGTGCGCCCGCACCTCGTGCCGCGGCTGGAGCGGGCGTTCATCGGGCGGGCCGTGGACGGACCGCTGGCCGGCCTCGCGGTGTACGACGCGCTGCACGACCCGCGCTCGGCCCACCTGCTGCTGGAGCGGCTGCGGCACCCCGGCGCGGCGGGCCCGCTGCGGTTCGAGGCGGACCCGGCCGCCCGGGTGCCCGGCGGGCTGCCGCCGCGGCTGCTGGACGCCGAGCAGTCCAACTCCTCGATCGTGTACGGCGACGCGTACATCCTGAAGCTGTTCCGCCGGATCCAGCCGGGCGTCAACCCGGACCTGGAGGTGCCGGCGGCGCTGGCCGCCCTCGGCTGCTCCCGGGTGCCGGCGCCGGTGGCCTGGTTCTCCACGGCCGATCCCCGCCCGGCCACCCTCGGGGTGCTCCAGCCGTTCCTGCCGGACGCCACCGACGGTTGGTCGCTGGCGCTGGCCGCGCTCGCGGCGGGCGACGACTTCACCGCCGAGGCCCGCGCGCTGGGCCGGGCCATGGCCGAGGTGCACCTGGCGCTGGCCGAGGCCTTCCCGCCGGCCGGGCCGGGCGAGAACGGCCGTACGGCCGAGGCGATGCGCGCGCGGCTGGACGCCGCCGCGCACGCCGTGCCCGGCCTGCTGCCCTTCGTGCCCGGTCTGCGGGCCGCGTTCGCGGCACTGGCCACCTGCGACACCGGGCCGCCCGCCCAGCGGGTCCACGGCGACCTGCACCTGGGGCAGGTGCTGCGGGCCGGCCGCGACTGGTTCGTCATCGACTTCGAGGGCGAGCCGTCCCGGCCGCTCGCCGAGCGGCGCACCCCGCAGTCCCCGGTGCGGGACGTCGCCGGGATGCTGCGCTCCTTCGACTACGCGGCCCGGCAGCGCCGCCCCTGGCGGCCCGAGTGGGCGCGCCGCTGCCGGGAGGCGTTCTGCGCGGGCTACGCGGCCCGCGCGGGCTGGGATCCACGCAAGAAGCACGCGCTGCTGCGCGCGCACGAGACGGACAGGGCGGTGTACGAGGTGCTGTACGAGGCGAGACACCGGCCGGACTGGCTGCCGGTACCGATGGCGGCGATCAAGCGGCTCGCCGTGTGGGGAGGCTGACGCATGGCGCTGCGCGACACCACGCGCCCCGAGGCCGCGGGCCCCGTGCCGCCCGTGGCCGCCCCGCTGGACCCGGCCGACCGCGACCGGCTGCTGGCCGGGGCGCACCATGATCCGCACGCCCTGCTGGGCGCCCACCCGGTGCCGGGCGGCACGCTGGTGCGGGCGCTGCGCCCGAACGCCCGCGCGGTGAGCGTCCTGGCCGGCGGGGAGCGCACCGAGCTGCGTTCGGAGGGCGACGGGCTGTTCGCCGGCGTGCTGCCCCGCCCGGACATCCCGTCGTACACCCTGCTGGTGGCGTACGACGACGGGGAGCGGGAGGTGCACGACCCCTACCGCTTCCTGCCCGCGCTGGGCGAGCTGGACCTGCATCTGATCCGGGAGGGCCGGCACGAGCAGCTGTGGCGGGCGCTCGGGGCGGAGCCGATGGTCCACCAGGGCGTGGCCGGCACCCGGTTCACGGTGTGGGCACCGAACGCCCAGGGGGTGCGGGTCGCCGGGGACTTCACGTACTGGGACGGCACGCAGTACCCGATGCGCTCGCTCGGCGCGTGCGGGGTGTGGGAGCTGTTCCTGCCGGGGATCGGCGAGGGCACCCGGTACAAGTTCGAGATCACCTCCCGGTACGGCCACCGGTTCCTGAAGGCCGACCCGATGGCGCGGTGCGCCGAGGTACCGCCGGACACCGCGTCGGTGGTGACGGCCTCGCACTACGCCTGGGGCGACGCCGAGTGGATGGCGCACCGCGGTGACACCCCCGTGCACCAGGCGCCGTTCTCGGTGTACGAGGTGCATCTGCCGTCCTGGCGGCCCGGTGCGACCTACCGGCAGCTCGCGGAGGAACTGCCCGCGTACGCGCGGGAGATGGGCTTCACGCACATCGAGCTGATGCCGGTGGCCGGGCATCCGTTCAGCGGTTCGTGGGGCTACCAGGTCACCTCCTATTACGCGCCGACGCCCCGGCTGGGCTCGCCGGACGACTTCCGGTACTTCGTGGACGCCTGTCACCGGGCCGGGCTCGGGGTGATCATGGACTGGGTGCCGGCGCACTTCCCGAAGGACGACTGGGCGCTGGCCCGGTTCGACGGGGACCCGCTGTACGAGCCGGGGAACGCCTCGCGCGCCGAGCACCCGGACTGGGGGACGTACGAGTTCGACTACGGCCGCACCGAGGTGCGCAACTTCCTGGTGGCGAACGCCGTCTACTGGTGCGAGGAGTTCCACATCGACGGGCTGCGGGTGGACGCCGTCGCCTCCATGCTCTACCTGGACTACTCACGGGACTCCGGACAGTGGGAGCCGAACGTGTTCGGCGGCCGGGAGGACCTGGACGCGGTGGCCTTCCTCCAGGAGATGAACGCCACCGTCTACCGGCGCTGTCCGGGCGTGGTGACCATCGCCGAGGAGTCCACGGCCTGGGACGGGGTGACCCGGCCGACCGACGGCGGCGGGCTGGGCTTCGGGCTGAAGTGGAACATGGGCTGGATGCACGACTCGCTGGAGTACATCCAGAAGGAGCCGGTGCACCGCAAGTACCACCACCACGAGATGACGTTCTCGATGGTGTACGCCTACAGCGAGAACTACGTCCTGCCGATCTCGCACGACGAGGTGGTGCACGGCAAGCGGGCGCTGGTGTCGAAGATGCCCGGCGACTGGTGGCAGCGGCGCGCCAACCACCGTGCCTATCTGGGGTTCATGTGGGCCCACCCCGGCAAACAGCTGTTGTTCATGGGGCAGGAGTTCGCGCAGGGGGCGGAGTGGTCGGAGGCGCACGGGCCGGAGTGGTGGCTGCTCGGTGACGACTACCACTCGGCGGGCGACCACCGGGGTGTGCAGTCGCTGGTCCGGGACCTGAACAGGGTGTACCGGGCGACGCCGGCGCTGTGGCAGCGGGACACCGACCCGGGCGGCTTCCGGTGGGTGCTGTGCGACGCGGCGGACGACAACGTGCTGGCGTTCCTGCGGTTCGCCGCGGACGGCGGCGCGCTGCTGGCGGTGTCGAACTTCTCCCCGGTCGTCCGGCACGGCTACCGCCTGTGGGTGCCCGACGGTGGCGCGGTCTGGCGGGAGGAGCTGAACACCGACGAGGTGCGCTACGGCGGCGGCGGTGTCGGCGCCGGGGGGCCGGTCAGGGCGGAGGACGGGTTCCTCACCCTGACGCTGCCTCCGCTGGCCACGGTGTGGCTGGTGCCGGAGGGCTGAGCCGCCACAGGTGTCGGTGGCCGTCCGAGGGGCATTCGGGGTCGTACAGAACCCGACTGCCCCTCGCGGCACGACATGGAAGGGCGGCACCACGTGCGCACCGTAGGAGTGGAGGAGGAACTCCTCCTGGTCGATCCGGACAGCGGCGACCCGAGGGCGCTGGCGGCTGCCGTCCTCGCCCGCGCCGCCCAGGACGATCCCGGGCAGCAGGTCTTCGAGAAGGAACTGTTCGGGCAGATGCTGGAGTTCGCCACGCATCCGCAGTCGGACATGGCCTTGCTCGGGGACGAGATCGTCCGCTGCCGCAAGGAGGCGGCCCGGCACGCCGGGGAGATCGGCTGCGGGGTCGCCGCGCTGGCCACCTCGCCGCTGCCGGTCAGCCCCTCGCTCAGTGTGAACGCGCGCTACCAGTGGCTGGCCGAGCGGTTCGGGATACCGACCTGGGACCAGCTCGTCTGCGGATGTCATGTGCACGTTTCCGTGGCATCGGACGAGGAGGGCGTCGCCGTCCTGGACCGGCTCCGCCCGTGGCTGCCCGTGCTGCGGGCGATGAGCGCCAACTCCCCGTTCTGGCAGGGCCGCAACACCGACTACGCCAGCTATCGCAGCCGGGTGTGGAACCGCTGGCCGTCGGCCGGGCCGACCGAGCCGTTCGGGACGCCCGAGCGCTACCACCGGCGGGTGACCGAGATGGTGGACACGGGGGTGGTGCTGGACGAGGGCATGGTCTACTTCGACGCGCGGCTGTCCGCCCGCTACCCGACGGTGGAGGTCCGGGTGGCGGACGTGTGCCTGTGCGCGGAGACCGCCGTCCTGCTCGCGACGCTGGTCCGCGCCCTGGTGGAGACGGCCGCGGCCGAGTGGCGGGACGGCCGGCCGGTACCCGACCCGGGGGTGAGCCTGATCCGGCTGGCCGACTGGCAGGCCGCCCGGTTCGGTCTGGAGGAGGACCTGCTGGACCCGGTCACGCTGCGGCCCCGGCCCGCCGCGGGGGTGCTGGAATCCCTGCTGGAGCACACCGGGGAGGCGCTCACCGCAGGCGGAGACGCCGACCGCGCCGAGCGGGGCGTGGCGGAACTGCTGCGCCGCGGCAACGGCGCGCGGGAACAGCGCCTGCTGCTGGAGCGCACCGGCAGCCTGCGGGACGTCGTCACCGAGTGCGTCCGGCGCACCCAGGGCTGAGCGTCCCGCCCGGCGGCGGTCACAGGATCAGGGCCAGCGCGTAGGCCAGGAAGAACGCCGCGATCAGGATCACCAGGACCAGGATCACGGTCAGCGGCGCCTTCGCCCAGCCCTTCGACGTGTTGTGCGTCTCCCGGGGCCCGGCCTCGGGCAGGCTGCTCTCGGCGGGCGGGGTCTCGCCGGGCGGGACCGAGCCGCCGGGTTCCAGCCCGGTGCTGCGCTCGGGCTCCGGATCGGGGTTCACATGACTCATGTCCCCCGAGTCCCCCCAACCCGCCCACATCATCAGCCGATCACGACTTCTCCGATCCCGGTCACCGAACGCTGTTCCCTGAGCTACATTCGAGCACCGCCGACACCGAGCCGGTCGGCGGAGTGACCCTCCGTACCCCGGGAGCAGCGCATGCGGAACGTCGCCCCCGCCGCCCCGCCGCTCACCGGCGGCCTCGCCGACAGCGTCTTCGCCGCGGCGGAACGCGATCCCGCGCTGCCGGTGCTGGCGCACCGCGCGGAGACCGGCGGCGGCTGGCGCACGGTGACGGCGGCCGAGCTGCGCGACGAGGTGGTGGCCGTGGCCAGGGGCCTGGTCGCCGCCGGGATCTCCCCCGGCGACCGGGTGGCGTTGATGGCCCGGACCCGGCACGAGTGGACGGTGCTCGCCCACGCGCTGTGGGCCGTCGGCGCCGAGCTGGTGCCCGTCCACCCGGCCTCCGCGCGCGACCAGGTCGAGTGGATGCTGCGGGAGACGCACTGCGTCGCCGTGATCGTGGAGGACGAGCAGGGCGTCATGACCGTCGGCACGGTGTGCGCCCGGCTGCCCCGGCTGCGGCACGTCTGGCAGCTGGACGCGGGCGCCCTCGCCGATCTGGTCGCGGGCGGGGCTGCGGTGCCGTACACCACCGTGGAGTCGCTGCGCCGGCTCGTGCCGCCGGACGCCACGGCGGCCGTCGTCCACACCTCCGGCACCTCGGGCCGGCCGATGGGCTGCGCGCTCAGCCACCGCGGCCTGGCCTACCCGTGTGACACCCTGCTGGCCGGCTGGGCGCACACCGCCGCGGCCCCGGGGCAGCGGCCGTCCGTGCTGGCCTTCCTGCCGTTCTCCCATGTGTACGGCCTGATGATCATGCTGACGTGTGTGCGCGGCGGGGTGCTGCTGGCGCACGAGCCGGAGGTGTCCGGGGCAGTGCCGGCGTCGGCGCTGCGCACGTTCCGGCCGACGTACCTGTACGGCGTGCCGTCGGTGTTCGAGCGGCTGTACAAGTCCTTCCTGCGCACCGCCCGGCAGGCGGGCCAGGGCGCGCTGTTCGAGCGGGCCGCGCGCACGGCGCGGGAGTTCGCCGCGGCCGAGGAGCGCCGGCGGCTCGGTGCCGGGCCGGGTCCGGGGCTGGAGCTGAGGCTGCGACACGCCCTGTACGAGCGGACGGTGTACCGGGGAGTGCGGGCGGCGCTCGGCGGCCGGGTGGTGCGCGGCGCCTCCGGCGGTTCCCCGCTCGGCCGCGAACTGGGCCTGTTCTACGCGGGCATCGGCGTGTTCGTGCACGACGGCTACGGACTGACCGAGACCTCCGGCGCGATCACCATGCAGCCGCTGGGCCGGGAGAAGTCCGGGACGGTGGGGACCGCGCTGCCGGGCACCGGGATCCGGATCGCCGACGACGGGGAGATCCTGGTCCGCGGGCCCTCGGTGTTCCAGGGCTACGCAGGCGACGAGCGGGCGACCCGGGCGGCGCTCAGCGACGGCTGGCTGGCCACCGGGGACCTCGGCCGGCTGGACGCCGACGGCTATCTGACGATCACCGGGCGCAAGAAGGACGTCATCGTCACCAGCGGGGGCAAGACCGTGTCGCCGGCCCTGCTGGAGGAGCGGCTGCGCGCCCATCCGCTCGTGCACGAGGCGGTGGTGATCGGCGACGGCCGGCCCTGCGTCGGCGCCCTGATCACCCTGGACCCGGACTTCGCCGCGCACTGGCGGACCGCGCTCGCGCTGCCCGGGGACGCGCGGGCCCGGAAGGCGCGGGAGGAGAACGCGGTGCGGGAGGAGATCGCGCGGGCGGTGGCCGCCGCCAACAGCGCGGTGTCCCGCGCGGAGTCCATCAGGGTCTACCGTGTCCTTCCGGAACCGTTCGCGGCGGTCGGCGGGTTGCTCACACCGTCCCTGAAGCCGCGCCGGGACGCCGTGGTACGGCACTACGCCGCCGAGATCGAGACGATGTACGCGGCGCGGTCCCGGCCGCGGCCGGTGGTGCGGGAGCCGGCCGAGTGGGACGAGCCGGACGACGTGTTCCGCTGAGGAGGTGGCGCCGCCGGGGGAACCGTGGGGCGGGGAGGGCAGACGGATAGTCCGCGCGGCAGGGGGAACCCGCAGCGCAGCGAAGAGATCAGTCGACGACGACCGCCCGGACCGGCGGGGCCGGTCGGGGCCGGGGAAGCGAGATGGCGACGGAGCCGCGTTGGGACGACACACCACCTTCGGAGGAAAGGTACGAGCGTACGTTCTCCTTCCCGGGTGAGCTGCGCAACGTCACGGGGGCGCGGCTCGCCGCGGAGGACTTCCTGCGTGCCCTCTCCCGTCAGGCGCCGCCGGGCGCGCAGGAGTACTGGGACGACATCCTGCTGGTGGTGACCGAACTGGCCGCCAACGCCATCCAGTACGCGCCGGGCCCGTTCGACCTGCGGATGCGCCGCACGTTCGACGGGGTGCACGTGATGATGCGGGACACCAACCCGGCCCGCCCGGAGCCGCGGCCCTTCCATCCACGCACCGGTGGCGGCGGGATCGGCTGGCACCTGGTGCACACGCTGTGCAGCCAGGTCAGCGTCGTCGTGCACGACAAGGGCAAGGACATCCACGCGTTCCTGCCCTGGTGACGCCGGGGAGGGCGGGCGGCCACAGGACGTGTAGGCGGGCGCGCACCGGTTACTCCACCGGGCAGCGGGGGCGAGGCCGCCCCCCACGCGTTCGTCTGCCTGCCGCGCCCGGCTGGCAAGGTGGCCGCGGGCGCGGTGGGATCGGAGTTGGCGCACGGCGGTCCAGGGCACGCGAACAGTGTCGAGCCGGACCGCCCGGAGCCGCAGAAAGGGATGAACACCGTGACACGACCCAGGATCCTGGTGGTGGGCGCAGGCTTCGCCGGAGTCGAGTGCGTCCGCCGCCTGGAGCGGAAACTCGCCCCCGACGAGGCCGACGTCACGCTGGTGACGCCGTTCTCCTATCAGCTGTACCTGCCTCTGCTGCCCCAGGTCGCCTCCGGCGTGCTCACGCCGCAGTCGATCGCCCTGTCGCTGCGCCGCAGCAAGAAGTACCGCACCCGGATCATCCCGGGCGGTGCGATCGGGGTGGACCTGAGGTCCAAGGTGTGCGTCGTCCGCACCATCACCGACAAGATCGTCAACGAGCCCTACGACTACATCGTGCTGGCCCCGGGCAGTGTGACCCGCACCTTCGACATCCCGGGCCTGACCGAGCACGCCTTCGGGATGAAGACGCTCGCCGAGGCCGCCTACATCCGCGACCACGTCATCTCCCAGCTGGATCTCGCGGACGCCAGCGACGACCCGGCCGAACGGGCCGCGCGGCTGCAGTTCGTGGTGGTCGGCGGCGGCTACGCGGGCACGGAGACCGCGGCCTGCCTGCAGCGCCTCACCCACGCCGCCGTGCAGCGCTACCCGCGCCTGGACCCGGGCCTGATCCGCTGGCACCTGATCGACATCGCGCCCAAGCTGATGCCGGAGCTGGGCGAGAAGCTGGGCCGCAGCGCGCAGGAGATCCTCGGGCGGCGCGGCATCGAGGTCTCGCTGGGGGTGTCGATCGACAAGGCCGGCGCCGAGGAGGTCACCTTCACCGACGGCCGGGTGGTGCCGACGCGCACCCTGATCTGGACGGCCGGGGTGGTCGCCAGCCCGCTGATCGCCACGCTCGGCGCGGAGACGGTCAAGGGGCGGCTGGCGGTGACCGCGGAGATGTGCCTGCCGGGCCACGACGGGGTGTTCGCGCTCGGCGACTCCGCGGCCGTGCCCGACCTGGCCAAGGGCGAGGAGGGCGCGGTGTGCCCGCCCACCGCCCAGCACGCCATGCGGCAGGGCAAGGTGGTCGCCGACAACGTCATCGCGACGCTGCGCGGACAGCCGATGCGGCCCTACGAGCACAAGGACCTGGGCCTGGTCGTCGACCTCGGCGGCAAGGACGCGGTGTCCAAGCCGCTCGGTGTGGAGCTGCGCGGGGTGCCCGCCCAGGCGGTGGCCCGCGGCTACCACTGGTCGGCGCTGCGCACCAACGTCGCCAAGACCCGGGTGATGACCAACTGGCTGCTGAACGCCGTCGCGGGCGACGATTTCGTGCGCACCGGCTTCCAGGCCCGCAAGCCCGCCCGGCTGAAGGACTTCGAGTTCACCGACGCCTATCTGACACCGGAACAGGTGCGGGCCCGGGTGGAGGGCGCGGCCGTCGGACCGTCCTGATGTGACCGTGCTCACCGCCGGCCGCCGATGAGTCCGCGCCGGGCGGGCCGTCCTACCAGGTGATCACGGAACACCGCACGGAGGGACGCACCACCATGACCGAGAAGACCGTCAAGGGCCCGGCGAGCTACTTCCCCTCGATCGAGAAGAAGTACGGCCGCCCGGTCGGCGAGTGGCAGGAGCTGATCCGGTCCTCGCCGCTGACCCGGCACATGGAGCTGGTCGGCTGGCTGAAGTCGGCGCACGGGCTCGGCCACGGGCACGCGAACGCCCTGGTGACCGCCACCCTGGCCGAGGGCAGGTAGCCCGGGCGCGCGTGCGATGCTGGATCATGGAATCGATGGCTGGCACGGGAGAGAGCGCGGCTAAGTGAGGGCAGCGGGACGGTCGGGACGGGTACGGCTGTGGGACCGGCTCGCGGCGTCGGACCCCGGGCTGCTCCGGCTGACGGCGGGACTGCGCACGGTCACCGCCATCACCCTCACGCTCGCCGTCCTGGCCGGCATCGGCGTTCCGGTGCCCCGTCTGGTGGCCGGGGCCATGGCCGCGATGGTCGCCACCTTCGCCATCCGGGAGAAGCAGCCCGCCCGGCAGGCGGTCACGCTCGCGCTGGGTCTGCCGGTGGCGCTGGCCTCGGTGTCGCTGGGCGCGCTGCTCAACCAGCACGTCGTCGTCGGCGACCTGTTCTTCGTCGCCCTGATCTTCAGCGCCGTCTACGGGCGGCGGTTCGGCGACCGCGGCACCGCGCTCGGGCTGATCGGGTTCCAGATCTACTTCCTGTCGCTGTTCGTGCAGGCCACACCGGCCGTGCTGCCCGCGTTGTACGGCGTCATCGGTGTGGCGTTCGCGTGCAGCGCCACCGCCCGGTTCGTGCTGCTGCCGCAGACCCCGGCGGGCACCCTGGACCGGCTGCGGCGGGCCTTCCGCGCCCGGCTCGCCCAGCTGATCGCCAGCCAGGCGAAGCTGCCGGACGCCGGGCCCGAGGAGGTGGAGAAGGTGCTGGAGGAGCTGCGCACCCGCACCGCCCGGCTGCACGAGACGGCGCTGATGATCCAGGGCCGGCTGGAGGACGGCACCTCGGACCCGGCGGTGGCCCGGCTGCTCCAGCGCCGGGTCGCCGACGCCGAGATCGCGGCCGAGCGGCTGGGGCTGCTGCTGCTCACCGCGCGCAGCGCCGAGCGGACCGACACCCTCACCCTGCACCTGCCGGGCGCTCCGGTGCCCTCGGGGGTCGAGTCGCCGGTGCGGGACGGGGCGGCCGCCGCGCTGCGCCGGGATCTGCGGGCGCTGCGGGTACTGATGCTGCGGCCGGCCAAGGAGACGTCCGGGACCGCGCTCGCCCAGGTGCGCAACCGGCTGCTGGGCTATCGCGAGGAGGAGAACCTGCCCGAGGCGTCCCCGGCCGTGCAGGACGTCTTCCGGGGGCTCGGCGAGGCGGCCCGCGCCTCGCTCGGTCTGCGGCTGGCCCTGGACGGCCCGCAGGACGACGAGTCCGCCGACACCCCGGCGACCACCCGTTCGCGCGAGGAGCTGGACGCGGAGGACGCCGCGATCGAGATCAGCGAGGAACGGACCCCGCAGGCCGAGCCGACCGGGCTCGCGCGGCCCACCACCCGGGCCGCCCTCCAGGTGGCCGTGGGGTCCTCGCTGGCCATCGCCGGCGGTGAGCTGCTGTCCAGTCAGCGCTGGTACTGGGCGGTGCTGACCTGCTGGATCGTGTTCCTGAACACTGCCTCCACCGGCGAGATCCTGGTGAAGGGCTACCGGCGGCTGCTGGGCACGGTACTCGGCGTGGTGGCGGGCATCGGGCTGGCCGGGCTGGTCGGGCACCACACCTGGCTGGCGTTCGGCCTGGTGCTGGTGTTCATCTTCGCGATGTTCTACAGCGCGCCGCTGTCGTACACCCTGATGTCGTTCTTCGTCACCGCGATGCTGGGGCTGCTGTACACCCTGCTGAACACCTACAGCGCGGAAGTGCTGGTGCTGCGGATCGAGGAGACGGCGCTCGGCGCTGCCTGCGGGGTGTTCGCCGCGGCGGTGGTGCTGCCGGTGCACACCGACCGCCGTACCAACGAGCTGCTGGTGGCGGTCCTGGACCGGCTCGCCGATGTCACGCGCGGCGCCGTCGACCAGCTGAGCGGCGGGACGGGCGGCGATCTGGTGGAGCGGGCGCGGGAGCTGGACCAGGCGCTGGCGGACCTGCGGGCGG
Organism: Streptomyces rubradiris; assembly: GCF_016860525.1. Lineage (NCBI taxonomy): Bacteria > Bacillati > Actinomycetota > Actinomycetes > Kitasatosporales > Streptomycetaceae > Streptomyces > Streptomyces rubradiris. Next base: position 215,505 of record NZ_BNEA01000001.1, read on the forward strand.
CCACCCAGCCGCTGACCCATCCGATCACGCCGCTGCGCTCGCGCCGGGACTCGGTGCGGTACGTGGTGGCGCTGCTGGAGACCTGCGCGTACCACGGGCGGTCCCTGGCGGCGACGGCGGAGCTGCTGCCGACGCACCCCTCGATCGCGGCCGATCCGCGGCTGCGCGGGGCGTGTGGACGGATCGTGCACAACATCGAGGCGATCGCGGCGCATGTGGCGGACCCGCGGGCCGCCGTGGAGATGGAGAGCGGCTCCAGCATCGCGTCGATGCTGGAGCCGGGAACCCTGCGCACCCCGCGCTACGGCCGGGTGACCGACCGGGTCCTGCGCCATCTGCAGCGGCTGGACGAGGCGGTCTCCGGTCTGGCGCGTCCGCTCGGTGTGACCGGCGGTCCGGCCGGCTGAGCGGCTACCGCCGCCCGGCCGGACCGGGCCGGTGGGTGCCGAGCGCCTCCTCGCGGATGCGGGCGCAGCTGCGGCTGATCAGCCGGGAGACGTGCATCTGCGATATGCCGAGCCGGTCGGCGATGCGGCTCTGCGTCATGTCCTCGAAGAAGCGCATGTAGAGGATGGCCCGCTCGCGCTCGGGCAGCCGGCGCAGTCCTTCCTTGGCGGCCTCCCGGTCCACGACGACGTCGTAGGAGGTGTCCGTCTCGCCCAGGGTGTCGGCGAGGCTGTAGCCGTCGTCGCCGGCGGACAGCTCGGCGTCGAGGGAGAGGGTGCTGAAGCTCTCCAGCGCCTCCATGCCGGCGCCGACCTCCTCCTCGGTGAGCCCGGTGTGGGCGGCGATGTCGGCGACGGTGGGCTCGGGGCTGCCGGGGTTCTGGGTGAGTTCCCGCCGGGCGACCCGGACCCGGTTGCGCAGCTCCTGGACCCGGCGGGGCACCCGCAGGGCCCACATCCGGTCGCGGAAGTGCCGCTTGACCTCCCCGGTGATCGTCGGCACGGCGTAGCTCTCGAAGGCGCCGCGGGACGGGTCGAACCGGTCGATGGCCTTCACCAGTCCCAGCGCGGCCACCTGACGCAGGTCCTCCACGGACTCGCCGCGGTCGCGGAACCGCCCGGCGATCCGGTGGGCCATGGGCAGCCAGGCGGTGACGAGTTCATCGCGTACGGCGTCCCGCTCGGGGCCGTCCTCCAGCTCAGCCAGCCGGGCGAACAGCGCCGCGGTGTCGGGGGCGTCGTCGTGGTTGCGGCGGGCGGGCGTCCCGCCGGTGGCGGGGGCGGTCGTGCCGGGACGGCTTGTCGACATGTCGGTCAGCATGCGGAATCGCTCCTGAACGTGTTGCAGGGCACCTCCGGAAACAGGGGTTCCGGGTTCTGGCCCGAACGGTGGTGTCAGGGTTTCGCCGCGGGTTCGCCGCCGGGCCCGGCGGAAGGGGCCCAGGCAGCGGGTCTTCTCCCCGCTGGGCGCGCGCCTCCGGTCCGAAGCACGAGACTCCGCCTGCCCCCTCGCCCAGCGGGCAAACACCCTCGCGAACGGAACTTCGCCGACCGGTTCGGCGCAAGCGGAACGCGGGCCGGGGCGGGGTCCGGTCCGGGCACGCTCGGTGCGGGTGTCATCACCCGGGAACTCGCGGGTACCCGCCGGACATGACGGATGTCGTGGACGCGGACGAGTTGTTGCGCCGCATCCGGCGCGGCCGGGAGCACGCGGCGGCGCAGGAGCGGGCATGGCGGGAGCGGGCCGGGAGCCTGGCGGTGACGGATCCGGAGGGCGCCGCGGAGGCGGCCGACCGGGCGCGGGCCTTCGAAGCGGTGCTGCGGGTGCTGGAGGAGATCGTCCGCCCGGGCGGGGACCCCGTACGGACGGACGGAGTGAAACAGGTCACCTGACCCGATATGGGCTACGGGGAGGCCCGTAAATGGTTTATTGTTCATCCATACGTGGTGCGGGAGCCGCGCGGGACCACGCCGCGCCCCGCCTCGCGTCACCACATACGGCCCTGGCTGGTTTCCCCCGTCCAGCCAGGGCTTTTCCCTGCCCGGAAGCGGCCGGCGGCCGACGGGCGCCCCGTCTCGAGGTGCCCGGGGCGGCGGCAGCGGCTGAAATGGGCTTGAGACGCCGTTCGTCCCAGCACAGCACCCGCACCGCAACCGCCGCCGGCGAGGAGCCCCGCGCCATGACCAAAGCGATCAAACTGCTCACCGCCCTCCCCCAGGCGCAGCGCGAGCGCCTGATGGAGGTGGCCGAGGAGGTCTCCTTCCCGGAGGACAGCCGCATCTTCGAGGCGGGCGGCACGGCCGACCGGTTCTGGGTGATCCGCTCGGGCGCGGTCCACCTGGACACCCAGGTGACTCCCCGGCAGCGGGTGACCGTGGCCACGCTCGGCGCGGGCGACCTGCTCGGCTGGTCCTGGCTCTTCCCCCCGTACGAGTGGGACTTCGGCGCGGTGGCCTTCACCGACGTACGCGCCTACGAGTTCGACGGGCCGTCGGTACTCGCGCTGTGCGTGGAGGACCCGCTGCTCGGGCTGTCGGTGGTGCGCACGGTGGCCGAGATCCTCGCCCACCGGCTGGAGACGACCCGCGGGAAGCTCATGGAGCAGTACACGATGCGCCGGCGGGTCGGCCCCCTCTAGCCGGGCCCTGCCGTCAGACGCGGTAGCGGCGCAGTGCCGGGACGGCGCCGGCCAGGGCCAGCATCGCCACCACGACCAGGGCGCCGCCGCCCGCGACGGCGGCCCGCGGGCCGAAGGCGGCTCCGGCGGTGCCGTGCAGCACGTCGGCCAGTCGCGGCCCGCCCGCGACGACCACGGTGAACACCCCCTGCATCCGGCCGCGCATCTCGTCCGTCGCGGCCGACAGCAGGATGGCGCCGCGGAACACCATCGAGACCATGTCGGCGACGCCGGCCGCGGCGAGGAAGACCACCGCGATCCACAGGTTGCCGCTCAGCGCGAACCCGACGATGGCCACGCCCCAGCCGACGACCGCCCCGGTGACCATCCAGCCGTGCCGGCGGGCCCGCGAGAACACGCCGGAGAACAGGCCGCCCAGCACCGCGCCGACCGGGATGCCGGCGAACAGCACGCCCAGCGCCAGGCCCTCGCCGTAGGAACCGTAGGTCTCGGCGGCCAGCTGCGGGAACAGGGCGCGGGGCATGCCGAACACCATGGCGACGATGTCGGCGAGGAAGGACAGCAGCAGCACCTTGTGCCGGGAGATGTACCGGAACCCGTCGGCGATCTCGCGCAGCCCGGCCCGGCGGGTGCCGCTCCCGCCGAGCGGCGGCAGGGCGGGCAGCCGGAAGACGGCCCACACGGTCACGCACAGCGCGAGCGCGTCGATCAGATACAGCTCCGGCAGCCCGATGAGCGGTATCAGCGCGCCGGCCAGCAGCGGGCCGGCCACCAGCGCGGTCTGCATCACCGTCGAGCCGAGCGCGTTCGCGGCCGGCAGCTGCCCGGCCGGGACCAGCCGGGCTATGGAGGCGCTGCGGGCGGGCGCGTTGAGGCCGAAGAACGCCTGTTGCAGCGCGAGCAGCACCATGAGCACGGGGACCGAGTCCAGGCCGGTGACGGCCTGCGCCCAGAACAGCAGCGAGGTCACCGCGATGCCGCTGTTGGTCACCAGCATCAGCTTGCGCCGGTCGACGGCGTCGGCGACCGCCCCGCCCCACAGCGCGAAGGCGACCATGGGCACCAGCCCGGCCAGGCTCGCGTAGCCGACCCAGGCCGAGGAGTGGGTGATGTCGTAGATCTGCTTGGGTACGGCGACGGCGGTCAGCTGGCTGCCGACGGAGGTGACGATGGTCGACGACCACAGCCGCCGGTAGGCGGGGATGCGCAGGGGGCGGGTGTCCATCGCCCAGCGGCGCCAGCCGCGCCGGGGCGGTTCCCCGGCCGCCGGCGCGCCGGTCGTGGTCTCGGTGCCGCCGCTCTCGCCGTTCTCGGTACTTCTGCTCTCGCTGGTGTCCACGGGTATCCTGGTTGCTCGTTACATCTTTTCGCTTCGTGAGGCTAACTGTCTCAGCGGCAACCAGCGGAACATCGAACGGGTTTCGGTCAGGCCCCGGCGACCAGGCTCACGCCCAGCACCAGCATGGTGGCGGCGACCAGCCCGTCGAGCACCCGCCAGGCGCCGGGCCGGGCCAGGTACCGGCCGAGCAGCCGGGCGCCGAAGCCGAGGGCGGTGAACCAGCACAGGCTGGCGAGCGCGGCGCCGAGCCCGAACGTCCAGCGCAGCGGGCCCCGGTCGGCGGCCAGCGAGCCGAGCAGGAACACGGTGTCCAGATAGACGTGCGGGTTCAGCCAGGTCATCGCCAGGCAGGTGAGCACGGCCCGGCGCCGGGAGCCGGCCGCCTCGCCCTCCGCGCGCAGTCCCGTGCCCGGCGTGAGCACCCGGCGGGCGGCCAGGACGCCGTAGCACATCAGGAAGAGGCCGCCGACGACGCCGATCGCGCGGAGCGCGCCCGGCCAGGCCACGACCACCGCGCCGACCCCGCCGACGCCGAGCGCGATGAGCACCGCGTCGGACAGGGCGCAGATGCCGACCACGGTGAGGACGGCGTGCCGGCGCACCCCCTGCCGCAGGACGAAGGCGTTCTGGGCGCCGATGGCGACGATCAGGGAGAGTCCGGTGCCGAATCCGGCGGCAGCGGCGGTCAGGGCGTGGTTCATGCCGACGACGCTAGAGACACCGCGGTCTCAAGTACAGCTAATGATTTTTACGTACCCTTAGCACGCGTGATGACAGAGCTTCCCGTGGAACAGGTCCGGACCCTGCTGGCCGTGGTGGACGAGGGCACCTTCGACGCTGCCGCCGCCGCGCTGCACGTGACACCGTCGGCGGTCAGCCAGCGGGTCAAGGCCCTGGAACAGCGCACCGGCCGGGTGCTGCTCCAGCGCACCAGACCGGTACGGCCCACGGAGTCCGGCGCGGTGCTGGTGCGGTTCGCCCGGCAGCTCGCCCGGCTGGAGCGGGACGCCTGGGGCGAGCTGGGGCTGGACGGCACCGGGGAGGCCACGCGGGTGTCGGTCGCGGTGAACGCGGACTCGCTGGCGACCTGGTTCCTGCCGGCCCTGTCCCAGGTCGCGGACCTCTGCTTCGAGCTGCACCGGGAGGACGAGGACCACACGGCGGCGCTGCTGCGCGAGGGCCTGGTGATGGCGGCGGTGACCTCCTCGCCCGACCCGGTCCCCGGCTGCGCGGTCCGCCCGCTGGGCCGGATGCGGTATCTGCCGGTGGCCGCGCCGGAGTTCGTCGCGGACCGGCTGGCGGGCCGGCCGGCGGCACAGGCGCTGGCCGGGGCGCCCGTGGTGGTCTTCGACCGCAAGGACGACTTCCAGGACGACTTCGCCCGCCGGCTCGGCCATGCCTCGGCCGGCCCGTTCCGGCACCAGGTACCGACTTCGGAGGGGTTCCTGGACGCGGTCGTCGCGGGGCTGGGCTGGGGCATGGTCCCGGAGGTCCAGGCCGGGCCGCTGCTGGCGCGCGGGCGGCTGACCGTGCTGGTCCCGGGCGAGCACACCGATGTCGCCCTCTACTGGCAGCAGTGGAGACTGCACTCCCCCGCGCTGGCGGCCCTGGCCGACGCGGTGACGGCCACGGCGGCGCGGGCACTGCGCCGCTGAGCGGCGCCGGAGCCGTCCGAACTGCCCGGCGGGGGCTGGCGGTAGCGTCCGTGGGGCCCCATCCGCCCCCGCTGCCCTGCCGGTTGGCCGGCCGCGGTCGTCGCGCGACCGGTGTCCGGGCCACCGCGAGGCCATCTTCCCGGGATCGCCCGGCGGTTGTGCCGTTTCACGTCCTCCCGACCGGTCACCCGGACGCGAGAACGCCTACGACAGGCACGGACGACTTCCACCGATCCAGGAGACTTCCGATGGACAACTGGCGCGACCATGCCGCGTGCCGTCACGAGGATCCCGATCTGTTCTTCCCGGTCGGGACGACCGGCCCGGCGCAGGTCCAGACCGAGCGGGCGAAGGCGGTGTGCGGGCGCTGCCCGGTCCGCGAGCAGTGCCTGGACTGGGCGCTGGACACGGGCCAGACCCTCGGCGTGTGGGGCGGCACCACCGAGCTGGAGCGCCGGGCGCTGCACCGGCGCCGGGCCCGCTCCCGGCCCCGCTCCGGGTGACCTGCGGGCCCGCGGGCATCCAGGGACGGCGGCCCTCCCGGCACGGGGTCCCCGCCGCGCGGCTCAGCCGCCCTTGCGGCGCAGGGTCCCCCACTCCCGCTCCTGGCGGGTCACCTCGTCCCGGGCCTCCTCGATCACGTTCTCGGCGATCCAGCACAGCGGCTCGACGTCGGCCACGAGCGGCTCGTTGTCGGGGCCCCGGCCGGTCTCCCGGCCCCTCAGGACCCAGGGCCGCACGCCGGGCCCCTTGTCGTGCGGCAGGTGCGCGTAGTCGTAGAGCCGACGGGCCACCCACAGCTCGACCGACCGGCCGTCCCACCACTGCTCCACGTCGAGCGGGTTGGCGGACAGCCCGGGCATGGACACGCCGGTCAGCTCGTCGGTGCTGGACACCTTGTGGAGATCGGTGCCGGGCCCCTTGGACCACCGCACGTACAGTCCCTGGTGGCGTCGCACCAGACCGGCCGCGTCGGCGAGCGTGGTCACGACCGGCAGGTCGTCCGGTGCGCTCATGGCTTGACCTCCCTGTGCTGCGCGTACGCGACGCGACCGGAGTACCCCGGCCGCGCGCCGGAAATCGGACGGCGGCGCTCCGCTCCGGTTCCCGGGGCTCGCCGCCCGGCCCCCGCCGGGGGCGGTGGAGCGGGCACCGGTCCGGATGTCAGGCGCGGTCCGGCTTGCCCGGCGCGTACAGCCAGGTGCGGAACAGCCCCGCCAGCCGCTTGCCCGAGATCCGCTCGGCCAGCGTGACGAACTGGGCGGTGGTGCCGTGTCCGCCGCGGCGCCCGTCCGCCCAGGCGCGCAGGATGCGGAAGAAGTCCCGGTCGCCGACGGCCCGCCGCAGCGCGTGCAGGGCCATGGCGCCGCGCTCGTAGACGGGCGTGCCGAACAGGTGCTCGCCGCTGCCGGGGTCGCCGGGCGGGTAGGCCCACAGGGCGTCGCCGGCGGGGCGGGCGTAGCGGGCGTCGAAGGTTTGCTGGGCGCTCGGGCCGCCGTGCTGCTCGGAGTGGAGCCACTCGGCGTAGGTGGCGAAGCCCTCGTTCAGCCAGATGTCCCGCCAGGCGGTGAGGGAGACGGAGTCTCCGAACCACTGGTGGGCGCTCTCGTGGACGAGGGTGCCGAGGTCGGGCGCGGAGTCGTAGACCGGGCGGGTCTGGGTCTCCAGGGCGTAGCCGACGTCCGGGGCGTGATCGACGAGGGAACCGGCGGCCCGGAACGGGTACGGTCCGAAGAGCCGGCTCTCCCACTCCAGCACGGACGGCAGCTTCTTCAGCACGGGCGCGGCGGCGCGCGCCTCGCGGGGGTCCACGGCGTTGAACACCTGGATGCCGTCACGGGTGGTGTACCGCTCGGTGCGGAACCTGCCGATGGTGGCGGTGGCCAGGTAGGCGGCCATCGGCTCGGTCTGGCGCCAGCGGAAGGTGGTCCTGCCGTGGGCGGTGCGCTGCCCGAGGAGGACGCCGTTGGCGACGGCGGTGTGGCCCCGCGGCACGGTGAGCGTGAAGTCGTACGACGCCTTGTCCTTCGGGTGGCCGTTCGCCGGGAACCAGGTCATGGCGCCCTGGGGTTGGCCGGCGACGAACGCGCCGTCGTCGGTGGGGATCCAGCCGTCCGGTGAGCCGTCGGGGTCGGTGACCGGCTCGGGCGTGCCGTGGTAGGTGACGGCGACCCGGAAGTCGCGGCCCTTCGCCCGCGCGGCGGGCGGGGTGACGACGAGTTCCCGTCCGTCGCGGGCGAAGCGGGCGGTCCGGCCGTCGACCGTGACCCGGGTGACGGTCAGCCCGGACAGGTCGAGGTCGAAGCGGGTCAGCCGCCGGGTGGCGCGGGCGGTGAGGACCGCGGTGCCGTCGAGGCGCCGGCCGGCCGGGTCGTAACGGAGCGTCAGGTCGTAGTGGCGCACGTCGTAGCCGCCGTTGCCGCTGAGCGGGAAGTACGGGTCGCCCGCGCCCGGCGAGCCGGTGGTGCCGGGTGCCGTGCTCCTCGCCACCAGCGGGGCCGCGGCCCCGGTGGTGGCGAGGAGCGCGGCCAGGGCGACGGGGACGGTGGCGAGGACGGCGGTACGGCGGCGGACGGGCTGTCTGCGCGGTGGCGTCACATGCGCTCCTCGGTCAGTGGCCGGTGATCGACTGGCCGTCAGCGTAGGCGGGTCGCCGCCCCCGATCCGCCCTTCTTCCGGTTTCCTCCGGTCGAGTCGCGTCGCGTCGCCGCCCGGTGGGCGGCGGGGCACGCAGTACGCTCGCGGCACCGTCCCCGTCCCGGAAGGAGCCCCGTGCCGTGAGCGTGCGCCTGCGCCGGATCTACGAACCGCCCGAGCCCGACGACGGTCTGCGCGTGCTGGTGGACCGGCTGTGGCCGCGCGGCCTCGCCAAGGACGAGGCGCACGTGGACGAGTGGCCGAAGGGGCTGACGCCGTCGGCGGAGCTGCGCGAGTGGTACCACGCGGGCGAGGGGTCGTACGAGGAGTTCCGCCGCCGCTACGAGGCGGAGCTGGACGCGCCGGAGGCCGCCCGGCTGCTCGACGGCCTGCGCGCGTCGGCCGGCAACGGGCCCGTGACCCTCCTGACGGCGTCGAAGCGGCCGGAGGAGAGCCACGCGCGGGTCCTGCTGGAGCTGCTCCGGGGCTGAGCCGCGGTCCGCGCCTGCCGCCGAAGTTCAGCCCGTGTGCCGGGGTTCAGCCGGTGAGCCGAAGCTCAGCCCGTGTGCCGGGCCGCGTGCCGGCCCGCCGCCCGGCCGGAGAACAGGCAGCCGCCGAGGAAGGTGCCCTCCAGGGCGTTGTAGCCGTGCACCCCGCCGCCGCCGAACCCGGCGACCTCGCCCGCCGCGTACAGCCCCTCGATGGGGGTGCCGTCGGTGCCGAGGGCCCGGGAGTCCAGGTCGGTCTGGATGCCGCCGAGGGTCTTGCGGGTCAGCACGTGCAGCCGGACGCCGATGAGGGGGCCCGCGGCCGGATCGAGGACGCGGTGCGGGGCGGCGACCCGGCCGAGCCGGTCGCCGATGTAGCGGCGGGCGTTGCGGATGCCCTGGACCTGGGCGTCCTTGCTGTAGGGGTTGGCGATCTGCGCGTCCCGGGCCTCGATCTGGCGGCGCACCTCGGCGGCGTCCAGCAGTCGCTCGCCGGTCAGGCCGTTCATCTTCTCCACCAGCCGTTCCAGGCTGTCCGCGGTGACGAAGTCCTCGCCCTTGTCCAGGAAGGCGCGCACGGGTCCCGGGGCGCCCTTGCCGAGCAGCCGGTCGCGCAGCACGGCCCTGCGGTCCTTGGCGGTGATGTCGGGGTTCTGCTCGGAGCCGGAGAGCGCGAACTCCTTCTCGATGATCTTCCGGGTGAGGATGAACCAGGAGTGGTCGTAGCCGGCGATGTCCTCGGTGGTGCGCAGGTACTTCAGGGTGCTGAGCGTGTCGTAGCCGGGCAGGCAGGGGTCGGGCAGGCGGCGGCCGAGGGCGTCGAGCCAGACGGACGACGGTCCGGGCAGGATGCGGATGCCGTGGCCGGGCCAGATCGGGTCCCAGTTGTGCAGGCCCTCGGTGTAGTGCCACATGCGGTCGCGGTTGACGAGCCGTACGCCGGCCTCGGCGCTGATGTCGAGCATGCGGCCGTCGACGTAGGCCGGGACGCCGGTGACCATCCGGGCGGGGGGCGTGCCGAGCCGCTCGGGCCAGTAGCGGCGGACGATGTCGTGGTCCGCGCCGATGCCGCCGGTGGTCACGACGACGGCCTGGGCGGTCAGTTCGAAGTCGCCGGCGCGGTCGCGGCCGGAGGCGACGCCGCGCGGGGAGTCGTCGGGGGTGAGGACCGTGCCGCGCACCCCGCGTGCCGTGCCGCCCTCGACGACCAGTTCGTCCACCCGGTGGCGGTGGTGGAAGGTCAGCAGGCCGTCCCGGGCGGCCTGCCGGGCGGAGCGGACGAAGGGTTCGACCACGCCGGTGCCGGTGCCCCAGGCGATGTGGAAGCGGGGCACGGAGTTGCCGTGCCCGTCGGCCCGCAGGTCGCCGCGCTCGGCCCAGCCGACGGTGGGCAGCAGCTCGATGCCGTGCCCGGCGAGCCAGGACCGCTTCTCCCCCGCCGCCCACTCGACGTACGCGCGGGCCCAGCGCACCGCCCAGGAGTCCTCGTCCGCGAGCCGGTCGAAGCGCGCGCTGCCCTGCCAGTCGCTCCAGGCGAGGCCGAAGGAGTCCTTGATGCCGAGCCGGCGCTGCTCGGGCGAGCCGACGAGGAAGAGGCCGCCGAAGGACCAGAACGCCTGGCCGCCGAGGTTGGCGGCGTTCTCCTGGTCGACCAGGGCCACCCGGCGGCCCCGGCTGGTGAGTTCGTGCGCGGCGACGAGCCCGGCGAGGCCCGCTCCGACGACGATGACGTCCGCGTCCATGGTGTGTGTCCTTTCCTCGGGGTGGCCGTCGGGGGCTCGGGACTCGGGAGTGCTGTGCGGCGGGCAGCGAGGGGGCTCGTCGGGGTGCACGCGGCGGGCGGGGTGCTCGTCGGCGGGCTCGTTCCGGCGTCACGCCGGGATGCGGCTGCCGTCCGTCAGCAGCGCGGTGAGCAGCCGGGCCAGCCAGGCCCGGGCGGCCTCGACGTCCCGGTCCAGCAGCAGCTGGGTGGTGACGCCGTCGTAGGCGGCGACCACGGCGCGCGCGGCGGCGTCCGCGTCACCGAGGACGGCGGGCAGCGCGGTGTGCCCCCGGGCCCGGGCGAGCCGGTCGGCGATGGCCGCGCGGAGCCGGGCCCGGTGGTCGAGCAGGGTGCGGGCGACGGCCGGGTCCCGGGCGGCATGCACCAGGAAGTCGGTCTTCACCAGCAGCCAGTCCACGTCGAGCAGCAGCACCTCGGTGACCCGGTCCACGGAGGCGGGGACGTCCAGGTCCGGCCCGTCCTGGGCGAGCGCGTCGGCGACCTGGCCGGCGATCAGGTCCGCGCGCTCCCGGTAGAGGGCGAAGAACAGCTCGTCCAGGGTGGCGAAGTTGGAGTAGAAGGCGCCCCGGCTGAATCCGGCCGCCTCGCAGACCTCCTCGATGGTGACCCGCCCGAACCCCTTCGCCGCGAACACGGCGAACGCGGCGTCGAGCAGCCGGGCCCGGGTGTGTGCCCGGCGCCGGGTGACACGCGCGGGCGACCGTTCCGCCGGTTCCATCCGACCGTCCTCTCGTTCGATACGCGAATGTATCGAATACATCCGTGTATCGAAAGGGTCCGAACGCCGCCGGTGATCAAATTGAACGCATTTTCGATTCCCGGAGTAGGCTGGCCCCATGGCCACGCACCTCCAGGGCTCCCTGTTCGACCAGACCGACGAGCTGCGGCTCGGCCCGCTGGACGCGCTGCGCCGGACCGGGCTGGGCGCGGGGGCCTGGATCGACGTCCTGCCGGGCTGGCTGAGCGGCGCCGACGCGCTGTTCGAACGGCTCGCGGCCGAGGTGCCGTGGCGGGCGGAGCGCCGGAAGATGTACGACAACGTCGTCGCCGTACCCCGGCTGCTGGCCCACTACGGCGAGGGCGACCCGCTCCCCCACCCGGTGCTGGACGAGGCCCGCGCCGTGCTCTCCCGGCACTACGCCGAGGAGCTCGGCGAGCCGTTCACGACCGCCGGGCTGTGCTACTACCGGGACGGCCGGGACAGCGTAGCCTGGCACGGGGACCGCATCGGACGGGGCGCCCGCGAGGACACCATGGTCGCGATCCTCTCCGTCGGCGCGCCCCGCGACCTGCTGCTGCGCCCGGCGGGCGGCGGCGGCCCGACGGTGCGCCGGCCGCTCGGGCACGGCGACCTGATCGTGATGGGCGGCTCGTGCCAGCGCACCTGGGAGCACTGCGTCCCCAAGACCGGCCGGGCCACCGGACCGCGCATCAGCGTCCAGTTCCGGCCACACGGCGTACGGTGACCGGCCGACCCCGCCCTTGCGCGGGGAGGCGGCCCGTCTGATTGGCTGTCCTTCCACCGACGATCACAGGGGCGCGGGGAGAACATGCGGGCAGATGTACGCCAAGTCGCCGACGGCACTTACCTGGTTCACGGCAACAACGTCAACTGGGTGATCCTGAAGGAGGGCGACGCCGTCACCCTCGTGGACACCGGCTATCCGGGCGACCGCCCGGCGCTGCTGGAATCGCTCGCGGAGGTGGGCGCCTCCCCGGAGGCGGTCACCGCCGTACTGATCACCCACGCGCACAACGACCACCTGGGCTCGGCCGAGTACCTGCGCGCGGCCCACGGCACGCCGGTGTACCTGCACCCGGCCGAAGTGCCGCACGCGCGGCGGGACTTCCTCCAGCAGGCCACCATCGGCGACGTCATACGCAACGCCTGGCGGCCCGGGGTCCTGCCCTGGGCGGTGCACGTGATCAAGGCCGGCGGCACCGAACAGCACCCGGTCACCGCGCCCGAGCCGTTCCCGGCGGCCGACGGCGCCCCGCTGGACCTGCCCGGCCGTCCCGTGCCCGTGCACACGCCCGGCCACACCGACGGCCACTGCGTCTACCACCTGCCCCGGGCGGGCATCGTCATCTCCGGGGACGCGCTGGTCAGCGGGCACGCCACCGCGCGGATCAAGGGCCCGCAGATCCTGCCCGACTTCTTCCACCACGAACGCGCCCGGGTCGTGACCTCCTTGGACGTGATCGGCGCGCTCGACGGGGACGTCCTGCTGCCGGGCCACGGGCCGGTGCACCGGGGCCCGGTGCGCGCGGCGGCCGAACAGGCCCGGGAGCGGGCAGCCCGGAGAACCCGCGCGGGCGGAGCACATCCCTGAGCCCCTGAGCCCTCGGGAGGGTGCCCTGGGAACGCCCTCGGGACGGGTCCCCGGCACCCCCTGACGCGGCCTCCTGCAACACCCGTGCGGGGCCTTAGGGTTCGTGTCATGGCCTTGCAGATCAGCGCCACGAACCCGGAGCACCCCGCACTCCTGCTCGCCCTGCCCTGGGACACCCCGCTGGAGGAGTGGCCCGAGGAGTACCTCGTGCCGCTCCCGCGCGGCATCTCCCGGCACGTGGTGCGCTACGCGCACGCCGGTGACGAGGTGATCGCCGTGAAGGAGCTGGCCGAGCGGCCCGCGCTGCGCGAGTACGGGCTGCTGCGCGACCTCGACCGGCTCGGCATCCCGGCCGTCGACGCGCTCGCCGTGGTCACCGGCCGCACCGACCGCTCGGGCGCCCCGCTGGAACCGGTCCTGATCACCCGGCACCTGCGCGGCTCGATGCCGTACCGGTCGATGTTCGAGACGACCATGCGCCCGGCGACCATGCACCGGCTGATGGACGCCCTCGCCGTGCTGCTGGTCCGCCTCCACCTGGCCGGGTTCGCCTGGGGCGACTGTTCGCTGTCCAACACCCTGTTCCGGCGCGACGCGGGCGCCTACGCGGCCTACCTGGTCGACGCCGAGACCGGCGAGCTGCACCCGCGGCTCAGCCCCGGGCAGCGGGACTACGACCTGGACCTCGCCCGCGTGAACATCAGCGGCGAGCTGCTGGACCTGGAGGCGTCCGGCGCGCTGCACCCGTCGGTGGACCCGGTGGAGTTCGGCCACGAGATCTGCACCCGCTACCAGGGGCTGTGGCGGGAACTGACCCGCACCTCGGTGTACCCGGCGGGCAAGTACCACTACATCGAGCGCCGGATCCGCCGGCTGAACGACCTCGGTTTCGACGTGGCCGAGATGCAGATCGAGCACTCCTCGGGCGGCGACACGGTCACCTTCGTGCCGAAGGTCGTGGACGCCGGCCATCACCAGCGGCAGCTGCTGCGGCTGACCGGGCTGGACACCGAGGAGAACCAGGCGCGGCGGCTGCTGAGCGACCTGGAGAGCTGGATGGCCACCCAGGACGACTACGCCCCCGATGATCCCCTCGCGGCCCGGCCGGAGGTACTCGCCCACCGCTGGGTCCGGGACGTGTTCCGGCCCACCGTGCGCGCCGTCCCGCCGGAGCTGCGCGGCACGATGGACCCCGCGGAGATCTACCACCAGCTGCTCGAACACCGCTGGTACCTGTCCGAGCGCGCCCAGCACGACATCGGGCTGGACACCGCCGTCAAGGACTACATCGAGAACGTCCTGCCCCGGGCCCGCGCCACGCTGGAGCCGGCCGAGCCCGAGTAGGTCAGTCGTGCGGGACCACGGCCACCGGGCAGCCCGCGTGGTGCAGCACCCCGTGCGCCACCGAGCCGATCCGGGCGCCGACGGCCGTACGGTGCGCCCGGCGGCCGACGACCATCAGCTGGGCCCGGTCCGCCGCCGCCAGCAGCACCTGCCCGGCGCTGCCCATCTCGACGTGTTCGGCGACGGGCACCTCGGGGAACCGCTCCCGCCAGGGCCGCACGGCGTCGGCCAGCGCCTGCTTCTCGTACGGTTCGAGTCCGCCCGCCTCGTCCAGCAGCCGCAGCGAACCCGGGCTGTAGGCGAAGACCGGCGGCAGGGTCCAGGCCCGCACCACCCGCACGGCGGCGCCCCGGGCCGCCGCCGCCTCGAACGCGAACCGCAGCGCCGCCGCGCTGTCCTCGGGGCCGCCCTGCTGGCCGACCACCACGTCCCGGCCGGCCGCCTCCGCCGCCGGTTCGTCCCCGGCCCGCACCAGCACCACGGGCCGGGTGGCCTCGGCGATCACCTGCTGCCCCACCGAGCCGAGCAGGAACCCGACGACGGGCCCGTGCCCGCGCGAGCCGAGCACCAGCATCTCGGCCCCGGCCGCGGCCTCGGCCAGCGCGTCCGCGGCCCCGCCCTCCACCAGGTCGGTGGTCACCGCGAGCCCCGGGTGCCGCTCGGCGACGGAGCGCACCGCTCCCTCCGCGCCCTGGGCGGCCCACCCGTGCTGGGTGTCCCGGTCGGCCGCGGCCAGCGCCTCGGCGTACCGCCAGGCGTGCACCACGCGCAGCGGCAGTCCCCGGCGCACCGCCTCCCTGGCCGCCCAGTCCAGCGCGGCAAGACTCTCCTGCGTACCGTCCACACCTGCCGTGATCGGGCGTGTCATCCGTGGGCCTCCTCGTCGTCCCGCGCGCACGAGCGTGTCGCCGTGCCCTCACGATCATGGTGCCCGATCCGGGCCCGGGTACCGCGGTGCGCCGGAGCGGACCCGGGCGGACGGCCGGTCCGCCCTCGCCAAGGGAACGAACGGCCGGATGCCCCGCGCGGGGCGGGGCATCCGGTGGTGCTGAGAGGTCCGGCGTCGTCCGTCAGTGGCGGGCGCGCGGGGTGTTGGCGGCGGTGACGTTCACCGCGGCCCACGACTTGTCGACCGTCTTGTACTCGGTGCTGTTCGCGCCGTACAGGTCCTTGGCCGCCTTCAGCGTCGCGGTGCGCGCCTGGTGGAAGTCGGTGCTGGAGACCATGTAGCGGGTGAGCGCCCGGTAGTAGATGGCGGTCGCCTTGGCCCGGCCGATGCCCTTGACCTGGAGGTTGCGGTAGGTCGGCGAGTTGTAGGTGACGCCGCCGATCTTCTTCTTGCCGCTGCCCTCGGCGAGCAGGTAGTAGGCGTGCGAGGAGACACCGGAACCGGCGTGTACCTCGGTGTAGTAGGTGTCCGGCGACCAGTAGTCGATGGTGCCCTCGAGCTTGTCCAGCGACGGGTGGTCCAGGCGGCGCAGGAACTTCTGCGCGAGGCCCAGCTTCTCGCCGACCAGGTAGTCCGGGGTGTCCTTCGCGTTCTTGGCGTAGAACTCGACGTTCGAGCCGAAGATGTCCGCGAGCGACTCGTTCAGCGAGCCGGGCTCGCCGTACTGGTTGCCGTCGGCGTCGACGAAGGTCGGCTGGAGGTTGGCGGTCGCCTCCACCACGCCGTGGGTGAGCTCGTGACCCGTGACGTCGAGGACGACGAGCGGCTTCTTGAACATCTGGCCGTCGCCGTCGCCGTACAGCATGCAGTTGCAGGTGGGGTCCCAGAAGGCGTTGGCGACCTTCTTGCCCCAGTGGACCATCGCCTGGGCGGCCTTGCTGTTGTTGCGGATGCCCTTGCGCTGGAACGTGGACTTGTAGAAGTCCAGCGTCTTGGTGACGCCGTACTGGGCGTCGGCGGCGACCGTGGCCCGGCTGCTGGTCTTGCCGTTGCCCCACACGTTGGTGGTGTTGGTGAACTTGGCGCCGGCGCTGAACTTCTCGGTGTACGAGCCCTTGGCGTCCCGGGTCTCGGTGCCGTACCGGTTCGGGTCCTTGAGCTGGTAGTGACCGCGCGAGGTCTGCGTGGTGGTGAGGCCGACGTTGCCCACGAAGAGGGTCTTGCCGGTGCCCTTGGCGGCCGACGGGTAGCGCGTGGCGCCGGTGGCGCCGGAGCCGGCCAGGCCGGAGGCGGCCGCGGCGGGGGCGGTGCCGGTGGCCGGGTCGAGGGTCTCACCGCGCTCGCGCAGGGCGTCGAGCAGCTTCGGCGACAGGAACTCGTCCCGGGTGGGCGTGTTGCTGCGCACCTTGCCGGTGACCGCGTCGACGACGACCGTGCGGGCGGTGTCCTGGTCGGTGACGGTGACCTGGTAGGCGAGCGCGGAGGCGCCGGCCCGGGCGTCCACCACGAGCTGGGCGCCGCCCGCGTCGCCCTTCGCGGCCTTGGCCGCCGCGGCGGCGGCCTGGGCGGGCGTCAGCCTGGCCTTGGCGGCGGGCTTGACCGTGTGGCCGGCCGCGCGGGTCACCCCGGCGTAGCCGAGTTTGCCGTCGAGGTGGACGACGAGGTCGCCGCCGAGCACCGGCAGGCCGTTGTGGGTGCGGACGAAGCGGACGTGCCGCGCGCCCTCGGGGTCGAGCATGACGTCCTGGGCGTGCAGTTGGTCGCCCTTGGTGACGCCGGTCGCCGAGGCGTGCGCGAAGGCCGCGGTGCGCGCGGCCTCCACCACCACCGCGGCGTTCGAGGAGGCCGAGGCGGCGTGCCGCTCCCCCGTGCCGGGACCCGCGAAGGCCGTACCGGCCAGGCCCGTGGCAGCCGTCGCCACCGCGACGGCGACCGCCACGGTGCGTATGTGCGGTCTACGCAATCTGATCAGGGTTCCTTCGTACGCAGGCGGCCGAGGTCGTCAACCGCCTTGAGACATGGCGCGGTCGGGCGCCACGGGGGCTGGTCTGGCCCCGGGGTAACCCTTGCCGATCAGTCATGGACACGTAAAGCCGGAATGATCCATTTCGCGCACTTCTATGGCAATCCTTTACACAGGACAGCCACAGAGTGATCACCGCATGACCCATCGTGTGTCGACCGGGGAGACGGGGTTCTCATCCCCTAGGTTCCCAGGGCGGAATGTGACCGATATCGCATCAGGAACCGACCGGACGGAAGTGGGCAGGGGATGGTCTCAGCAACTGTGGGGCGGGCAGGGGTACTCGGCGCGGTCGCGCTGTCGCTGCTCGCGGTCCCGGCGCGGGCGGCGACGGGAACGCCGGACACCCAGGCGGCGGCACGGCAGGCAGCGGCGACTCCCGCGGCGGGGGGACGGCAGGCAGCGGCGACGGCGGCACGGGAGGCGGCGACGGCGGCGGCACGGCTGGCAGCGGCGGCGCCGCGCGGCCCGGCAACGGCGGCGCTGCCGGCGCCGAACACCGCTGGTCTGGCAACGGTGTTGCGCTCAGTGGTGGCCCAGGGGGCGCCGGGAGCGCTGGCCCGGATCGACGACCACGGCCGGACCCACCGGGTCACCCGCGGCGTCGCCGACCGCGTCACCGGACGGGCCATCAGCACCGGTGACCGGTTCCGGATCGGCAGCGTCACCAAGACCTTCACGACGGTGGTGCTGCTCCAACTCGTCGACGAACACCGGCTCGCGCTGGACGCGCCGGTCAACCGCTACCTGCCGGGCCTGCTGCCGGACGACCGGATCACCGTCCGCCATCTGCTGAGCCACCGCAGCGGACTGTACGACTACAGTGACGACATGTTCGCCGCGAGCGTCTCCGGCTTCGAGGCGGTCCGCGAAAAGGTCTTCACCTACCGGCAGTTGGTCGCCCTCTCCCTGAAGAAGCCCCGCACCAACGCGCCCGGCGCCGCCTACTCCTACTCCAACACCAACTTCGTCGTCGCCGGGCTGCTCGTCGAGAAGCTCACCGGCAAGCCGGTGCGGACCGCCTACCGGGACCGGATCATCCAGCCGCTGAAGCTGACCGACACCTTCTACGTCCACCCGGACACCGCGATCCCGGGCCGGCACACCCGCGGGTACCTGACCCCGGACCGCGCGGGCGCCCCGCTGGTCGACGCTACCGCCCAGACCGTGTCCTGGGCGCAGAGCGCCGGGGCACTCATCTCCAGCGCCCGGGACCTCGACGTCTTCTACGGCGCGCTGCTGGGGGGCCGGCTGCTGTCCGCGGCGCGGCTCGCCGACATGGAGCGGTTCACCAAGGTGAGCAGCACGACGGCGTACGGCCTCGGGCTGCGGCGGCGCGACCTGTCCTGCGGGGTGTCGGTGTACGGGCACACGGGCGCGGTACAGGGCTACTACACCTACTCGTTCGGCACGAAGGACGGCGAACGGACCCTCACGGCCATGGCGAACACCTCGAACAACACCGAGGTGCTCAACACCCTGGCCGGGGCGCTGGAGTCGGCGTTCTGCGGGAAGTGACCGGAGCGCGGGCCGGCCGACACGCTCGGTGATCTTGGCGGAACCGGGCCGTCCGGGACACCATGCCCTGCATGATTATCCATCAAGCACCGGCAACGCGCTGAACAGCGAAGACTCCACATCACCGTCCGCCGATGGGAGACGGATGGGGAACGGTGGCACCCAGAGCCCCGCCGCAACGATCCGCTTCTCCCACACCTCTTGCAGGTACTGCACGATCCGCTCCTCCATCGCCAGCGTCACCTCGCTGTAGGCACCCTCCATCCCGGGCAACTCGTGGCCCATGCGACCTTCCTTGGCCACCCTCGGGATATCGGCGCCGGGCTCGTCCAGCAACGCCCTGTGCCAGTGCCGCAGACGGTAGATGTCCTGCCCGGCCATCTCAGGCACGGCCGGCACCTTCGGTCGTGCGTAGCGCCCAGTCCGTTCCTCGGCCCCGTCGCGGATCGGGTACCAGTACTCCCGGTTGAAGTTCGCACCCATCAGCAGGCGCCCCGTCATCGATGTGAAGACGAAGGGCTCGTTGTGGCTCGCCAGCACGGCCTCGTGCATGCGGTGGAGGAAGGGCGGGATCACCAGCGTGCGATGCGACTCGTACTTCGGGCCGGCCAGCATCGGCTTTCCCGCGACGCGGTACACCTGGTACTGGACTCGCAGTGCGTGGAGGCTGTCACCGTACCTACCCAGGGCCTCTGACCGCTGTTCCTCATCGGGGTCGGAGGCTGGCCAGTGCGGGGAGGCGTAGCCGCGCTGGAGACCGCGCATTTCGCCGGGTGGGCGCATGCCGGTGAAGGCGATTGTCCAGATGTACGCCCAACCGGTATATCCCCACACGGTGTGGGCGTTGACGGCGAGTTGGTGGATGGGCTCGATGGGCAGGTGTTTCTTCTCGCGCCGGATCTTCTTCTTCGTGTACTTACCCCGTCGGCTCTGCGTGACGATAGGCAAGTCGGTGCGCAATCTGTACTTGGTCATCGCGTCGACCATCATCGTGCGGAAGAGACCGCAGAGCTGAGAGGCGTAGTTGTCGGAGTACCGCTGCTCAATGTTTTTTTTCCAGCGGTCGTATTCGATGGGTGTGATCTCTCCGACGGGTCGTCCTTGCCAGTCGGGAGCAATGACCGTCTTGATCATCGACTTGTAGACTTCGAGGGACCGTGGCCGCAGGTCAGCAGCCTTGTACCAGGTCCACGCGTACTCATCCATCGGCGTCTTGCTGGACGCTCGCGGGATGTGCTTGCCGTGCCGGACCTCATACTCGCGGTCCAGGCCGTAGTTGTGGGCCTCTTCCTCGTCTTTGAACGGGGTGCCCGGCTCGGGCCCGGAGGCGGAGTCGTACAGCTTTTTCTTGGTTGGCTTCCCGTCGGCGTCGAGCTTGTATTCGCCATTCCACCACTTGACGCGAATCGAGTTGCCGCGCACTTCCACACTGGGCATATGTACCCCCCAATGATTGGTGAGTTGGGGGCGTGGCGGGCACCCCTGCCGCCACCGCCTCCGCTGGACTGACCCCTACGATGCCTGACCTATCGGGCAGCCGCCGCAGGATTCGCAGTCCCGGCCCTGCGCCTTCATGAACAGCCTCACGCGCCCCTGAATGGCACGGTCTTCGACAGTCCTGGAGGACAGGACGCACACCTTCTCTCCTGCTACTTGGGTCGGGTAGCCGAAGCTGTTCGGCCCAAGATCGAGATAGATGACATTACTCACCGGTCCCCCTTTGTCGCTTGGGACCTCCGCGGGTGGGTGCTGTCAGCCTCGCATGCCGAACGTGTGAGCGGGAGGGGGTTGTTGAGGTTTCATCAGCGTTTGGAGGTCACGATTCGGCTACGGGGGAAAGGTTGTACGAGAGAACTGCCCTAGTCAGGGGCCGTCGGTCACGATTCCGGCTCTTCGCAGGTTCTCCACAAGCTCGTTCACAAAAGCGTCAAGCTCACCAACCGGGGCAGTCGGCAGGGTCGCCCTCGCTGTATCCCACGCCATGTCGCGCGCCTGCTTCTCGGTCATCCCCGGCGCGGGGTCCGGTGACGACGTTGTCGGGCTGTCGGCGAAGACGGGATCGCCGCCTTCGATGATGGCGATGCAGCTACCGGTTGCCCAACCGAGCGCCTTGTCGACCTTGACGTAGGTGGACTCATACACCTCCTGCCCCTCTTCGACCCGTTTCCAGGTGTTGCGGGAGATGCCGGCTGCTGCTGCGGCGGCGTCGCGCGATGAGTACTGCTCCAGGCGGTGCATCTTCACGCGCTCCGCGAGGCGGTCGAGATCGGGGGTGGCCATGTCGACATGTTCTCAGGTCCATCCAGTTCCATCCAGTTCCAACCAGGTAATCAACCGAGACTGGTGCGTGGAGGGTCATACACGGCCAGTTACGCTCTCCCTAAAGGTCATCCAAGGTCAATCTAGTCCGCGCAGGGGTAGACAACCAGGGTCAACCAAGGTTAATCTCAAGGCATGCACCAACCGCTGACCTACGAGGTCAACGGGGACGCGATCCGCGAGGAGCGCATGCAAGCGGGCCTGACTCAGACCGAGTTGGCCAAACGTGCGGGCATAACCCCCCGCTACGTCAGCCACCTCGAAACCGGCACCCGCAGACACATGGGCCCCCAGACGTACCGGCGCCTCCGCGAAGCCCTCAACGCGACCGATGCACGCCTACGGCTCACGCCTCCTCGCCCCACCGAGGACCCTCCTCACCCTGCCGAAAGGGAATGACCCGTGCCCACGGACAAGAGCTGGTACCACCGGCCGCAACCGCCGGCGGACCCGGACCAGGAGTACATGACCGTGCAGGAGACGGCCTACGTGCTGCGCGCCAGCACCAACTGGCTCCGCCGTCTCCTGAAGAAGAACCCGCACCTGTGCGGCCGGAACGGAAAGCGCGGGCTGATCGTCACGAACCGCGAGCAGCGCGCCGCCATCCACACCATCCGCAGCGCCGGCGACCCGCGTCAGGGTCGCTCGATGCCGCGGTCCCGCCGCCAGCCGACTGCCCGTTCGCGGGCCGCTGTCGCCGCCTGATCTACCCCTGACGCGCCGAAGGGCCGCCCGCTTGCAGGCCCGGCGACCCCCGACTCGGCGCCCCTACCAACCAGAAAGCAGAGGTCACCGTGACCACATCATTGCAGATCCGCAGCAGGGTTCTCCCGCTGCACCAGTCGCCGCAGGCGCGGCCGACGACCGTCCCGGCGGTGTTCCGGGCGGCGGCCCGGCTGATCGTGGCGAACGGCCACCACCAGGGCGACTACTGCCCGGACCCGTTCGACCGCGTGTCGAAGACCTCGCACGCCAACCGTCCGCTGTCGATCGTCGCGGCGATCCGCTGCGTCGTGTCGGGCAGCCCGCACCGGGAGACGCCGCTCGCCGAGGCCGCCGTGAAGACGCTGGCGGACCGGCTGGTGGTGGACGGCGAGCCGGCGTGGAACGACGAGCCGTTCTGGCTGGAGACGCACGTCGCGAACTGGGGCGACGTCGAGGGCCGGACCGTCGAGTCGGTCGTGGCGGTGCTGGAGGCGGCTGCGGACGCGAACGAGGTGGCGGCATGAGTGCGCTGCGGATGGTCCGTGCGGAGGACCTGGAGGAGGCCCGCCTCGCGGAGGTGGACCAGGAGTTCCTGGAGATGTACGGCCCGGACTGGGCGGCGTGGGAGCCGTGGAAGCGGGAGCTGTACTTGACCGCGATCGAGCAGGTGCACGCCGAGTTCATCCCGGGGGTGGCGGCATGAACACCCGCTCGGTGAACTCCGCGGCCGGGGTCATTCTCGCCGCGATGCAGCAGAAGCAGACCGCCACGGGGATCGCGCTGGCGCTGGAGTCGGCGGGCCTGCTGATGTCGCCGGAGTCTGCGACTGACCTCCAGGGCCGGTTGGACGAGGCGCACGAAGAACTCACCGGCGTGAGTCTCTCCTTGTACGAGGAGGAGTTGGAGACGGCGCGGTTGCGGCTGGCGTTGAAGTCGGCGCAGCGCGGGCGGCGTGAGATGCGGTCGCAGCGGGACGAGTTCTGCGATCGGGTCGACACGTTGACGGCCGTCGCGAAGGGCAACAAGCGGCACGTGGCGGATCTGACGGCCGAGTGCCAGCGGTTGCAGACCGAGTTGGTGGCCGCGCGCGAACGGTACAGGGAGGGCCTTCGGAAGGCCGACGAGCAGGTCAACGCGATGAGCGCCGAGGTGAAGCGCTACGCGGCAGGTGACGAAAGTCCCGTCCTGTGGTCCGTCTACAACAAGATGCACGGCCGTGCCTTGTCGTCTGAGGCTGAGGCCGAGGGGCTTCGTGCCAGGGTCGCCGAGTTGGAGGCGGAGCGGCACGCGACGAACGAGGCGCTGTCCGAGGCGGCCGAGTCGCTGCGTGAGCATCGGGACCGGATCGCGGAGCTGGAGAAGGAGCGCGCGCGGTACGTCGGTGCGGAGCCGACGATCGCGGAGGAGCTGACCTACCTCTCCCGCTGCCTGGACGCGGTGCTCGATCTCTGCGAGAAGGCCGAGAAGCAGGCGACCCGGTGGGAGAACCCGCTGCCGATGCCCGAGTGGGTCGCGGAGGTTCGCGCGGCGGCGGAGGGGATGGTCGAGCGCACCTCGTACCCGCCGGCCATGCCGTGGGCGCGGCTGATGGATGACGAGGACCTCGCGGAGTTCCTGGACGGTCTCGTTGGCGCGTTGGAGACCGGCGGGGCCCGGGACGCGCTGGCCGAGGTCGAGGACACCTGCGCTACCTGGCGGGCGATCGCCGAGGCGCAGCACGCCCACAACACCGCACCCGGACCCGGCGAGGAGACCGCCCGATGAACCACTCGAAGAAGCCGCAGCAGTCCTTCTCGCTCGGCGTGAACCACCTGCACGGTGTGCTCCGCCTGGACCAGATCCGCACCGACACGTTGATGCAGCTGGTGCAGCACTGGGCGGACCCGGACTCCCGGGACGACGTGATCGACGCGCTGGACGAACTCGCCGCCGTCGTGACCGGCGTTGCCCGCGAAGGGGAACTGGACGCGGCGCTGGAGCAGGTCGAGGACGTGGCCGGGATGGAGACGGCGCAGGTCGAGGTGTCGATGACGGACGCGCGTCGCCTGCACGAGGAGTTGACCGAGGTGAACCGGGTGTTGGGCCGGTTCCGGCTGCGGGCCGCCGAGGTCCCCACCCAGCGCGAAGGGAGCGCGGCATGAGCGCCCACGACTGGCTGTATGAGCGCCTGACTGGCGCCTGTATCTCCCCGGACAAGGCCAAGCTGGAGATCGGCGCGCACCGTGTCGAGGTGCTTCGTGACGCCACGGCTGCGGCTGTCGCCGAGCGGCTGACGGATGCGACCGGTCAGCCGGATGACGTGGCCTACAACAGGGCCATCGAGGACGTGGTGGACGCGCTGACCCGTCTGACCTACGGCGAGCGCAGTGACGCCGCGCGGGCCTTCTTCCAGCCCGGCCACACCTACGCGCAGTCCGAGTTCCCCCAGCACGACTGGCGGTTCCGCTGCGACACGGTCACCACCCACCCCGAGGACGGCGAACGGACCGCGCTCGGCTGGCGCTTCTGGCGTGGCAACTGGGAGGCGTACGCCTACGCCGAGGACGACTGGGAGGTCCACCTGCACGTCGGACTGACCGACGTCACCAAGGAGGCGGCCCGATGACCGCGCTCCAGCCCGAGATCACCGCGCTGGTCGCCCGGCAGCGGGAGCAGCGTCTCGCCGAGGGCATCGCCGCCGAAGCCCGACACCAGCTCGACCCCGCCGACGAGTCGTTCGCCCGGCTCGCCTGCGACCACCCCGAAGCCTGCTCGTGTGACCGGGACTACCCCGGCTGGATCCCCGGAGGTACCGCGTGAGCACCGCCCAGCAGCGCCGCACCCGCCTCCTCAACACCATCCGCCAGCAGCCCCACGAGGTCCGCACCGGCGAGGTCATGGCCCTCTACCGGGCGCACGGCTGGGGCCCGTCCCGGACCACCGCCCGCCGCGACCTCCAGTACCTCGCCCGGCACGGCCAGCTCACCGAGCACGGGCCGGCGGACGACCGCTACTACACCCTCACCTGGAAGGACGGCCACGCGTGACCATTACGACCGACGCCGGGGCTCAGGCCCCGGCCGCCGGCCCGGTCATCCGGGACGACCTGACCGCCGAGCAATACCACGCCGACCGCACGTCCATCTCCTCGTCCGGGCTGCGCGCCCTGCTGCCGCCCGGCTGCCCCGCCCAATTCAAGTACGACCGGGACAACCCGCCGGCACCGAAGCGGGAGTTCGACCTGGGGCACGCCGCGCACAAGCTGGTCCTCGGCGAGGGCCCGGAGTTCCGGATCATCGACTTCCCGGACTACAAGAAAACCGCCGCCCAGAACCAGCGCGACGAGGCGTACGCCCTCGGTCTGGTGCCGCTCCTCCCCAAGGAGCACGACCAGGTGCAGGCGATGGCCGAGGCGATCCGACAGCACCCGATCGCTGGACCGCTGTTCACCCCGGGCACCGGCCGCGCGGAACTGTCGATCTTCTGGACTGACCGGGAGACGGGTATCCGCTGCCGGGTCCGCCCGGATTGGCTCAAGGAGCTCCCGGGCCTGGTCCTCGCGGCTGACTACAAGACGATCAAGTCGGCTGACCCGGACACTGTGTCCCGCGCGATCCGCGACCACTCGTACCACCAGCAGGACGCCTTCTACACCGACGGAATCTGGGCCGCCCTGGACCCGGAGGACATGCGCTTCGTCTTCGTCTTCCAGTCGAAGCAGGCTCCGTATCTGATCACGGTGCGCGAACTCGCGCAACAGGACCGGGACATAGGCCGCGCCCGTAACCAACGCGCCCTCCGCCTCTACGCGGACTGCGAGCGCACGGGGATCTGGCCCGACTGGACCGGCCCCGTCACCGAGATCCCCACGATCTCCATGCCCTCCTACGACACCCTCCGCCAAGCCGAGGAGTACCTCCAGTGAGCACCGAAGTCGCCACCCGCGACGAGCAGCAGACCGTCGCCCAGCAGCAGGCTCCGCAGCCCGAGCCGACCGCCGGAACCACCGCCCTCGTGGCGTGGGCGCAGGAAGCCAGCCTCGCCTACGACATGGCCACCAAGCTCGCCGCCACGAGCTTCGTCCCCGCCTCCCTCCGCGGCAAGCCCGGCGACATCGCCGCCGCGATCCTCGCCGGCTCCGAGCTGGGGCTCAAGCCGATGGCCACCCTGAAGAGCATCGACATCATCCAGGGCTCGCCGGCCCTGCGGGCGCACGCCATGCGGGGCCTGGTCCAGGCGCACGGTCACAAGATCCAGCTCGTGGAGTCCACCGACACGTACTGCAAGATGCGCGGCCTGCGCAAGGACGAGGACACCTGGCAGGAAGTCGAGTGGGACATCCCCCGCGCGCAGCGGCTGGGCCTGCTCGGCAAGGACCAGTGGAAGAAGCAGCCCCGCACCATGCTCGTCGCCCGCGCCACCGGTGAGATCTGCCGACTCATCGCCTCCGATGTTCTGCACGGCATGCCGTACGTCGCGGAGGAGCTGGGGGACTTCGTGCACGGCGAGCTGGTCCCGCAGAAGGCTCCGTTGTCGGTGGCCGCCATCACCGCCCCGGTCCCGGCGCCCGCGCCGCAGCAGCCCGACGGTGAGCCGGAAGCCATCGACGTCGAGACGGATGCCGACGCCGCCGCCGACGCCCTGTGGGACGATGCCCCGCCCGCCGGCTCCGGCAACTGGCCCGAGGTCGCGCAGCCCGGCGGTCAGGCATGAGCGAGCGCACCGAGACCGTAGCCCTCGACGTGACCGCCTACCGCGCAGCGTTCGGCACTCTCCGCACGATGCTCGCCGAGTACCTGGCCGAGGCCCTGGTGCACGGCGATGGCCCCGAACACCGTCGGCTGACCCGCTTCGCGCGGGGTCTCGATGAAGCCGGGCTGAACCTGGACGACCTCATCGACTCCTTCATCACCGGCACGTGGGACACGCGGCCCGCGTGGGCCTGGAAGTCGCCCACCGCCCGCAAAGAGCCGGTCCTCGGCGATCCGTGGGATGACACGCCGCCGTTCTAGCCCGCACACAGATCGGCCGCCCCGCGGGCAGTGCGGGGCGGCCACCCCAAGGAGACCACAGCTCATGGAGCAGAACCACACCGCGGCCCCGCCGTGGTACCTCGGCCGCCTCTGCGGCTTCGACCTGGAGACCACGGGCGTGAGCCCGGTCCGGGACCGGATCGTCACCGCGTGCGTCGTGCAGTGCGGCGGCGCTCAGCCGGTCGCATCCGCCACCTGGATGGCCGACCCCGGCGTCGAGATCCCCGAGCAGGCCGCTGCGGTGCACGGCATCACCACCGAGCTAGCCCGTGCCGAGGGTCGTCCGGCCGGCGAGGTTGTCGAGCAGGTCGTCACCGCGCTGACCGCGGTGGTCATGTCCGGGATCCCGATCATCGTCATGAACGCGGCCTACGACCTGACCATGCTGGACCGGGAGGCACGCCGGCACGGCGTCCAGCCGCTCGCTGACACCGTGGGCCCGGACCTGCGGGTCGTCGACCCGTTCGTGCTGGACAAGCACGTCGACCCGTACCGGAGCGGGAAGCGGACGCTGACGGACCTGTGCCGCCACTACCAGGTGCCGCTGGACGGCGCGCATGACGCGGCGGCGGATGCGCTGGCCGCGTGCCGGGTGGCGTGGCGGATTGCCAACGTCCACTCGAAGATCGGCAACGCCACCCTCGCCCAGCTGCACGAGATGCAGGTCGAGTGGGCGCGCGAGCAGGCCGAATCGCTCGCCAAGTACTTCCGGAACACCCCCGGCAAAGAGGACCGCGCAAAAACCGTGCGCGGTGACTGGCCCCTGATCCCTGCTCAGCGAACGGAGGGCCAGTGATGCTGGTCGCCAAGTCCAAGTACGTCGACATCCAGCGCGCGTTGAAGGTCGAGACCGGCCGCCGGGAGCTGGCCGAGGCGAAGATCGAGCAGCAGGCCACGACGATCGCCCGGTTCCAGGCTCAGCGGGACGACCTCCGCTCGCAGCTCCAGCACCTCCAGGACGAGCACCCGGACACCCCCGTCTCGGTGCAGCCCGCGGTGGGTGGCGCCCGGGTCGCGCAGCAGCTGGCCCTGTTGGAGCGGGCCCGGCGCTCACTGGACGAGCAGGTCCGCGCCCTGCACAAGGTCAACATGCAGCAGGAGCAGGAGATCGTGGTGCTGCGCGCGCAGCTCGCCGCCCTCCAGCCGGTCGAGGAGAGCGCGTCGTGACCCCGGCGATCACCCTCGGCGCCGCCTCCCTCATGGGAGCCCTCGTCATCGCCACCGCCGCCGTCCGCTGGGCAGTCCGCCTGGCGGCGGCCCGGCCCCGCCACGCACCGGTGCACGGCGCGGTCATGGTCCAGCAGTGGACGTACTGCCCGACCTGCGGCACCACCCTCCCCGCGACCGTGCACGGGACCACGCTGCGCTGCGACGCCGGCCACCTCGTCGGGGAGGGGCTGTGAGCAGCCGGAAGCGTCGTCGCATCATCACCTGTGACGCGTGCGGGAAACGCCGTGAGCACGGAGGCCACGGCTGGTGCCGGACCTGCCTCACCCGGTGGGTTTACCACGGTCGGCCTGCTGATGGACCGCCCCCTGCCCTCTCGCCCGCACCGTGCGGCACGGACGGCGCCTACCAGCGACACCTCCGCAAAGGCGAGGAGCCCTGCCAGGCATGCCGCGACGCGCACGCCGCCAAGCAGCGTTCCTACACACGACGCCACTCGGTCTCCAGTCACTGGAGCCGCGAAGAGGCACAGGCCGCAGTGGCTGTCGCGGCTCGCTCCAAAGGGGTCGCGGACTGCCGCCTCGTCCTCGAAGCCCTCGGCCTGGCGCCCTCCGGCGCGGCGCACCGTGATCACGTTGGGAGGGCAGCATGACCGTCGCAGCCATCATCGTCCTCGCCGTGTGGGCGCTCGGCATCGTCGCCCTCACCGTCGCACTCGCCGTAGCCGGACGTGAACACCCGCTGGTCGACGCGGCGATGTTCACCGACCCGGTCCGCACCTGCCTCTCCCTGGCCCTGGTCACCGTGTTCTGGCCGGCCGCCGTCGCCGCCACAGGGCTGCGCCGCCTGATGGAAAGGGGTCAGCGATGACCAGCAACTACGAGAAGGGCCGCGCGCTGGAGCACCGCGTCCGCGCCCACCTCCGCGAGGAGGGCTACGAAGTCCTGCGCACCGCCGGCTCCAAGAGCAAGGTCGATCTGGTCGCGATCAAGCCGGGGCAGATCCTGCTCGTCCAGTGCAAGCGCAGCGGCGCCCTGCCGCCGGCCGAGTGGAACGCGCTGTGGGACCTCGCGCAGATGATCGGCGCGGTCCCGGTCCTCGCCGAGCAA
Source organism: Streptomyces rubradiris (assembly GCF_016860525.1). Classification (NCBI taxonomy): domain Bacteria; kingdom Bacillati; phylum Actinomycetota; class Actinomycetes; order Kitasatosporales; family Streptomycetaceae; genus Streptomyces; species Streptomyces rubradiris. The sequence goes on from NZ_BNEA01000001.1 coordinate 244,410, forward strand.
CTCCCGCGCGGGCGCCGCTACTGGCGGCTCACCGCCCGCAAGGACCGTCCGGGCGCCCGGCAGCCGTACGTCGAGCTGACGCTGGACGAACTCGCCGCGGGGGTGACTGCCTGATGCCCGCCCCCGTGAACGCCTCGGACACGGACATCCTCGCGTTGCTCCGCGACGGGTACAGCAACCTGCGGATCTCCCGCGAACTCCACGTCGATAAGACCCGTGTCGCCCGCCTGCGCCGCAAGTACGACATCCCCAACGTCACCTTGCAGCCCCTCACCCTCGAAGAAAAGTGGGCCACCCGTACCAAGCTCATCGACGGCGGACACCTGGAATGGCTCGGCGAACGCGCCGGTGCTACCAGCACGCCGGTCATGCGGTACAAGGAGGCCAGCTACAGCCCCGCCGCAATCGCCTTCGAGAAGAAACACGGTCGGCCCCCGCAGGGCTACGTCAAGGCCGAGTGCGAATACCCGCACTGCGTTGCCCCCGACCACGTCAACGACGAAGCCGGACGGCAGGAAGCCCGGCGGAAAGTGCGGGCTGAGCGCGGTCTCGGAGACCTGCCCACCCAGTGCGTTCGAGGCCACGACCAAGCAGAGCACGGCAGGTTGGAGCCCGACGGCAGCGCCTACTGCGGCATGTGCAAGGTGCTGGACAAGCGCGCCCAGCGCGACCCGTCCATGCCGCGCCGGATCAAGCCGCGGGCCACATCCCTGGAAGAGGCGTTCCGGCTGCGCGCCAAACCGATCGACGGTGGGCACGTCCGCTGGACGGGCCCCATCACGAACACCACGCCGAATCTGAGATACCGGGGCGCCAATCACTCGGCGTACCGGATCGCATTCCGTCTCCACTACGGCCGCGTCCCCGAGGGCCAAGCCCGGCCCGTGTGCGGCGTGCCGGGGTGCTTGGCCGGTGGGCACTTGGAAGACCGGCCTATGCGGCAGCGCACGGCGTCCCTCTTCAACGCGATCTTCGGAGCCTGACATGAGCAACTACACCGGCGCTGTCCCTGACACGGTCCGGCAGCCAGACTGGCGGACCCGCAGCGCGTGCCAGGACTACGACCCCGAGCTGTTCTTCAGTACGGGCGCCGAGGGGACCGCGAAGGCTGTGTGCCGCGGCTGCCCGGTGCGCGAGGAGTGCCTCAACCACGCTTTGGACGAGCGCATTGAGGACGGCGTGTGGGGCGGACTCACGGACGACGAGCGCCGCGACATCCGCCGCAGGGCCGTCCAGTGGAAGCTGACAGCCCTGGAAACCCAGCGGCGCCTCCGTCTCGCCGAGCAGCCGCCACGGCAGCGGACGATGCAGGAGGTGTTCGCGGAGAGCACCCTCGCAACGCTCGGCGACCACCTCGCATGGACGGGCTCCGTCAAGCCGAAGTTCCGGGGCCGCGCCTACACGCCCGCCCAGTTCGCGTTCATCGTCGGCCGCGGCCGGGCGCCCGAGGGCGCGGTACGACGCACCTGCGGCACCCCGGAGTGCGTGCGGCCCGAGCACCTGTCCGACGGCGCCGAACGACAGGCCGCGAGTACACCGGCCGCGGCCTGATGGACGCCGCTGCCGACCCGGTCTGCGGCATCCCCGTCCCGCAGATGTTCCGGTCCGCCTGTACCCCCGCCGGGTGGCTGTGCTCGACGCACAGCCCCTGGCGGGCGGCGGGCCTCCCCGAACCACCACCCGCCTACACGCCGCGCCCGCAGCAGGAGGAGGACGCCCGATGATCGCGCCGATACAGCCCGCCCTGGACGGCAGCGTGCCCGCGCCGGCCGTGGACTACCACAGCTGGTGCGACCTGGTTCGGCCCGTGTTCGTGGCCGCCGCGCAGTCCGGCCGCAGGTTCACGGTGTACGAGGTCGCGAAGGACAACGACCTCCCGGAGCCCGGCAACCCGCGCGCGGACTGGGGAAACCTCACGCAGGCCCTCGTCCGGGACGGGCTCCTGGAGCACTGCGGGTTCGACCGTACGCTCCGCCCGTCGGGTGAGCACTCCGCGGTGTCCGTGTGGCGCGGCACCCGCGCGGCGCAGGCCGGGAGGATCACGTGATGGCCGCCCGTACCTGGCGCCCCGACGGGCCCGGCAGCTTCCAGGCCCCGACCGACGTCCGGGCGGTCAGCGACCGGACCGGCCGCCGTTGGTCCAAGCAGGGCGCCCGCTGGACCGCGACAGGCTCCCACTTCATCCGCTGGCGGGTCCTCGTTGCCGAGCACGGGCCCGTGACCGAGGAGACCAGTTCATGAGCTGCCCGGGGTGCGGGGATCCGCTGCCGCCGTCCGCCGGGTTCTGCCGACGCTGCGGCGCACCCATCGGCCAGTGACAGCAGAGCCCCGCACCAGCGCGGTGCGGGGCCCGGAGAGGGGGAGGGGAACGGTGTCATCCGGGGAGATCGCCGAACAGGTCCGAGTACACGTCAGGCCACTGGTTGCGCACGCGTTCGAGGGCAGCCCGTTCTCTGACCGCCTGCTCGTAGAACTCGGGCGGCACGAGCATTGCCACCCGCTTGCCGCGCTCAGTGAAGGCTCCTGGCCGCTGGCCCCAGCTGACCTCGCGGATCAGCGACGTCAGCGCGGCGCGCGCGTCGGTCATGCCGACTTCGGCCACGCCGTCTTCCTTGATCTCGATCTTCGGGTGAAGGGCCATGGCCAGAGTGTAAGTCATTACCAATCCTTCCAAGTTGGCCAATCTTTAAAGTAGCATGGCAGTGCAAGGCCAGCGCTGCCAAGACGCGCAAGCCCCTTGGTTCCGCACGACCGAAAGAAGTGCCGATGTCCTGGTTCAAGATCGATGATGGCTTTCACTGCCATCCCAAGGTGTTCGCCGCAGGCACGCCGGCCGTCGGTCTCTACGTTCGGTGCGGATCCTGGGTCGCCCAGCAGGTGACCGACGGAGTCGTGCCGAAGCACGTCGCCAAGATGTACGGCACCCCCCGCATGATCAAGGCACTCGTGGACGCCGGACTGTGGCACCAGCACGGCCACGACTGCGCCTCGTGCCCCGAAGTCGACGTCAACTCCTACGTCATCCACGACTACCTCGACAAGAACCCCAGCCGAGCCGAGACCGACATCGCACGCAAGGCCAAATCCGAGCGGCAGCAGCGGTGGCGCGAGGGTAAGCGCGCCGCAGCCGGAGACGCCGGTGTAGACGCGTCTCAGCACGACGGACGAAACGGACACGGCTCGGATTCGGAAGGCAACTCAATGCGAGTTGCCCCCAAAACGAAACGCAACTCGCATCGAGTTGAGGACGAGTTCGCATCGAGTTCGGGTGCCAACTCACAACAGAATGCTGGTGCCTGGAACGGAAACGGGCAGGTCAACGATAGTGCGCCCCGGAATGTAGACGCCCATGTAGACGCGTCTACCAGCCGTCACGGTGACGCTGCCCCCGTCCCCACCCCACCCGTCCCGTCCCAGGTACCTCCTACGGAGGTACCACCTCCCCCTCCCCCCTCCGGAACACAGCCGGGCGCCAACGTGGTCCCGCTTTCGGGACGAGGGGAAGTCCAACCCCTCATCGAAGCCATGGAAGCCCGCGGCATGACCGTCTCCTGGAGCTTCCAAGCAGCCGAGTGGCTCGAACTCCGCAACGCCGTCCGCCGCGCCGGAGTCCCCGCCCTCGTCGACCACGCAGCCCGCGCATGGCAGGCCGCCAAGACCCAGCCCTACAGCGCCAAGTACTTCCTCCGCGGCTGGACCGGCCTCCAAGAACCCACCACCTACACCGGCCCCCGCCCCGTCGCCGGCCCCAGCAAGACGACCGAGTACCTCGAAGACATGGCCGCTATCGCCGAAGAGCTGCGGCAGCAGAAGTCGAAAGGCGCCTGATGGAGCCCGAGCAGATCCCCCACCTGATCGCGCAGATCGCACTCGCTGATCCCCGCGTCCGTCGCGAAGACCCCACCGAACGTCGCGCCCAGATCCTCATGTGGGCCGGCATCCTCACTGACGTCCCCTACGACTACGCCGTCCAGGCCGCGCAAGAGCACTACGCCACCAGCACCTGGCCGATTCTTCCCGCCGAGATCGCCACCCGCTGGGCCGCCACCGTTCGCGACCGCATGAACCGCCACAACGGCACCTTCGAGCCCACAGCCCACCCCGAGCTGGATCCCGACGACATCAGTGGCTACATCACCGCCCTGCGCAACGAGCGACAGGCCGTCGTCCGTGGTGAAGCCGCCCCCGCTGCCGTCAAAGAGATCACCGCAGGGACCGCCGCAGAAGAAGCGGAACGTCGTCTCGAACAACTCGGTAGCTACGTGCCCCGCCACGTCGACGAAGTCCTCGACGGCTACCGCCCCATCAAGGCGTCACGGCGCGCAGCCATAGCCGCAGGACTCCCCGACCCCCTCGCGGTCACCTGCGACTGGTGCCACGCCCCCGCTGGCGAGCCGTGCCGCTCCCGCCGTGTCGATCCCAAGGGGGCCACCACCAGCCGCCGCCGTACCAAGCCGCACCCCAGCCGCCTTGAAGCCGCCAGCCACGCCACCCTCCAGCCCCGCACCGAGGAGACCGCATGACCACGCTGTTCGTCGTCGCGCTCATCCTCGCCTGGCTCGGGGGATACGGCATCGGTCGCGGCCGACCCGTACACCGCGCCCTCAACTGGGCCAACTGGCAGCTCTACAGCACCACCCGGGCCACCGGCCTCCGCCGAGCAGCCGTCTGGACGCTCCTGTCCGTCGAGAACATCGCCTGGCTCATCACCCACCCCGTCCAGGGCTGGCACGCCTGGCAGCACCGCAACGACCCGCTCCCACCCCGCAGCCCCGCCGTCACCATCCGCCGCACCAACGACACCGAGGAGACCGCATGAACGCCGACCAGCTCGCCGAGCTGAAGCCCCTCGCCGCCGTCATCGAAGCCGCTATCGCCGAGACCCCGATCCGGCTCGGCACCGACGACTGGGGCACCGTCCTCGGAGCCCGCCTCCTCGCTGACGTCGCCGCCTACATGGGCCGCACCCTCGGCCCCGACGCCCCGATCCTCGGCGAGATCCAGGCTGAGCGCGCCCGCCAGGACGCCAAGTGGGGCGAGAAGAACCACCCCGACGGCACTGGCAACAAGAGCCAGCAGGACCGCGCCGAGGCAGCGCGCCGCTGGTGCGAGAGCGCCTTCGGATCGGGATACGGCACCTGGGCCGACATCCTCACCGAGGAGGTCGCAGAGGCCGAGGCAGAACGGGTCCCGGCCCGACTGCGCGCCGAGCTGATCCAGGTCGCCGCTGTCGCTGTCGCGTGGATCGGCGCTATCGACCGCCGCACCGGCGGCGAAGCCCGGTGACCACCCGCAAGCCCGGCGTTGCGCGCCCTCATCCACAGCACCACCACCCACCCCGCCCGCACCATCGCCTGCCCCCACTGCCACGCACCCGCCGGCCGACCCTGCACCCTCCGCACCACCGGCCAACACCTCCCCGAACCCCACCCGAAGCGCATCTCCGCCTGGGCGCAGCAGACCGCCGTCTGCCCCACCTGCCAAGTCGAGCCCACCGTGCCCTGCCACGACGACGGCCGCGCCCGCCACACCGTCCACAACCGCCGCTACCAGGAAGCCGAGGAAACCGCCGCATGACCACCACGCCCACCCCCATCGAAGGCCAGTGCGAACGCTGCAAGCAGCCCCGCCCCCTCTTCACCTACCAGCCTGAACACGACTGCATCGACGTCGCCGGACTCGTGCGCCTCCCCGAAGCCCTGGAGTGGATCGAGCAGATCGAGGACACCGACGACCGCTGGTGCTCACGGCGCCTCCACCACAAGCCTCAGGCCAAGCTCTGCATCCGCTGCCACGACAAGGAGCGCGAGGACGAGGAGCGGCACATCAAGGACCACCAGCTGTGAGCCCCCTCGACCGGCTCCTCGCCGAGACCATCCCCATCCGCCCCCAACCCGCACCCGGCACCCAGGCCCGCGACCACCAGCCCAGCCACTGGACCCAGGCCCAGCGTGACGCCCACTGGCAGGCCCTCTGCGACGCCGTCGGAACACCCGGGGCCGCACGCCCCGCCGAACGCGTGAACGCCCGCCAGAACGCCGCCTAACCCCGAAGGAGACCCATGCTCACCCCCGACCAGTGGACAACAATCCACAACCTCACCACCTGGCTCGACCAGCAGAACGGCCGCTCCCAGCAGGAGATCACCCTCCGCATCCTCAAGCTGACCGAGGAGGCCGGCGAGGTCGCCCAGGCCTGGATCGGCACCGTCGGCCAGAACCCCCGCAAGGGCACCACCCACACGACCGCCGACGTCGCCGACGAACTCGTCGACGTGATCGTCACCGCCACGGTCGCTCTCACCTCCATCACCGACCAACCAGAAACCGTCCTCGCCCACAAGCTCAAGGCGATCGCAGACCGGCCCCGCACCCCCACCACCTGACCCCGCACACCGCAACCCCAACCACCAAGGAGCACGCCGCCATGACTCCCGAAGCCGCGGACTGGATCCGCCTCACCGTCCTACCGCCCATGCGGCGTGCGAACGACGGCATCGACGAACTCCGGACCTGCCTCTGCCAAGCCCCGCCGTCCGACTGGCTCGGAGGCGTGACCGAACCCGCGGCCCGCCTGTGGAACCGCGACGGCATGCCCATCGCCTGGGGCCTGGCCAGCGAGCAGACCAAGTTCCTCGGTCCCCGGCACCTCGTACAGGTCTGGCACACCGACCGCGTCTGCACTCGTCGCCGCCCTGCCGCCCAGCCGCAGCCCACCGTCTAACCACCCGCCTCACACCCCTGGAGACCTGATGCCACACGACCCGCAGCCCCTCGACCTCGACGAGATCGAAGCCCGCGCGGCCGGCCTGTACGAGTACGCGACCGGCCTCGACGCTGCTTGGCAGGACGAGGCCGACATCCTCGCCGGGACCGACGTGCCTCAGATGGCCGCCGAGATCCGCCGCCTCCGCGTTGACGCGAGCGAGCAGCAAGCCGAGATCGCGAAGCTGATCCGCTGGCACGGCGAGGACGAGACCGCGATGAAGAAGATGCGCGGCACGATCGAGCGCCTCCGCGCCGAACGTGCCGGCCAGCGCGCATACGAGCAGCGTCTCCGCGAGCAGCACGACCTCGACGTGGCCGAGCTGAACAGGCTCCGCGCCGGACTCGCCACCGCGCGCGAGCAGGCGATCACGGATGTCGGTAACTGGCTGAGCGAGCACGGCCAGAAGGTCCCGGCGTACCTGGTGCGCACCGTCGACATTCCCACCGCCGTGGAGACGCTCGTCGTCGCCGACGACAGCGACGAGATGGCCGCGAGCCTCCGCCGCGACGGATTCGGCGACGACGAGATCGCCAACATCCTCGGCCCCGGCGTCACAGACGGAGACGCGCCCGAGCCCACGCTGCTCCGCTGGGGCCTGGACGACGTCATGTGGGGCGACGACGACAGCGTCACCGTGCTGCTGTCCGGACCCGCTGGCGAACCGTACTGGCTGGAGCTGGACCCGGAGCGGGCCACCGCGTTGCGGGAGAACCTCGCCGGACCGGACGAGGAAGAAACACACGTGGTCGCCGACGACAGCGACGACCCCGAGCACGTGGACGACTGCCCCGGGTGCGAGACCGCGGAGAGCGAGGCCCGCCGATGAGCGACCTTGCCCGCATCCCGGCCGACCAGATCGTCCGCTACAGCCCGGAGACCATCATCGACTGGCTGATCGCCCGCAGCGAGGACCGGTCCGCACGGCTGCGGGCCGCCTGCCAGTCGCTCCGTGCCGCCGCTGCCGATGAGGCGCGCGCCATCGAGAACCTCCGAGCCGCCGTGTCTGACGCCGCCCGGCCGTGACCACACCCACACCACCGGAGACGACCATGCACACCTACACCGTCCGCCTCACCGTTGAGTCCCGCACCGGCCACAGCTGGACCCCGGTCACCGCCACCTGCAACGGCATCATCGCCGCTGCCAACTGGCGCGACCGCATGCGCGCCTGGTGCGACACCCACCCGCTGCCCGCCGGCCTGGAGTTCGTCATCCCGCTGCCCCGGCTGCACCGCCACTGACTGTCAGACCCCACCGCTACCGTCCCAAAACGACACAAAACAGGAGGAAATGACCATGCAGTTCTACGACGAGATGCCCGACACCTGGGTCCGTGAGGTCGCCGCCGCCATCGAGGTCTACGACCACACCGTGGTCGACGCCCACGAGTCCGCGATCGTCATCGACCTCACCCCCCACGCGATGCGCGTCCTGGACGCCGACCCGGGCGAGCAGCTGGTCATCGGCTGGACCGAGCGGTACGGCGTCGACTGGGGACTCGGCCGCGTCGACCAGGTCGGCGACCCGCAGTCGCTCGACGCCGCCACGCCGGCCGAGATCGCCGCCCGCGTGCACCTGCTCCTCACCACCGGGAGCCCGTCGTGATCCTGCACCGCGTCCCCTACGTGCAGCCGTCCCCGGCCTGCCGCTGCCCGGTCCAGGTGTGCGGCGGGATCATCCCCGACCCCGACTGCCCCGACCACGGCGACCGCAAGTCGCCGGCGATGGAGCGGCACGAGGCCGACGGCGAGCGCTGCCGGGAACTGCGATCCACCCGGCCGTGACCACACCCACACCAGCCACCAGGAGCAGCAACGTGACCGAGACACCCCACGCCCCCTACATCTCCACCGTCATCCAGGCGCTCACCACCGCCGGCCACCACATCGAGGACGCCTGGACCACCACCGCCGACGGCCCCGGCACCCACCCCCAGCTCACCGCCGTCATCACCCTCGACACCAGCCCGTGGCCCGACGGCATCCTCCTCCGCTGGGAATGGCACGGCACCGACCCCGACGGCATCTACCCGCCCGGCCCGTCCTGGGAGTGGCTGCGCCGCCACGACACCGGCACCCACAGCGAGCCGGCTGCCCTTCGGGTCGACGGCTGGGCCGACCCGGCCAGCGTGCTCGCCGCCGTCCACAGCCTGCTCAACACCGGCCATCCCACCGGTTCGCAGCGCGCCGGCCGGTGGGATGGCGCTGCTGCCCTGGAGCGGGTCATCCAGCAGTGGGCCGCCACCATGGAGACGGCGTGACTGCCACCGACCCGATCACCATCGCCTGCCTCGAATGGATCCGCCGGGCCACACCGGACCAGCGGCGCGAGTACCTGGCCACCGGGTCACGCGGCGCTGGCCTGCCCATCGATACCCGGCCAGCCGCCTTCCGCACGCGGGATCTTGCTCGTGCCCTCCGCGGCCGCTGAGCACCCGAACGCAAGGGCCCGGCCGCGTTCGTACCGCGGCCGGGCCGGCCCAGCCTCCCACACCCCGACCGACCGCACCAGCCGCCAGGAGTGACCGTGAACGAACCGACCACCGACCGCGCCGACTGGCGGAACGCTATTGAGGAACGCCAGGCCGCCCGGCGTGCTCTCCAGGACAGTGACGCGTCGTGCACGTGCAGGCATCCGAAGGATCGCCACGTCAAGCTCGGCGGGGTCTACTGCCAGTGCCAGTGGTACTACGGGCGCGGGGAGGGGAAGTGCCCCTGCGGCGGGTACCAGCCCCAGCCCGAGGACCTGGCCGACCAGACGCAGCCCACCCCGCCCGCGGACCAGGCCACCCAGCCGCCCGCTGGATGCCAGCCGCAGGACAGCTGCGGTGACCCGGCCGCCCACCTGACCGCCCGCCTGGCGCCCGCCACCGCCCGGGAGGCGCTGCGGGGGCGAATCGCCGAGGTGCTGCTCACCACCCGGCGTGCGGACTACGCCGACCTCGGGGTGAAGGCCAACCACCGGGAGTACCGGTTCGACGCCCGCTGCGCCCTTTGCACCTACGACGTGGAAGCCCTCGCCGACGCGGTCCTGGCCGTGCTGCCCGCGCCCGACCAGGAGGCCGTCCCAGACGTCCGCCCGCAGACCCTGACCAGCCTCGCCGCGCACCTCGACGCCCGAGCCGTCGCCATCCTCCGCCCCGAGAGCCAGACCTACGCCGAGTGGCAGACGGTAATCGGCTGGCTGCGTCGGCTGGCTGACGAGGCGCGGTCCGGGCAGCCCGAGACGGACTGAGCCTGCCGGGGCCGCGTGAGACTGCGCGGCCCCCACAGAGGGGCTGCACGGGCCTGTGCGCCCCGAACAGTCCTGCCCGGCCCCTCACTTCACCCCGCACCGCCAACGCGCCACAGGCAGGCGCACAGAGCCCCACACTCCGAGGAGAGACCCATGACCGAACAGCCCCGCCGCTTCCACCTTCAGCGCACCACCGACATCACCGGCGTCTCCGGCACCGGCCGGGTCGCCGACGGCGTCCGGTGGCCTGACGGGACCGTGTCCATCCGTTGGCGCGGAGAACGGCCGTCCACCGTCTTCTGGGAGAGCCTGGCGGACGCCGAAGCCGTCCACGGACACGGCGGCCACACCCGCATCGTCTGGGACGACCCCGCCGCCGACGACCCAATCGCTGTCCTGCGCGCCATCGAGGACGCACCCCGCTACGAACTGGTGCCCGGCTGCCCCCACTGCCCCGACGGCCACACCCCGCCCGACCACGGCCAGCCCTGGGGCGCCCGCATCGGACCCGAGCGGGACGGTTACGGGCAGCCGACCCAGATCATCGTCGCCCGAGTCGCAGGCGCGCACGTCGCCGAGTCCGACGCCGACTGGATCCGCGCACGCCTCAACTCCCAGCCATAACCCACATCGAGGAGAACCCGTGACACCCGCCGACGAAATCCGAACCGCCGCCGAGAAGCTCCGGGCGCTCGCCACCGCAGCAGCCGACAACAGCGGCAGCAGCACCTGGCATGCCACCCGCCACTTCCCCGACCAACCCGACTCCACCTTCACCACCCTGTGGGCGACCGGAGCGCGCCCGCTCCTCGGCGGAGGCGGCAGAGGCCGAGTCCCCTACGTCCACGCCCCCGTCGGCAACTACGCCGCCGCCATGGACCCCGCCGTCGGCCTCCTGCTGACCGACCTACTGGACGACCTCGCCGACGGCGACGACGAGGGCGTGGTCAACCCGTGGGCCCTCGCCGTGGCCCGCGCCCTCAACAAGCAGTAGGCCGCCGCCCGCCCGGCACACCCGGGCGGCCCACACCACCAGGAGCAGCAGCATGACCGAACAGCCGTAACCGAAGGAGAACCCGCCATCAACACCGACAAAGACACCGAAGCACGGAAGGCCATCGCAGCCTTCACCACCGAGACCATGACCATCCGCTACGCGGTCGGCACCACCGAACACACCGCTGAAGTCCTCACCGGCGGCATGACGCTGATCGACCACCTCGAACGACTCGACCCCCGCAACAGGAGCGGCGGTGAATTGGCCACCTTCATCCTCGCTGGCGGCAGTGAGATCGCACTCCGCGACAGCGCCATCATCGCCATCGAACGACACCCCACCGAGCCCTGACCTGACCACGGCCGCCCCCGCGCGGGGGCGGCCCCTCCCACCAGGAGCAGCACGTGACCGAGCAGCAGATCCGCGACATCCTCCGCCCCTACCGCGACGGCGGCTCCATCAGCCGCCTCTACGCCACCGGCGAGATCTCCGAACACACCATCCCTGCACTCGTGGACCTGATGGCCAGCCTCGACCTGGACGACAGGGACACCGAGATCGATCAGATCCACGACGTCATCGACTACGTCACCCAGGTCGGATGCCGGCCGCCCGTTACCCGCTGGACGACCGCCGCGACCAGGGAACAGAAGTGACCGACCGCCGGACCGCGTCCACGATCACCGATACCGAACTCGACCAGCTGTACGACGCCCTCAACGCGCTCCGCGAAGTGGCGCGCGGCTACTGCGAGCACTGCGGGCGCGGCGACGCCACACCACCACCCGAGGCCTACGAGGAGCAGCGGGCACGGGCGGCGCGCGCCGAAGCCGCCCTTACCCGAGTCCGCGCCCTCGCCGGATGGGCCCTCAACGGCTGGTCGGACCTCAGCCCCCGCAAGATCCTCGACACCATCGACCAGGAGCAGCCCCATGACTGACCCGCACGGCTGGGCCGTGACCCCGTGGGAGTGCGTCTGCGGGCGCTCCCACGCCCCGTGGTGGCGTAGCACTCCGCCACCAACCTGCCCGCACGGCTGGCCCGTCCCGCCCGAGCGGGTGTCTGAACCCGTCTGGTTCCAGAACCTCGTCCAACTGCTCGTCGTCGCCACCCAGGGAGACGATCGTGCCTGACCTGCACGGCTGGATCACCCGCCGCATCGACGTCGTTGGTTGCTGGCTCGTGGAACGCGGCCACCTTCTCGCCGCCGAGCTGCTGTGGCGGGCCTGCCGCATGTGGTGAACTCAAGCCGCTGCCGTGCCATCCTGAACTCAGCCGTCCGAAGGGGGAGACCATGCCCGTCCAAATCATCAAGCCCCGACCGAACCCGAAGACCGCGCAGCGCGTAACCGAGGTCGGCGCCGCTCTGGGCGCCATGGTCCGCGCCATGGCCCCGGCTGTGCAGAAGGCGGGCGAAGAGATGGGGCGCAGCTTCGAGCGGCTGCGTACCCAGCGCCCGGCTTGACGGCCGTGGCATCCTGAGCGTGGCAGTACGGCACCCAGGGTGGTGTCGACCGATCGGCTGCCAAGCACCGGAGTAGCTACCCGGCGCACAGCCTTCCGCCCCGTCTCCACGGTTGAGACGGGGCGGTCGTGCGTCAGTACTCGTAGTACGCCGTCTTCAGCAGGATGTCCTGCCCCGGGAACATCACCTTGAGCCGACGCTCCAACCGCGTCTCCAATTCCCGAGCAGCATCCGCCGCCGCAGCATCACCGAGGCCCAACAGGTGGGCGACGTAGTGCAGCGCACGCGCTTCCCCGAACGTCAGCAGCGGCATCAACTCGCCGCCCTCGTCCAGCAGCTTCGACAGTTCCTCGTCTACCGGCTCCATGCCCTGCCAACGGCCGGCCGCCGCCGACGGCACGGGATTCTCGCGCCGTGTCACCCGCCCGGCAGATAGCCCCGGTCAGTGCTCCCACGCGTCCGGTCCGCCGCCCCGCCACTCGATCCAGCCGGCTGTCACCACGTCGGTGTCCTCGATCGTGTCCAGGCCGGCCCGGCGTAGGAACTCGACCATGTCCTTCAGCCCGAACGCGCGGCCCGAGATCTCTCCGTCGACTCGGATGCGCCGGCCGCCTTCTTCGTCGGGCGGGTACACGATCACCACAGGCATGGTGGACAGCCTGCCGCACGGCACTGACAACGGCCTGCTGGGTACGGCCGGACGGAGCGCCGCTTGACAGGGGTGTGATTCTGGGAGTGCTGCCGGGCGGACCAGCTGCTCGCGCACCGGCAGCACTGCTACGGCGCCTGGAACCCGCCCAGCATGACGATAGCCCCGGCCACAGTGGACCGGGGCTATCGTCTGTTCAAGATCCGAAGCGTTCCAGATATCGGCACCGCTGACAGGTACCCATCGGACATACGTCCGCCCGGTGCTCCCGTCGCCAGTTCTCGCAGCCCGGCGCCGTCGGCATCCAGCTCACATCCTTCATCGGCGTCTCATCGCCCATGAGCATCGTGCTGGTCCTCTTGAACGCCTCGTGCGTTTCATGGTGGAGCCGCATCCCCTCTGGAGACGGATCGCTGTACAGGAACTCGCTTACCTCGTGCAGCAGCTTCCGCAGGCGGGACACCTCGTCACGCCACTTCGCCAGCTCATCCATCCGACGCCTCCTTCTTCGGTCGCACGGTCCCCGACCCCTTGTAGCCACGGAAGACGTCCTGCACCGTGCTGAGCTTGATCCCGAGGCGGTCGGCGATCTGCCGATACGAGAGCCCGTTGCCGTCGTTCCACAGCTCGCGGATCAGCTCGCTGCGCTCCTGCGCCCAGACCTTATTTCGGCGGACCTGCTCAGCCATGATCTTGCTCTGGGCTCTGACCCGCTCTTCCCGGTCCGCGATCTGTTCGACCGCATCGAGGGCGTCTGACACGCGGCGCACCTCCTCGTCGTCCATCCCTGGCCCTTCATTCGTGGGGCCGCTTGCCAAGAGCGTAGGGGACCCCTACAGTCATGGGCAAGCGACCGGGAGTCGCTTAACAGAACGGCCCCGGCCGGAGTTCGCACCTCCGCCGGGGCCAGCCTTCCCCTGATCAGACCAGGAGAGACCGTGCCCGATCGTACCCAGCCCCAACCGGCACAGCCCACCCCCGGCAACCTGTACGTGGCCGCCGCCCGCGCCTACCACTTCACCCACTGCACCCGCTGCCGGGAGATCAACGCCGCCAGCGAGGCCACGGCCACCGAGAACGCCGAGTCCATCGCGCGCCGCGACCGCCGCACCCTCGGCCTGCGCCGCACCACAGCGGTGACCGCATGAGCACCCAGCAGCCCAGCAGCATCAACGACGGCACCCCCACCCGCGACCACGCCGCCGCCCTCCACTGGGCCGCCGTCGCCCTCGGCCTCGCCGAAGCCCGCGCGCAGCAGGGCAACCCCCTCACCGACGACGAACGGACCGCGTTCGACCGCTACCAGGCCGCCGCCCACGGCCACGGCTTCAGCAACGAGCAGATCCGCTGCTACCTCGACACGCTGCGCCCGGCGGTGACCCGATGATCCAGCAGCCCGTCTCTACCCCGTGGCAGGTCCCATGGCCCGAGGGCACCATCGCCCGCTACTGGACCGTCGCAGGGGCCACCGTCGACCTCACCGACAACGGGCGCGCCGGGAGCCGGCGCTACGACACCAAGTGCACCGGCTGCCCCCACGAGGACAGCTTCAAATTCGAGGACTCCGCGCACCGCCAGGCCCAGGCCCACGCCGAGCGCTGCCGCGCCCTGCCCCGCCCCGAGGTGACCCCGTGACCGCCCCCACATGCCAGGGCTGCGGCGGCCAAGGCGGCTTCCCCGAAACCACACCGAAGCCCGACGGCGGACACGTCACCGTCTGGCGACCCTGCACCACCTGCGGCGGCAGGGGGACCACCTGATGCGCGCCTTCTACCTCCTCGCCATGGCCTGGCCGCTGATCCTCGGCGCCATCCTCCTCGGCCGTCACCTCCACTGACCCACCAGACCGCCGGCCCCCGCACCCCAACCCAACCCCGTCCGCGGGGGCCGGCACCTCAGAAAGGAACCCGATGAAACGCATCCGTGCCACCGCGGCGCGGCTCGACGTGTTCGCCGTCGTGGAGACGCTCCTCACCCTGGCCGCGCTCGCCCTCGTGGCCATCACCGTCGGCGGCCAGCTCGGCCCCATGCTCGGCCTGCACGGCAAGCTGGGCATGATCGTTGGCTGGTCCGTCGCCCTCGTTTACGACGCCCTGTGGATCGGCTCCCTCCGCATGTCGGAAGTTGCGATCCGGCAGCGCTCCCGCATCGGCATGACCGTGATGCTCGGGCTGTCCGCGCTCGCACTCGGCGTCTCCACCAGCACCCTGTTCATCCTCGGCCACGCCAAGGTGTTCGCCTTCGTCCCCGTCGCCGCCGCCCTCTTCATGGGGCTCAGGTTGTTCGCCGGGAACGTCCTCGCCGACGGCGCCACCGCCGACAAGATCGCCGCCCAGTCCGCCGCCGACCGCAACGCCCGCGCCCTCGCCGCCGCCGACGCCCGGCACCTACGGTCCGAGGCCACCACCGACGTCCTCACCGAGACCGCTGGCCACCTCGCGGAGATGGAGCGGCAGATCGCCCGCGCCGAGACGCTCACGAAGGCGGAGAAGCGGATCAGCAAGGTCCGCGCCGAGGCGGAGCAGCGGCTGCGGAAGTCCGACAAGGAGCACGGCGAGCTGGCGGCAGCGTTCGCGGCACGGCCCCTGGCACTGGCCGTCACGGCACCCGGCACGCCCGCCCTCCCCACCGGCACGGACCGTGCCGCCGACGACACGGACCCCACCGTGCACCCGGCTCCTCAGCCCGCCCTCGACACGGATGTCCCTGAGCCCGTGACGGACACCGACACGCAGGTCAACGACCACACCGACCCGGATCCCGGCACGGTCGACACGCCCCTGGTACCCCCCGTCACGCTCGCCGACCTCGCCGCCGTGACGGGCGTGCCGACCCCCGTGCCGGGTGAGCCGCTCACGGACGAGCAGCTCGATGTCGTGCTGCGGTTCCTGCGCTACTCCGACGACCCTCCCCGCTCCTACCGGCAGGCCAGCGCCGACTTCCGCGACCTCGGATTCGTCGGCAGCGAGGAGCGCGTCCGCCGCGCCTGGGCCGCCCTGATGACGAAGGAAGAGACCGCTCCCGCAGGCGAGTAGCCCAGCGTCCGGCACCACCAGTGAGGGCCAGCACCACCCGGGTCTGGCCCTCGCTGCGACTGCCGGAAGCAGTCCAGGGACGGCGAGTGACCGGCGAGCACCCCGTGCAGACCCGGCGAGCAGACCCCGACCTACCCACTCCGACCCGTGAGGACCGCCGCATGACCAGCGAGGGCGCCGACGAGCTACGCGCCCGCCACTACCTCCGTGGTCTAGGCGCCCGCCCCCTCGGCCATCAGGAGCCCACCGTGGAGCCACGCCTCGTGACCCCCACCCGCATCATCCCCGCCGGCGCGCTGCTGCCCGTTGGGCCACCGGCCCGCCCGCCTTCCCGCCCCGAAGGGCCACCCTCAATGCTGCTCGCCCTGCTCGCCGCGGCACTGCTGCCCGGCGCTATCACCACCTGGCTGATGCGCCACCGAGGATGGGCCATCGCCCTCCTCGCCGGCATCGGAGCCACCGCAGCCCTGCCGTTCTTGCTGCTCACCGCCTTGGTCGTGTTCCCGCCGCTCGGGTTCGCGGTCGGTATCGCCGCTGGCCTGGCCGCGCTGGACGCGTTCGGCGCCGGCCGGATCTGGGCCGCAACTGCCCTGGCCACCGTCTCTGCCGTGGCGCTCGCCTGCGCGGGGTGGTCGCTGTGAGCGGTCGTCACCCGATCACCCCAACCCGAGTCATCCCCGCGGGGGAGGCGCTGCCCGCGCCGGGCACGCCCCCGCCACCTCCTCCACCCCCGCCTCCGTTCCCGCCCGCCCCGGGCCCCGGTCCGGACTGGTGGCGGCACCGCCCGCGACCGGCCGTCGTACCGCCTCAGCCGGTCCCGGTCGACGTCCACGTCCACGTCACCATCGACGCCGGACCGCCTGAGCCGCCCCCGGATCCACCCTGGTGGCGCCGGATCCGCTGGGGCTACCACGCGGTGATGGCCCTCGCCGCGTTCCCGCTGTCCGGGCCGTGGGCCTGGGTCCTCGCCGATGTCCGCGAGCAGGCCTCCCTCACCGGGACCTGGGTGATCGCGGTCACCCCACTGGCCATCGTCGCCTGGTGGGACAACGCCGCCCGGATCCAGGCCCGGCACGCTGACCCGGACCTGTGGGGGCCCAAGGTCCGCGCCACCGCGGCCCGGCTCGTCCTGTACGCCACCGCCGAGGCCACCGCCCTGACTCTCCCGATCACCACGCTCGTCTTCTGGACCACCGGAGTGCACACGTCATGAACCAATTCGCGACCAGCACGGTCACAACCGCTGGCTTCGCCCTCGCCCTCGGCCTCCTCGGCGCTGAGCTGTGGCAGTGGTGGAAGGGCGGAAGTGGGGGAGGCGGCAAGGGCAAGGCAGGCGCCCCCGCCGAGGCCGGCGGCCCAGCCCGTGACCCCAAGGCCCTGATCCCCCTGGTCTTCGGCATTGTCTTCGGCATCCTCATGGTCGGGTGCCCCTCCGGAGCCCTCGGCAAGGCGGGCAGCGTGCTGCGCTGGGGCGGCAACGGGGCTGGCGGCGCCATCATGGGGTTCGTGACCGGCCAGGACGGCGCCGAGTTCGCACAGGCCACCGCGCCGCGCCTTGACGAGTACGGTGCCGTCCTTGTCACCGCCCTTGTCATCGCCCTCTGGATCGTCCGGAAGAAGATCCCCAAGCTGCCCAAGGGCAAGTGGAAGAAGGGCGTCTTCATCGGCCTGATGCTGTGCATCAGCACCGGCACGGCCGCGCTCGTCGCGCAGACCGTCATCGGCGGCACCAACGACCTCGGGCGCCAGGCCTTCGGCATCATCAAGAATGCGGACCTCGGGGATCTGGCGTGAGCGCCCCGACCACCGCCCAGTGGCTCCGCGCGGCCGTCGACCGGGTCGCCGTCGGCAGCCCACGGCTGGGCGCCCACTGGGCGCGACGCACGATCCAGCGGCTGCGCCGCACGAGCCGGCGCGCCAGGACCTGGGTGGGCGAGGCGTCCGGGTTCGACAAGGCATTCCGTCTGGCGCTGCTGGCCGCCGCCGTCTGGATCCTCCGCAAGGTCGGCGTTCGGCTGGGCGGGTGGGCGTACCACCGGATCGAGTCCGGCGCCTGGTGGTGGCTGCTGGCCGCGTGCTCGACGGTGTGGATCGCCGCGGCGTACCGCGCCGGCCGGGCCGACTGGCAGCCGGCTCCGGTCCCGGCGCCAGCTGACGTTGTACCCGGCGGGGACGACGCGGCTGAGGCGAAGCAGGCGCCGTCGGAGCCCGCCGTCGAGCAGGTCCCCGCCTCCGCTGGTCCGCCGCCCGTCTCCCCTGTCGCGCTCATTGCCGCAGTCCGGGACATCGGCACCCCGCACGCCCAACTCGTCCCCCTCGCCGAGCACCTCGGCACCACCACCGAGGCGGTGCGCACCGCAGCCGCCGGGATGGGGTGGCCGGTGAAGGACGTCCGGATGAAGGGCCGGTCGTCGGCGGCCGGCCTGCGCGGGGATGAGGTCCCCTCCCTACCCCCTGTCGACCCCTCTTCGGGTGTCGTCGGTGCAGGTCAGCCCGCCGACGACAACGACGACGACAGCGGTGAAGAGGGACCCGGAGAGGGGGTGCGTGTAGTGCGCACCGATGGCGGGCTGATCGTCTACGACCTCGCTGACACCCACCGCCGACGCGGCACCGTCCGCGCATAAAGCCCCCGGGGCAGCCGCCCCGGTTCAACCAGAGAGGACCCGTCATGGACAAGCAGACCGCGATCGAGGAAGCCGCCCGAGTGGTGCTCGCGCACGGTGGGCCGGACTGCCTCACCGATCCGCACATCCCCATGGAAGCGATCAAGCAGGCGTTCGCCGCTGGCGCCAACTCCGACGAGATCGCCGCTGAGATGCGTCGCCAGCGCGGCGCCTGACCGACCAGATCCCGGGGCGGCCGACTGCTGCCAGGCGACCCGGCCGCCCCGGTTCCCATCCCGATTCAGGAGACAGGAGACCGCCATCATGGCACTCGGCTGGAAGAAATCCCCAGAGCCCACCGACCCCCGGCTGAAGGGCCACGAGACGACGTACAGCAGTTCGCGCGGTGGCTGGGTGAAGCGTGCCGAAAAGCCCGTCCCCGGCACGCCGAAGAAGGGATGATGGGCACCATGACTGAGGGGACCGCCGTGCTTCTGGTCGACTCGTACTCCACCAAGTGCAGCAAATGCGGGAAGGGGACGCGCATCGAGGACACCCATCACACCCGCCTCATGTCCGGCTGGGGCACCCCCGATCCAGAAGCCCGGCCCTGCGGCGCCCGCTTCGTAGCAATCTCGACCAGGCGCCTGGAGTACACGGTCGAGTTCCTCAACGAGCTGCGCCCGGACCTCCCCGCCTACGCCGCAGGCAAAGTTCCCCGCGACCTCACCACCTGATCGACTGCCAGACTGAGTTGTGAGACCCCCGCCGTCCCCCGTCGGCGGGGGTCTACTGCTGTCCCGGCTCGGGCGCGCGGTCGGCCGGCGGGACGGCGCGGGCGCGGGCGAGCCAGCCGTTGCCGAAGGTGTCGGAGGGCAGCATGGCGGGGCTCGCGCCGAGCCGCTCACACAGCTCGGTCAGCGCCTGCATGCACTCCTCGCGGGTGTCTGCCTGGACTCCGTACCTGATCGCCATGAGCAGCAGTGTGCCGGGGGCGCGCGGGTGGGGCCACCGGTTCGCTCGAACGAGGGTCGGTCACAGATCAGTGACGACGCCTTCACGCGGCCTACACGGCAGCGGATGATGCGGCGGACGATTGCCGCCACCTGGGGGGACCCATGCGCCGCCGCACCACCGCCGTCACCGCCCTGCTCACCGCCATGCTCGCGCTCGCCGGGTGCGGAGAGAGCGGCGGCGAGACAGCCAAGACGAAACCGAGCCCGACGCCGACCGTCGACAAGCGGGAGACGTTCCTGACGGCGGCCCGCTCGGCGGGCATCCAGAGCTGGATCGACAAGCCGCCGTCCGACGAGGAGTTGGCCGCGCTCCCGGGCCAGTGGTGCGCCGGCCTGGAGCAGGGGCACAGCGTGAACTGGCTGTTCGGCGAGGGCGGCTTGTACCCCTACGGGTCGGACTGGGGGACGCCGAAGGATGCTGCGTACGAGTTGCTGGTGATGGGGGTGCGGGTGTACTGCCCGAAGCACCAGGGGCAGGTGAAGAAGGAGTTGCGGGAGATGGGCGAGTACTGACCCCAGGATGTGCAGCGGCCCCGCACCGGATCGTCCGGGCGGGGTCGTCGTCATGCGGTGGGCTCAGACATACTCGCCCGGCTTGAACGGGCGCCCCGGGCACGGGCCGCCCGCCCACTGTGCGTGCGGAAGCTGGCAGCGGGTGCACCGCTAGACGTGGCCGTCGCCGCGCTGGAAGTCGTGGTCGTCTCCGGTGACGGGCTCCTCGTCCGGGCGCACCGGGCCCGCCCCAACGTGGGAGTCGATGAGGTCGGCGAGGTAGTCACGCGCCATCACCGCGCCCTCGGCGTGCTCCTCGTACCAGTCGAAGCCCACCGCCCGCTGCTGATTCGCGAGTTCATGCACGTAGGCGTGGAGCATCCGTTGACGGACAGCCGCCATCTCCGCGCGCTGCTCCTCCGTCGGGCTGTCGGCGTGGCTCGCGAGGATCTGAAGCGACTCGATCCAGCGCTCGACGGTCTCCAGGGCATTCACCCGGTCTTCTCCTTTCGTGGCCTGCCGCCCTTGCGTGCGCGGCGTTCGGCCAGCTCCTGTTCGGCGGCAGCCAGTTCGGCTAGTTCGTGGTCGTTGCCGTGCTGCTTGATGAACGAGCGGACGTGGTCGACCAGGTCGGCGCTGCGGTCGATTCCTTGGCGGTCGGCGGCTGTTCCGTAGGCGTCCCACATGCGGCGGGGGATGCGGAAGCGGGTGGCGAAGGTGTGGTCCTTGTCGTCTGGGGCCATACCTCATGTTCCCACACGGATTTTTCGCGACAACCCCTTGTGTGGGTACACGGTTAACGATTACCGTGTACCCACAAGGTTAAAGAAACCGAGGGGGACCAGATGATCAGTGCCAACCGCACCCGCCGCGCCATCCTCCGCGCCCGCCGCACCCAGCACCAGGCCGCCGCGAAGATCCGCCGCCAAGGCACCGGCACCCTCGCCACC
Source organism: Streptomyces rubradiris (assembly GCF_016860525.1). NCBI lineage: Bacteria > Bacillati > Actinomycetota > Actinomycetes > Kitasatosporales > Streptomycetaceae > Streptomyces > Streptomyces rubradiris. Next base: position 265,622 of record NZ_BNEA01000001.1, read on the forward strand.
CACTGTCTGGCCGCTGGGCTCCCCGTCCGTGAGGCCCGCTCGGTCGCCGGCTCCCTCCGCAAGAACGCCACCAAGGCGGGCGTCACCGGCACCCCCTCCGTCAGCTACACCCACGGCCGCGCCCGCCAGTGCACCCGGTACACGCCGGCCGAGGTCGCCCGCATTGCCGTCATCTACCGGCCGCGCAAGCCGCAGTTCAAGGCCGCCCGCGCCCGCCTCACCCTCGCTGCTTGACCCCCGCCATACGCTCAACCCACCGCCACGAAAGGACTCTGCCGTGATCCGTCGGACCCGTGAGACCTACGCGTTCATCAACGAGCACCCGGAGCCGTCCACTCCGGAGGAGGCGCTTGCGCACGTGCTCGCCGTCTACAAGGACGAGGACGACACCCGCCTGATGGTGGAGGCCACCCGCAACATCTACGGCGACGGCGTCGCCACCGGCCTCACGATGGGCGACCTCCGCGCGCTCGCCGCCGCGCCTGCGCTGCCCTCCCGCTTCCATGCCACGCCCACCGAGATCGACGCCTACCTCCGCACGATCCTCGACGAGGACGTCTACCTCCGCTTCCAGCAGACCATCGGCGAGCACGCGATCGCCCAGACCGTCGAGGACGCGGGCGCGGTCCGGGCGGGCGCGGACAACGAGGGGCTCTACAGCAACGACTGGCGCGAGGGCTGGGACGACTTCCGGGACCGCGTCGACCCCGACCAGAACGGCCCGTACCCGGTGGCGTTGGTGGACTTCCGGGAGGAGGGCGCGCCGCAGCCCGTGGCCGGGGTGCTCCCGCCGCGTGACGCGATCTGTGCGAACCCGGAGTGCGGGCACTCGGGAGCCGACCACCACCACAGTGGCAGGAGTTGCTGGGTCAACCTGCCTCGGGACCGCCAGCCGGACGGCACCTTGGGGCCCATCCAGGTCTGCCCCTGCACCGCCTTCCAGCCCACCGTCTGACGAAAGGAGCCTGTCATGGCCGCTACCGGACTCGCCAACGTGAAGGTCGGCGACCCGCTGATCCTCGTCACCGGCAACCGCTTCCGAGGAGACGAGCCCGTCACGGTCTCCCGGATCGGCACGAGGTACCTGTACGTCACCCTGCACGGTCACGAGCGCCGCGAGCGGTTCGATCGCAAAACGGGAGTCGAGGAGGGCAACCGCGGTATCCGTGCGCGCCTGATGACGCAGCAGCAGTACGACGACATGAAGCAGCGTGCGGCGCTGTTCATGGAGCTGTCGGCGGCCGGGATCGACGTCAAGGACGAGGCGCGTCCCAAGGTGACGACGGACCAGCTCCGCGCCCTGCTCGCCGTCATCAAGCCCACCACCTGACCGCCCACCATCACGAGAGGACTCCGCCGTGATCAGCAAGTTGGGCCGCTACTGGTCCACCGGAATCACCGTCACCTACAGCCCGCTCGCCGAACGCATTCATGGCGAGCCCTACGGAGGCTGGCACGCCAAGCTCGACTACATGGACGACGGGTTCGCCGACAACGACCCTGAGACCGGACAGGTCTCCACCGAGGGCACGCTCCAGACCCGTTATCCGGTACGCAACGCCAAGATCCGCAGCGGGCTGTCCATCGCCGTGGACACCCTGCTTGCTGACGCCAAGCGGCTCGGCATCGAGTTCATCGCGGTCGGGGCCGACTCCGAACCGTGGCTGTACTACCAGGGTGACGGCAAGGACGCCGAGCACCCGCCGCCGGACGGCTGGCGCGAGACGCTGGCCGCTGAAGCCGCGCGCATCGGGTTCCGGTCCTACGCGACCCCCGCCGCCTGACCGCCCGACACGACAGGACGAACCCCATGCTCGCTACCCCCGAACGCATCCGAGGTGACGGTGGCCTGACCGAGATGCTGGTCTGGCACAAACCGGTCGGCCGCGTGATCGAGGAGTTCCAGGCGATCGCCTGCTCCGATACCGAGGGCATCGTGATGCCGTGGCCCAAGCAGGACGTGCCGCTCAAGCTCGACAAGCCGGGCGAGCGCTGGTGCTCGGATTGCCTCGCAATCATCCGCTCTGCCTGACCACCCGAAACGACAGGACGAGAGGAACCCCATGCCCGACGACAGCTACGAGGACTGGGAACACACGGACGTCCCCGACAACTACTGCCCCTTCCACCCCGGCGGCGGATGCGCCCCCGAGGACCACTTTCCGCCCGAGCAGGCTATCGAGCAGTGGCGACTCATGACCTACTACGACGACTGACCCCCGCGAACTGAAGGCCCCGCACACGCCACCGGTGCGGGGCCTCCGTCCTGCGCGCGCCCTCAGCCGCCACCCCGGTTGCACGCATCACCTACCATCAAACCACGCCAACCGTTATACGTATAACTACACGAGAGGGGCCACCGTGACCGCCAACCACGACCCCGACTACGACTTCCGCGCCCGCCCCCGCGACGGCAACGGCAAATTCCAACGCAGCATCGACACCGTCAAACGCGACGCCGCAGCCGCCCAATACCTCGCCGACCACCCCGGCACCACCTTCCAGCAGATCGCCGACCTCTTCGGCTACCACGACCGCAGCGGCGCCTGGCGAGCCATCCAAAACGCCAAGGCCGACGTCATCAGACCCGCCGTCGAAAAGCTGATTCAGACCGAGTCCGAACAGCTGGACGAGCTGTACCTCCTCGCCCGCGAGATCATCGACCGCAACCACGTCGTCGTCAGCCACGGCAGGATCGTCGTCGGCGACGACGGCCAACCCCTCCCCGACGACGGGCCCCGCATGCAGGCCATCCAGACCGCCCTCCGAATCCGCGAGAGCTACCGCAAACTCCACGGCGTCGACCAGCCCGCCAAGACGGAAGTCTCCGGCGGCGTGACCTACCAGCTCGTCGGTGTCGACCCAGAGGATCTCGTGTGACCTCCACAGTCGTCCGGTACGAACCCCGCGGCGGCGCCAAGACCCTGCTGTCCGCGCGCGATCAGGAGATCTGCATCGCCGGGCCGGCGGGCACTGGGAAGTCCCTGGCGATGCTCCAGAAGGCGTTCTACACCTCGCTGATGGTGCCGGGCTGCCGCAGCCTGATCGTCCGGCAGACCCACGCCAGCCTCACCGGGTCGACGCTGGTGACGTTCGAGCAGCAGGTCGCGCCGGCCGCGCTCGCCGAGGGCGTCGTGAAGTGGTTCGGCGGTTCGCCCAGGAAGCCGGCGGCGTACCAGTTCGCGAACGGCGCCGAGATCCTCGTCGGCGGGTTGGACAGGCCGGAGAAGTTCCTTAGTACCGAGTTCTCCCGGATCTACGTGGACGAGGCCACCCAGATCACGCTGACCGCGCTGGAGACCCTGATCACCCGGCTCCGCGGGACCGCGCCGACGTACCGGCAGATCGTCCTCGCCTGCAACCCCGACCACCCGAAGCACTGGATCAAGCAGCGGTGCGACGAGGGCACCATGCGGATGCTGCACAGCCTGCACCGCGACAACCCCCTCTACGTCCGCGAAGACGGGTCGTTGACCGAGCGTGGCGTCGACTACATGGCCAAGCTCGACGCATTGACGGGCGTCCGCCGGCTCCGCTACCGCGACGGCATCTGGGCTGCCGCAGAGGGCCTGGTCTACGAGGGCTGGTCCGAACCGGTGCACGTCATCGAACCGTTCGACGTGCCCGCCGGCTGGACGCGGTGGGTCACGATCGACTTCGGATACACAGCGCCATTCGTCGCTCAACTCTGGGCCGAGGACCCCGACGGCCGGCTCTACCTCATCCGCGAATGGGTCCGTACCCGCATGCTGGTTGAGGACCACGCCGACGTCATCCGCGACCGGCTCCTCGCCGGGCAGCCCCGCCCGCGCGCCGTCATCACCGACCACGACGCCGAAGACCGCGCCACCCTGGAGCGGAAACTCGGCATGGGCACACAGGCCGCACACAAGGGCGTCTCGGACGGCATCCAGGCGCTCCAGTCCCGGCTGAAGGTCCAGCCCGACGGCCGCGCGCGGCTGCACGTCTTCCGGGACGCCTTGCTGGAGCGCGACCCAGAGATGGACGCGCAGTCCCTCCCGATCGGCCTCGCCGAGGAAGTCTCCGGCTACGTCTGGGCCGTGAAACCCGGCAACGTCGGCGGGCTGAAAGAGGAGCCGGTCAAGGCCAATGACCACTCGATGGATGCCGCCCGGTACATGGTCGCCGCGCGGGATCTCCTCGGTCGGCCGCGGGTTCGCTGGCTGTAAGAGTGTCGAAACCATACATGCCGCCACCGACGAGACGAGGACGCAATGACCAGCCGAAACGATCGATTCCGCAGGTGGGCCCTGTTGTGGCGGAAGTTGGCGCCGTTCTTGCTTGACACGGCTGGGATCATCCTATTGTCGGGTTCCGCCATGGTGTGGCTGGGCCTGGCAGCAGGCATGGCAACAGCAGGCATCGGGTGCTTCGTCCTCAACTTCCGGATCCACGAGGGCAGACGCAGCCAGTAGCGAACTGGAGGGGCGTTGGCACGGACCCTCCTCGGCGCGCTCCTCAACCGAGCAGCCACGGCAGCTCAGACCCCGGTCCCCTTCGCCTCCCGCTCCCAGTCCTACGGCCGCGGCCTGTTCGGCGCCAACCGCAGTACCACGGCCCAACTCAACGCCATGGGCTCCGTCGGCACCCTCTTCGCCATCGTCAACAGGACCGCCAAGGCCGAAGCCGGCGTCGAGTGGGGCCTCTTCCGTAAGGCGAGATCGGGCAAGAAGGAAGACCGCGTTCAGGTCACGTCGCACGCGGCCCTGGAGCTGTGGAACCGGCCGAACGACTTCTACACGCAGTCCGTGTTCGTGGAAGCCGGCGCGCAGCACAAGCTGTTGACCGGTGAGCAGTGGTGGGTCGTAGCGCGCCGGGAGGGCGTGAACCTGCCGCTGGAACTCTGGCCCGTGCGCCCGGACCGCATGACCCCCGTACCCGACCCGGACACTTTCCTCGCCGGGTACATGTACACATCCCCGGACGGGCAGCAGATCGCGCTCCGCAAGGAAGACGTGATCTTCATCAGGACCCCACACCCCACCGACCCCTACCGCGGGATCGGCCCGGTGCAGGCGATCCTCACCGACCTCGATGCGGTCCGCTACTCCGCCGAATGGAACCGCAACTTCTTCCTCAACAGCGCCGAGCCGGGCGGCATCCTCCGCTTCGACCAGCGCCTGGACGACGACCAGTTCAACGAGATCCGCGACCGCTGGAACGAACAGCACAAGGGCATCGCCAACGCCCACCGCGTCGCCATCCTCGAACAGGGTGAGTGGATCGACCGCAAGTACAGCCAGCGCGACATGCAGTTCGCCGAGCTGCGCGGCATTGGCAGCGAAGTCATCCGCGAGGCGTTCGGGTTTCCCAAGCCCATGCTCGGATCCGTGGACGACGTCAACCGGGCCAACGGCGACGCCGGGGAGAGGATGTTCGCTCGCTGGCTCGTCGTCCCCGACCTCGAAGCGATCCGGGACGCGCTCAACCACCAGCTGCTGCCGCTGTACGGCGCGACCGGGCAAGGCTTGGAGTTCGACTTCGTCAACCCTGTCCCGGACGACGCCGAGACGGAGGCCATGCAGCTTACGGCCCGCGCGAACGCGGCCAAGGCGCTCGCGGACGCTGGTGCGTGGGACCCCGACGACATCCTCTCGGCGGTTGGTCTGCCGGAGATGCGGCGCGTTTCGGCCCCGGCTGCGACGGCCGCGTGGCGTGAGTCGGTGGCCGGCCTGCTGGGTGAGGACATCGAGAACGCGCAGCGGTGGGTCGTGGTCACGACGGACGACGACGACCGGTGCGAGCCGTGCGCGGAGCAGGACGGCCGCACGTACAGGAACCGCGCGCAGGCGTACCGGGACTACCCGGGCGGCTCCGGCTACGTGCACTGCGAGGGCGCCCGGTACGGCAACGACTGCCGCTGCAAGGTCGTCAAGCGCGGCCGCAAGGGAGAGGGCTCATGAGCGAGCGCCAACCGCGCACGCTGCGGATCAACAAGCCAACTGGTCGAGCCGGGTGGGCCGTCGAACTGGACGGTCACGACATCTCCCGGGCGCTGGTCGGACTGTCGCTGAAGCTCGACAGCAGCCCGCTCGCAGAGGCCCGTCTCGATGTGATCGCCGAGGAGCTTCCGATCGAGGCGCAGGTTCATGTCGTCCTGCCGGACGCAACGAAGGAATTGCTGGTCCGGCTCGGCTGGACCCCGCCTGCCGAGGAGGCGCAGCCATGATGATCACGTTGCCCGGTAAGGCGGCCACCTTCCAGGCCAGCCAGCGCGAGCAGGCCGACCGAGAGCGCGCACGCCTCGGCGTGGAGGCCCGCTCGTGGTACCGGATCAGCAACGCGGCGTCGGCGGACGAAGCCGAGGTCATGCTGTACGACGAGGTGGGCGGTTGGCTCGGCGCGACAGCGGACGAGTTCATCGCGGACCTACGCGGCATCACCGCCCCCAGCATCCGGCTGCGAGTCAACAGCCCCGGTGGCAGCGTGTTCGAAGGCGTGGCCATCGCCAACGCCCTCCGCTCGCACCCGGCGCAGGTCACCGTGCAGGTCGACGGGATCGCCGCCTCCATCGCTTCCGTCATCGCGATGGCCGGGGACCGGATCGAGATGGCCCCGAACACCATGCTCATGATCCACGACGCCAGTGGTGTGTGTATGGGCAACGCGGCCGACATGGAAGAGATGGCCGAACTCCTCGATCTGATCAGCGACAACATCGCCGACGCCTACGCTCAGCGCGCGGGCGGCACCCGCGACGAGTGGCGGGCCCGGATGCGCGCCGAGACCTGGTACCTCCCCGAGGACGCCGTCGCCGCTGGCCTCGCCGACGAGGCCGTGCAGGCGCCGAAGGCAGGCACCCCCGCGGAGCCCGATGAGGCTGAGCCGGACATGCACCGCGCCTACGACCTCGCCGCCTACGGCTACACCGGGCCGCGCCGCGAAGAGCCGAAGGCCGAGACCGACAAGCCGGAGCCCCAGCTCGTCATCAGCATCGCCGACCTCCTCGATGAGACAACCGTGGCCAAGTTGCGCGAGGCCGTCCGCGAACGCAGCGCCGAGGAACTAGGCGGCACCACGACCCCGCCCGCCGAGGACACGGCCGCGTGTGAGCCGGTCGCCGAGGCCACGCCCGTCGAACCCGCCCCGGCACCGGCCAGCGAGCCGGCCCCAGAAGCACCCGTAGACGAGTGGGCGGCGCTCACCGCCCACCTCACCCAGGACGAGCCCGACGCGTGGTCGGTGCTGGTCTCCCACCTCACCACCACGGCGTCGTCCAGCGCGGCGACGGAAGCCTGAAGGAGGCACTTGTGGCACCCACCACCATCCCGCGCAACGCCGACGAACTGGCGGAGATGCTCGCGGACCCGGCCAAGGCCAAGGACGTCGTCAGCTCCCCGCAGGACCTGACGAACTTCATCAAGGCGTATGCCGAGAAGCAACAGGGCGACGGCACCGACCTCCAGCGGCAGGTAGACGAAGCCGTGCAGGCTGGCTTCGCGAACTTCCTCCGCGAGCAGGGAGCCGAGGACATCAAGCGGCCCGACCTGCGCGCCGCAATGCCCGACCCGTACGCCCAGGCCACGAAGACCGAGCGGTCGAAGGGCCTTTACAACAGGGCCGCGCTCGGCGCCAAGGTCGACAACCTCTTTGCCAGCTCGGGCGAGTACTTCCACGCCATCTGGCGCGGCAGCTCCAGCCGGGACACCGCCGAGGCGCAGGCTAAGCTCGCCCAGCTGAAGAACTTCAGCAGCGACGTGCCGGCCGACGGCGGGTTCCTCATCCCCGAGAGCCTCCGGTCCGAGATGCTGAAGGTCGCACTGGAGCAGTCCGTGGTCCGCCCGCGTGCCCGCGTCATCCCGATGGAGACGCTGCGGGTGCCGTTCCCGGCGATCGACTCCACCAGCAACGTCAACTCGGTGTACGGCGGTATCACCACGTACTGGACCGAGGAAGGCGGGAAGCTCCAGGGGAGCAAGCCGCGCTTCGGGCGGATCGTCCTGGACGCGAAGAAGCTCACCGCGTACACGGAGATCCCGAACGAGCTGCTCACGGACTCCCTGATCAGCCTCACCGCGTTCGTGGACGAGGCGTTCCCCGAGGCGCTGGCTTTCGCCGAGGACCAGGCGTTCCTTACCGGCGACGGCGTCGGGAAGCCGCTCGGCATCCTCAACGGCAACGCCGCGATCAGCGTGACCCGCACCAGCACATCGAAGATCGACTTCCTCGACGTCATCAACATGTACTCGCGGATGCTGCCCCAGTCGATCGCGCGCTCCGTCTGGCTCGCGGCACCCGACACGTTCCCGCAGCTCGCCCAGATGGCCATGACCCGCGGCACCGACGGCATCGCCTCCCCGGCCATGTGGATGACCGGCGGCCAGGCCATCGACGCCCCGCCCCTCACCCTGATGGGCCGCCCCGTGATCTTCACCGAGAAGGTTCCGGCGCTCGGCAGCGCGGGCGACCTGTCCCTGGTGGACTTCGGGTTCTACCTCGTTGGTGACCGGCAGGTGATGCAGGCCAAGCAGTCCGACGACTTCAAGTTCGATACCGACGAGGTCGCCTTCAGAGTGATTGAGCGGGTCGACGGCCGACCGTGGCTCCAGTCCGCGATCACCCCCGCCAACGGCAGCACCAGCACGCTGTCCCCGATCGTCAAGCTCGCCGCCTGACCGGCGCCCGGAGGAGAACACCATGGAAGCGCTCGGAAGGCTCTTCAACATCGTGCCGACCGCCGACGCGGTCGAGGTCAGCCTGACTGGCGCCTCGGCAGTCACATTCGTCTGCGTCGGCGCCGACACCTACACCATCCAGCAGGCCAAGGACGCCGCCGGAACCGGCGCCACCAACCTGCCCGTCATCGACCACTACTACGCCAACGGCAACGTCGACGGTGCCGGCACCTGGACACGGACCGCCGTGAGCCCGGTGGGCGCGGCGGTGACGATCGCGCTCGGGTGCGCGGTCATCCACGTGCCCGTCGCCGCGCTGGACGACGGGTTCGACTACATCCGCTGCTCGTCCACCGCGGGTGGCCTGGTCACGGCGATCGTCCACGACCTGACCGTGCAGCGCGCACCGGACCTGCTGCCGGCGCTGGGTGTGTGACGTGGCGCTGCGGGTCTGTCTGGACTGCACAGCGCGGTTCGCAGTGGGGGCGCCCTGGTGCCCCCACTGCGGGTCGGAACGCCACGTTGAGCAGCACGAGGCGGAGGCGCTCGGGGTGCAGGAAGGCGGGGTCATCGAGGAGGACAGCATGCCGAAGATCAGCCGCCACGGCGGCGCCAGCATCGCCGATGAGGCGACCGACGTACAGGACGGTGAGGGCGTATCAGCTGGTACGGACTCCTCGACATCCTCCGGGAAGGCGTCGACCTCGCCCGAGCCGAGCGAGAAACAGGGCCGATCGCGTGCCCGGAAGACGGCGAGCCGCTCCGGACGGGCCCGGACGGACTCCTCTACTGCCCCTACGACGGATGGCGGCCCGGAGGCCGGTACGTCGGCGACCGACTCCGCTGACGCCTGACCAGCACGACCACCTGCACCCGAGGGAGGTGACGAGAGATGAGCACACCGTGGTACGTGACCCGCGAGGAGATCAAGGCCGAGCTGGACGTCAAGGAGACGGCCCGCTCGAACGCGCGGATTGATCGGGCGCTGGCGGACGCGACGGAGTCCGTGCACGGGCTGCTGCACCGCCGGTTCTACCCGGTCGTGGCCACGCGCTACTTCGACTGGCCCTACGCCGAGTACCGGCCGTCGTGGCGGGTCTGGCTGGACGACAGCGAGCTGATCTCCCTCACCTCCGTCACCTCCGGCGGCGTGGCGATCCCCCTGGACGACATCCTGCTGGAACCCAACAGGACGGGCCCGCCGTACACGCGCGTCGAGATCAACATCGGCACCAACGCGGTCTGGGGCGGCGGCGACTCCTACCAGCGGGACATCACCCTCACCGGCCTCTGGGGCTACCGCAACGACGAGACCACCCTCGGCGCCACGGTCGAAGCCCTGGACGCCACCGAGACCAGCATCGACGTGGACGCCGCCACCAGCGCGGCCGTCGGCGTCGGCTCCCTCCTCCGGATCGACTCCGAGCGCGTCATCGTCACCGGCCGGACTCAGCTCGACACCGGGCAGACGCTCGGCGGCAGTGGCCTCACCAACATCAACAACAGCGTCACCGTGGCAGTCCAGTCCGGTGCCGCGTTCGCGGCCGGTGAGACGATCCTCATCGACGGGGAGCGGATGCGCGTGGACGACATCGCGGGCAACACGCTCGTCGTCACCCGCGCCTGGGACGGCTCCACCATCGCCGCCCACGCGGCCGGCGCGGCCATCTACGCTCCGCGCGCCCTGACGGTGGAGAGGGGCGCGCTCGGCACCACCGCGGCGACCCACACGAGCGGCGCCACGGTGTCCCTGTGGGGGCCGCCGGGCCCGGTCCGACAGCTCACCATCGCCGAAGCGCTCACCGACCTCCTCCAGGGCCGCTCCGGGTACGCGCGCACCGCCGGGTCCGGGGAGAACGAGCGGGAGACGTCCGGCAGAGGCCTGCGGGATCTCCGCGCCCGCGTCTACACGAGCCACGGGCGCAAGGCCCGAATGAGGAGCGTGTGATGCTGCTCGACGTCTCCACCAACGCCCGCGGCCCGCTCTTCGATGGCCGGGCACGCGCGCTCGCCAACGCCTACGTGGACCGGCTGGAACGCAACCTCGCCGAAGAGGGCCTGTCGATCCTGAAGCGCGAGATGCGCGCCGTCTTCCGGAACCCGACCGGCTACTACGAGTCCCGGTGCGTCGTGGTCGACGGCCACAAGATCTGGGACTCCCGCGTCGTCTACGGCCCGTGGCTGGCCGGCGTCGGCTCCCGGAACTTCCCGGTGACCCGGTTCAAGGGCTACGACCACTGGATCAAGACACGGCACGAGCTGAACTCCCGTAAGCGCGGCATCGGCGAACGCCTGCTCCGCCGGTACACGGGACGGATGTGATCGCCGTGGCACTCGACCTCACCACCTACCGCGACGTGCTCACCTCACACGCTCAAGCGACGGGCCTGTTCGGGACTGTCCTCTCGCACGAGCCCGTGTCCGCACCGGACAGTGGCCTGACAGCCGCGTTCTGGGTGTCCCGGATCGGCCCCACCCCCACCGGCTCGGGTCTGACCGCGACGACGGCGCGTCTGGAAATCATGGCGCGCGTGTTCGAACCGGCGGACACGGAGCCGCAGGACAGCGTGGACATGGACCTCGTCGGGGCGGTAGATGCCCTGCTGACCGCCTACTCCGGCGACTTCGAGGTGGGCGGCAACGCCCGCATGATCGACCTCCTGGGCGCTTACGGAACCGCGCTCCAGGCGACGTTCGGTTACACGAGCTTCGCGGGCGGCACGACATTCCGCATCGCAACCCTGACCATCCCACTGATCATCAACGACGTCTGGGGGCAGGCGGCATGAAAACGAGCGGCCTCGGCGACAACCTCTACATCGCCGGCTTCGATGCGAGCGGCGACATCCAGGCCCTCGGCACCATCGGCGGTGGCCCGGCCCTGCTGAATCGGACGCCGATCAACAAGGCGGCCTACCAGCGGGAAGGCGGCCTGCTCAGCGGTCAGTTCGAGATGACGACGTTCTTCAACTCGGACCCGGTCAACGGCGGCACGCACGAGAAGCTGTCCGCGCTGCCCCGCAACGACGTGATCATGACGTACTGCCGCGGTACCAACCTCGGCGACCCGTCCGCCAGCCTCGTCGCCAAGCAGGTCAATTACGACCCCACCCGCGGCGACGACGGGATGTTGACCTTCGCCGTGAGCGCACAGTCCAACGGCTACAGCATCGAGTGGGGGCGCCAGCTCACCGCGGGCGTGCGCACGGACACGGCGGCCACGAACGGCACGAGCATCGACACCACGGCCGCAGCCTCGTTCGGCGCGCAGGCGTACCTCCAGGTGTTCAGCTTCGTCGGTACGGATGCCACGGTGAAGATCCAGGACTCCGCCGACAACAGTGTGTTCGCCGATGTCGCCGGACTGGCCTTCACGCCCATCACGGCCGGCCCGACCACGGAGCGGATCGCGGTCTCCAACACGACAACGATCCGCCGCTACGTCCGCGCAGTGACCGTGACGACCGGCGGGTTCACCTCGCTGGCGTTCTCCGTGAACTTCATCAAGAACGAGAACGCTGGGGTGACCTTCTGATGAGCGCACAGCTGTTCCGTATCCAACCCCAGATGCCCCCCGAGGCGTACAGGACGTTCGCGATCGTCTCCCCGGTCGAGACGCACATGCGGCGTGCGACCTGCGAAGAGGTCGGCTGCGAGCACTACCTGAACGGCTGGCGCGTCCGTGTCGAGAACCTGACCCCGCAGATGCTCCACGCCGCCCGAACCTCCGGCCGCAAGTATGTGGAGCACCGCATCGCCGAGGGCGAGACCTGGCTTGTGTACGAGGCCGGACAGCCCTGCTTCAAGGCGACGGAGCACCGGGCGCCGATCGGCCGGCCGCCGCTCTACCTGGTACGCGACGGCGATTACCGGGGGAACCCGCGCGGGACGAAGGCCCGGCTGTACCAGCGGCCGGATCAGTGGGTGGACGACTTCGCCACTCATCAGCAGAACCTCGCCGACGAGATCAGGAAAGGGTGACCACCCATGGCGAAGAGCAGTGGCCTCGGCCAGACCACACTGTCCGTGGACGACGCGTCGGGTACCGCGCGCGACATCCGGAACGACGTCACGAACTGGCAGATGAGCACGCCGCGCGGCGTGCAGGACATCACCGGCGTTGACAAGAGCGCGAACGAGCGGCTGCTGCTGCTCGCGGACGCGTCGATCACCCTGAACGGCGTGTTCAACCCGGCCGCGAACCGGCAGCACGACGTCTTCAAGACCGTCCCCAGCACCTCGGTGCAGCGGACCGTCACGCAGACCGTGAACGGCGTCACCCTCGCCTTCGAAGCGGTCTTCTCCGACTACCAGCTCAGCCGCAGCGACAGCGGCGAACTGACCTGGTCCGCGCCCGGCTCCCTCGCCGACGGCACCGTCCCCACCTGGGCGTAAGGAGCAGCGCATGGGATACAAGGTCAAGCCCAAGACGTACCTGATCCGATTCGCCGAGGGACACGAGTTCCACGGCGCCGAGGCCCGGCTCCGGGGCATGAGCCTCGGCGAGTACATGGAAGCCACCGGCCAGGACGGCGGCGAAGGCGACACCGGCGCGGGCGCCGCAATCAACCGGTTCCTGGAGCACCTCATCTCCTGGAACCTGGAAACCGAGGACGGCCAGCCGATCCCAACCACCAAGGACAGCGTCACCCTTGTCGACCACGACCTGGTAGTGGCCCTGAACAACGCCTGGATCCAGCAGCTCATCGGGGTCCACGATGCCGACCCTTTGCCCGAGACCTCGCCCTCTGGCGAGCCGTCCCAGGTGGCATCGATTCCCATGGAAGCACTGTCACCGAGCCTGGCGAGCTGACAAGGGCCCGGTATCTGCTCGGGCTGCTGGAGCGGTTTCCGGGCTACACCCTGTCCTCCCTCCTCGCGGAGGACACCGAACTCATGCGCCTCGTAGCCATCGAGCAACTGGGCGGCGCCCGCGACCAAGGAGAGGGGGTGGACGATGTCTGACGACGTAACGATCACAGTCCGGGTCAACAACCAAACGGCCTCGGGCTTCCGGGACATCAACGGCCAGCTCAGGACGCTGGACGGCCGGTTCGCCTCCTCTGCCGGGAACATGCGCCGCTCCTCGGACGGCATCACCCGCGCCCTGGTCGACGTCCGCGCCTCCCTGCTGTCACTCGCGCCAGCCGCAATCCCGGTGGCCGCGTCGCTGGCACCGATCGCGGTCCAGGCGGGCGCGGCCGGCGCGGCGGTGGCCGCGTTCGGCGCCGCAGTGGTCCCGCAGATCGCGAACCTGTCCGAGGCGGCGAAGGCGCAGGACAAGTACAGCCAGGCGGTACAGCAGTACGGGGCGCACTCGAAGCAGGCGATCCAGGCCCAGCAGCAGGCGGCGCAGACGCTGGCCGCCATGCCGAGGGCGACCCAGCAGGCAGCGGCGGCGTACTCGAATCTCCGGGACCAGTTCAAGAGCTTCTCGGATTCGACAGCCCGGTTCACCATGCAGCCGGTGGAGCACTCGTTCGCGGTGCTCGGGGCGATCCTGCCGAAGTTGAAGCCCATGGTCGAGGGCACGTCGACCCAGCTTGACCGGTTGGTGAAGGTCGCGGGCGGCGGCATCAACACGTCGGCGTTCGACGGGCTGGCGAAGCGGTTCAGCGACCTCGCGAACAACAGCCTCAAGAGCGCCACTGACGGTGCGATCCACTTCATGCGAGTCCTCTCCGAGGGCAACGCGCGCGGGCCGTTCACCGAGTTCATGGATTACGCCCGCGCTCAGGGACCGGCGGTGAAGGAACTGCTGTCGAACCTGATGCAGGCCTTTGGGAACCTCGCGGCCGGCGCGGCGCAGGCGGGGCCCGGTCTGCTGACGATCGTCAACGCGTTCGCGAAGCTCGTGGCTGCTGTGCCGCCGGAGCTGATCGGGAACCTGATGCAGCTCTACGCCGCGTTCAAGCTGATCACTTTGGCCGGGGCTGGGATCGGCGCTGTGGCGGGCGGGGTACAGGCGCTGGCGGTGCGGCTCGGCGCGTTGAATGCGGCGGCGGCTGCGGCGGGCGGCGGCCTGGCGGGGCTGCGAGCGGCGTTCGCGGGGCTCGGCGCGGCGGCGAAGGCGTCGATCGTGGTCGCGGGGATCGCCGCAGCGGCGGTCGCGATCAAGAAGCTGTCGGACATGGGCCGGGACGCTCCGCCGAACGTCGACAAGCTGACGACGTCGCTGGGGAACCTGGGCCGGACGGGGAAGACGAGCGGCGAGGCCGCGCGCGTGTTCGGCCGGGACTTGGGCGAGTTGTACGACTCGGTGCGGTCGCTGACGGATCCGTCGATGGCGGACAAGATCCAGCAGGGCATCGTCAAGTCCCTGTCGCTGGGGAACTGGGACTCGACGCCGGTCAAGGACGCCAAGGAGAAGTTCGACGCGATCGACAAGTCCCTGGAGAACCTCGTCCGGGGCGGCAAGGGCAAGCTCGCAGCCGAGGCGGTCAAGGACCTCGCGGCGGCATACGTCAAGGGCGGCGGCAGCGCGAAGGACTTCCAGTCCAAGTTGGAGGGCTACAAGTCGGCGCTCGCGGACCAGGCGTTCGAGCAGAAGCTCGCGGCGGAGTCGCAGGGCCTGTTCGGTGCGGCGGCGCAGGCGACGGCAGCGAAGCTCGACCAGCAGAAGGCCAGCGCGGACGGTCTGCGGGGTGCGATCCAGGCCCTGAACGACGTCAACCGCGCGGGCCTGGGCGGCATGATCGGGTTCGAGGCCGCGATCGATGCTGCGGCGCAGGCGGCGAAAGACAACGCGGGCGCCCTGTCGATGTCGGGTGGCGTGCTGGACCTGAACAGCGAGAAGGCGCGCTCGGCGGCGTCGGCGCTTCAGGATCTCGCGGACAAGACGGACGGCGCGGCAGCGAGCGCGCGGGAGTCGGGCTCGTCGTGGGAGACGGTCAACGGGATCTACAGCCGGGGCCGTAGCGAGCTGATCAAATCGGCCGAGGCGATGGGCTTGGGCCGGGAGCAGGCCGCCCAACTCGCGGACCAGATCCTGCGGATCCCGGACAAGCACGCCAAGGTCCGGATGGACACCGAGGACGCGCGCGTGGGCCTCGAAGCCTTCAACGCTGCGGTGAAGCGCACCCCCGGCAGCAAGAGCGTGACGCTGAAGACCCTCTCCTCGTCAGCCGAGAAGGTGCTGGAGGCATTCGGCTTCCGCGTCAAGCGGCTCCCCAACGGCTCGGTCACGGTCACCGCTGCGACCGGCGGCGCGCTGCGGGGGATCGGCTCGGTGCAGGCGGCGATCAACTCACTGCGCGACAAGAGCGTCACGATCACCACCAACCGCGTCACCAAGTTCACCAGCGTGCAGGGCGGCGTGACGGTCGCGAAGCGCGACTACGCCTCGGGCGGCCGGGTCAAGGGGTACGCCGACGGCGGTGACGTGCAGGTGGCCCCGACCGGTCTGGTGAGCGGCCCGGGGACGGGCACGTCGGACGACATCCTCACGATGTTCGCCAGCGGCGCCGTCGGCCGCATCAGCAACACCGAGTTCGTCGTCAACGCGCGGTCCACGAAGAAGTACCTGCCGCTGTTGGAGGCCATCAACCAGGACCGGCTGCCAGGGTTCGCGAAGGGCGGCAAGGTCTCGGCCCAGGCCAAGGCTGAAGCCGAGGCCCGCCGCGATGCTATGGGCGACCTCACGGTCTCGCACTTCGGCTACATGGCAGGCTACCGCCGCTCCGAGTTCGGGAACGCGCTCGGCAAGCCGGACAGCGTCGGCAGTCTGGTGTCGACGCTGAACCAGTGGCGCGGCATCATCCAGAAGGCCACCCACGGCTCGGCGGAGTCCCGGCTGCTCAAGCAGCTCGACTCGGCTGGCCGGTCGCTGTTCAAGTGGGAGCGGCAGCTCAACTCGGTCACCAAGTCGCTGGACTCGGCGAAGTCCAAGCTGTCCGACCTGAAGAACGCCTCGTCGCAGCTCGCCGCCTCGGTGAAGGGCAACCTCCTCAGCAGCGCGAACATCACCCGAGGCGCGTCCGGGGACAGCACGGTGACGCTGTCCTCGATCCGCTCCGGGATGAGGAACTCGAAGGACAAGGTCACGGCGTTCGCCGCCGCCCTGAAGCAGCTCAGGTCGAAGGGCTTCTCCGCCAGCATCATCCAGCAGGTCGCCGAGGCCGGCATCGACGGCGGCGGCCTGGAGACTGCGGGCGCTCTGCTCCAGGCGTCCGGGTCCGAAGTGCAGACCTTCAACCAGACGCAGTCGGAGATTGAGGCTGCTGCCGGGTTGGCCGGGAAGTCGGCGGCGGACGCTGTGTACGAGCGGCAGATCAAGGCCCAGGAGCGCTACGTCAAGTCCCTGGAGGCCCAGCAGAAGAAGCTGACCCAGTCCATGGACAAGCTCGGCCAGGCCATGGAGAAGGCCATCGAGAAGGCGTTCGGGAAGAAAGCGGCGGGCGGCATCGTCGGCGCCGCAGCATCCGGCGGACTCCGCTCCAGCCTGACCTGGGTGGGCGAGCAGGGCCCTGAACTGCTGGACCTGCCGGCCGGATCGAGGGTGTGGAGCAACCCGGACTCGCGGCGGAAGTTGGCGGCTGCGGAGGCGCCGTGGGCGTCGATGCTCACCTCACCCCGCCGCGCGCCGGCCGCGAGCACGGCTGCTGCGGGTGCCCCGGCGGCGAGCCAGCCGATCGTGATCCGCCTCCAGCTCGGGCGGCACGAGTTCGAGGAGATCTGGGTCGACGTTGGGCGCCGCGCGGTGCAGGCCCGCGGCTCGATCGAAGCAACGCTCAGGCCGCCGCGCGGCCGGTAGAGGGAGGAACGCGAGTGCACCGGTACAAGATCTGGAACGCGGCGGCGCCGACAACAGCGGCGATCGCCAAGGTGGCCACGGGCACGAGCATCAAGACGATGCTCCAGCTCGCCACGCCCAGCACCAGGCAGATACAGCTCATCTCGTGGGGCTACAGCTTCGACGCCGGCCCGTCGTCCGCGGGCCTGGTGGAGCTGATCCAGACCGATGTGGCGGCGACCGTGACCGCGCACGTGGTGTCCGGGGTGCAGCCGCTGGACCCGAATGCGCCGGCCAGCCTGCTCACCCTCGGGACGACCGGGACCGGCTACACGGCCACTGCGGAGGGGACGACGACGGCGTCCCGCTCGCTCGACACGGTGCTGGTGGCGCCGTCCAGCAGCTCGGCGCCGTCGGTCTGCTACTCGTACCAGTGGATGCCGGATGAGCGGCCCATCATCGCCGTCTCGAAGTTCCTCAGGGTGCGCGCAACGATGGGCAGCAGCGTCAACATGCTCTGCTGGATCTGCTGGGACGAGTGACGCGTGCCGGGGAGTATCGCAGCGCAGGTGATGGCCTGGCAGCGCCGCATGGGCGGCGTCGCCGGACCACTCTCCGCCGCACCCAGCGCCTCTGGGGAAGCCGACAACGGCACGCCCGTGCAGGTCGAGATGTTGGTGTCCGGTACGTGGGTGGACATCACCAGCTACACCATGGTCCGCGACAACAGCGGCCAGATCGCCATCACCCGCGGCATCCGAGACGAGGGCTCCCAGACCGAGGCCGGCACGTGCGCGCTGGAGCTGAAGAACCAGGACGGGCGGTTCTCCCCGCGGACCCCGTCGGGCCCGTACTACGGGCTGATCGGTCGCAACACCCCGATCCGGATCAGCGTCCCAGACGGCAACGGCGGCAAGAGCTACCGGATCTGGAGCGAGGCGTCGGAGTGGGCGCCGAGCTGGGATACCACCGGTACAGACGTGTGGACGGACCTGTCCGCTGGCGGCATTCTGCGTCGCCTCGCGCAGGGCCCGGCGCCGGAGCGATCGGTCATCTACCAGGCCGTCACCAGCCCACTGCCGTCGAGCGTGGTGGCGTACTGGCCGTGCGAGGACGCATCCGGAGCTACCCAGCTGGCGTCAGCGCTGACCAGCGGGTCGGCGATGACGTGGACCGGCACGCCCACCCTCGCCTCCTACTCCGGGTTCGCCGCCTCCGATCCGCTGCCCGACCTCACCAGCGCCAGCCTGTCCGGCGGCATCCCCAAGTACGACGACCCGGCGGCTACCCAGGTGCGGTTCCTCGCCTACATCCCTGCGGCTGGCCTGTCGTTGGGGAAGGTGCTCGTTGCGATCGACCAGCTCGAATACAGCGCCGGAAGCAGCCAGTTCTGGGAGGTGTACTACGACACCGCCACCCGCAGCCTGACGATCCGCACCTGCGCGAGCGACGGCACTGTCCTCGGCGCAGAGCTACAGCACACCCTGGACGTTCGCGGGCGGCTGCTGTACGTCAGCGTGGAACTCCAGGAGTCCGGCGCCAACATCAGCAGGACGCTGCGCCTCAAAGACGTCAACACCGGCCAGGTCTACAGCGTCAGCGACACGGTGTTCGTCACCCAGCTGACTAGGGTCGTGAAGATCCAGTTCGGGCCCGCCTCGCGCGCGGTGTCCGGCGCGGCCGGTACGTCCAACCTGCCGGGTGTCGCGGTCGGCCACGTGACGGTGGAGAACGCGATCACGCCGATCGACGCGCTTGGTGTCCGCCTCAACCCGATCGGCGAGACCGCGGGCCGCCGAATCCAGCGGCTGTGCGACGAGGCCGGGCTCGCCTACGAGTGGAACGGCGACCTGGACGACACCGTGCCGATGGGCGCGCAGCCCAAGGCCAACTTGCTGTCGCTGGTCCAGGAGTGCGTGCTCGCGGACGGCGGCCTGCTGTACGAGCTCACGGGCACGCTTGGCCTCGGCTACCGCACCCGCGCGAGTCTGTACAACCAGGACCCGGCGCTCGTCCTTGACTACCCGTCCGGCCAGCTCGCACAGATCCCGACACCGGTCGAGGACGACCGGTACATCCAGAACAAGGTCACCGTCACCGTGGGCGGCGTCTCGGAGACGTACGAGGAGACCAGCGGCACGCTGAGCACCGCGCTCCCGCCGGCCGGTGTGGGCGCCTACGGCGGCGAGATCACGCTCAACCTGGCCAGCACGGACGCCGGGACGCTCCAGGACCAGGCGGCATGGCGGGTGCACCTGGGCACGGTGGACGAGGCACGGTTTCCCCAGGTCAGCGTGAACTTGGCGCACCCGAGCATCACTCCGACGATGCGCCGCGCGATCCTCGGTATCCGGCTCGGCGACCGCATCGAGATCACCAACCCCCCGAGCTGGCTTCCCCCCGACACCATCGACCAGCTCGTCCTCGGGATCAGCGAGACGATCACCCACTTCGAGCACAAGCTGACGTTCACGTGCGCGCCGGCCAGCCCGTACAGCAGCATCGGGTTCCTGGACGCGACGGAGGCGCGGGTCGACACGGACGGCTCGGAGCTGGCCGCGAACATCAGTTCGTCGGCGGCTGCGATCGCGGTGCAGCCGTCGGCCGGGGCTGACGTGCTGTGGACCAAGGACCTCTCCGATTTTCCCCTGGACATTCGGGTGGGCGGCGAGGTCATGCGCGTGACCAGCATCAGCGACCTGGTCACGGACACGTACACCCGGACCGTGGCGGGCAGCTGGGGCACCAACGACTCGGGGTTCACGTGGACGTTGAGCGGCGGGTCGGCGTCCGACTACTCCGTGGGGAGCGGGGTCGGCGCGCACCTGCTGGCCACAGCCGGGGTACCACGCCGCTGCCTCCTGCCCACGGTTGCCGCAGACTTCGACTTCTACGTCTCCGTGACCGCCGACCAGCTCGCTACTGGCGCTGCGCTCACCGGCGCCTTGGTGGCCCGCTACACGGACGACAGCAACCTGTACTCGGCACAGGTGCAGGCCACTACGGCGAACGCGGTCACGTTGCTGCTGTTCAAGCGAGTCAGCGGCACTGAGACGATCCTGGGGAGCTACACACTGCCCGGTACGACGTTCGTGGCGGGTGTGTTCTATCGGATCAGGTTCAAGCTCCAGGGCTCGCTGCTGCGGGCGAAGGCCTGGGCGCACGGCGGTGTGGAGCCGCCGGAGTGGCACGTCACCGCAGTGGACACCGAGCTGACCAGCGGCCCGTGGGTGGGGGTCCGGTCGCTCGCTGTCTCCGGGAACACCAACGTCACCGCGAGCGTCCAGTACGAGAACTTCCAGATCGTCTCGCCTCAAATGTTCACGCTGACTCGCAGCATAAACGGCGTCGTGAAATCCCATTCGGCGGGCGAAGACGTCCGTCTCGCACACCCGACAATCCTTGCCCTGTAGGAGGCACCCGTGGCCGCAGAGGCCTACCCGACGCCCCACGCGGGGCAGCGGATAACCGCAAGCCTGCTCCGCTCGATGCAGCCGCAGGTGGCTCGGAAAACGAGCGATACGAGCCGGGCTGCAACGACGGCGACGACCGCCGATCCGCATCTGCAATTCACCGTGGTCGCGGGCGCGGTGTACGTGTGGTGGGGCTGGATCAAATACGACGCGGCGACCGGCGGTGACCTCGTTATGACGTTTGAGGCACCCTCGGGATCGCTTGGTGAATGGGGCGGGCACGGCCCCGGTAGCGTTGTCATTTCTTCGAGTTCCACGCCGACGCTGCAAACGGATAGCGTCACGACGCAGGGCTACATGCTGCGCATCGAATCCAACGACGTCACACAGTTTCGCACCTTCGGCGGTCTCGGTGCGGGGACCGCGCTGACGGTGCCCATCAACGGCACTCTTCGCGTGGGCTCCACCGGCGGTACGTGGGCCCTGGCCTGGGCGCAATCAGTGTCCAACGCGACCGCCACAACGCTTTACACGGACAGCTACATTTGTCTGCAACGAACCGCCTGAGAAAGGGGATGAGATGGCCACCTATGTGGTGACTGGCAGGACCAGTGGCGGGGAGCCGCTGGTATCGGTGGGGATCTCCGGAATAAACCAGGAGGGCACCGTCGTGCAGGAACTCGACGTCGTGAACGCCATCCGTGAACTGCTCGCCAGGACAGCACGCGTGGTCTCGGTGGAGGCGCAAAAGCACGAGCAGGTCATAACCGTCGTCTGACGGTAGAAAGAAGGCAAGTATGGCCACCCCGATGACGGCAACTCAGGTCGTCGCGCAGCTGAAAAAGTGGGGCCTGAAGTACGTCGAGATTCCCGGCTGGGCCACCCACAACCGCAACTCCAAGGGGGCGTGGGGCCCGGTCCACGGCTTCGTGTGGCACCACACCGGCGCAGACGTGAAGGACGCCCGCTCGTACGCCGGCAGCACCCTGTACAACGGCCTGTCGACGCTGCCGGGCCCGCTCTGCCACTTCTCCATCGGCACCGACGGCACCGTCTACCTGGTCGGCTGGGGCCGCACGAACCACGCGGGCGGTGGCGACCCGGCGGTGCTCGCGCACGTGCAGGCGGAGGACTACAGCGGGCAGCTGAAGCCGACCCGCGGCAACTCCAACGGGGTCGACGGCAACGCGCACTTCTACGGCGTCGAGATCCAGTACTCCGGGTCGCACGAGATGAGCCCGGCGCAGTACACGGCCGCCCGCCGACTGTCCGCGGCAATCCTGTCCTTCCACGGCTGGTCGGAGCGCTCGGTGATCGGGCACGGGGAGTGGTCGTCGGACAAGTGGGACCCCGGCTACGCGGCCGGGAAGATCATGCAGATGCCCACCGTGCGCGCGGACGTGAAGGCCACGCTTGCCGCCGGCCCCGGCAAGACGACGCCGCCCGCGCCGTCGAAGCCGGCGCCGTCGCCTGCCGCGTTGACGGTGCAGGCGATCGCTGACGCGGTGTGGGCGGAGCCGCTGGTGTCCCCGACGGCCCCGCCAGGGACCAACGCGACCCGCGCGGCGGGGACGTACTTGCGCTGGCAGGACCAGCATCACGCCGAGGTGATGCGCAAGCTGGACGACCTCACGAAGGCCATCGAGGGCCTGGCCTCGGCCATTACCAAGAGCTGACAGACGAGGAGTGGATCATGCGAGATGAGACGAAGACGACCGTGCGGACGGTCCTCCAGACCCTGGTGGGTGTGGCGGTGGCGCTGCCGGGGATCGTGGCGGCGTCGGGGGTGCCGGAGTCGCTGCCGTGGGTGGCGGGTGCGTTGGCGGTGGCGGGCGGTTTCGCGCGGGTGATGGCGCTGCCGAGCGTGCAGGGGCTGCTGCCGGGCTGGCTGCGGACGGGTGAGGGTGCGGGGGCGAGAGAGTGAGCGTGCCGGACTCGGGCGTGTATATCGCGCCTGCCCAGATGTATCAGGAGTTGCGGTCGTTGAGCGATGGCCTAACCCGGGTCGAGACGAAGTTGGATGGGATCGGCCAGGGCCTCACGGAGCTGGGTAAGGACGTCGCGGACCATGAGACCCGGATCAGGGCGCTGGAGAAGGCCCGGTGGCCGTTGCCGTCGCTGGCGGCCGTGGTCTCGGTGGGGGCGCTGGGGCTGACGCTGTGGCAGGCGGCAGGGCGCTGACCGTTCGGTGAGGCCCCGTCCGCAGCGCGCGGGCGGAGCCTTCTGCCATGCTGGAGGTATGAGCTACCGTCCGTTCCCGAACCGTGAGCGCGCCACGAAGTACGCCTACTTCCACGGCGTGCACTACATCCGGATCCGGGTCCCGGCTACGGCCAAGTTCCCAGACGACGGTACCGTGGAGCAGGCCGTGGCCACGCTCCCGAGTGGCACCATGCAGTTCAGCGCGCAGTTCCCGGTCGGCGAGTACCGCATCTCGACTCGCTGATCCGGTCGCGCTACGCCGCCGCTGTCACGTCCCCGCGCTGCACCCGGGCCAGCTCGGCGCACAGCCGCCAGTACTCCGCCCGCTGCCCATCCGTGAGCGACACTTGCGGATGCGACCACAGGGCCCGGATCGCCCGGTTGATCTCGGCAGCAGACCGTGCTGGACCAGAGCAGGTCACAAGATCGGGGGACATGACCCCAGCCTACGCGCCCGCTCCGACAAGCCGCTCGGCTTCATCCAGCACCAGAGGCCACGGATACTCGCGAGGCTTCCCCCGACCCGGCTGGTTCGGCACGAACCCACCCGGCCCGAATAGCACCCGCACGCCCATCTCCCTCAGTTCACCGACACTCCGCTCGAACTGCCGATGCCGGGCGTAGGCCGCGTTCACGCAAGGCATCGCCACCATCGGAATACCCTTCCCGATGCCTTCCGCGACCACCCCGACCACGAAGTCCCGGGTGATCCCCAGCGCCCACGCGTTGATCGTGTTGAACGTGGCCGGCGCGAAGGCGATCACGTCCGCCTTCGGCCACACGTCGGGCTCGCCGGGCACCTTGTACTCGGATCGCACCGGACGCCCGGTCAGCTCGGCGAGTGCCGGGAGCCGGTCGCCGAGCCATCGGTTCGCCGTCGGCGTCAGCCCGAGGCACACGTCGAAGCCGCGCTCCTGCGCGTCCCGGATCACGTCAGCTACGTCGAAGACCGGCGGGGCCGCCGCCCCGAACAGGTACAGCACACGAGAGGTCATAACCCCTATCCGACCATATGCAACCGCCCCCGCTCCGGGCGGAGCCGGGGGCGGCACACCCGCACCCACGTTTCGGTATGGGTACCGTTCCAAGTGGCTGCTCAGAACGGAGACCAGTATGCCCAAACTGGACGACGACCACACCGGCGCGCGGATTCGCGAACAACGGAAACTCGCCGGGCTCACACAGCGCGCGCTTGCCGCTCGCATCCCCTACTCCTACAGCCTGCTCAACCAGGTGGAGTGCGGCGCCCGCCCCGCAACCAGCGACTTCATCGCGGCCGTGGCACGCGCCCTGAACATCGACGTCACCACTCTCACGGGACAGCCCTACGTGACCGAACTCCAACGCGACCGCCTCGCCGAGCTGGTACGCCCCATCCGAGAAGCGCTCGACCTATACGACCTAGGACCCAACCCCGACCTCCGCGCCCGGCCAGCCGCCGAGCTGGTTGCGGAGGCAGACCGGCTATGCGCCGAGGTCCGCGCCACGCATCTCCGGAACGCGGCCCGCGCGCTGCCCGGGGCCATCGCCGAACTCACCCACACGGCATCGCTGACGCCGGCAACCGAGCTGTGGCAGGCCCTCGCCTCCATGTACCGGACGGCGCACGACATCACGGTCAAGCTCGGCTACTACGACCTGTCCGCTGTGGCCCTGGACAGGATGGCCTGGGCTGCCGAGCGCGCCTCCGACCCGTGCCTGGGCGCGGTCCGGCAGTACATGCGCGCCCTCGTCTACTTCCGGGAGGGCGAGTACACCATCGGGCAACGCCTCATTGCCTCCGGGCACGGCATCATCAGACAAGCCGAGGAGACCCGCGAGGCTCTCGCTGTCTGCGGACAGCTCCATCTCGGGGCGTCCGTCATCGCCGCCCGAGCGGCCGACGCAACGGCCGTCGACCAACACATCAGCGAGGCCCAGACGCTCGCGAAGCGGACGCGCGACGCCTCCGATGTTCACTGGCTGTCCTTCGGCCCGGCGAACGTGCGGCTGCACCGCATGTCCGCCGCAGTGGAAATGGGCCAGTACGACAACGCGCTCAAGCAGGCCCGCACTATGCGACTGCCAGCCTCACTGGCGACGTCTCGGCGCGCGCACTTCCTTATCGATCGGGCCCGCACGGAGATGGAGACCGGGCACACGGAGGCCGCGCTGGAGCACTTGGTGGAGGCACGTCGGGCGGCCCCGGAGCAGACCCGCTACCACCCCGGCGCCCGCGAGACGATTCGAGGACTCGTGCATGTGGCCCGTCGTACCCCGGACACGTTGAATCACATGGCTGCCTGGGTCGGCCTCTGACGCTCACAGCGCTCACAGATTTGTGAGCGCTGTGACCTTGTTCGGCTTCTACGGTCAGTTGCGTGAACGGAACGCACTCGTGGAGGCCCTACGTGCAAGGGACAGACCGGTTCATCATCGAGTGGTTGGCCCGCGCAGCTGACGATCCCGGCCAAGCCCACCAGGAGTGGGACAGACAGGGTGTGGCCCTGCTGCGCAGCGGGCGTTCCTTCAGCGTCGTACGGATCCCAGCCAACTTGGTGCACGCGGCCCTGGGCGCAGAGTTCACCGCAGCCGAGTTGGCATCCCAGCTCGATGGCGCCGTCATCCACGACGGACCCGAGAGCCCGTACTGGGTCCTCATCCGCAATCACGCCGGGCTCGTCTGGGACGAAGGCGACGACGTCCCGTCTTTGGGCACGAACCACTATCTCGGCGTTCCGAGCGTCGCGCGGCGGACGCCGCCTGGCCTGCACTGGGCAGTGGCGCCACGGTTCGACGGCGACGTCTGCCGCCCGTCAACGCTACGGACCTTCATCGCGCGTGCGCGACAACAACTGGCTGTTACGTCGGCGGAGGCGTGATGATCTGCGCGCGCTGTGACGAACCGATCCTCCAGGACGAGGGTTACGACACGGTCATCCACCACGGCGCGACCGGGGTCGCACCGACGCTGTACGTCCACAAGCGGCCCTGCGAGGCTCCGCCACGGCGCAGGTCGCTCCCGCACCGTCTCCGCAGGTAGCGGCCACAGTTTCCGGCGCCAGAGGTGGGCGTCGGCGGCTACCCGCGAAGGGCCTGCCCGGGTGGCCACGGGCCCGCCGTCGGCTTCCCCTGGCTGGCGGCGGGCCTACCTCACCAGGTCGGCGAGCGGGACCCCGAGCGCGTCGGCGATGAGCAGCAGGTCAGTGAGGTCGGGGGCCCTGTGGGCGTTCTCCCACCGGCTGATGCTCTTGTGGTCGCGGCCGATGCGTTCCCCGAGTTGAACTTGGGAGAGGCGAGCTGCGCGGCGGGCATCGCGGATGCGATTCCCGATCTCGGCGCGGCGGCGGGGTACCCAGTCGGGGAGGTCGTGCACCCGCCTGATGCTCTGGTGATCTTGCGTCGATGTCTTTACCCGCCTGGGTAAATCTCATCCGGCGCGGGGGGTCGACAGATATATGCACGTCAGGTACCAATTAGATCAGCACGGTCTGTAGCAAACCCGCACACACTGTGCTGAGATGGCATATGCCGGAACGCACATGCGTTCGATCCGGCCGAACCTTGACGCCTACATCTGCCACCCCCCAGCAGACCCGGCGCGGCACCGCCGTGCCGGATGGGCCGCCTGCCTGCCGCGAGCACCCCCTCGCGCGACAGGCAGGCTGGCCCCTTTGCACCCGTCGACCGCAGCCCGCATTCGCTCGTCCAAGCGAGTGACACGCGCGTGATGCACGCGTTACACAGACGGGGCCAGGGTGGGGGTGATGTCTGCCTCCGCGGGTGGCCAACCCCCGCCCTGGTCCTACAAGGATGGCCCTCGACGCATCGCGCGCCGAGGGCCATCCGCCCCTCTCCCCATGGGGAACCGATGGGGAACAGATCTTGTGAGCCAAGGTCAACTCAAACCAACTACGGTCAACCTAAGTCAACCCCTCGCGGCGGGTTTCCCCAGCTAGCCCCCCACCTGGGGAAACGCCACTCGCGTATGTCATGCCCTGCATGAAGGGTGATCTTTTTTCCAGTCAGCACGTGGTGCGGCCGGCCGTGGCGCCGGGAATGTCCGTCGAGAACGCCAAGTGCATCAAGTACGCGGTGAACGGCGAGATGTACGCCCGGCAGGGCGCGATGGTCGCCTACCGCGGCGACTTGGCGTTCGAGCGCAAGGGGCAGGGCGTCGGTGGCATGCTCAAGCGTGCGGTGACCGGTGAGGGACTGCCCCTGATGGCGGTCCGCGGACAGGGCGAGGCATGGTTCGCGCACGAGGCGCAGAACTGCTTCGTCGTCGATGTCGAGCCCGGTGACCAGTTCACCGTCAACGGCCGCAACGTACTGTGTTTCGACGCGTCGCTGTCGTACGAGATCAAGACGGTGAAGGGGTCGGGCATCACCGGCGGCGGCCTGTTCAACAGCGTGTTCACCGGGCAGGGCCGACTCGGCCTGGTCTGCGACGGCAACCCGCTGGTCATCCCCGTGTCCGAACAGGCCCCGGTGTACGTCGACACGGACGCGGTGGTGGGCTGGACCACGCAGCTGCGGACCTCGCTGCACCGCTCGCAGTCCATCGGCTCGATGCTGCGCGGCGGTTCCGGGGAGGCCGTGCAACTGATGTTCCAGGGCGAGGGTTTCGTGGTGGTGCGCCCGAGCGAGCTGACGCCCCAGAAGAGCCAGCAGCACTGAGTCCCGCGCCGCCGGAACGCGGACCCGGCCATGATCCGGAACGGCGTTGACCGGCACCCTCCCGGCGGGTCAAGGTGCGAGCGGCACGGCTCCCGACCCGTGCCGGAAGGATGAAGCGTCTTGATCTCCCACTCGGACAGCGCCCTGATCGGCCTCGCGGACATCGAAGCCGCCGCCCGGCACATCGCCGGTCACGTCGTACGCACGCCGACGGTGCCGAGCCCCGGGCTCACCGGCCTGCTCGGCGTCCCCGTCACCGCCAAGCTCGAACTGCTCCAGCGCACCGGCTCGTTCAAGGCGCGCGGCGCCACGGCGAAGCTGCTGTCGCTGACCGCGGCCGAGCGGGCGGCGGGCGTGGTCGCGGTGAGCGGCGGCAACCATGGGATCGCGCTCGCGGTGATGGCGGCGGCCCTCGATGTGAAGGCCACCGTCGTCATGCCGCGCACCGCGCCCGCCCGCTCCCTCGCGCTCGCCGAGGAGGCCGGGGCGTCGGTGCGCCTGACCGACGGCATGGACAGCGCCTTCGAACTGGTGACACGGTTGCGGGACGAGGGGCTGACCCTGGTCCACCCGTTCGACGACCCGGCCGTGATCGCCGGACAGGGCACCGTGGGTCTGGAGCTGGCCGAGGACGCCGGGGAGCTGACCGACGTCGTCGTCAGCGTGGGCGGCGGCGGTCTGATCGCCGGGATCGCGGCGGCCCTGCGCGCGCGGCGGCCGGGGGTACGGGTGTGGGGCGTGGAGACCGAGGGCGCGGAGGCGATGTCCGGCGCGCTCCGGGCGGGCGGCCCGGTGCGGGTGCCGTTGTCCTCCGTGGTCACCACGTTGAGCGCGCCCTCGGTGTCACGGCTGACGTACGACCATGTGTCCGCCCTCGTCGAGGAGGTCCTGGTGGTGCCCGACCGGGAGGCGGTGCGCGGCTGTCTGGACCTCGCCGACCACGCCAAGGTGTGGGCCGAGCCGGCGGCGGGCTGCCTGCTGCCCGCGGCCCGGCAGGTGGCGGAGCGGGTCGGCGCCGGTGCCCGGATCGGGCTCGTGGTGTGCGGCGGCAACACGACACCCTCGGAAATCATGGGGTGGGCGGACCGGTTCGGGCTCCTGTGAGCGGCTACTGAACGCAGCGCCCCGCGTACTCCTGGGACCTGGGACGACGCGGGGAACCGGGTGGCGCTGGCGACGTCCGGGGTACCGCGGGAGTGATCCGCGCCGCGGGCCGTTTTCCGGACGCCGAGCCGGGGACTCGCTGGATATGGTGCAAATCGGATACACGATGATGACCGAGCAGGCAGGTCCCCGGGACCTGGTGGAGCACGTGGTGGGCGCCGAGGAGGTGGGGTTCGACTTCTCGGTGATCTCGGACCACTACTTCCCGTGGCTGCGCGCGCAGGGGCACGCCTCCTACGCGTGGAGCGTGCTGGGCGCCGCCGCCCAGGCCACCTCGCGGATCCCCCTGATGACCTACGTCACCTGTCCCATCCTGCGCTACCACCCGGCGATCGTGGCGCAGAAGGCGGCGACCGTGCAGTTGCTGTCGGAGGGCAGGTTCCGGCTCGGTCTCGGCGCCGGCGAGAACCTGAACGAGCATGTCGTGGGCGGCGGCTGGCCCCCGGTGGACGTCCGCCACGAGATGCTGGAGGAGTCGGTGCGGATCATCCGCGCGCTGTTCGAGGGCGGCCATGTCACCCACCACGGACAGCACTACGACGTGGAGTCGGCCCGGCTGTGGGATCTTCCGGAGCAGGCGCCGCCGATCGGCATCGCCGTCTCCGGCGACCAGTCCTGCGAACTGGCCGGACAGCTGGCCGATCTGGTGATCGCGACCGAGCCGAAGGCGGGCCTGCTGGAGGCCTTCGACCGGCACGGCGGCGGCGGCAAGCCACGGGTGGGGCAGCTGCCGGTGAGCTACGACCCCGACCGGGACACGGCGGTGAAGCGCGCCCACTCCCAGTTCCGCTGGTTCGGCCTGGGCTGGAAGGTGAACGCCGAACTGCCGCACCCCGACTCGTTCGAGGCGGCGACGCAGTTCGTCACCGAGGACGACGTGGCCTCCTCCATCCCGTGCGGTGACGACCCGGAGGCCTTCGTGGAGGCCGTACGGCCGTACGCGGAGGCCGGGTTCGGGGAGATCGCGCTGGTGCAGATCGGCGGTGACGCGCAGCGGGAGTTCCTGGACTGGTCGGCGAAGACCCTGCTGCCGGCGCTGCGGGAGGAGTTCGGCTGACGGTCCGTCCAGCGGTGCGGCGCAGGAATCAGCCACTCGGGTGAGCATCCTGGGCGATGCGGGGGTACTAGAGGTCTCTACGCCGATCGTCTGCCGGAGGCCCCGCGTGAACCCGTTCGTGCACAAGACCCTGGTGGTGCAGCTCCTGGCGCCCGGCACCGGGCGGTGTCCGGTGCTGGCCCATCTCGGCTACGCCGCCGACGACCCGTTCGCCGTCACCGCCGCCTTCGCCCACGACGGCCGGGTGCTGGCCTGCTGGCGGCTGGACCGGGAGATGCTCTCCGCGGGCCTGGCCGGACCGGTCGGCGTGGGCGACGTACGGCTGCGGCCGCAGGGCAGCGGGCCGTGCCACGAGCTGCGGCTGGAGTTCCTCGGAGACAGCCGGCCGGACGGCAGCCGGCACCGGGCGGTGGTGCTGGCGTGGGCGCCCGCGGTGGCGGCCTTCCTGCGCGAGACACACCAGGTCGTGCCACCGGGCCGGGAGCGCGTCGACGTCGACGAGCTGCTGGCGGAGATCCTCTCCGGGGCCGAGTAGCCGTCCTTCATGCCCGGGGAAGGCGTCCGCGCCGTGGTGCCACGCCGGCGAAGACGGTGGGCGGGTGCACGGCGTGGCGTCCGGAGCGGGGCGGAATGCACCGCGGTCACGGCGGGACTGCTTGGCTGAGGCGTCGTGGGGCCCCATGGTGGCGCCGGGCCGGGTGGGGCGCCGGTCAGAGCGCGGAACATGTCCTACTGGGTGTCCCAGGAATCGCCGTGGGGCGAGCAAGCCCCTGACCCTGGCCGGCCGCCTCCACGACCGCCGACTGCTGACCTTGCGGGCGTCTGCGGCCGCCCGCGGTCAGTCCCCCGACCCACCCCTGTTCCTCCGGCGGGCCCACAGGGGCAGGGCGTACCAGCACAGGACGTACCAGGCTACGACGGCTGTCACCAGGTAGGGCACGTAGCCGTCGTGGGTGGCCACGCGGAGGATCAGGAGGAGGGACGAGGTCATCGTGGCGAGCAGGAGGGCGAGGCCGACCAGGGTCATCCGGGAGGCCAGCCGTACCGCCCTCGGTTTGACACGGTGGCCGGAGACCAGGCGGTGCAGGGACACCGGTCCGACGAGGGCGCCGGTGGCGCAGGCGCCCATGACGACGGTCACGATGTAGATCGCCTGGTCGGTGTCGGCCAGACGGCCGTACTTCGGCTGGAAGACCACGGTCAGCAGGAAGCCGAACAGGATCTGTACACCCGTCTGTGCGACGCGGACCTCCTGGATGAGTTCGGCCCACATCCGGTCGGCCCGCTCCTCCTCGGTCTCGTCGCGCCCTGTGCGCCGCCCATCACGCGTCATGCGGTGCCGTGTAACCGTCCGTCCGTTCGTCAAACGGCGGCGGGCGGCGCGGGGCCGTGCGGACCGCTACCAGCGGTGTTCGACCTGGTCCTTGATCCGGCGGTCGTACAGCTCGCGGATCGCGGTGAACGTCTGCGGCGGCAGGGGCGGCAGCTTGGCGGCGGCGGCGTTGGTGCGGGCCTGCTCCGGGTCGCGGGCGCCGGGGATCACGGTGGTGACGCCCTCCTGCTCGATGATCCAGCGCAGCGCGAGCTGGGCCGGGGTGTACCCCTCGGGGGCCAGCGCGGCGAACTCGGCGGCGGCCTCCACACCGGTGGCGTAGTCGACCCCGGAGAAGGTCTCGCCCTGGTCGAACGCCTCACCGTGCCGGTTGTAGGTGCGGTGGTCGTCGGCCGCGAACACCGTGTCCTTGGTGTACTTCCCGGACAGCAGCCCGGAGGCGAGCGGTACCCGCGCGATGATGCCGACGCCGGCCTCGCGCGCGGCGGGCACCACCTCGTACAGCGGCTTCATGCGGAACGGGTTGAGGATGATCTGCACGCTGGCCACGCCCGGCCGGGCGATCGCGGTGAGCGCCTGCTCACAGGTCTCCACGCTCACCCCGTAGGCGGCGATCCGCTCCTCCGCCACCAGGGTGTCCAGGGCGTCGAACACCTCGTCGGAGGAGTAGACGGGGGTGGGCGGGCAGTGCAGCTGCACCAGGTCGATGCGGTCGACACCGAGGTTGCGGCGCGAACGGTCGTTCCAGGCGCGGAAGTTGTCCAGGACGTAGTTCTGCGGGAGCTGCTCCACCCGGCGGCCCATCTTGGTGGCCACGAGGACGTGCAGGTCGGGCCGGCCGCGCAGGAAGGAGGCGATGGTCTGTTCGCTGCGCCCGTCGCCGTACACGTCGGCGGTGTCGAAGAAGGTCACCCCGGCCTCGGCCGCCGCCTCGAGGACGGACAGGGCCACCT
The DNA here is from genome assembly GCF_016860525.1 of Streptomyces rubradiris. Classification (NCBI taxonomy): domain Bacteria; kingdom Bacillati; phylum Actinomycetota; class Actinomycetes; order Kitasatosporales; family Streptomycetaceae; genus Streptomyces; species Streptomyces rubradiris. Next base: position 297,770 of record NZ_BNEA01000001.1, read on the forward strand.
TGTCGTCCACGTCGCCCCAGTCGGCGCCCAGCTGCCATGTGCCGAGCCCGACCACCGATGCCCACTGACCCGACCTGCCGATCACGCGTTCGTCCATGGCCTCAGTCTGTCATCCGGTACGGCACCCCGTGCACCTGGCGGGCCGGTTCAGCCGGTCAGCAGGGTGCGCAGCCGCCGCTTGTCCGGTTTGCCCGCCGCCGTCAGCGGGATGTCCGGCACCAGGTGCAGGGTGCCGGGGGCGTAGAGGCGTCCCTTGCGGGCGGTGACGAAGTCCCGGATCTCCTCCAGCGTGGGCCGCTGTCCGGCGGCGGGCACCACGGCGGCGTGGACGTGTTCCACCGCGTCGCCGTCCCGGCTGCCGAACACCGCGCAGCGGCCGACGGCGGGGTGGCTCAGCAGCAGTTCCTCCAGCTCCGCCGGGTAGACGTGGCCGCCGACGACCACGATCATCTCCTTGATCCGGTCCACCAGATAGAGGTAGCCGTCCTCGTCGAGGTAGCCGACGTCGCCGGTGTGCACCCAGCCGTCCCGCAGCACCTCGGCGGTCAGCTCCGGCTGCTTCCAGTAGCCGCCCATCACATACGGCGAGCGCACCAGCACCTCGCCCCGCTCCCCGGGCGGCAGGACGGTGCCGTCGGCGTCCCGGACGGTGATCTCCACGCCCGGCAGGGCCCGGCCGACCGTCAGCTGGCCGCCACGGCCGGTCACCTCGTGCTCCTCGGGGCCGGTCTGGGTGATGAGCTGTGTCTCGGCCTGTCCGTACATGCCGTGCAGCACCGGCCCGAGGACCCGGGCGGCCTGCCGCATCCGGGCCGGTGAGGCGGGCGTGCCGCCGTAGCTGATCCGGCGTAGTGCGGACAGGTCGGTGCGGGGCAGGGCGGGGTGGTCCAGCAGCCGGTAGAGCAGGGGCGGCAGCAGCCAGGTGTGGGTGACGCGTTCGCGCTGCATCGTCGCCAGCACGTCCCCGGGTTCGAAGCCCTGCCGCAGCACCACCGAGCCGCCCTGGTAGAGCGCCAGGTCGGCGAAGATCCCGGCGAGATGGGCGAGGGCGGTGCAGGCCAGGAAGCGGGGCGGGTCGCCGGCGACCGCGAACCCCTGGTCCATGCTCAGCCGGTAGGCGCCGTGGGTCATGCGGATGCCCTTGGGAACGCCGGTGGTTCCGCCGGTGTGCCGGACGCACCAGTCGTCGTCGGGGCCCACCCGTCCGCTCATCGGCCGGGCCGGGTGCCGCGCCGCCGCGGCGAGCAGGTCCTCCGCGTCGCCGTCCGGCCCCAGCGAGCACACCTCGGGGGTGCCGGGGAGCCGGGACAGCTGCCGGGCCGCCTCCCGCTGCCGGTCGTCCACCAGCAGCAGGGAGCAGTCCACGCTCGCCATCACCCGCGCCATGACCGGCGGGCTCATGCCCTCGTAGAGGACGACCACGCGGGCGCCGGTCAGGTTGGCGGCGTAGCGGGCCACCAGGGCCTCCACGGTGTTGCCGGTGAGCAGGGTGACCGTGGTGCCGCGGCCGACCCCGCGCCCGGCCAGTTCCCAGGCCAGCCGGTGCACCTGGTCGCGGAACTCGCCGGCGCCGACCACCCGTCCCTCGGCGGTGGTGACCGCCGCCCGTGACGGCTGGGCGGACAGCACGTCGAGGACGGCCTCCGCGTAGCTGCGGAACCCGGCCCGTACATCAGCATGTCGCTCGCTCATCGCTGTTCTCCCTCGTCCGGAGCGGTGGTCACGGTCTGACGCTAAGGGGAAGGCGTTCATGCCTTCCACGACCGGTTCGGCCATGTGTTCATGACGCGAGGGGCATGAGCCGTTCCCGGGCCAGCCGACGGAAGTCCCGGGCGGCGGGCGAGAGATAGGCGTTCCGCCGCCACACCAGGGTCAGCGTGCGGTGGCAGTCCGGGGCGTCCAGCCGCAGCCAGGCCACCGGCCCGTCCTCGCCGATGGCCCGCCGGGCGACGGCCGGCAGCAGGCAGAGGCCGAGTCCGGCGCCGACCAGCTCGGGAGTGGCGGCCGCCTCGTCGCCCTCGCAGACCACCCGCGGGGTGAGGCCCTCGCGGGCGAACAGCCGCTCCAACAGGGCGCGTTGCCAGTGTCCGGCGCGGGTGCTGACGAAGTCCTCGCCGGCCAGTTCGGCCACCGCGACGCTCCCCCGGCCGGCCAGCGGATGCCCGGCCGGTACGGCCAACAGGACCTCTTCGCGGGCCAGTCGCAGCGTGGACAGGCCGGGTCCGGCGAGCGGCTGGGAGGCGATGGCGAAGTCCACCTCGCCCGCGCGCAGATGGCGGTGCATGGCGTCCGCCGGGGCCTGGAACAGGCGCACCCGCACCCCGGGCCGCAGCGCGCGGAACGCGGACAGCACACCGGACAGCTGGAGCAGGGTCTCGGCGGCCACGGCGACCCGGCCGGGACCGGGCCCGGCGGCGTCGGCCAGCTCCCGCCGGGCGTCGTCGAGTTCGGCCAGCGCCCGGTCGACCCGGGCCAGGAAGGCGGCGCCGTGGTCGTTGAGCCGTATGCGGCGGCCCTGACGGTCGAACAGCGGCACGCCGAGTTCGGTCTCGAGCCGGAGGATGGTCCGGCTCACCGACGGCTGGGCGACCCGTAGTTCCTCGGCGGCCCGGCTGATGTGCTGGTGCCGGGCGACGGCCTGGAAATAGCGCAGGGACAGCAGATCCATGCCGGTCAGTGTCGCCGGACCCGCGCGCTCGCCACGCCGGGCACCTGCCGGGCGGCTCAGGCCAGGTTGTGTTCCAGGGCGGCGAGGTAGTGGCGCATGAGGTGGTCGCGGACGCCGTCGGCGGCGGGGGCGGAGGGGTCCGCGGTCAGGCCCCTGGCCCGGTCGCCCAGCGCCGGCAGCAGCGGCATGGACTCGTGCAGCCTGCCCTTGGAGTCGAAGTAGCGCAACGCCCTGACGTGGGTGTAGACCGGCTCCGGCGGGAGCTGCGGGACGATGTCGTTGTTGTTGACGAAACGGTACATCCGGCCGCCGAAGCCCTTGTGAAAGGCCTCCGCCAGCAGCCGGTCGCAGGTACGGGGCTGGCCGTAGGTGTAGACCCCGTCGGCGGCCAGGTACGGCTCCTCCAGGTACAGCCGCGCGCCGGCCAGCATCGCGAGGGCGCCGCCGAGGCTGTGCCCGGTGAAGTAGACCGCCTGGCCGTCGGTGCGCAGTTCGGCGAGCGCGTCGTGGACGGCCGGGTAGACGGAGTCCAGGGCCTGGGCGAAGCCGTGGTGAACGTAGCCGGTGCCGCCGGGGCCGGGCAGCGGCGGGGTGGTGGCGTCGGAGAGCCAGTCCTTGATCTGCGTCGGTTCGGTGCCGCGGAAGGCGGTGACGATCATCCGGTCGCTCGCCAGCGTGTACGCCTGGGTGTCCTGGAGCGGGAAGGGCGGGGTGAAGCGGGTGTGGTGGTGGCGGACCTCCTCGAAGCCCCACCGGGCGGCCTGTTCCTCGATGGCGGCCTCGTCCTGGTAGGCCAGCTCGGCGGCGCGGGCCAGCCAGTAGGCGCGCTGGAGGCTGTAGCCGGACGGGGTGTGGTCGAACTGGGCGGGTACGGCCATGGGGGGCTCCTTGTCTGTGTGGACAGGCATGCGCGGGAGGCGGTCAATGGGGCGCTCGGGTCAGCGAGGGCGCCCGGTTCAGCGGGAGCGCCCGGTTCAGCGAGCGCGCCCGGTTCAGCGAGCGCGCCCGGTTCAGCGGGAGCGCTCGGTGCGTGCGTGCAGGGCACGGGCGGCGCGGGGGCCGAGCCAGCGCTTGAACCTGCGCAGCGGCTCCAGCCGTCCGGCCGCCTTGTCCAGGCCGTAGTACAGCTGCGGCGGGACGTACGGCAGCAGGGGCGAGTGGCGCTGGCCGAGCAGGGCGAACATCCGGTGCGGGGGCAGGTGGATGTAGCGGGGCAGGTTCTCGTACCAGCGGGCGCTGTAGCGTGCGGCGCTCTGCGCGGACAGCAGGGCGGTCCGGCGCCGGCGCTCGTAGACGGCGAGTGCCTCGGGCAGGGGGTGCGCGCGCAGGGCGTCGGCCAGGCACATGGCGTCCTCCAGGGCGAGGGTGGTGCCGGCGCCGATGGAGTAGTGGGTGGTGTGGGCGGCGTCGCCGAGCAGGACCACGTCGCCGTCGTACCAGGTGCGGTTGGTGACGGTGCGGAAGGTTCCCCAGGAGGCGCCGGGGCGGGCGACGAGGGGGTGGCCGTCGAGGACGCGGGCGAAGAGCTTCTCCAGCGGGGCGAGGTCCTCGCCGGGCGGGGTCCGGTCCAGTCCGAGTCCGGTGAGGGTCTCCGGGGAGCACTCGACGACACAGGTGCTGTGGTCGCCGCTGTAGCCGTAGCCGTAGGCCCAGATCCAGCCGTGCGCGGTCTCGGTGAAGGCGAAGGTGAAAGCATCGAAGACCTTGGTGGTGCCGAGCCAGAGGTAGGGGTTGCGGCCCGGGGTGACGCGGGTGCCGAAGTGCTCGGCGCGGCGGGTGCGCAGGGCGCTGTGGACGCCGTCGGCGGCGACGACGAGGTCGGCTCCGGTGGGCGGCCGGGTGAGCGCGCTGCCGTACTCCAGGCGCACGCCGAGGGCGCGGGCCCGGGCGGCGAGCAGGCCGAGCAGCCGGTGCCGGCCGATGCCGAAGCCTTCGTCGCCGTGGTGCCGGGTGGTCCGGTCGCCGATGTGGGCGACGCCGTCCGTCCACCGGACGGAGTGTGCCTCGATGGCGCGGGCGGTCTCGGGGTCGTGGGCCCGGAGCCGGTCCAGCAGGCCGCGCCAGTACGTCACGCCCCAGCCGTAGGTGGAGCCTTCGGGGTCGCGTTCGTGGACGGTGATGTCGTGGGCCGGGTCCTGCCGCTTGAGCAGGAGGGCGAGGCAGAGGCCGGCGGGCCCGCCTCCGACGCAGACGACCTTCACGCGCACACCCCTGTCAGTCACCGTTCGCATCCGAACGGCACCGGAGGGTAGCAGGGCCGCGTCACGTGATCGCGTCAGTCTGGAGGGGTGAGCCGCGCCACTCGGCCGGACCGCCCCCGGAAAGGATCAAGGAAAACCGGGGCACTCCAGCAAGGAATTTCCCGTTCCGGTGCCGATCGGGCCACCACCCCAACAAGATCATCTTTGTTGAACTCTGTATGACATGTGGTTAATTGTCCGGATCACAGCCAACCGGTTCTGGCGGATTTCTTCCGCTCCGGGTGCTGTCGATAGGCATGCGTCGTCACGAAATCTTCACTCTTCCGGAGGACCCGCATGCCCGAGATCACCCGGCGCCGCGCGCTCACCGCGGCAGCCGCCGTCGCCGCGACCGCCTCGGCGGCCGTCACCCTCGCCGCCCCCGCCGCGTCGGCCGCGGGCCACCACGAGACCGCCGTGCCCGAGTCCTTCGACGAGGTCTACAAGGGCCGCCGGATACAGGGCCGTCCGGCGGACGGCGGCGCGCACCACCACGAACACGGCGCCGGCTACGAGGTGTTCATCGACGGCGTACAGCTGCACGTGATGCGCAACGCCGACGGCACCTGGATCAGCGTCATCAGTCACTACGACCCGGTGCCCACCCCGCGCGCCGCCGCCCGTGCCGCGGTGGACGAGCTGCAGGGCGCCCCGCTGCTGCCGTTCCCCGCCAACTGACCACCCCAGCAAGGACTTCGGAGCACCAAGCACCATGACCGTACGCAAGAACCAGGCCACCCTGACCGCCGACGAGAAGCGCAGGTTCGTCGCCGCCGTCCTCGAACTCAAGCGCAGCGGGCGCTACGACGAGTTCGTCCGCACGCACAACGAGTTCATCATGTCGGACACCGACAGCGGGGAGCGGACCGGCCACCGCTCCCCCTCGTTCCTGCCCTGGCACCGCAGATTCCTGCTCGACTTCGAGCAGGCGCTGCAGTCCGTGGACTCCTCCGTCACGCTGCCGTACTGGGACTGGTCCGCCGACCGGACCGTGCGGGCCTCGCTGTGGGCGCCGGACTTCCTCGGCGGCACCGGGCGCAGCACCGACGGCCGGGTGATGGACGGGCCGTTCGCCGCGTCCACGGGCAACTGGCCGATCAACGTGCGCGTCGACGGCCGGACGTTCCTGCGCCGCTCGCTCGGCACGAGCGTGGCCGAACTGCCCACGCGCGCCGAGGTGGAGTCGGTGCTGGCGATATCGGAGTACGACCTGCCGCCGTACAACAGCGCCTCGGAGGGCTTCCGCAACCACCTGGAGGGCTGGCGCGGGGTCAATCTGCACAACCGGGTCCACGTGTGGGTCGGCGGCCAGATGGCCACCGGGGTCTCCCCCAACGACCCGGTGTTCTGGCTGCACCACGCCTACGTCGACAAGCTGTGGGCCGAGTGGCAGCGGCGGCACCCGGACTCCGCGTACGTGCCGACGGGCGGCACGCCGGACGTGGTGGACCTCAACGAGACCATGAAGCCCTGGAACACCGTGCGCCCGGCGGATCTGCTGGACCACACCGCGTACTACACGTTCGACGCCTGATCAGTCTCGGCGGTACGGCACTCCGGGTGGCCCCAGCCCTGCGCGTTCTTGGCGATCTTCTCGCCGGCCGCGTAGGACCGCCCGCACAGGCAGCGGCCGGGGAACTTGGCCTTGATCGTCCGGGAGGACGACGAGGCCGCGCCGGCGCCGGTGCGGCGGGGTGCCTTCCGGCGCGGCGCCCCGGCCGCCGCCGGGGTGTCCGGCGACGGCGGGGGCTCCGGGGAGCCCAGTTCGCTGCCGGCGGACTCCTGGACGGAGGCCGCCTGGCTGGCCGCGCGGTCGGCGAAGTCGTTCAGCGGGTCGCCGTCGACCTGGTGGGCGGGTACGTAGCGGAACTCGACGGACCGGCCGCCGAGGAGTTCGTCGATGCGGACCACCAGGTCCTGGTTGGCGACGGGCTTGCCGGCGGCGGTCTTCCAGCCGTTGCGCTTCCAGCCGGGCAGCCAGGTGGTGACGGCCTTCATCGCGTACTGGGAGTCCATCCGGATCTCCAGCGGCACGTCCGGGTCGACGGCCGTGAGCAGCCGCTCCAGCGCCGTCAGCTCCGCGACGTTGTTGGTGGCCCGGCCGAGCGGGCCCGCCGCCCAGCGGGCGGGGGTCCGCTCGTCGCCGTCCGAGACCACCCACGCCCATCCGGCCGGTCCCGGGTTTCCCTTCGAAGCCCCGTCGCACGCGGCCACCACACGTTCACGCATGCGCTCGATGATGCCATGGCCGCCGGCGGGGCCGTGCCGGGGCCGGTCAGACGTCCCTGATCGCGGGCATCCGTCCCTCCGTGGTGGTGATGTCGATCACCGAGAAGTCGGCGCCCTGCGGGTCGCTGAGCGCCGCGAACCGCCCGAAGGGGCTGCTCATCGGCCCGAAGCGGAGGATACCGCCGAGCTCGACCGCCCGCGCGACGGCCGCGTCGCAGTCGTCCACGGCGAAGTAGACGTTGATGTACGAGGGCACCTCGGGCGGGAAGTCCTCGGTCATCCGCATCCGGCCGAGGACGGTGTCCTCGCCGATGCCGAACATCCGGAAGTCCACCGCGTCGTCCTCGATCTCCTTCATCCGGTAGGGGAAGACGGAGGCGAGGAAGGCGTCCGCCTGCTCCGGCTCCCTGGTGAAGACCTCGGCCCAGCAGTAGGCGCCGGGCGTGGCCGTCGCCTCGAAGCCCTCGTGGGTGCCGGCCTGCCACACGCCGAACACGGCGCCGCTGGGTTCACGGGCCAGGCACATCGTGCCGAAGTCGCCGACCCGCATCGGCTCCAGCAGCACCTCGCCGCCGCACTCCCCGATCCTGCGGGCGGTGGCCGCGGCGTCCGGCGAGGCCAAGTACAGACACCACTGCGACTGGCCCTCCTGGCCGGGCATGGGCGGAACGACGGCCGCGACGGCCTTGCCGTCGGCGTAGGCCTGGGTGTAGTTGCCGTACTCCGACGAGGACTCGCCGAAGGTCCAGCCGAGGACGTCGCCGTAGAACCGCTTGGCTCCCTCGACGTCACTGAACATCGCATCGGCCCAGCAGGGCGTTCCTTCGGGTTGTACGGCCATGCCGGCGGCCCTCCTGAGATGGTGTGTCCTCCCGTTTGTTCACGCTAGCCACCGCGGGTCGGGCCCGCGCGCCGAGCCGGGGCCCCTGTCGGCGCCGGGGGCCGCTACTCGCCCGCGTACGCCCGCTCCAGCCCGGCCGCGTCGGGCTTGCCCATGCCCATCATGGCGCGCAGGACGCGTCCGGCCCGCTCCGGGTCCGGGTCGGCGATCATGCCGGGCAGCGGGGCGTAGACGACCTGCCAGGACAGGCCGTACCGGTCCTTGAGCCAGCCGCAGGGGCCGCCCTCGCCGCCGTTCCCGGTCAGTTCCGTCCAGTAGTGGTCGATCTCCCGCTGGCCGGCGCAGTGGATCTGGAGGGAGACGGCCTCGTTGAACGTGAACTCGGGGCCGGCGTCGAGCGCGACGAACCTCTGGCCGCCCGCCGTGAACTCCACGGACAGCACGGCACCGGCCGGGCCGGGCCCGGACTCGGGCCACCGCACGACGCGCTCGACGGCGGAGTTCTCGAAGACGGACACGTAGAAGTTCGCGGCCTCCTCCGCCTTGCCGTCGAACCAGAGACAGGTGGTGAACGTGTCGGTGGTCATGGGCGCCTCCCGGGGCGTGGAACGGGTCGGGGAACACGGTCGTGGGGGCAGACCGTGCCACGCCGCGGAACTCATCGGCCCGGCCACCGGTTCATTCGAACTGGTGAAAGATTCCGAGGCGCCGGGGTCCGGCCCGGCGGCGGGACCCCGGCGCGCCCGGTACCGGGCTCAGCCGGCCAGGCAGAGCCCCCGGTACGCCCGGCCCGGGCTCAGGCGGCGAGGCAGAGACCGCGGTACGAGCCGTGCCGCGGGGCCGCCGCCCGGTGGTGGCCGGCCGTACGGCGGGACAGCTCGCCGTGGGCCCGCGCCAGCAGGTCGCCGAGGCTCAGGCCGAGGGCGTGCGCCGCGGCCGCGAGGACCTCGGACGACGCCTCCTTGCGGCCCCGCTCGATCTCCGACAGGTACGGCAGCGAGATCCGGGCCGCGTCGGCCACGTCCTTCAGGGTGCGCTCCTGCTCCCGCCGCTCGCGGCGCAGCACCTCGCCGACCAGATCACGCCACAGGGGCTCCCTGGGGGCGGGCTCGCTCTCCGGCGCCGCCGGGCGGGCCGGTGCCGGTCGCAGGGGGATCACTCGGGCTTCGTCGCTCACCGGGTTGCTCATCCCGTCAGCCTAGGAGCGGTGCCGTCCGGGGCAAGGGCCGGGCGTTGCGCCCTGAGGGAAATCCCGGTCCGCACCACGCCCGACCGGCCGTTTCGCGCCAGTGCGGCGCGGCGGGGGCATGCGATGCGTCACCATGGGTACCCGCGCCGTGAGCGGCTCCGCGAGGAGGCATGATCCGCCGCGCAGCGGGTACTCGCCGGAGACGCTGCCTGGACACTGGAGCCGGCCCCACCGGGTGCCGGCCCGGAGGCCGGACAGGGAGAGGTCGAACCGTGACTTTCGTGGGAGAGGTAATGGACACCGCCGCCGGGATCCGGTCGGAAGCCGAGGTCGTCGAGCAGACCGAGCAGGACAGGACGGGCGAGGGGTCCCTGCCTGGCATCACGGACCCGGCGTCCGTCGCCCCGCGCGACGCGCGCGAGCTGTCCCGTCAGTTCTTCCGCCGCCTGGCCGAGCTGGAAGAGGGAACGCACGAGTACCAATATGCGCGCAACACACTCATCGAGATGAACATGTCGCTCGTGCGGTTCGCGGCCGGACGGTTCCGGGGCCGCGGCGACGACATGGACGACATCGTCCAGACCGGCATGATCGGCCTGATCAAGGCCATCGACCGGTTCGAGCTGTCGCGCGAGGTCGAGTTCACGTCGTTCGCGCTGCCGTACATCGTCGGCGAGATCAAGCGGTTCTTCCGGGACACCACCTGGGCCGTCCACGTGCCGCGCCGGCTCCAGGAACTGCGGGTGGAGCTCGCCAAGGCGCGCGAGGAGCTGTCCAGCCGGCTGGACCGGGACCCGACGGTGACGGAACTCGCCACGCTGATGAACATCCCCGAGAAGGAGGTGGTCGAGGCCCAGTTGGCCTCGAACGGCTACAACTCCGCCTCCCTGGACGCCGCGCTCACCGGTGACGGCCCCGAGGACGGCGAGGCGGTGCTCGCCGACTTCATCGGCGTGGAGGAGGAGGGGCTGCGGCTCGTCGAGGACTTCCACGCGCTGGCCCCGCTGATGGCGGAACTCAGCGAACGCGACCGGCAGATCATCCATCTGCGGTTCGTGGAGGAGGCCACCCAGGCCGAGATCGGCGAGCGGCTGGGCTGCTCCCAGATGCACGTCTCCCGGCTGATCAAGCGGATCATCACCCGGCTGCGCCAGGGGATGCTCGGCGAACTGGGCTGCGCCTGACATCCGGGGCCGGACCGGTACCCGGCGGGCTCGGTCCGGCCCCTGACGGCCCCGCCGCCGACGGCGGGGCCCAGCGGTCCAAGCGGGGCTCAGCGGCTCGGCAAAAACTCAGCGGGGAGCTCAGCGGCTCAGGGGAAAGACGGCCCGTACCCGCTTGCCCACGGGAACGCGTTCCACGGTGACCTCGGCGGCCAGCGCGTGCACGATCTCCAGCCCGTGCCGCCCGACGCGCTCGGGGTTCTTCGGGAAACGGCGGGGCAGGGCCGTGCTGCTGTCGTACACGGACACCACGACCGCGCTGTCCGTGCCCTCCAGTTCCAGGATGTAGGGTCCCTTGCTGTGCTGGTCGGCGTTGGTGACCAGTTCGCTCACCACCAGCAGCAGCTCGCCGTCGGCGCGGTCGTCGACGCCGGCGCACCACTCGGTCCGCAACTGCTGGAGGAACCGGTCGGTGAAGGCGCGTGCCTCGGCGATGCAGCCGGGCGCGCCGGTGTAGTGCGCCGCGCGCCGCAGCGGCTCCACGGGTACGTCGAAGCCAGTCGGTATCACTGCCCCGCCCAGGTGCTCGATCATGCTGTTCTCTCTCGGAAAGGCCCGGTGCGGCCGGTCGCCGTCGCTCCAGTCCTGGTACCCCGAGCCCGGCCCGGCAGTCCCCCGACGCGTTCGCCGACCGCGCACAGGAGCAGCGGTCACTACGGGGCTCGCGACGGGGTGCCCGGCGGCGCGCCGGTCAGGCTACGGGGACGATCAGCGCCGGTATGGTCCGCTGCATCCGCACCGCGTCGACGGACTCCGCGAGCAGCTCGTACTCGGTGGTGTCGTCGCCGGTCGCAAGCCGCACCAGCCTGCCCGCGGCCAGCTCGTCGGCGACCAGTTCCTGCCGGTCCGGGTCGCCGCACCAGGCACGCAGCACGGTCGGCACGTCGGGCGCGGTGTCCGCGACGGGGACCAGCGCGCCGGGCGGGAAGTGCGCGGCCTCCGGGCGGGGGTCGAGCCGGTCGGCGATCCAGTTCGCCCGGTCGCGCAGCCACCACAGGGCGAGCGCGAGCGTGGGGGCCCGGTAGGTGCCGAGCGGTACTCCGATGCGCTGTCCGCCGCAGGTGCCGTACGCGGTGACATGGCACAGGAACTCGTCGTGCATGCGCACTCCCCCGTCGCGTCGTTCGCCTGCGGGCCGGCCTCGCTTTCGCTGCGGCTCGTGTGCGGTGCGTGATCGGGGCCTCGCTGGAAGTGAAGCCCGCACAGTCGAGTATGTTCACTGCTGAACCAGTGTCACCATGGCTTTCCGGCCAGTCTGCCGGCATATTCCGCGCCCGCTGTGACTGGAATCGCGCGGTACGGCGACGGCCCTGTTCCGGGTGTGCCGCCCGCCCGGCGCCCGAGGGCCTCGCACGCGCCGAGCCCGGCCGCCGGGGCGGGCGGCCGGGCTCGTGCGATTCCGGTGGGGCCGGGCTCGTGCGGTTCCGGTGGGTCAGGGCGTCACGGCTTGACGATGGCGTCGATCCGCGCCAGCTCCTCGGGGTCGAACTCCAGATTCCGGACGGCCGCCACGCTGTCCTCGATCTGGCGGGCGCTGCTCGCGCCGACCAGTGCGGACGTCACCCGGCCGCCGCGCAGCACCCACGCGAGCGCCAGCTGGGCCAGCGTCTGGCCGCGGGACTTGGCCAGCTCGTCCAGCGCGCGCAGCCGGGCGACCAGGTCCTCGGTCACCGCGTCCGAGTTCAGGAACGGGCTGTCGCTCGCGGCCCGGGAGTCCTCGGGGATGCCGTCGAGGTAGCGGCCGGTGAGCAGGCCCTGCTCCAGCGGGGAGTAGACGATGGAGCCGACCTGGAGTTCGTCCAGGGCGTCGAGCAGGCCCTCGTCCTCGGGGCGCCGGTCGAGCATCGAGTAGCGCGGCTGGTGGATGAGGAGCGGGGTGCCGAGGTCGGCGAGGATGCGGGCGGCCTCGCGGGTCTGCTCGGCGGAGTAGTTGGAGACGCCGACGTAGAGGGCCTTGCCCTGCTGCACCGCCGAGTGCAGGGCGCCCATCGTCTCCTCCAGCGGAGTGTCCGGGTCGGGGCGGTGCGAGTAGAAGATGTCGACGTAGTCCAGGCCCATCCGCTTCAGGCTCTGGTCGAGCGAGCCGAGCAGGTACTTGCGCGAGCCCCACTCGCCGTACGGGCCGGGCCACATCAGATAGCCGGCCTTGGTGGAGATCACCAGCTCGTCCCGGTAGCGGGCGAAGTCCTCCTTCAGCGCCGCGCCGAAGGCGGACTCGGCGGCGCCGGGCGGCGGGCCGTAGTTGTTCGCCAGGTCGAAGTGCGTGACGCCGAGGTCGAAGGCGCGGCGCAGGATGGCCCGCTGGGTCTCCACCGGCCGGTCGGGGCCGAAGTTGTGCCACAGGCCGAGGGACAGGGCGGGGAGCTTCAGGCCGCTGCGTCCGGTGCGCCGGTAGGGCATGTCGGCGTAGCGGTCGGGGTGTGCGGTGTACAACGCGACTCCATGAGGGGTGGGCACGGGATCTACCGGTTCCACTGTTCCCCGGGCGGTGGGCAGCGGTCCAACAGAAGAATCCGATGAGATTCAGCGGCTAGGCTGATCAATCATGGAACTGCGCCATCTCCAGCACTTCGTGGCGGTCGCCGAGGACCGGCATTTCACCCGGGCCGCCGAACGCCTGATGGTGTCCCAGTCGGGCCTGTCGGCGTCCATCCGGGCGCTGGAGCGGGAGTTGCGGGCGCCGCTGTTCGTGCGGACCACGCGCCGGGTAACGCTGACGGAGGCGGGGCGGGCGCTGCTGGTGGAGGCCGAGCGGATCCTCGCCCAGGTGCGGGCGGCGCACGACGCGGTGGCAGCGGTGCAGGGGGTGCTGCGCGGCACGCTCGCCCTGGGCACCGAGCAGTGCATCGCCGGGGTGCGGGTGGCCGAGCTGCTGGCGGCCTTCCGGGGCCGGCACCCGGATGTGGAGATCCGGCTGCGGCAGGCCGGCTCGGGCGAGCTGGCGGAGGAGGTCGCGGCCGGGCGGCTGGACCTGGCCTTCGCCTACCGCACCCGGGCCGACAGCGACCAGCTGCGCTCGGTGTCGCTGGCCGACGAGCCGATGACGGTGCTGTGCCACCCCGGCCACCGGCTCGCCGCGGCGCCGGCCGTGCTCGGCCCGCACGACCTCACCGGTGAGGTGTTCGTGGACTTCCACCCCGACTGGGGTCCGCGCCGCACCACCGACGCCGCGTTCGCCGCGGCCGGGGTCCGGCGCACCGTCGCGCTGGAGGTCAACGACGTGCACAGTCTGCTGGACCTGGTGGACGAGAACCTGGGGATCGCGGTCGTGCCCCGGCACTTCCGGCACAAGCGCCCCTCGCTCACGGCCCTGCCGCTGAAGGGCACCGGCGAGGCGCGGTACGAGACGGTGGCCCTGCTGCCGCCGGAGCGGGCCACGAGCCCGGCCGCCCGAGCACTGGTCGCCCTGCTCGGCACGGGCACCTGACGCACCGGCCGACGGATTCCGGGCGCGGGAGTGGCGGCGGTTTGCGATGGTGGTCGGTATGCATGCCAAGGACATCCTCATCGACGGCTACGGCCGCATCCGGGAAGAGGTCCACGCCGTCCTCGACGGCCTCGGCCCCGAGGAGCTGCACCACCGCCCGGCCCCCGGCGCCAACAGCGTCGCCTGGCTGGTCTGGCACCTCACCCGGGTGCAGGACGATCACATCGCCGACGCCTTCGACCTCGACCAGGTGTGGCTCGCGCAGGACTGGCAGAAGCGGTTCGGGCTCGACCTGCCCCGGCACGACACGGGCTACGGGCACACCCCGGCCAAGGTCGCGAGGGTGCGGGTGGAATCGGCCGGCCTCCTCACCGGGTACTACGACGCCGTCCACGAGCAGACCCTCGGGGTCCTGCGCGCCCTGGCCGCCAAGGATCTGGAACGGATCGTGGACGAGCGCTGGGATCCCCCGGTCAGCCTGGGCGTGCGCCTGGTGAGCGTCCTGTCCGACGATCTCCAGCACGTCGGACAGGCCGCCTACCTCAGGGGGCTGGTTCAGAGCGCGGCGGCGTAACCCGGCAGGACCACGTCCTCGATCAGGGCCGTGCGCTGGTCGAACGGGACGAACGCGCTCTTGAGGGCGTTCACGGTGACCGTGCGCAGGTCCTCCACCGTCCATCCGGCCTGCTCCACCAGCAGGGACATCTCGCGGGTCATCGTCGTCCCCGACACCAGACGGTTGTCGGTGTTCAGGGTGACCCGGAAGCCCAGGTCCTTCAGGGCGGTGATGGGGTGCTCGGCGATCGAGGCGGCGCAGCCGGTCTGGAGGTTGGAGGTGGGGCACATCTCCAGGGCGATCCGGCGGTCGCGCACCCAGGAGGCGAGACGGCCGAGCTTGCCGTCCACGATGTCCTCGGTCAGGCGCACCCCGTGGCCGATGCGCTGGGCGCCGCACACCTGGAGCGCCTGGTGGATGCTGGGCAGGCCGTACGCCTCGCCGGCGTGGATGGTGAAGGGCATGCTCTCGGCGCGCAGGTAGGCGAAGGCGTCGAGGTGGTCGGCGGGCGGGAAGCCGTCTTCGGCGCCGGCGATGTCGAAGCCGACGACACCGGCGTCCCGGTAGGCGACGGCCAGTCCGGCGGCCTCGCGGACCCGGTCGAACATGCGCATGCCGCACAGCAGGGTGCCGACCCGGACGGGGGTGCCGGCCGCGGCGGCCTTCGCCATGCCGGCGGCCAGGCCCTCCTGGACGGCCTCGACGACCTCGGTCAGGGTGAGTCCGCCCTTGAGCATCAGCTCGGGGGCGTAGCGCACCTCCGCGTAGACGACTCCGTCGGCGGCGAGGTCGAGGACGTACTCCTCGGCGGTGCGCAGCAGGCCCTCGCGGGTCTGCATGACGGCGAGGGTGTGCTCGAAGGTGGCGATGTAGCGGACCAGGTCGCCGGAGTTGGCGGCCTCGACGTACCAGGCGGCCAGCTCGTCGGGGTCGGTGGTGGGCAGGGTGTGGCCGACCGCGGCGGCGAGTTCGACGACGGTGGCGGGGCGCAGGCCGCCGTCGAGGTGGTCGTGCAGGACGGCCTTGGGGAGCCGGCGGAGGGTCTCGGTGTCGATGCGGGACGCGGTCATGGGCGTGTCGTTTCCTCGGCTGGTGCTGTGGGTCGGGTCAGTGGGCGGCGGGCTGGAGCAGGTCCCAGCGGTTGCCGTACAGGTCCTGGAAGACGGCGACCGTGCCGTACGGCTCGTGGCGCGGATCCTCCAGGAAGGTCACGCCGGCGGCGGTCATCCGGGCGTGGTCGCGGGCGAAGTCGTCGGTGTACAGGAAGAAGCCCACGCGTGAGCCGGTCTGGTCGCCGACGCGGGCGCCCTGTGCGGCGTCCTTGGCGCGGGCCAGCAGCAGGCCGGTGCCGGGCCCCTCGCCGCCGGGCTCGACGACGACCCAGCGCGAGCCGTCGGGCCGCGGGGTGTCCTCGGCGAGGCGGAAACCGAGGGCCTCGGTGTAGAAGCGGATCGCCTCGTCGTAGTCGTGGACGACGAGGGTGACCAGAGCGACGCGGCGCATGGCTACCTTCCGGCGGGGGGCGGTTAGCCGGTGAGGTTATACGTAAAACGTCACGGGCGCCAGTCCTCTTTCTACGCGCGTCACGCGAGGTGGTGTGCGGGCTGCCGTGGAGGGTCGGCGGTGGCACCGGGGCAGGGCGGTGACAAGGGCGCGGGCCGTGTGCGCCGGGGACCCACCGGGGCCGCGGGCCGTGTGCGGCGGCGGGGACGCACAGGGGCCGCGGGCCGTGTGCGGCGGCGGGGGCCTACCGGGGCCGCGGACCTACGCCCGGGGTCGCAGGCGGGCCCGGACCCGGGCCTCAGGCACCGGCGGGCGGGGCCCGGTAGCGTCGCCGGGCATGACGATCGACGAACGGGTCCGCACCCCGGCCCGCCGCAAGAGCGACCTGCTGGCCCGGCTGGAACGGGAGACCGACATCTGGGTGGCGACGGCGGACGCGCACGGTGTGCCGTGTCTCGTACCGCTGTGGTTCGTCTGGCACGAGGAGTCGTTCTGGCTGTGCACGCGCGGCACCAACCCCACCGGCCGCAATCTGCGCGACGGCGGCCAAACCCGGCTCGCCCTCGGCCACACCCGGGACGTCGTGCTGGTCGACGGGGAGGTACGGGCCTTCAGCGCCGGACAGGTGCCGGTGGCGGCGGCCGAGGCGTTCACGGCGAAGACGGGCTGGGACCCGCGCACGGACAGCCCGGCGTACGCCTTCTACCAGGTGCGGCCGGTCGCGGTGCAGGCGTGGCACGAGGAGCGCGAGCTGCGCGGCCGGCATCTGATGCGGGACGGCGCCTGGATCGTGTGACCAGTCGGCCGTCGGCCTGCCGACCGTCCACGGTACGGCCGACAGGCTTGCACAGGACCCTTGTTCAGCCGGATCCAGGACGGTCAGCCGGGTCCACGACGGTCAGCCGGCTCGCCCACGGGCCCGGTCGAGCCGGCCCAGCTCCCCGGCGGTGAGCCGCAGCGCCCCGGCGGCGACGTTCTCGGCCAGGTGGCCGGGGTTGCCGGTGCCCGGGATGGCGAGGACGTGCGGGCCCTGGTGCAGCGTCCAGGCGATGCGGACCTGCGCGGGAGTCGCCCCGTGGGCGCGGGCGACGGAGAGCACCGCGTCGTCGTGCGCGGCCGTAGCACCGCGCTCCGCGGCCTCTCCGGCCACGGTGTAGAAGGGGACGAAGGCGATGCCGTGCGCGCCGCACAG
This sequence comes from Streptomyces rubradiris, assembly GCF_016860525.1. Taxonomy (NCBI): domain Bacteria; kingdom Bacillati; phylum Actinomycetota; class Actinomycetes; order Kitasatosporales; family Streptomycetaceae; genus Streptomyces; species Streptomyces rubradiris. The sequence goes on from NZ_BNEA01000001.1 coordinate 314,838, forward strand.
CCGCAGCAGTTCGTCACCGACCGGGTCGGGGCGGTCCAGGGCGTACCGGTTCTGGACGGAGACCACCGGGGCGATCCGCAGCGCCTCGGCGAGGTGCCGGGGTTCCACGGCGGAGATCCCGAGGTGCCGGATCAGCCCCGCCGTGCGCAACTCGGCGAGGGCGCCGAAGTGTTCGGCGATGGAGTCCTGGCGCATGCGGCGGAGGTAGACGATGTCGAGGTGGTCCCGGCCGAGCTGGCGCAGGTTCTCCTCGACATGGCCGCGCAGCTCCTCGGGACGGGCGGAGGTGCCCCACGCGCCGTCATAGTCGCGGTAGGGGCCGACCTTGGCGGCGATGACGAGGTCGTCACGGTACGGGGACAGCGCGGAGTTGATCAGTTCGTTGGCGGAACGCAGCGCGGAGAAGTAGAAGGCCGCCGTGTCGATGTGGTTCACGCCGAGTTCGACGGCCTTGCGCAGCACCCCCAGCGACCGCTGCCGGTCGCTCGGGGTGCCGTGGTGGAAGGCGGCGCTGCCCGTCAGCCGCATGGCGCCGAAGCCGATGCGGCGGACGGGCAGATCACCCAGCCCGAAGGTGCCGGAGGCGTCCGCGGTGATCGTTTCCGTGGTCATCGGCGGAGTCTCGCACACGGCGCCCCCACCCCATGTCAGCAGTACAGGTTGGCTCCCGGCGTGACCCCGAGGATCTGGGCGAAGCGCTGGTAGGCGGAGACCCGGCTCTGCACCTGTGCGGGGTTCCTGCCGTCGCACTCCAGGGAGCCGTTGATGCTGCGGATGGTCTGGCCGAAGCCCGCGCCGTTCACCATGGCGTTGTGCGGGGTCATGGTGCCGGGTCCGGACTGTGTGTTCCAGTACCACAGGCCGGTCTTCCAGGCGACGGACGCGTTGTTCTGCACCAGGTTGGGGTTGTTGAGCAGGTCGATGCCGAGCGCGTCGCCGGCGGCCTTGTAGTTGAAGTTCCAGGACAGCTGGATGGGGCCGCGCCCGTAGTACGCGGCCTGTCCCGCCGGACAGCCGTAGGGGCGGCTCTGGTCGCAGTAGTGCGGGTAGTTGGCGGTGTTCTGCTCGACGATGTACACCAGTCCGCCGGTCTCGTGGCTGACGTTGGCGAGGAAGGCGGCGGCCTCCTGCTTCCGCACGGTGTCGCTGCCGGTGTTCGCGAAGGCGGGGTAGGCGCCGAGCGCGGCGGTCAGACCACTGTAGGTGTAGAACGAATTCCGGTTCGGGAACATCTGGTTGAACTGCGACTCGCTCACCACGAAACCGGCGGCGGAGGCCGGGGACGCCTGGAACGCCAGGGCGGAGCCGCCGATCGCGAGCGAGGCCAGGAGCGCGGCGATGCGGTGTTTCGACACGGACCAACTCCTCTGTACGGCACGGCCGCGCCCGCCGGAGTCGGGGGCGGCCGTGGTGGGGGGTTGGGCACACTCAACCGCTTTGGTATGTACCAGTCAAGGGTTTAGACCAATCGATCACGTACGGCCGCGACGGTGAACTCCCCTGTGGCGCGCGGTCGTCGGGCCCGGCCGTGCGCGTCGGCCGGGCCCGGAAGACGCGCACGGACGCGCCCGAAGAGGGGCGCGAAGGCGCGCGGACGGTCAGCTCAGCGGCTTCGCCAGGACGGCCTTGCGGTGGCTGAACGTCTCGATCGAGTAGCGGCCGTGGTAATTGCCCATGCCGCTCTCCCCCACCCCGCCGAACGGCAGGTCGGAGACGGTCAGATGGGCGACGGGCAGGCCGTACCCGAGGCCGCCCGAGGAGGTCTCGGCGGCGATGCGCGCCCGGGTCTCGTCCGACTCGCTGAAGACGTACAGGGCCAGGGGCTTGTCGCGGTCGTTGATGAAGCCGATGGCCTCGTCCAGGCCGGACACGGTGACGATCGGCAGGATCGGACCGAAGATCTCCTCCCGCATGACGGGCGAGGCGGGGTCGACGTCGGCGAGGACGGTCGGCGCGAGGTACTTCGACGCCCGGTCGCCGACGCCGCCGACGGCGACCCGGCCGGAGCCGAGCAGGCCGGACAGCCGGTCGAAGTGCCGCTCGTTGACGATCCGGCCGTACTCCGGGGAGCGCGCCGGATCGGCGCCGAACAGCTTCTCGACCGCACGGACCAGCGCGGCCTCCAGGGCCGGTGCGGTCTCCGGGTCGGTCAGGACGTAGTCGGGGGCGACGCAGGTCTGGCCCGCGTTGAGGAACTTGCCGCGGGCGAGCCGGTCGGCGACCACGTCCAGGTCGGTGCCGCGGTCCACGAACACCGGGGACTTGCCGCCCAGTTCGAGGGTGACCGGGGTGAGGTGCTCGGCGGCGGCCCGCATGACGATACGGCCGACGGTGCCGTTGCCGGTGTAGAAGATGTGGTCGAAGCGCTCGGCCAGCAGGGCCGTGGTCTCCGGGACGCCGCCCTCGACCACCGCGACCGCGTCCGGGTCCAGGTAGGCCGGGATCAGCTCGGCCAGCGCGGCGGAGGTGGCCGGGGCCAGCTCGCTCGGCTTGGCGACGACCGCGTTGCCGGAGGCCAGCGCGCCGACCATGGGCGCGAGCAGGAGCTGCGCCGGGTAGTTCCACGGTGCGATGACGAGGACGACGCCCAGCGGGTCGTACTGCGTCCAGGCCGTGGCGTCGGCGCCCAGGTGCGGCGGGACGGGCGCGGGCTCGGGGCGCAGCCAGTCCGCCAGATGCTCCAGCGTGTGGTCGATCTCGCGGACGGTGAAGTCGATCTCGGTGCGGTACGCCTCGGTCTCGCTCTTGCCGAGGTCGGCGCGGAGGGCGGCGGCGAGGTCGGCGCCGCGCTCCGTGAGCAGGGCGCGCATCCGGCGCAGCTGGTCGGTACGCCAGTCGGCGGACTTCGTCCGGCCGGTGGCGAAGGTGGCGCGCAGCCGGGCCACGACGTCGGCGGGCCGCTCGGGCAGGGAGTGGTTCACGGTGCCTCGGTGGATCACGTAGGGACAGTCGATGCATAGCGCAACCTTTCATGTCCTCAAGTTCATTCCGGCCGGGCCGAGGGAGTGACGAGGGTCACGCGGGTTCCTCCCCGTGCCATCTTCCGTACGCCGCCGATGGCCCGGCACCGGCACTGCGGGCCGGGTTCACGGAAGACACCGCCCGGAGGCCCGGAAGAATCTCCCCCATGAACCTCACCGCGCATCCGCTCGCCGTCCGCGCCCGCCGCCTCGCCGCGGACCTGCTCGCCCCCGAGGCCGAGCGGGTCGACCAGGAGGGGGTGCCCTTGAGCCACATCGAGGCGGTGAAGCGGTCGGGCCTGCTCGGGGTGACCGCGCCGGCGGACCACGGGGGCGCGGGGGCGCCGCCCGCCGTGGCGCGGGAGGTCGCGGAGATCCTGGCCGGGGCGTGCGCTGCGACCTGGTTCGTGCAGACCCAGCACCACACACCGGTGCAGACCCTGGCGCGCAGCGAACACCCGGTGCGGGAACGGCTGTTGGGCCCGTTGTCCCGCGGGGAGCTGCTGGCCGGGGTGGCGTACGCGCAGCTGCGGTCGTATCCGCGCCGCCCGGTACGGGTCCGGCCGGAGCGCGGCGGCTGGCGGTTCGACGGGACGGTGCCCTGGTACACCGGCTGGGGCCTGAACGACGTGATGCTGCTGGCCGGGGTCACCGACTCCGGCGAGGTGCTGTTCGCCTTCACCGAGACCCGCGAGCAGCCGGGCCTGCGGGCCTCGGAGCCGATGCGGCTGGCCGCCCTCACCGCCGCGCGCACGGTGTCCCTGGAGCTGGCCGGCCTGTGGCTGCCCGCGGAGGCGGTGGCCCTGCGCATGCCGTACGACCGCTGGGCCGCCGGGGACCGGGCCAAGACGCTGCACACGAGCCCGGCGGTCTTCGGTGTGGCGGAGGCCGCGCTCTCCCTGCTGGACACGGGCACGGCCGCCCCGCTCCGCGCCCGCCTCGCCGGGGTCCGCCGCAGGGCGTACGAGCTGGCGGACGCGGCGCCGCCGAAGGGGTGGACGGCGCGGCCGGCCTCGGCGCCGCGGGCCACAGGGGCCGAGGCGGAGCCGGAAGCGGGCGCGGTGGACGCGTGGGCAAGGGAACGGCTGGCGGTGCGCGCGGAAGCCCACGAGCTGCTGCGTACGGCCACCACCGCGGCGGTGGTGGCCGGCGGCGGCCGCGCGATGACCCTGGCCGACCGCGCCCAACGCCTCGCCCGGGAGGGGCTGTTCCTGTTGGTGCAGGGGCAGACCGCCGAGTCGCGCGAGGCACATCTGCGGGTCCTGGGCTGGGCGCCCGCGGACACCGGGGAACGGAACACCTGAGCAGCGCGCCCCGCCTTCCCCACGGGGGCGCGCGGTCGGTCAGATGGCGACCGGTACCCGCGGGGCGGCGGCCGGCGCTCGCCCGTCGGGGTGGGACCACAGTCCCTGCGCGGCGAGCCGGGGCAGCACGCCCTCACCGAACCAGTACGCCTCCTCCAGGTGCGGATAGCCGGAGAGGACGAACTCGTCGATGCCGAGGGCGTGGTACTCCTTGATCCGCTCGGCCACCTCCTCGTGGCTGCCGACCAGCGCCGTCCCGGCACCGCCCCGCACCAGCCCGATCCCGGCCCACAGGTTGGGGTGGATCTCCAGGCCGTCCCGGCTGCCGCCGTGCAGCGCGAGCATGCGCCGCTGCCCCTCCGACTCGCTGCGGCCCAGTCCCTCCTGCACGGCCCGTACGGTCTCCGGGTCGAAGCCGTCGAGCAGCCGGCCCGCCTCCGCCCAGGCCTGCGCCGCCGTGTCGCGCGTGATGACGTGCAACCGGATGCCGAAGCGCGGGGTACGGCCGTGCGCGGCGGCGAGCCCGCGGACCCAGGCGATCTTCTCGGCGACCTGCGCGGGCGGCTCGCCCCAGGTGAGGTACACATCGGCGTACCGGGCCGCGACCTCGCCGGCGGCCGGTGAGGAGCCGCCGAAGTACACCTCGGGCACCGGATCGGGCACCCGGCTCAGCCGCGCGTCCTCGACCCGCAGGTGCTCCCCGGCCAGGTCGACGCTCTTGCCGTCCCACAACTCCCGTACGACATGCAGGAATTCGCCGGTACGGCGGTACCTGGCGTCCTTGTCGAGGAAATCTCCGTAGGCCCGCTGTTCCCGGCTCTCCCCGCCGGTGACGACGTTGAGCAGCAGCCGCCCCCCGGTCTGCCGCTGGAACGTGGCCGCCATCTGCGCGGCGAGCGTCGGCGAGACGAAGCCGGGCCGGAAGGCGACGAGGAACTTCAGCCGTTCGGTGTGCTGGCTGACCATGGCGGTGGTCAGCCACGCGTCCTCGCACCAGGCGCCGGTCGGGGTGAGCGCGGCCACGAAGCCCAGGTCCTCGGCGGCGCGCGCGATCTGGCTCAGATAGGCGACCGTCGGGGGCCGGTCCCGGCCGGACGCGGTCGCCGGGCTGCCGTGGCCGCCGCCGACGACATCACGGCTGTCACCGTTGGTGGGCAGGAACCAGTGGAAGGTGAGGGGCACGGGGGTCTCCGATCGCTTGTGTCCGTAGGGTCGGCGGGCCGCTCAGCCGGCGGTCGCCGCCGCCAGAACGGGCGTGCGGTCCAGGGCGGCGGCGAACTGGTCCACCACGTGCCCCAGGGCCTCGGCGGTGGCCGGTGCGACGGTCAGGGAGCCGTCCTCCCGCACGGTGATGTCCTTGTCGAGGGTGAACCAGCCCTGGACTATGTGCGCGGCACCCATGGAGTTCAGCACCGGCCGCAGGGCGTAGTCGATGGCGAGGACATGCGCCGTGGAGCCGCCGGTGGCCAGGGGGAGCACGGTCTTGCCGGTGAGCGCGTACTGCGGAAGCAGGTCCAGGAGCGCTTTCAGGACACCGGAGTACGACGCCTTGTAGACGGGTGTGCCGACCACGACGCCGTCGGCGCGGGCGAACAGCTTTGCGGCCTCGACGATCGCGGGGTGCCGGAAGTCCGCGCCGAGCAGGGCCTCGGCCGGGATGGCGCGGATGTCGAGCGGGATCACCTCGTGGCCCTGGGCGGTGAGCCGCTGGTCCAGGTGGCGCAGCAGGAGGCCGGTGCGTGAGGAGGCGGAGGGGCTGCCGGAGACGGACAGGACGGTGGCCATGGGTGTCTCGTTTCTGGGGTGCGCCGGACGGCCGTACGGGAGTGGGGCGCCCGGAAGGAAGGCGGTCGGGGGCACCGCGTCCCGAGCCGGGCCGGGCACACGGAAACCCCTGTTGCGGAATCGCTCGACGGGACGCCGGGCACACCGAATCCGGTGAAAGGAAAGGGAGTTCAGTCGCGCCGGGGACCCGGAGGGGAGGGAAAGAAGGGCGGATCAGGCCGCGGCGCGACAGGAGGCGCTGGAGACGCGTGCGAGATCGACATGGCGTCGCCGCGTGAGATCCAGTCGCATGGTCATGCCATCGATCGTGGCAGCAGCCCGCGACGGCAGTCAAGGAGATCGTGGCCGTTCTCGTATCGCGGACCCACGCGTTCCACGGCCGCCGCGGCGAGTCGCGCGGCGGCCGGGTGCGGACGGCCGGCCCTCAGGCCCCGCCGTCCTCCTCGAACCCCTCGACCACCACGAGGAAGGCGTCCGACTTCAGATCCATCACCACGGTCGCCGGTTCACCCTCGGCACGTCGGGCGGCGGCGTACTCCTCTGCGGGCCACGAACCTCGCGGAGCCCCGGCGGGGAAACGCTCCAGCACCCTCGCACTCATGACGGCGGCCACCTCCTTCTTCACCGGCCCGAACGGGACGCGCCACGGAATGTACGGGTTGTACCGAACCTCCTGCCCCCGGTAGGCGCCGACATGCCACCCCGAGGGCGTTCCGCCACCCCTCCCCTCCCTCTACACATAAGCCGGAAATAACGGCAAAATAGGCCATACGGCGCACTCGCCATGCACCGGACCAGACTCCCGCCTGGCCTGCGAAGTCAAAGGAGACGACTCATGGCCGACTTGCACAGGGGTGACATCTCGAGCCACCCCGATGTCTCCGAAATGCGGGACCGCTACGCCCGCGTACTCGGTGGTCGTGATGTGGCGCTCGTGGACGGGCCGGTGTTCCTGCTCGGCCTGTACTGTGCCGCGTCCCCGTGGATCCTGCACTACACGGCGAGCCAGCCCGCCCTCGTCACCCACAACCTGATCGTGGGCATAGCGATCGGCCTGCTGGCCCTGGGATTCACCCGGGCGCCCGAGCGGATGTACGGCCTGAGCTGGGCCATGTGTGCCATGGGCCTCTGGATGATCATCGCCCCGTGGATCGTCGGCAGCCGCCCGGACGCGGGCGTCATCGTCAACAACATCGTCATCGGAGCCCTGGCCCTCGTCCTCGGACTGGTGTGCGCCGGTACGGCCGCGAAGAGCACGCCCAGGCCGTAGAACGCGGGGTCCGGGGCTCGGCCCCGGGCCGCGGGGCCCGGCCCCCGGACCGCAAATCCCCAGACCACGAAAGAGGAGACCGAGGAAAGGAGACGAGGAGATCGGCAAGGAAGAAGAACAGCGAGGCCGGTCCGCCGGACGGACCGGCCTCCCCTTGTCCCCGGTCAGCCGGCCGGCACCCGCCACGGCTCCTGCGGCAGGGGCCGACCGGTCTCCAGCAGCGACTTGAGGTTGGACAGCACGGCCGGCCAGCCGGACGCGACGGCGGAACGCTCGCCCTCGTCGGTCAGGTCGTCGTGCGTGACGGTCAGCCGGACGATGTCCTCGTACTGCCGGATCGCGAAGGTGACCCTGGAGTGCCGGTCCTCGCGACCCTCCTCACCGGGCGCGGCCCAGGTGGTCACCAGCCGGGCCGGCGGCTCGCTCTCCACCACCCGGCCGACCACGTCGGCGACGCCGGAGCCGTCGGCGCGCACATGCTCCCAGCGGGAACCGGGCCGCCAGTCGGAGACGTTCCGGTGCCCCCAGTAGAGGCCCGTCAGGTCGGCGTCGGTGAGCGCCTCCCAGACCTTGTCGGGAGTGCTCGCGATGTAGGTGACGTACACGAAGCCGGGTTGCTCGCTCATGGTCGCCCAAGCTGGCGAGGTGATCGCCCGCTGTCAAAGGTCCGCGTCGGGCCGGGCCGGCACGGTGAGGGAGATCCACACGTCCGGCGGCAGCTCCGGCCGGCCAGGCACCGGGCGCGGCTCGCGGGTCCAGGCGTCGCCGGCGAGCTGCGTGGCGACCCGGGCCCAGAAGCGCGCCGCGGCCGGGTTGTCCTCCTGGTAGGCGATCTCCCACGGCCCGGGGTGCCGGGTCAGCACCTCGCGCGCGGCCCGCAGCCCGATGCCTCGGCGCCGGGCACCGCGCACCACGAAGAAGCTGTTCAGCACGCGTACCGGGCCGTCGAGCCCGCGGACGAACGCCAGCCCGGCGAGGCGGTCGCCGCATATCAGCAGGTACGGCGCCCAGCCGGGCGCGGTGAAGGCGGACGCCACCCAGTCGTTGCGGAAGCCGCCGTCGGCGGCGGGCAGGACGCCCTGCGACTCGGACAGGTCGTGGCGGAACATCAGCCACAGCCGTTCCACGGCGGGCCGGTCCTCGGGGGTGGCGGGGCGGACGGCGAGGTCCGCGGTCGGGTTTCCGGCCGTGTCGCCGGCCGTGCTCTCGGTCGTGTTCTCGGTCATGAACGAGAGCGTCCCCGGCGGATCGCGGTCCGGCCGGGGAGATGGTGTCCGTAACCCTAGCTCATCTCAAGGGCGTTGCGGGTCTCGCCGATGTCCTCGGCGGTCTCCTTCGGGCCGAACGGCCAGACCCTCTCGTGCCGCGCCCACCCCAGGAAGGCCACACAGCCCAGGGCCAGCCAGGCCAGGGACCACTCGACGGGGTGGCGGCCCGGGGAGTTGTGGTCGGCGTAGCCGTAGATCACGCACCAGCCCGTGAAAGCGAGGAGGCTCGGCAGCGGGTACAGCCACATGCGGTAGGGGCGGGGCAGGTCCGGCCGGCGTCGGCGCAGGACCGTCAGCGCGACGATCTGGGCCAGCGCCTGCACGATCACCATCACCGTGGTGAGCAGTTGGATCAGGGTGGCGAGGTCGGTGTGGCGGCCGACCAGGAAGCCCACGGCGGTGATCACGCCCATGGTGGCCAGGCCGGACACCGGGAAGCGGTGCCTGGGGTGCAGCTTGCCGTACGCGCGGAAGAAGACCCGGTCGCGGGCGGCGTCGTAGGGCACCCGGGAGCCGCCGAGCAGGCCGGTGAAGACGGAGGCGAACGCGGTGACGAGGATCAGCACGGTCACCGTGTCCGCCGCCGCCCTGCCCCAGGTGTCCTCCAGCACGGCGGAGGCCACCGAGGTGGAGGCGATGTCGTGCGGGTCGGTCATCCGGTGCCAGTCGACCACGCCGAGCGTGCCGATCTGGAGCAGCAGGTAGATCGCCATGACGCCGAGGATCGAGAAGAGCACGGAGCGCGGGAGGGTCCGGCCGGGGTTCTTGATCTCGGCGCCCATGTAGGCGGTGGTGTTGTAGCCGAGGTAGTCGTAGATGCCGATGGTCAGGCCCGCGGCGAACCCGGGCCAGTAGTGGTCGCTCATCACATTGAACGCGCCCGGTGGGTAGGTGAAGGCCATATGTGGGCTGAAGTGGGTGGCCGCGGCGGTGATGACCAGCAGCACGGAGGCGATCATCACGGTCCACAGGACGGCCGTGATCCGGGCGATGTGCTCGATGCCGCGCCAGAGCAGCAGCACCACCAGGGCGATGACGCCGAGGCCGGTCAGGTCGCCGGCCGTCCCCCCGAGGCCGGGGGTGAGATAACCGAGGTACTGGACGAAGCCGACCACGCCCGTGGACATGATCAGCGGGATGAACAGCATGGCCGTCCACACGAACAGGAACGGCATCAGGCCTCCGGTGCGGTGCCGGAAGGCCTGGCGCAGATAGACGTAGCTGCCGCCGGAGCCGGGCAGGGCGGCCCCCAGTTCGGCCCAGACCAGTCCGTCGCACAGGGCCAGGACCGCGCCCGCGAGGAACCCGGTGACCGCCTGCGGGCCGCCGAACGCGGCGACCATCAGCGGGATCGTCACGAACGGGCCGATGCCGCACATCTGGCTCATGTTGATCGCGGTGGCCTGGAACAGGCCGACGCGGCGGACGAAACCACCCGTGGGTGGCGGGCTACCGGACAAAGGGGCCTCCTGACACGGCGGACATCCGACGCACCCGGCAGTGGCTGACCTACCGTCAGACGGACGGCGGCGAAACGATCCTGCCCAAGCCGGCGGCGTCCTGCGCCGGTCTCCGCGAGGCTCGTTGACAGTGTCCGGGGCGCGACCTAGCGTGACGCAGGTTAGTAAAGTTTCCTAACTTTACGAGGCTGGAGACCGCCGTGTTCCCTCGCCCCACCCGCCGGCTCCCCCTGGCCGCCGCTGCGCTGCTCGCCCTGGGCGGCGCCCTGACCACCGGCGCGTGGGCCGGCCGCGGGGCGGTGACCGAGCCCCACCGGCCGGACCGGATCACCCCCGTCCCCTCCGCCGCGGGCACCAGCACCCCGCTGTCCCGCTATGTCATCCAGTCCGCCGCGAAGGTGGGCGACTCGCCGGCGGCCGTGTCCTCCCCCGGCTATCCGGCGCGGAACTGGTACCCGGCCGGTCCCCGCTCCACCGTGCTGGCCGCGCTGCTGGCGAACGGCGTGTATCCCGACCCGTTCCGCTCCACCAACCAGCGGCAGATCCCGCGGGCCGACTTCGAGGTGCCGTGGTGGTACCGCTCGGACTTCGCGGTCGAGGACACCACTCGGCGCACCTTCCTGGACTTCAGCGGCATCGTCTCGGCGGCCGACGTCTATGTGAACGGCCGGCTGGTGGCACCGGCCTCCCGGGTCACCGGCGCCTACACCCGCCATGAGCTGGACATCACCTCGCTGGTCCGGCCGGGCACGAACACGGTCGCCTTCCGGGTGCGGCCCAACGACCCGAACCGGGACCTGACCATGGGCTGGCTCGACTGGCTGCAGCCGCCGCCCGACCGGAACATGGGCCTGGTCCGCGACGTCCTGGTCCGGCGGGGCGGCCCGGTCGCGCTGCGCGACGCGCACGTGGTCACGAAGCTGGCGGTGCCCTCGCTCGCCACCGCCGACCTGACGGTCAGGGCCCAGGTCCGCAACGACACGGGCTCCACGGTCACCACGGATGTCACCGGCAGTGTCGGCGACATCCGGTTCGCCCGGACGGTCACGCTCGGCGCGCACGAGTCGAAGACGCTCTCCTTCTCCCCCGCCGACGTCCCCGGCCTGCACCTCACCCGCCCCAAGGTGTGGTGGCCGGCCGGCCTGGGCGGGCAACCGCTGTACGACCTGGACCTCACCGCCACCGTGGCCGGCAGACCGTCGGACACCGCGCACGAGAGCTTCGGCATCCGCGACGTGCGGGCCCCGCTGAACGCCGACGGCGCCCGCCAGTACCGCGTCAACGGCCGTCCGCTGCTGATCAAGGGCGGCGGCTGGTCCCCGGACGAGTTCCTGCGCTGGGACCGCGCCTACACCGAGGACCGCCTGAAGTACGCCCTCGACCTGGGCCTGAACACCCTCCGCCTGGAAGGCCACCTGGAGCCCGACGAGTTCTTCGACCTCGCCGACCGCTACGGCGTGCTCGCCCTGCCCGGCTGGGAGTGCTGCGACAAGTGGGAGGGGGACTTCAACCCCAACGGGTCCGGCGAGCCGTGGTCCGCCGCGGACCACACCGTGGCGCGGGCGTCCATGGCCGCCGAGGCCGCCCGGCTACGCGACCATCCCAGCGTGCTGTCGTTCCTGATCGGCAGCGACGCCGCGCCGGACGCGAAGATCGAGAAGGGCTACCTGGACGCGCTGGAAGCGGCCGACTGGCCCGTCCCCGTGGTCCCCGCCGCGTCCGACACCTCCTCCCCGCGGCTCGGCGACTCGGGCATGAGGATGACGGGCCCCTACGACTGGGTGCCGCCCGGCTACTGGTACGCCAAGCAGGAGGGCGGGGCCACCGGCTTCAACTCCGAGACCAGCGCGGGCCCGAGCATCCCCACCCTGGACACGCTGCGCCGGATGATGACACCGGCCGAACTGGACACCCTCTGGAAGGACCCGGACGCCCGGCAGTACCACCGTTCGCCGTCCGCCACCTTCGGCACGCTCAAGATCTACGACGAGGCGCTCACCGGCCGCTACGGCGCTCCCACGGGCCTCGCCGACTATGTGCGCAAGGCCCAGCTGGCCCAGTACGAAACCGTGCGCGCCCAGTTCGAGTCGTACCGGCGCAACGCGACCGACAGCGACCGGCCCGCCACCGGTGTCGTGCACTGGATGTTCAACAGCGGCTGGCCCTCGCTGCACTGGCAGCTGACGGATCGTTACCTGGACCAGAGCGGCGCCTACTTCGGCGCGAAGAAGGCCAACGAGCCGCTGCACGTGCAGTTCTCCTACGACGACCGCTCCATCGTGGTGGTCAACGACCGCACCACTCCCGTCCGGGGCCTCACCGCGCGGGCCACGCTGTTCGACCCCGACGGCACGCGCCGGTTCGACGAGAGCGCCGGCGGGGTGGCGGTGAACGGCGGCGGCACGCGTGCCACCGCGCTCACGCTGCCCGCCTCGGTGGACGGGTCGGCGCGCACCCAGCTGCTGCGGCTGGTGCTGACGGACGCGGCCGGCCGGGAGGTGAGCCGGAACGTGTACTGGCTCTCCACCCGGCCCGACACCCTCGACTGGGACGACACCACCTGGTACTACACCCCGACGACGGAGTACGCCGACCTGACCGGGCTGGCCTCGATGGCCCGGGTGCCGGTGTCGGCGACGGCGGTCACCCGCGCGTCGGATGGCGTGTCGACCACGACGGTGACCCTGCGCCACCACGGGCGCGGGACGACTCCGGCGCTGCTGACGGACGTCGACGTGGTGGGCGCGGAGGGCGGGCCGGTGCTGCCGGTGCGCTGGTCGGACAACCAGGTGAGCCTGTGGCCGGGCGAGTCGGTGACGCTGACCGCCACCTACCGGACGGCCGGCCTGCGCGGCTCGGCACCGCGCGTGCGCGTCTCCGGCTGGAACACACCGGAGACGACGGTCCCGGCGGGCTGACGGGACGGGAGGGCGGAGCCGCACGACGGCCCGCCCCCGCCGCCCCGGGCCCGGCTCAGCTCACGTCGAGCGCGGTGTCGTCCACGACGAACGAGGTCTGGTACTTCGAGCCCTCGGTGCCGGTGAACTTCAGGGTGACGGTCTGTCCGGCGTAGCCGCCGAGGTCGAAGGCGCGCTGGGTGTAGCCGGAGGCGGCGTCGAGGTTGGAGTACGTCGCCAGGGTGCGCAGCACGGTGCCGGAGCCGTTCAGGAGCTGGACCTTGAGGGTGTCGTAGGCCGTGCTGGTGGTGGTCTCGGCGGTGTCCACGTGGAGCTGGAAGGTCAGCCTGGCCGCGCAGCCGGACGGGAGGGTCACCGCCTGGGCGAGGGTGTCGGTGGTGGCGGTGCCGTTGCCGGCGAGCCAGGCGTAGTAGGAGCCCGAACGGGCCGCCTTGGTGGTGGAGTTGGTGATGACCCCGCTGGTGGTGGACCACACGGTGCCGCCGGACTCGAAGCCGTTGTTGCCGAGGAGCTGGGCGGTGGTGCAGGGCGTCGAGCCGCCGCCGGTGCCGGTGCCGCTCGCCCCGGACAGCCATGCGGTGGCGTTGAGCGCGAGGGCCGCGTTGGTGGCGGTGGTGTCGTTCCAGCCGTCGTAGAGGGTGTTGCCGGACTGGCCGGTACCGTCGTCGACCGGGGAGCTGTCGCCCCAGAACGCCACCCGGCCGCTGCCGAAGGTGCTGGTGGCGAAGAAGACGCCGGTGTCGCCGGAGTAACCGGTGCGGTGGAGCAGGCCCTTGACGGCGGGGTTGTCGGCGGGCTTGAGGGTGGCGGTCGTACCGCTGGCGATCAGGCTCTTGGTGACGGTGCCGAAGGAGCCGTGCAGCACCGGGTCGGTGGTGTCACCGATCGCGGCCGGATGGTCGGAGCCGACGCTCAGTGGGTCGACGGAGAAGCCGAACGGGTCGGTGGAGTCGACGCCGTTGTTCGTCATCAGGTCGTTGAAGATCTCGACCGCGTCGTAGCCGTCGTTGTTGCGGTCGGCTCCGGTGTGGTCGGCGATCATGAACAGTCCGCCGCCGTTCTTGACGAAGTTCATGATCGCCGTCTTCTCGGCGCTGGTGAAGAGGGTGTTGGGTTCGGGCAGGACCAGCGTGTCGAAGTTCGTCAGGTCGGTGGCGGAGGTGCCGCCGTAGGCGAGGCCGGCGCCCGGTGGCAGGGTCTTCAGGCTGTAGTCGCCGGTCTTCTGCAGCGCGACGCCCCAGGAGGACAGGGCCCCGGTCCAGTCGGTCTCGGCGGACGGGGAGGAGTCCTGGCCGAGCGGGTCGGGCTGGCTGGTGGAGATGATCCAGTCGGCGTTGCCGGCCGTCTCGGCGTGGGCGTTGTCGAACAGGACGCGGTGGGTGGTCGCCGCGTGGGCGGGGGCGCCGGTGCCGGTCTGTACGGCGGCCGAGGCGAGCAGCAGCGCCGCGCCGACCAGGGCGGTGGTGCCGCCGCGGCGGGATCTTGTCCGTCCGAGCATCCGTCGAACCTCCGTGAAGGGTGGGGAGAGGCGGTGCGGGCGCCGAGTCTGCGCGCGTAGAACCGGCTTGGGGTGTCCTCCGCACGTCGGTTGGCTGAAATGTACATGGCGGTCAGGGTGGTGAACAGGGGCTTCCGGTGCCGGACGGGAGCGCGCCGGATCACCACCGCAGGCTCGAGAACAACGCGACGTGCCGAGCGCGCCGGCGCGCTCGGTACGGACGCGCTGGGGCGGCGGCACGGACGCGCTGGGGCACTCGGCACGGACGCGCTGGGGCGGCGGTATGCCTTCCCGGCCGGGCGGCGCGCTCTTGCCGTGGAGGCAAAGCCGCTGGCCGGGCCGGGTGCGGTGGCCGTAACGTGCCCGGCCGGAGATCATGACGTACGGAGGTGAGCCGATGGTCCGGGACGATGAGCTGCGGTATCTGCGCCGCTGTGTCGAACTGGCCGAGGAGGCGCTGGACGCCGGGGACGAGCCCTTCGGGTCGGTCCTCGTGGCCGGGGACGGGACCGTGCTGGCGGAGGACCGCAACCGGGTGGCGGGCGGGGACCGCACCCGGCATCCCGAGTTCGAGCTGGCCCGCTGGTCGGCCGCGCATCTGACCCCCGGGGAGCGGGCGGCGGCGACCGTCTACACCTCCGGCGAGCACTGCCCGATGTGCGCGGCGGCGCACGCCTGGGTCGGGCTCGGCCGGATCGTGTACATCGTCTCCTCCGTCCAACTGTCCGGCATCCTGGCCGAGTTGGACGTCCCCGCACCGCCCGTGCGAACCCTGCCGGTACGGGACATCGCGCCCGGGGTGGCCGTGGCGGGACCGGTACCGGAACTGCTGGACGACGTGCGGGAACTGCACCGGCGCTTCCACTCCGGGCGGACCCGACTCGGCTGAGAGGTCAGCCGAGTTCGAGCGTGGTGACCCCGAACACCCGTTCCTGGGCGTACGCGCGCACCGGGCCGGTGTACATGCGGGCGGTCTCGAACGAGGGCCGCAGGCCCGCCTGTTCGGCGAGGGCGACGGCCGCCGCGTTCGGCTCGGGCACGTCGATCGCGACCTCCCGGCCGGGCACATCGGCGGTGAGGGCGGCGAACAGGGCCCGGGCGTCGGCGGCGGTGTCCGCGAAGAGGGGGCCGATGCGCAGCGTGTCCTGGCCGGGGCGGATCACGCCGTAGCCGGTCAGGTGCCCGCCGTCGTCGCGGACGACGGCGCGGTGGCCGGGTGTGGTGAGCCACTCGGCGAGGAACCGGGGGCGGTCGGCGGGGTGGCAGGCGCTGTCGTAGGCGGTGATCGCCGCGAGGTCGGCGGGGCCGGCCGGGCGGACGCCGGCGGGCGGCTCCGCCTCCGGGGCGGGGCCGGTGAACCGGATGGTGCGGTGGGCGAGCCGGAAGCCGGACTGGCGGTAGTTGTCCTGCTGGGCGACCACCCCGTCCAGGCCGATCGTCCGGTTCCCGGCGTGCGCCAGCGCGGTCTTCCAGGTGGTGAGGCCGTGTCCCCGGCCGCGCAGGCCGGGGCGGACCAGGTAGCAGCCGAGGAAGGAGTAGTCGGGTCCGTGGTTGACCACGGAGATGGCGGAGACCGGCTCCCCGTCGATCCGGCCGAGGAAGAACCCCTCGGGGTCCTGGGCGAAGAAGGCGGGGCCGTCGGACAGTCCGGGGTTCCAGCCCTCCGCCGCCGCCCACCCGCTGATCACCGGCCAGTCGGCGAGGGTGGCCTGGGTGACGACGAGGTCCTGGGGGGCCGCAGAGGTCATCGGTGCGCTCCGTTTCCGTCGGGGTCGGGCTGTCGTACGGCACGGCCCTCGGCCGGCCGCCCGCAGCATCCTTCCGGATCACCGCGAGCCGCGCCACGGGCAGATCGGCCGACGCGCACCTGGACGACCGTACGGGCGGGGCTCGCCCGGGCCGGGGCCCCGCCGCCGTGAGAGTGCGTGCGGACGTGCCTGTCCGGCTCGGGGTGACCGTCATGGGCGTCGCCGTCGGTATGGGAGGCGGCGCCCAGAACCGTGGTCCGCCCCGGGCTCGTAGCCGCGCTCGCCCCGGGGCCCAGGCGTCCCGGGCCCGGTCTCTGTCAGAGCGGCGGGTCAGTGGTGGCGGGCCGGGCGGAAGCGGTGGTAGAGGAGGGCGCCCGCGACGATGAGCGCGGCGCTGGCGGCCGCCGCGGGGGCGGTGGCGTCCGCTCCGGTGTGGGCCAGTGCGGACACGGCCGGGCGCGGGTCGTGCGGGGCGGGGTGGGTCCGGGTGGGGGGCTGCGGCTTCGGGGCCCGGGGCTTCGGGGCCGGGGTGTGCCGGGCGGGGGTGTGCGGGGCCGGCCGGTGGGTGTCGCCGGGGCCGTTGACCGACTGGTTGCCGAACACCGGGTTGCCGACGCCGACCACGTCGACGCTGTTGCCGGTGATGTTGACCGGCAGGTCGACGGGGAGCTGGATGCCGTTGCCCGAGACCACACCGGGCGACTTCGCCGTCGCGCCGTGGGCGGAGGCCCCGCCGGACCGGGACGGCGTGCCGCCGTGTCCGGCGCCGTCGGCCCGCGCCTTGCCGGTGTTCGCGCAGGCGTTGCCCGCGGCCGGGTTGAGCAGCCCCACGATGTCGACCGTGTTGCCGCAGACGTTCACCGGCACGTCCACGGGGAGCTGGATGCCGTTGCCGGAGATCAGTCCGGGTGAGCCGGCCGCCGTGCCCCGGGCACCGGCCCCGTCGGCCGCGAAGGCGGCGGACACCGGGAACGCCACGGCCATCGCGCCGGATGCGGCGGCGACAGCGATCACACCGTTTCGGGTAGCCCGTCTCATGAGGTCCCTGCCTTCCAGACATCGCGCGGGCACTCACCCGCACCACCTAAAACGCCCGTGAACCATCCCAGTTATGGCTTATCGGTCTTTCACCCCATCGAGTTGCACTGCTATCGAACCGCACGCAAAGCCATCGAATGATCATCAACAGGCGCGGAGGGGGCGCAGGATACGACGGCGGATGCCGTCCCGCTCGCCGGGAGGCGGGCCCGGAAGGGGCCGCTTATGGTGATCCGAGGGCGCCGCCCCCGGTCCGTGGCGGGCGTGCCCCGGGAGGCGATCGATGCTGACCATGCTGTCCACACGGCCCTTCGTGCGGCGCTGCGCGGGTGCCTCGGTGCTCGCCCTGGCGCTGCTCGGGGCCGGGCTGCCCGCGGCCGCCGCCGACCGGCCGCAGCCCGACCTGACGCGCTTCTACCAGCAGCGGCCGGCCTGGGCCGCCTGCCCGGGCCCGGACCTGCCCGAGGACCTCCAGTGCGCGAAGGTCACCGTGCCGCTCGACTACGCGAGGCCGGGCGCGGGCACCCTCGACCTGGCGCTGGCCCGCTACCGCGCGACCGGACCCTCCCACGGTTCGGTGGTGCTGAACTTCGGCGGCCCGGGCGGCGCCGGCATCCCCGGACTGGCCAACGAGGGCAGGCAGTTCATGGATCTCACCGACGGCTACGACGTGGTCACCTTCGACCCGCGCGGCGTCGGCCGCTCCTCCCCCGTCAGCTGCGGCGAGGGCGGTGTCACGGTCCCCGCGGTGCCCAGGCAGGACACGGGGGCCGGCCAGTCGCAGGCCCTGCTCCGGCAGTTGCGGCAGGTGGCCGAGGAGTGCGCCCGCAACTCCGGCCCTGTGCTGCCCCACATCGGCACCGTGAACGCCTCGCGCGACCTGGACGTCATCCGCCAGGCGCTCGGCGACGACAAGCTCAACTACCTCGGCTTCTCCTACGGTTCCCGGCTCGGCGCGGTGTACGCGGCGCAGTTCCCGGACCAGGTCGGCCGGCTCGCCCTGGACGGCGTGGACACGCTGACCGAGTCGTCGGCCGAACAGGGCCTGGCGGGCGCCGAGGGGCAGCAGCAGGCACTGGACGACTTCCTGGACTGGTGTACGACGGATGTCGGCTGTCCGTTCGGCCAGGACCGGCGCCGGGCCGGGGACGAGGTGCTCCGGCTGGTGCGCTCGCTCGACCGGGACCCGGTGCCGACGGAGTTCGGCGGCGCCTCGTTCACCGGACAGGATCTGGTGGGTGCCCTCGCGCAGGGCCTGTACAGCAAGCGCTCGTGGCCCTCGCTGGAGCGCGCGCTGGCCTCCTTGGTGGAGGACGGCGACACCCGCCGGCTCCTCGGCTTCGCCACGAGCGGTGTCGGCCTGCCCCACGTCCGCTACGGCACGGACCGCACCGGCCCGTCCCGGGAGCACGCGCGCACGGACGGTTCCGGTGCCTCCCTCGACCGCGACCGCACGGACCGCGCCGGTGCCTCCCCTGTCCGCCATCGCGAGGACGGCGGGCTGGTGGACGCCGCCGACGTCCCCGTGGACAACCTGCCGGCCGCGCTGATGGCGATCAACTGCGCGGACGACCCCGAGCGGCCGGACGCGGCGCGGCTCACCGAGGAGATGAGGACGCTGCGGGCCGCCTACGACCACGCCTCACCGGTCTTCGGCCGCTACCGGCTCACCCAGCTGCCGCTGTGCTACGGCCGGCCCAAGGGCACCGACTTCATCCGCGAGCGGGTCAAGGACGTGCACACGGCGAAGATGCTGCTCGTGGGCACGCGCGGTGACCCGGCCACACCGTACCGGTGGACCGTGGAGACCGCCCGCCGGCTGGGCCCCTCGGCGGTGGTGCTGGACAACAAGGGTGAGGGCCACACCGGGTACTCCTCTTCCCTGTGCGTGCACCACACGGTCAACGACTTCCTGCTCTACGGCACGCTGCCGGCCGGCGGCGGCTCCTGTCCGGCGGACGCCCCCGCGGCCGTCGGCCCGGAGGACGCCGGCTGACGGCCGGGTGCCCACCGGTGTCGGACGGGACACGACCGGGTGAGGGCCGCCGGCCGGGGCAACCTCCCGGCCGCGCCGGCCGTCACACAGGGCAGGCGGGTCCCGGCCGCCGATCGCCTACGGCGTGCGGCCCGGGGCCGTCGTCCAGTTCCGCGAGCCGGGCGCAGCGTCCCGCTCCCGACCACGACAGGGGGACACCTCCATGCCCATCCGCGCCGCCATCGTCGTATCCACCGCCGTCTCGGCCGCCGCGGCGGCCCTGCTGCTGAGCGCGCCGCAGAGCCAGGCCGCCGCCGGCCAGGAGCGGGCCGCCCACTGCGCCGAGCGGGCGCTGACGGTGCGGGCGAAGGCCGCCACCGGCCGGCCGACCGTGCTGCGGGTCAGCGTCACCAACCGCACCGCCCGCGCCTGCGTCGTCGACCGCGTGCCCACGGTGACCTTCGGCGGCCTGGACGGGGCCGCGCTGCCGGTGCCCGAGGGCGGCACCGGCGGCTACCGGCTGGCGGCGGGCGGCACCGCCTATGCCGCCGTCCGGACCATCGGCGACCCGGCGGACCCCGAGGCCCGCCGGGCGGACTCGGTCACGGTGGCGGCGTCGGCCGCGCACTGGGGCCGGTCCTTCACCGCCGGGCGGCTCGGCACCGGACGCCAGGTGCTCGTCTGGGAGCCGGTGACCACGTGGTGGCAGCCGACGGCCCGGGCCGCGGACCGCGTCATCGGGCTGGACTGAGCACCGGGCTCGGCGCCCGGGCCAGGGCACCGGACCCGGCCCACCCGCCTAACGCCGGCCCGGGCCGGGCACCCGGCTCGGGCCCGTCCGGGCCAGGCGCCCGGACCGGTCCCGGCCGGGCTCCGGCTCAGCCGAGGACCAGTTCCGGCGAGTACAGGTCCAGCCACCCGGCGAGGTCCAGGGCGCGTTCCAGTCCGCGCCGGGCGGCCTGGGTGCTCACCGGTGTGTCGCGTTCGGTGGCCGCCCGCACCCGGTCCCGGTCGAGCAGGTCGAACACGGGGTGGGAGGGCCGGGCCAGCAGCTCCTTGACCTGCTCCTGGAGCGCGCGGGCGTACCCGGGGTCCTGGGTGGACGGGTACGGGCTCTTGACCCTGTCGTACACGGACTTCGGCAGGAGGTCCGCCGTCGCCTCCCGGAGCAGGCTCTTCTCCCGGCCGTCGAAGGACTTCAGCGCCCAGGGCGTGTTGTAGACGTACTCGACCAGCCGGTGGTCGCAGAACGGCACCCGGACCTCCAGGCCGACGGCCATGCTCATGCGGTCCTTGCGGTCGAGCAGCATGCGCACGAAGCGGGTCAGGTGCAGATGGCTCATCCGCCGCATGCGGTACTCGAAGTCGCTCTCGCCCTCCAGCCGGTCGATGCCGGCGACGGCGGTGCGGTAGCCGTCGGCCACATAGCCCTCAAGGTCCAGGGCCTTGGCTATATCGGCACGCACCACATCGGCGTCCTCCCCGAAGTGGCGGCTCATGTTCGCCAGCCACGGGAAGGTGTCGGCGTGGCGCGCCTCCTCGTCGAAGAACTGCAGATAGCCGCCGAAGACCTCGTCGGCGGACTCGCCGGACAGGGCCACCGTGGACTTCTCCCGGATCGCGCGGAAGAGCAGCAGCAGCGACGTGTCCATGTCGCCGAGCCCGGACGGCAGGTCGCGGGCCCGGATCACCCGCTCGCGCACATCGGGGTCGGAGAGGGCGTCGGAGTCGAGCACGATGTCCTGGTGCTCGGTGCCGGCGAGCCGGGCCACGTCGTGCACGAAGGGCGTGTCGGGCGTGCCGCGCAGCTCATCGGCGACGAAGTTGTCGGTCTGCCCGGCGAAGTCGACGGCGAAGCTGCGCACCTTCTCGCCGTGGACGGCGAGCTGCCGGGCGGCGAGCGAGGTCATGGCCGAGGAGTCGAGTCCGCCGGAGAGCAGGGTGCAGCGCGGCACGTCGGCGACCAGCTGGCGGCGCACGATGTCGTCGAGGAGCGAGCGCACGGTGGCGATCGTGGTGTCCCGGTCGTCGGTGTGCGGACGGGTCTCCAGGCGCCAGTACACGCGGGTGGACAGGCCGGAGCGGTCGACGGTGACGACGGTGCCGGGTTCCACCTCGGCCATGCCGTCCCAGACGGCGTGGCCCGGCGTCTTGATCATGACGAACAGCTCGCGCAGCCCGTCCAGGGTGACGCGGGCCCGGGCCAGCGGGTTGGCGAGGATCGCCTTGGGCTCGGAGCCGAACAGGACGCCGTCGGGGGTCCGGTAGTAGTAGAAGGGCTTGATGCCCATGCGGTCGCGGATCATCACCAACTTGTCGTGCCGGCCGTCCCACACGGCGAACGCGTACATGCCGTTGAGCCGTTCGGCGACCGCGTCGCCCCACTCCAGATAGCCGTGCAGCACCACCTCGGTGTCGGAGTCGGTGGTGAACCGGTGACCACGGTCGGTGAGTTCCCGGCGCAGTTCGGTGAAGTTGTACGCCTCGCCGGAGTAGACCATGGCCACGGTGCCCTCGGGAGTGGGCACGGACATCGGCTGGCGGCCGCCGGGCAGGTCGATGATGGCGAGCCGGCGGTGCCCCAGGGCGGCGGGCCCCTCGCTCCAGGTGCCGCGGGCGTCCGGGCCGCGGCAGGCCATCGTCTCGGTCATCGCGTCCAAGGCGGTGGCCTCGGTGGTCAGATCACGGTCGAAGGAGACCCATCCGGTGATGCCGCACATGCGCTACCTCCTGCCTCCGGCCGCCGGCGGACCCCCGCTCACCTGCCTCTTCCTTGGGAGTGGGAGGCCCGCCGGGCAAACCAGTTGTATCGAGCATCTATATCGAGCGTCCGTCAGGCGTCCGGCCGAGTCAACGCGCCGGAAACACGGGACGGGTATCCGGTTCCACGGTTTCGGCCGCGTTTTGCCTCAGCAAAATCGGTGGATCCGCATGTCGTCGCACATCAACCGACGAGAACCGGCCACAGGCAAAAACTTCCTCAAGTTAACGGCGTGTTACGTCTTCGCGATCAGAAACCCGGCGGGCGGACTCCGGGGTGTACCGGCGGTGACGCGAGGGCGCGGGCGGGAGGTCGCCGCAAAGGTCCCGATTACCCCGAATGCCGTAATGGTGATTCCGCCCTATCGTGCTGTCATGGAGCACGCACTGAGTCCCGCGACCCTCGCCGAACTGCGCCGCCCGCGCCCCTATCCGGCGGTCTCCGTGCTGACCCCGACGCACCGCCGGCAACGCGGGAACGGCCAGGACCAGGTCCGGCTGCGCAACGCACTGACCGAGGCGCGCCGGCGGCTGGAGTCCGACCCGGCCGTCACCCGTGAGCGGCGTGCCGACGTCGAGGCGCAACTCGACCGGGCCCTGGCCGAGGTCGACCTGTCACACCCCGAGGACGGTCTGGTGATCTTCGCCGCGCCGGGTGAGCACCAGGTGTGGTCCCTGGCCCGGCCCGTTCCCGAGCGGGTGGTGCTGGCGGACACCTTCCTGACCCGCAACCTGGTGTCGGCCCACGCTGCCGAACGGCCCTTCTGGGTGCTGTCGCTCTCCGCCGACCGCGTCACGCTGTGGAACGGCGGCGCCGGCCGCGTCGTGGAGGAGCACTGGGGCGGCTTCCCGCTGACGCGCGCCCGGGAGAACTTCGACGCCGAGCGGCTCATGCGGATCGGCGACCAGCCGAGCACCTTCCGCGACGAGGGCACGCGCCGGTTCCTGCGGGAGGCGGACACCGCCATGAGCAGGATCCTGCGCCAGGCGCCCCGGCCGCTGTACCTCACCGGCGAGCAGGCCG
The DNA here is from genome assembly GCF_016860525.1 of Streptomyces rubradiris. Classification (NCBI taxonomy): domain Bacteria; kingdom Bacillati; phylum Actinomycetota; class Actinomycetes; order Kitasatosporales; family Streptomycetaceae; genus Streptomyces; species Streptomyces rubradiris. Next base: position 337,846 of record NZ_BNEA01000001.1, read on the forward strand.
CGCTGTCCCTGATGGAGGAGGCCGGCACCGTCGCGCGCCACGCCGTGCCGATACGGCGTGGCGGGCTCGCCCACGCCGGTCCGGAGGCGGTGTGGCAGGCCATCCGGCCGGTCCTGGAGGAGGAGTCCCGCAAGAACGCCGCGTCCGTCGTGCGGGACCTGACCTCGGCGCGCGGGCGCCGGGCCTACGCGGCCGGGGTGGACGAGCTGTGGCAGAGCGCCCGGGACGGCCGCGTCCGGCTGCTCGCCGTGGAGGAGAACTACCGGACGACCGTCCGCGAGACCGGCGACCACCTGGAACCGGCCCGGCCCGGCGACCCGGACGTCCGCGACGACATCGTGGACGAGATCGTCGAGCGGTGCCTGGAGACCGGAGCCGACGTGCGCTTCGTCCCGGACGGCACGCTGGGCGACGCGGACGGCATCGCCGGGGTGCTGCGGTACTGAGCCCGAAAGCCCCTCTGCCCTCGCTCCCCGCTCCCGGGTCCCAGCCCCCGCGTACGCTACGGCGTGATCGTCGGCGTGCGGGAGCGTGTGCATGGGTGAGTTGCTGGGTGTGGCCGTACTGGGTGCCGGGCACATGGGCGCGGACCATATACGGCGCCTCGATCGGGTGGTGAGCGGCGCCAGGGTCGCGGCCGTCGCCGATCCCGATCCCGCCCGGGCCGAGGCGGCGGTGGCCGGCCTGACCGGGGTCAGCGTGCACACAGACCCGCTGGCCGCTCTCGACGCACCCGGTGTGGCAGCGGTCCTGATCGCGTCCCCGGGGCCCGCGCACGAGGAGGCCCTGCTCGCCGCCTTCGCCCGCCGGCTGCCGGTGCTGTGCGAGAAGCCCATGGTGCCGGACTCCACAGGCGCCCTGCGGGTCGTGGAGGCCGAGGCCGCGCTCGGCCGCCGGCTGGCGCAGATCGGCTTCATGCGCCGCTACGACGCCGAGTACCGGCGGCTGAAGGCTCTGCTGGACGGCGGCGGTCTGGGCCGGCCCCTGATGCTGCACTGCACCCACCGCAATGTCTCCTCACCCGAGGGCTTCACCAGCGCCATGCTGATCAACAGCTCGGTGTCGCACGAGATCGACGCGGCCCGCTGGCTGCTCGGACAGGAGCTGACGGCGGTCACCGTGCTGCGGCCCACGCCGTCCTCCCGCGCGCCCGAGGGCCTGTCCGACCCGCAGTTCGTGCTGTTCGAGACCGAGTCGGGGGCCCTGGTGGACGTCGAGGTCTTCGTCAACTGCGGTTTCGGTTACCAGGTGCGCTGCGAGGCGGTGTGCGAGGCGGGCAGCGCGCGGATCGGCGAGGCGCACACCATGGTGGTCACCACCCGGGACGGCGCCCGCGAGGAGGTGGCCCGGGACTACCTCGTCCGCTTCGCCGACGCCTACGACCGCGAGGTGCAGGCCTGGGTGGACGCCACCCGGCGCGGCGAGGTGACCGGTCCGAGCGCCTGGGACGGGTACGCGGCGTCCGTGGTCGCCGAGGCGGGCGTACGGTCCCTGGAGACCGGCACGCGGGTGACCGTCGAACCGGCCCCCCGCCCGGCGCTGTACGCCCGGCCCGGCGGCTGACGGCGCGACCGGCGCGGTGTCAGGCCCGCCGCGCCGGCTCACACACCGCCGAACAGCGCGCTCAGCCCCCGTTCCACCACCCCCGTCACATCCTCCTCACCGCCCGCCACCACCTCGTACGTGCGCCGCAGGAAAGCGCGCAGCGCCGGGGCCGGGAAGAGCAGCAGGGCCATGCCGTGCGGCGAGTGGAGTTCCAGGACGGTCCCGGTGCGGCCGCAGGGCCATATCCGTACGTCCCCCTGACCGGCCGGGGCCCCCAGCCCCTCGTCGAGCAGGGAGCGCGCGAAGGTCCAGGTGACCTCCTCGCCGTGCAGGGCGGCCTCGGCGGGGAAGTCCAGGTACACCGCGAGCGGATCGTCGGCGGTGTAGCGCAGCGTGGCGGGCACCGGGACCTCACGGTCCCCGGCGGCGACGAGGCGGGCGTGGGCGAGCTGTGCGACGGTGGTCTCCATGCTCATAAGGAGTCCGTGAGGGCCGGTCGCATGCCGCCAATTCCGGTCAGAGTTCGGCGGGTACCGGCCGCTCCGCCACCCTCTGGAACGCGGCGTTGTCGAACGTCCGCCCGAACCCCGGGCCCAGAGCGCCCGCCTCACCCAACACACGTACGATTCCTACGACTTGGGCACCGCCGCGGGTAGGCTTTTCGTCCCCATGAATCCCTCCGGAAGGACTCTGGCATATGCCTGAGGCACCACCGTAACGTGTGTTGCCAAATCCCTTACAGGCGGTCGCGGGCTGTGCGAGAGTCGTAACGGTCCCGCCGTCACCGCCGTACCGACCCCCCATTTCCGGAGTGCGTCATGCCGTCCCCAGTCTCCGCGGACCGCCCAGCCGCCCAGCCGCCCGGCCGCGGGTCGGTCGAGGCACTGATAAGGCAGACGCGGCGGCTCAAGGGCGACGTGGACGCCGTACGGCGTGACACCCGCGGCGACGGCGCGGACCCCGAGGAACGCTGGCAGCGCGCCCTGTACGACCTCGCCCTGCGCCAACTGAACGACATCGACGCACACCTGGCCCAGCTGCGGGACGGCCCGCCGCCCGGCCCCACCCGGCCCGACCCGCCGCCCGCCGCCCCGGACGGCTCGCTACTCGCCCGCGTCGGCAGCGCCGAGTGGGACCTGCTGACGGACCAGGCCACCTGGTCCGCGGAGCTGTACCGGATCCTCGGCCTCGACCCGGCCGGCCCCGCCCTCACCCTGGACGAGCTGCCCGGTCTGGTCCTGCCGGAGGACCGGCCGAAACTCACCGAGATGGTGACGGCCTGCCTGGTCGACGCCAAACCGATCGACGGCGAGTTCCGCGTCGTACGGCCCGACGGCACCGTACGGACCGTGCACATGATGGGCGAACCCGTGCTCGGCGCCGACGGCGGCACGACCTCCATGTGGGCCGTGCTGCGGGACGTCAGCGAACTGCGCCACAGCCAGCGGACGGTGTCCGAGACCCGTGACTCGCTGCACCGGCACCGCCGGCGGGAGCAGACCGGGCACCGGACCGCGGCCGGGTCACAGCAAGCCGTGCCGCCGCCCTGGCACGGCTCCCTGCGGCTGCCGCACCAGGAGCCGGCGGCCCTGGACCTGGCCGCCCACCGCCTCCCCGCCGCGACCGCCACCCTGATCGGCGCGGACTGGCACGACGCGCTGGAACTGACCGACGGCCAGACCCAGCTCACCGTGGGCGGCATCACCGGACAGGGCGTGGCCGCCGCCTCCGGCACGGCGATGCTGCTCGGTGCCGTACGCGGCATGGCGATGGCCGGCACCCGGCCCGGCCGGCTGCTCACCCTGCTGAACCGGTTGCTCGACACCGCCGCGCAGCCCGCCCTCGGCAGCGCCGTCTGCTGCCGCTACCTGCCCTCGACCCGCACCCTTCTGTGGGCGCGCGCCGGACACCCCGCCCCGCTGCTGTACCGCGACGGGACGGGGCGCCCGCTGGACGCGCCGGACGGCGCCCCCCTCGGCGCCTCCTCGGGCACCCGCTACGAAGAGTCCGCCGTCACCCTGCGCCCGGGCGACCTGCTCCTGCTGCACACCGGCGCGCTGCTGCCGGAACACGACGGGACGTCGACCGTGGACCGGCTGCTCGGCCTCGCCCCCCGGTTCGGCCCCGCGCGGACCGCACGGGACTGTGTGCGCACGGTCGTCGAGGAGTTCGGCGGCCCCGGACGCGAGGACGACGCGTGCGTGCTCGCCGCCAAGGTCACCGTATGAAGACGACCGGCCCCTCGGGCCGGGCGGCGCGCAGCTCCCCTACACCTGCGCGCCGGCACCGTCCTTCTTGGCCCGCTGCTTGGGCAGGGCGATTCTGATCTCCTCGCGCAGTTCCCGGATCCCGGGAGAGCCGGCGTACTGCGCGGTCAGCCGGTACATCTGCCGCAGCCGGTCCCAGGTGCGACGCGAGGAGTTGGAGCCCATCGCCATCAGGGCCAGCCGCGCGTAGCGGTCGGCCTGTTCGGGGTCGTCGGCGATGAAGCAGGCCGACGCCATGGAGAGGTGGTCGAAGATCTTCGACCGCTCCCGTCCGTCCACGCGCAGGGCGAGGGCCTTCTGCGCGTAGTGCTGGGCGGGTCCGGCCGCGTTCGGGGCGAACTCCGCCAGGGTGCGGTAGGCGAGCGCCTGCATGCCGTACAGGTCCTCGTCCTTGAAGGTCTGCATCCAGTCCGGGGTCGCCGCGTCCTGCCGGTCGCTGACGAACAGGTCCTCCGCCCGGCCGAGCGTGCGGCGCATCGCCTGCCCCTTGCCCATCGCCGCCTGCGCCCAGGCCTCGATGGTGTGGAACATGGCCTTCGTACGAGGCTGGAGTCCGTCCCCGGCGCCGGACTGGGCCAGCTTCATCAGGTCCAGTGCCTCGTCCGGGCGGCCGAGGTGCACCATCTGCCGGGCCGCCCGGGACAGCGCCTCCCCCGCGCGCGGCCGGTCACCGCCCTCCCGGGCGGCGTGGGCGGCGATCACGAAGTACTTCTGCGCCGTGGGTTCCAGGCCGACGTCGTGCGACATCCAGCCCGCGAGGACGGCGAGGTTGGCGGCGACGCCCCACAGACGCCGCTGGAGGTGGGGGGGATGGTGGTAGGCGAGCATGCCGCCCACCTCGTTGAGCTGGCCCACCACCGCCTTGCGCTGGAGGCCGCCGCCACGGGCCGCGTCCCAGGCCCGGAACACCTCGACCGAGCGCTCCAGCGCCTCGATCTCCTGGGATCCGACGGGGGCGGCCTCGTACCGGTCGAACCCGGCCGGGTCGACGTGCAAAGGGTTGTCGAGAACAGGGGCGTCGGCCCTGAGGGCCGGATCGGTGTGCAGCCATTCGTACATGGCACCGCTGAGTGTGGATCCCGTGGCGAGCGCGGCACCCGCGCCCACCAAGCCGCGTCGGTTGAGCATGAGGTCCATTCCCGTGAATTCGGTGAGGACCGCGGCGGTCCGCTCGGGCGGCCAGGGCAGGCCGTCGGGGTGTTCCTCGATCCCGTCGCCCTGTCGTTTCCCCGCACGCCCCTGCCGTACCAGACCGAGGTCCTCGATGGTCACGACACGGCCGAGACGCTCGGTGAACAGGGCCGCCAGCACCCGCGGCACGGGATCGCGCGGGATCTCTCCCATGTCGATCCACCGCCGCACCCGGGAGGTGTCGGTCGCCAGCTGGGGATGGCCCATGGCCGCCGCCTGCCGGTTGACCAGTCTCGCGAGTTCGCCCTTCGACCAGCCGGCCAGGCCGAACAGGTCCGCAAGGCGGGTATTGGGTCGTCCGCTCACGTCAAGCCCCCAGGTTCTCGGCTGAGTTGACAGTAGCCGGGTGCGGGTTGCCGGGCGACTATTCGCCACGGTTCGCCAGGGTGCGCCAGATGGTGTGCCACCACTCATCGGGTGTCAGGTAGGAACGCGCCACCCCGACCTGGTCCGCCACCTCCCGGTGACGGCCATCCGGTCGCACATGCCGGGCACATTCCCCAGGGTGTGCCCGGAGGGCCGGGTCGGGTGGGCGTACGCTCCCGAAACCACGCTCACGGGGCACACACCCGCGAGCACGGGTTCGGAGTGCGGACGTACAGGCAGGCACAGCAGGCACACGAAGGGATCTGTCTTTCCCATGTACGCAGCATCGTCCTCCGTGTCCGCCCCGGCCCGGCCGCTGCGCACCCGTCCTGCGGGTGGCGGGCCGTACCTGGACCCGGTGGCGCGTCCCGGCGTCCCGGTACCGGGGGTGGGCCGGCCGCGGCGGGTTCCGGGCCGGCCCGGGACCCAGCCGCTCAGCGGACGGCTGGACCTGTCCGGCCCGCAGGGCGCGCGGCTGCGGACCGCACTCGCCTCGGTGCAGCGGATCTGCCCCGAGTTCGTACCGGTGCAGGTGCTGCGGCAGGGCGGGCGGTCGGTCCTTCTGGTCGGGACGACGGGGCGCGGTACGGCGGTGGCCAAGTGCCTCCTGGACCACGCGCCGGCGTGGGTGGAGCGGAGCCGTCAGGAAATAGCCGCATACCGCTCGTTCGTCCGGCACCGGCCGCCGGTGCGGGTGCCGAGGCTGATCGCGGCGGACCCGGACAACTGCACGCTGGTGATCGAACGGCTGCCGGGCCGTCCGGTGGCGTTCCAGCGGCATCCGATGGAGGCACCGCCGCGCGCGGACATCCGGGCGGCGCTCGGCGCCATCTGCCGGGTGAACGCCTGGCGGCCCCCGGCGGGCACCTTCGACATGCCGCTGGACTACGCGGCCCGGATCTCCCGGTACCACGAACTGGGCCTGCTCACCGACCGGGACCTCGGCGACCTGCAGAAGCTGCTGCACGGCATCGCCCACGAGGTGGGCCGGCAGGGCATGCTCCAGTTCTGTCACGGCGACGCCCTGCTGTCGAACATCCTGCTGTCGCCGGCCGGTCCGATGCTGGTGGACTGGGAGCACGCGGGCTGGTACCTGCCGGGGTACGACCTGGCGACGCTGTGGCTGGTCCTCGGGGACTCCGCTCCGGTGGCCCGGCGCCACATCAGTCAGCTCGCCCAGTCGGCGGGCCCGGCCTCCCGGGATGCCTTCCTGGTGAACCTGATGCTGCTGCTGACCCGTGAGATCCGCACGTACGAGACGGCCGTGCAGCGTTCGATGCAGGAGGCCGCCCCGGTGCCCCCGGGCACCGTGCTGCCTGGTGCCGTGCCGTCCGGCGAGGAACAGCGGCTGCTGCTGCGGCGGTTGCACGACGACTGCCAGCTGGCCCGCAGGGCGGTGCGCGCGGCGGTCGGCACCCGCTGACGACGGAGAACGGCTCGCGGTGCGCCGCCGCTGGGGGCGCACCGCGAGCAGGTGTGGTGTCCTGGCTCGTTGATGAGACGCGTGCCGGGTGCTGGGCTCCTTCCGAGTTCGGTGTGGGTTGCGACGCGCCACTGCCGGTGGCGGCCGGCTCGGCGTGCGGCGGAGCCGTTTCCCTGATCCGACCCGGATCTTTTCTCGCTCCAGGACCCGGCCGTCCCTGAGCGATCCCGGACCGCACCCGGAGATGCCCCTGACCGGGGCTCCGCGTGGTGGAGAGTGCGTCTAGCGTGACAACGGTGCCCCGGCCGGGTCCGCACGCCTGACACATCCGCTGTCTTCACCGGGAGGTTCCATGCCGTTAAGGGGCAGATCCGCACTGCGGCGCGTCGCCGCGCGAGGCACGGCCATGGCCGTGGCAGCCGCCACGGCCGTCATCACCGGCCTCGCCGCCGCTCCCGCGGTCCACGCGTCGCCGTCCGCCGAAGGGGCCCTGCGTTGGGCGCCGTGCGATGACCCGGACAAGCCGGGAGCCGAGTGCGCCACCCTCTCGGTGCCGGTCGACTGGACCGACCCGGGCGGGCCGAGACTCGACCTGGCTGTGGCCCGCCGCAAGGCCACCGACCCCGGCGCACGCGTCGGCTCGATGGTGTTCGGTCCCGGCGGGCCGGGTGACTCGGGTGTGCAGATGGTGGTGGACCGGATCAGCCGGTTCAGCCCCGAGATCCGCCGCAGGTTCGACATCGTCAGCTTCGACCCGCGCGGCGTGGGCGGCAGCAACCCGGTGACCTGCTCCGGCGCCCTGCTCGCCGAGCGGCCGTCACCGGAGCTGAAGAGCCAGGCGGACTTCGACGCCACCATGGCGTACAACAGGCGGCTCCGTGCCGACTGCCGGGCCCGTACGGGCCCGGTGTTCGACCACCTCGACACCGCGCAGACGGTCCGGGACGTGGACGCCCTCCGGGCCGCCCTCGGCGAGCGGGAACTCACCTTCCACGGCAGCTCGTACGGCACGTTGCTCGGGGCGCAGTACGCCGAGACCTATCCGCGCCGGGTGCGCGCGATGGTGCTGGAGAGCGTCATAGACCACAGCGTGCGGGCCACCCGTGACTTCCTGCGGTCCGAGGCGGCCACGGCAGAGGATTCCTTCCAGGAGTTCGTGAAGTGGTGCGCCGGTGCCGCGGACTGCGCGCTGCACGGCCGTGACGTCCGCGCCGTCTGGCAGGGCCTGTTGGCGCAGGCCCGGCGCGGCGAGCTGGCGCACCCGACGAAACCGGGCACCCCGCTGTCGTCTTCCGACCTGGTCAACAAGATCGCGTTCCAGAAGTTCTACAAGCCCGACTACGCGGGCCTGGCCACGACGATCGCGAAGATGGAGGCGAGCGAGCCGCTCCCGGCGTCACCCACCTCGACAGCGCCGCTGCCACCGGCCACCCCGGTCTTCTGCTCGGACTGGCACCTGCCGGTGCGCGACTACGAGGAGTACGCCTCGCTGGTCGCCATGATGAACACGACGGCGCCCGACCTGCCGTACCTGCTGCCGGTCCACATGGCAGCGGCGTGTCTGGGCGCGCCGACCGCCAACCCGCAGCACCGGCTGGACGTGCACGGCGCCCCGCCGGTCCTGGTGTCCAACGCGCTGCACGACCCCGCCACCGGCTACCCGTGGGCGGTCTCGGTGGCCCGGCAGCTCGGCCGCAGCGGCGTGCTCCTCACCTACGAGGGCCAGGGTCACGGAAGCGTCACCAGCGGCCCGTGCATGGAGGACGCCGTGGACAGCTACCTCACCGATCTGACAGTCCCGCCGCGGGGCACCCGCTGCCCCGCCGTGCCGTCCTGACACCCCGCCGGCCCAGCAGGAGGAATGGGCCTGCCAGCGGCCCTGCGCCTCGGGCGGCGCGGAGCTACCGGAGCGGTCCTCGCTCGTCGGCGTGGCCGGTGGGTTCCGACACGAACACGTCGGCGCCCACTGGCCCGTGAGCGATGTTGAAGGTGTCCAGCCAGTACGACCAGTCCCGCATACCCGCCGCGCTGCTGAAACGGTAGTTCAGCAGCGCGGCGGGCCCACTGGCCGGGGGCGAGGCGCACGGCTGGGGGCCGTCGCGGCCGAGGTGGTAGGGCGAACAGAGGCCGCGCTCGGGGAAGGACGCGCAACCGGCCGCCGGCTGCGCGGAGCTGGACGCCGCCCTTGCGCGGCCACCCTACGCGCGCGGATTCTCCGGCCCGCGCCAAGACCGCCGACGACCCGAGCGGCAAGCCGAATAAATCGCTCACCAGCAACGACAGGTTCGTGACGTGCCAACTTCCCCCTGTGAAGGCGACATTGACGGGTCGTCGGCGAACGGGTACGACTGACCCACCCGGTGCCGCACGCCCCGCCCTTCACTGGAGGCCGCCTTGCGAAGACACGCCACCGCTTCCCCAGCCCCGGCCGGCCCCGGACGCCCGCTGCGGGGCGCCGTCCCGTTCGCCTCCGCGGCCCTGCTGCTGTCCCTGCTCGGCGCGGCCCCCGCCCATCCCGCCCCGGACTCCTCCGCGCGCCGTCTGCAACAGGCGTTCGCCGCCGCGGCGGCCGACCACCACGTGCCGCAGAGCGTGCTGCTGGCCGTCTCCTACCTCCAGTCCCGCTGGGACAGCCACGGCGGTGCGCCGAGTGTGACGGGCGGCTACGGCCCCATGCACCTCACCGACGCGCGCACAGCGCTCGCCACCGCCGGGCGGTCCGCCCCCGAACACTTCACCGGTGAGCACTTCGCCGGGGGCGCGGAGGATCCCCGCGGCGACACCGGCCGTGCCGCACCGCGCTCCGCGGCATCGCGCCCCGCCGCCGGGGCACCCCTGCCCTCGGCGGTCCCGGCCCGGCTGCGGACGCTGCCGAAGGCCGCGGAGCTGACCGGTGTCCCGGCCGCGCGGCTGCGCTCGGACCCGGCGGCGAACGTGGCCGGCGGTGCCGCGCTGCTCGCCGCCGCGCAGAAGGAGCTGGGCGGACCGGCGAGCGCCGACCCGGCCGACTGGTACGCCGCGGTGGCCCGGTTCTCCGGTGCCGACGACACGGCGACCGCCACCGCCTACGCCGACGACGTGTACGACGTGCTGCGCACCGGCGAGGAGCGGGTCACGGACGACGGCCAGCTGGTGACCCTGGCCGCCCGGCCCGGAACCGTCCCCGACACCGGGCGGCTGCGGCGGGCGGGCCTGCGCACGCGGCCGGCGGACGGGACCGAGTGTCCCCGGTCGGTCTCCTGTGCCTCGGTCCCGGCACCGTACGAGGAGTTCGGGGACGACGACTACGGCAACCACGACCTCGGCGACCGCCCGGCCTCCCAGCAGATCAAGTACATCGTCATCCATGACACGGAGGGCTCCTGGGAAGGGGTCATGAGCCTGATCCAGGACCCCACCTATGTGTCGTGGAACTACACGATTCGCTCGACCGATGGGTTGATCGCCCAGCATGTGAAGGCGAAGGACGTGGCCTGGCACGCGGGCAACTGGGATGTCAACGCCCGGTCGATCGGCATCGAGCACGAGGGCTTCCTGGCCGCTCCGGACGCCTGGTACACGGAGGCGATGTACCGTTCCTCGGCGCGGCTGGTGCGGTACCTGGCCCGGACGTACGGCATCCCGCTGGACCGGCAGCACATCCTGGGCCACGACAACGTGCCCGGCCCGACCGCCTCCGCCCTCCCCGGGATGCACACGGACCCGGGCCCGTACTGGGACTGGCGGCACTACTTCCGGCTGCTGGGCCGGCCACTGGGGCGCACGGCCGGCCCGCACTCGGGTGTGCTGACGGTGCTGCCGGACTACGACGCGAACCGGCCCGTGTACACCGGCTGCACCGCCGAGGGCGAGCCGTGCCCGGCGCACGGCTCGGGCGAGGTGCGGCTGTACACGGACCACGACGAGAACGCGCCGCTGGTCAGGGACATCGGGCTGAGGGCGGACCCGACCGACGGGGTGAACGATCTGTCCTCGCGGGTCTCCACCGGCCAGCAGTACGCGGTGGCCGGCCGCTGGGGCGACTGGACGGCCATCTGGTACCTGGGGCAGCGGGCCTGGTTCCGCGACCCGGCCGGACAGCGGACGGCGGTGCCCGCGAGGGGCCTGGTGGTGACCCCGCGCGAGGGCCTGGCGAGCGTCCCGGTGTACGGCCGCGCCTACCCGGAGAAGGCGGCCTATCCGGCGGGCGTCCCCGCCCAGTCGGTGGTGCCGCTGCCCTACACGATCCCGGCCGGGCAGCGCTATGTGGTCGGTGACGAGATGCCGGGCGAGTACTACTACGCGGTCACCTTCACCCCGGGCGCGCACCGGGTGGTGGTGGGCGAGGACCGGTACTACGAGATCCAGTACGGCCACCGGGTCGCCTTCGTCCGGGCCGCGGACGTGACGGTGGAGGACGGGACCGCGGCCGGCCGGTGAGGGCTCAGCCCTGCTGGAACAGTTCCGCCGGGAGCGGCTTCAGCAGCGCGTACAGGTCGTCGGTGATGGGCCGGTCCCAGGCGGCGATGGTCACCAGAACGCCGTCGCTGCGGTCGAACTGGACGCAGGAGATCCGGCTCTCGGAGAGCTTCAGCCGCCGCACGATGAGGAGGTTGTCGCCCTGGAGCACCGGGGTGTCCTCGGTGCCGACAACGGTGACCTCCTCGTCGTTCTCCAGCGCCAGCAGCAGCTGTCCCACCTCGAAGGGGATCTCGCCCTCGGCGACGTCGCGGGCCGGGGAGCCCTCCGGGAGATTGCCGATGATCATGGCAGGGCCGCGTCCGCCGAACAGGTCGTAGCGCAGGAAGACGCCCTGGCAGGTGCCGTCGGGGGCGGGCAGCAGGCCCGCGCCGAGATTGCCCGGCCAGTCGCCCGGGTCCATGGCCAGCACGTCGAAGTCGGGTCCGGCGGGGGTCGCGCTGCGGCGGCGGAGGAACGACATGCGGCCATGGTACGTGCCCGTGCCCCACCAGGTGACCTGTGGGCGGCCAGGGGACCGGCTAGCCCAGCGGGCAGCTGGTGAGCAGGGTGGCGGGGTCCGCGCCGGGCGGGCGGGGGACCGTGTGGTCCGCCGGGGGGCGGCCCGCTCCGGCGATCCAGCGTTCCAGGGCGGTGAACGCGGCACGGTGGCAGGGCACCATCGGGCGGAGCCGGTCCGGGAAGGCGTCGGCCAGGGCGTCGGTGTGGGTGCCGTCCTCGATGCGGTAGTAGCGCAGCAGGGAGCCGCGGCCGGCCGCGTGGACCATGCGGGCGTAGACGTCGGAGTCCTGGCTGATGGGGAGCAGCACGTCGAGGGTGCCCTGGAGGGTGATCAGGGGTTTGCCGATGCGGCCGGTCAGGGCGATGCGGCCGACCGCCCGGTGGACGGCGGCGGGGCGGGCCGGGTAGGCGTAGTCGGCGTCGCAGCCGGGAGTGCCGGAGGCGCAGTACGGGGTGCCCGCCTCGGTGTCGCCGTCGTAGCCGGGGTCGAGTTCCTCGCGGTAGAGGCGCTGGGTGAGGTCCCAGTAGGCCCGGTGGTGGTACGGCCACAGGAACTCGGAGCCGGCCGGGTAGCCGGCCCGGTGCATCGCCGCCGTGGCCTCGGCGGCGCGGGGGCCGCCGGCGGCGTGGCCGGGGTAGTGGCGCAGGGCGGCCGGCAGGAAGGTGAGCGGGTTGGGGCCGTCGGCGCGCCAGAGGGTGCCCTCCCAGTCGACCCCGCCGTCGTAGAGCTCGGGGTGGTGCTCCAGTTGCCAGCGCACCAGGTAGCCGCCGTTGGACAGGCCGGTGGCGAGGGTGCGGGCCGGGGGCCGGTGGTAGCGCCGGGTGACGACGGTGCGGGCGGCGTGGGTGAGCTGGGTGAGGCGGGTGTTCCATTCGGCGATGGCGTCGCCGGGCCGGCGGCCGTCGCGGAAGAAGGCCGTGCCGGTGTTTCCCTTGTCGGTGGCCGCGTAGGCGTAGCCGCGGGCGAGGACCCAGTCGGCGATGGCCCGGTCGCCCGCGTACTGCTCGCGGTTGCCGGGGGTGCCCGCGACGACCAGGCCGCCGTTCCAGTGGTCGGGCAGCCGGATCACAAACTGGGAGTCGTGGTGCCAGCCGTGGTTGGTGTTGGTGGTGGAGGTGTCCGGGAAGTAGCCGTCGATCTGGATGCCGGGGACACCCGTGGGGGTGGGCAGGTCCTTGGGGGTGAGGCCCGCGTAGTCGGCCGGGTCGGTGTGGCCGGAGGAGACGGTGCCGGCGGTGGTCAGCTCGTCGAGGCAGTCGGCCCGTTGGCGGGCGGCGCCGGGCACGCGCGGCAGGGCGCGGCCGGCACAGTGGGCCCCGGGGGTTTCGGTGCCGGCGGTGGCGGCGCCGGCCGGGGTGACCGGGGTGGCCAGGAGCGCGCAGACGGTGGCGAGCGACAGGGCGCCGAGCGGGGTCCGTCGGGCGCGGTGTTCTCTTCGGTGCGGAAACATTCGGCTCCTCCGGCGGGTTGGGGACGCGCTGGAGGCTAAGGGCGGTGTGGACGTTGCGGACATGTGCGGGGCCGCCATGATGGCGGCCCGTTCGGCGGTGCCGGCCACCATGGCGGTGCCGTACGTGCGCTTCGTATGGTCAGGGGCAGCCGCTGTCGGCGAGGGTGAAGTAGCCCGGGGGTGATTCCTTCAGGGTGTGGGTGACGAACGTGTTGTACAGGCCCATGTTCTGGCCGGAGCCGGCGGCGTAGGCGTAGCCGCCGCTGGTGGTGGCCCGTCCCGCCTGGACGTGGGCGTAGTTGCTCGCCGTCCAGCAGGCTGCGGGGCCGGGGTCGCCCGGGTCGGGGTCGCCGGGGCCGGGGTCACCGGGGCCGGTGGTGTCCAGGCCGAAGAACCGGGCGATCCAGCGGCTGGAGCAGATGGAGTCGAGGAAGTACGGGGCGGCGGTGCCGCCGCACTGCTCGGCGCCGGTGCCGGGGTCGACCGGGGTGCCGTGGCCGATGCCCGGGACCCGGTCCACCTCGACGGCCACGGTGCCGTCGGCGGCCAGGTACTGGTCCTGCCGGGTGGCGTCCGGCCCGATGACCGTGGTCCGGGTGGGTGTCTGGGACAGGCCGTGCAGGGCGGTCCACTGGTCGCGCAGTTCGGTGGCGTTGCGCGGTACGACGGTGGTGTCCTGGTCGCCGTACCAGATGGCCGTGCGTGGCCAGGGCCCGGTGTACGACGGGTGGGCGTCGCGCACCCGCTGGGCCCACTCGGCGGGGCTCCGGTCGACGCCGGGGTTCATGCAGAGGTAGGGGCTGGTGTCCTTGGCGCAGTCGTAGGGCAGGCCGGCGACGACCGCGCCCGCGGAGAAGACGTCGGGGTAGGTGGCGAGCATGACGGCGGTCATGGCGCCGCCGGCGGACAGGCCGGTGACGTGGACGCGGCCCGGGTCGGCGCCGTAGGCGGTGACGGCGTGGCTCACCATCTGCCGGACGGACAGGGCCTCGCCCTGGCCGCGCCGGTTGTCGCCGGGCTGGAACCAGTTGAAGCACTTGCTCGCGTTGTTGGCGGTGCCGGTCTCGGCGAGCACGAGGAGGAAGCCGTCCTCGTCGGCGAGCCGGGGCAGCCCGGAGTTGTCGGCGTAGAGCTGGGCGTTCTGGGTGCAGCCGTGCAGGGCCACCACCACCGCGGGGTGGGCCGGCAGGGTGGCGGGCCGGTACACGTACATGGTGAGGGCGCCCGGGTTGGACCCGAAGCCGCTCACCTTGGTGAGGGTGACGGCGGCGCGGGCCTCGGGGGCGGGGGCGGCGAGCGCGGTGCCGAGGACGACGGCGAGGACGGCGAGCAGGCGGGGCAGGAAGCGGGGCAGCGGCCGGGTGCGCGGGCGGGCTCCGGGGGCCCCGCGCAGCGGGGGCAGGGGCATGGCGGCTCCTTCGGTGGACACACGGGTCCCGGCCGCTCCGGCACGGGCGGTGCCGAAGCGGCGGGGGTGGCGGAACCGTAGGCGCGGGTGTGTCCGGGCACCATGGCGTCGCGCCCCACAGCCGGCGGAGCGCCGGTCGGCGCCGGGGGGATTGCGGAGCGCGGTGCGGTGTGCTAGGCGGCCTCCCCGGGCCTCATTCCGGGTGCGGGGCCGGCGGTACGACCGCGACGGGGCTCGCCGCGTGCAGCAGTACGGCCTGGGTGACCGAGCCCATCATGCGGGCCGGCGCGAGCAGCCGCCGCCGGTGCCGGCCGACGACCACGAGTCCGGCGTCCTTGGATGCGGCGACCAGGTGGCCGGCCGCGTCGCCGGGCAGTGCCTCGGCGGCGGCGCGGACCTCGGGGTGGCGCTCGCGGTGCGGGGCGAGGAAGCCGTCGGCGAGGGTGCGGATCTCCTCGGCCACGGCGTCCTGGTCGACCGGCGGCGGTACCGGCTGGCCGGGCGCGGACCAGGCCTGCGCCGGCCACGGGTAGGCGGCGATCACCTGGAGCCGGGCGTGGCGCAGGGCGGCCTCGGCGAAGGCGAAGGCGAGGACGTCCTCGTCGGGGCTGTCGGCGTGCAGTCCGACGACCACCCGGGGCCCGGGCTCGGCGGGGCCCTCCCCGTGCACCTCCCGGCCGGGCGGGGGCACGACGACCACGGGGCACCGGGCGTCCCGGGCGGTGGAGAGGCCGTTGGAGCCGAGCAGCAGGCTGGCGAAGCCGCCGCGGCCCCGGGAGCCGAGCACCAACAGCTGGGCGTCGTCGCCCAGTTCGGGCAGGACGGCGCCGGGTACGCCTTCCAGGGCGACGTACTCCACGGCCGGCTGCCCGGCGTGGTCCCCGAGCCGGGTGCGCACCTCGTCGAGGACCGGGTCGTCCTCGGTGTCGGGCGGTCCGGCGACCAGTACGCCCGCCTGGCCCCAGGCCGCGTACTGCCGTACGTGCACCACTCGCAGCGGTGCCGCGCGGCGGCGGGCGGCGTCCAGGGCCCAGTCCAGGGCGCGCAGGCTGTCGGCGGACCCGTCGACCGCGGCGATGACCGGCGTGGCGTTCATCCTTCTCACCTCCGGAACACGACCTTCCCCTTATTGCTGGGGCCAGCCTGGCTCAGGTCCGGCCCCGGCGGGGTTGCTGCCGGTCGCGTGTCCGGAAATCCGGGGGTGACACCCCCGGTTCAGGTGAGATCGAACTCGCCTTCGCGCGCGCCGGAGACGAAGGCGCCCCATTCCGCGGGCGTGAAGATCAGGGACGGGCTCTCCGGCCGGCCGCTGTTGCGCATCGCGATGAAGCCCTCGACGAAGGCGATCTGGACATCGCCCAGCCCTCGGCTGCTGGACTGCCACTCGGCCTTGCTGAGGTCCAGCTCCGGCTTGTCCCAGCCCGCGAGCGGCTTGTGCTGGGTGGTGCTCTCGGCCACGTCCGTGCTCCTCCCGGTTCGTCGTCCGCGGGTCAGCCTAGCGACCGGTCGCTACGGCGGACAGGGCGCGCGAGGGCGATCTTTGCGGCGGTGCGGCCCCGGTCGTCCTGCGGACCGGCCGCCGGGCGGTCGGCGGGCGGTCGGCGGGCGGTCGGCGGGCGGTCGGCGGGCGGGAATCCCCGGCCGGTGCCGTCAGGAGTCGGGGGGCTCGGAGCCGACGAGCCACATGGCGAAGAACTGCGAGCCGCCGCCGTAGGCGTGTCCGAGCGCCCGGCGGGCCCCGTCCACCTGGTGGTCGCCGGCCCGGCCGCGCACCTGGAGGGCGGCCTCGGCGAAGCGGATCATGCCGGAGGCGCCGATGGGGTTGGCACTGAGCACGCCCCCGGACATGTTGACGGGCAGGTCGCCGTCGAGCGCCGTCACCCCGGCTTCGGTGAGTTTCCAGCCCTCGCCCGGCGCGGCGAAGCCGAGGTTCTCCAGCCACATGGGCTCGTACCAGGAGAACGGCACGTACATCTCGACGGCGTCGATGTCCCGGCGCGGGTCGGTGATCCCGGCCTGCCGGTAGACGTCGGCGGCGCAGTCCTGGCCGGCCCGCGGGGAGACGAAGTCCTTGCCGGCGAAGAGGGTGGGTTCGCTGCGCATGGCGCCGCCGTGCAGCCAGGCGGGCGGCCGGGGCGCGCGGGCGGCTCCGGTGCGGTCGGTGAGGACCATGGCGCAGGCGCCGTCGGAGGACGGGCAGGTCTCGGAGTAGCGAATGGGGTCCCACAACATGGGTGACGCCACCACCTTTTCCAGGGTGATGTCGTGTTCGTGGAGGTGGGCGTAGGGGTTCTTCAGGGCGTTGCGGCGGTCCTTGTAGGCGACGAGGGCGCCGATGGTGTCGGGGGCGCCGCTGCGCCGCAT
The DNA here is from genome assembly GCF_016860525.1 of Streptomyces rubradiris. Classification (NCBI taxonomy): domain Bacteria; kingdom Bacillati; phylum Actinomycetota; class Actinomycetes; order Kitasatosporales; family Streptomycetaceae; genus Streptomyces; species Streptomyces rubradiris. The sequence goes on from NZ_BNEA01000001.1 coordinate 354,820, forward strand.
GTAGGCGCGCACATGGGGGGCGAAGAAGCCGCCGGCTCCGGCGAGCAGCGGCTGCTGGAAGGGGATGGGCAGGGACAGGCCCCACATGGCGTTGGACTCGGACTGTTTTTCGAAGGCGAGGGTGAGGACCGTGTGGTGGACGCGGGCGGCGATCAGGTTCGCGGCGACGAGCGCGGTGGATCCGCCGACGGAGCCGGCGGTGTGCACGCGCAGCATGGGTTTGCCGACGGCGCCGAGGGCGTCGGCGAGGTACAGCTCGGGCATCATCACGCCCTCGAAGAAGTCGGGCGCCTTGCCGATGACGACGGCGTCGATGTCGGCCCAGGTCAGCTCGGCGTCGTGCAGGGCGCGCGTGGCGGCCTCGCGGACGAGTCCGGCGATCGAGACGTCCCGGCGGGCGGCGACGTGTTTGGTCTGGCCGATCCCGGTGACGGCCACGGGCTCCTTGCTCATCGTGGATCCCCTTCGAGTACGGCGACCAGGTTCTGTTGGAGGCAGGGGCCGGAGGTGGCGTGGGCGAGGGCCCGGTCGGAGTCGCCGCGGTGGACGCGGGCGGCGGCCTCGCCGATGCGGACGAGCCCGGCGGCCATGACCGGGTTGGCGGCGAGGGCGCCGCCGGAGGGGTTGACGCGCACGCTGTCGTCCAGGCGCAGGGCCCGGCGCAGGACCACCTCCTGGGAGCTGAACGGGGCGTGCAGCTCGGCGGTGTCGACGGGCCGTTCGAAGGCGCCCGCCCGCTCGGCGGCGAGCCGGGTGGAGGGCGAGTCGGTGAGGTCGCGTACGCCGAGGGAGTGGGCCTCGACCCGGTGGTCGATGCCCCGGATCCAGGCGGGGCGTTCGCACAGGTCGCGGGCCCGGTCCCCGGCCGCGAGGAGCACGGCGGCGGCGCCGTCGCCGACGGGCGGGCAGTCGCCGGTGCGCAGCGGGCGTACGACGTAGTCGCCCTGCGGGACACGTCCTTTGAGCTGGGCGTACGGGTTGGCGGCGGCGTCGGCCCTGCTGCGGGCGCCGACGGCGGCCAGCGCGGCTTCGTCGGTGTGTCCGGCGTCCATGAGCGCCTGCGCCTGGAGGGCGGCGAGGGCTACGGAGTCGGGCCACAGAGGGGCGACGTAGTACGGGTCGAGCTGGCGGGTGAGGACGTCCCGTACCGAGCCGGGTGAGCACTTGCCGTAGGAGTAGACGAGCGCGGTGTCGGTGTCCTCGGTGAGGAGTTTGGTCCATGCCTCGTACAGCGCCCAGGCGCCGTCCATCTCGACGTGCGACTCGGAGATGGGCGGCCAGGCGCCGACGCCGTCGAGGGCGAGGGTGAAGGAGAAGGCGCGGCCGGCCAGGTAGTCGCTGGAGCCGGAGCAGGTGAAGCCGATGTCGGCGGTCTTCAGGCCGGTGCGTGCCAGGACCTCGTGCAGGACCGGCATCAGCATCTCGACCTCGGAGGAGTCCTCGGTGGAGCGCCGGTGGCCGGTCTGGGCGAAGGCGACGACGGCGATGTCCCGGGGGCCGGGCGTGTTTCGGCCGGTCACAGCAGCTCCTTGTACGTCTCGTAGGGGGCGTCGGGTTCGCCGCTGGGCCGGTAGTGGTCGGGGTGGCGGGCCCCCTCGGTCCACACCGGCTCCACCCGCAGGCCCATGCGGACCCGGTCGTAGGGGATGCCGCCGATCCGGGCGTGCAGGGCGAGGTCGGCGCCGTCCAGGGCGATGTGGGCGTAGACGTACGGCACCTCGATGTCGAGGTTCTTCGCCTTGATGTTGACGATGCAGAAGGTGGTGACCGTGCCCCGGGGACCCACCTCGACCTGTTCCGCTGTGGCGACGCCACATGTGGGGCACGCACCCCTGGGCGGGACGTACACCTTGCGGCAGGAGGGGCAGCGTTCGCCGACGATGCGCCGGGCGCTGAGGGCGTCGATGTAGGCGGACTGGGCGCGGCCGGGCGAGTAGGTGTAGTCGAGGCGGGCGGGGGTGACGATGCCGGTGAGCGGCTGCTCGAAGGCGCCGGTGTGGCCGCCCGGTCGTACGGGTTCGCCGTCGTGGGGCTCGAAGCAGGCGATGTCGGTGATGGCGCCGGTGCGTTCCGCCGCCCAGCGGACGCGCACCCGCATGCCGGTGCGGACCGCGTCGGGGCCGGGGGCGTCGAGGGCGTGCAGCAGGGCGGTGTCGGCGCCGTCGAGACGGACCAGGACCCAGGCGAAGGGGGTGGTGAGGGGCTGGCCGCGGCGGGGGGCGTGGTTCCAGGCCCAGGTGGTGACGGTGCCGGTGGGGGCGACCTCCACCAGCTCGCGCAGTTCGGCGGCGGTGACGGGGTCGTACTCGACAGGCGGGACGAGGGTGCGGCCGTCGGTGGTGCGTACGCCGAGGACGACGCGTTCGCGCAGGCCGGTGAGGAAGGCGCTCTGGACGGGGCCGAGGGAGCGGGTGAACGGGAACTCCACGACGAGCGGCGCGGAGAGGACTTCGGGCATGGGGGCTCCTCGGGTCAGGCGCGTTTGTAGACGGGGGGCCGCTTCTCGGCGAAGGCGCGGGCGCCCTCCTTGGCGTCGGCCGTGTCGAAGACGGGCATACCGCGGGCGAGTTCGGCGGCGAGCCCGTCGGCCTCGGTCATCTCCGCCGTCTCGTACACGGACGCCTTGACGGCCTCCACGGCGAGCGGGGCGCAGGCGTTGACCTGCTCGGCGATCTCCAGGGCCTTGGCGAGGGCGGTGCCGTCGGGCACGACATGGCCGATCAGGCCGATGCCTGCGGCTTCCCGGGCGGTGTAGGGGCGTCCGGTGAGCAGCATCTCCAGGGCGTGGGTGCGCGGGATCTGGCGCTGGAGGCGGACGGTGGAGCCGCCGATGGGGAACAGGCCGCGGCGCACCTCGAACAGGCCGAAGGTCGCGGATTCGCCGGCCACCCGGATGTCGGTGCCCTGGAGGATCTCGGTGCCGCCCGCGACGCAGTGGCCCTCGACGGCGGCGATCACCGGTTTGCGCGGGCGGTGGTGGCGCAGCATCGCCTTCCAGTGCAGGTCGGGATCGGCCTCCAGCCGGTCGCGGTAGTGCTGTCCGGCCATGCCGTTCCCGGCCAGCGCCTTCAGGTCCATCCCGGCGCAGAAGACGCCCTGGGCGCCGGTGAGCACGATGGAGCGGACCGTGTCGTCGGCGTCGGCCTCCAGCCAGCCGTCGTACAGGCCGACGAGCATCGCGAGGGACAGCGCGTTGCGGGCGTCGGGCCGGTTGAGCGTGAGCACCAGGGTGGCGCCCTCGCGCCGCACGGTGAGGTGTTCGGTACCGGTCATGGGCCAACTCCCCTCGGTCAGAACGAGAACAGGTTGCAGTAGGCGGGGAGGCACTTCAAGGGTTTTCTGACAGCCAGTCAGATTCTTTGTCGGCGGGCCTTCACAGTTGCGCCGCCCTTTGCTCTGATGACCGGCGAGCCGGCGGATGCCGGGCACGGGCGCCCGGGGTCAGGAGGAGCGGTGGAGTACAACCTTGCCGATCTGTTCGAGTCGGTCGTCGACGCGGTGCCGGACCGCGAGGCGCTGGTCTGCCTCGACCACCCCGGCACGGGTGCGGAACGCAGGCTGACGTACGCCGCACTGGACGCCGCCGCCAACCGCGTCGCGCACCATCTGGCCGACAGCGGCATACGCCCCGGGGAGCACCTCGGCCTCCATCTGTACAACGGGGTCGAATACCTGCAGACGGTACTGGCCTGCCTGAAGGCCAGGATCGTCCCGGTGAACGTCAACTACCGCTATGTCGAGGACGAGTTGGCGTACCTCTACCGGGACGCGGACCTGGTCGCGCTGGTCTTCGACGGGGAGTTCGAGGACCGGGTGGCGGGGGTGCTGCCGCGGGCGCCGGGGCTGCGGCATCTGCTGCGGGTGGGGGAGGGGACGGGCGGGGTGCCGGGTGCGGTGCCGTTCGCCCGGGCCGAGGCGTCCGGGTCGCCCGGGCGCGATTTCCCCGCCCGCTCCGGTGACGACCTGTTCATCATCTACACCGGTGGCACCACGGGCATGCCCAAGGGGGTGATGTGGCGTCAGGAGGACCTGTTCTTCGCCGGACTGGGCGGCGGGGCGCCGACCGGGGAGCCGGTGAGGGCACCGGAGGAACTGGCCGGACGGGTCGCCGCGGGCGGCGCCGGCATCACCTTCTTCCCCACTCCCCCGCTGATGCACGGCACGTCGACGCTCACCGCTTTCATCGGGTTCGACTTCGGCCAACGCGTCGTACTGCACCGCAAGTTCGCCCCCCAGGAGGTGCTGCGGACCGTACAGCGGGAGCGGGTCACCAGCATGTCGCTGGTCGGTGACGCGATGCTCCGCCCGCTGCTCGACGCGCTCGCCGGGCCGCTGAAGGGCACCGACTGCTCGTCCCTGTTCAGCGTCTCCTCCTCGGGTGCGATCCTGTCGGAGACGGTCCGCCGGCAGTTCCGCGAACTGCTGCCGCACACCCTGCTGCTGAACAACTTCGGTTCCTCCGAGTCCGGCTTCAACGGCACCGCCACCGAGGACGCGGGGCCCGGGCGGGGCTTGCGCCTGCGGGTCAACTCCCGTACCCGGGTGGTGGATCCGGTGACGCGCGAACCGGTCGCAGCCGGGGCCACCGGCCGGATCGCGCAGTGCGGGCACGTGCCGCTCGGCTACTACAACGACCCGGCGGCATCGGCGGAGACGTTCTTCGAACGGGACGGGCAGCGCTGGGTGCTGCTCGGCGACATGGCGACCGTCGACGCGGACGGCGTGGTCACCGTGCTGGGCCGGGGCTCCCAGTGCATCAACACCGGCGGCGAGAAGGTGTACCCGGAGGAGGTCGAGCAGGCCCTCAAGGCGCATCCGGACGTGTACGACGCGCTGGTGGCCGGCGTGCCGGACGCCCACTGGGGCAACCACGTCGCGGCCGTGGTCCAGCTGCGCGCGGGCGCGCCGCGCCCCTCGCTGGCCGACATCCAGCGCCACTGCCGCACCCGCCTGGCCGGCTACAAGGTGCCACGCCAACTGGTGATCGCGGACACCATCCGGCGCTCCCCGAGCGGCAAGGCCGACTACCGGTGGGCCCGGGAGGTGGCCACGGCGGCAAAGTCGCCATGACCGGCGGGGCCGTGCCGGCCGGCGGGCGGGCTCCACCGGGCCGGCCGCCGTCCGTCCGCCGCCGGGAAAATTCCGCAGACCCCTTGCCCTCGGGCCCGGTGGCCTGAATTACTTGCCCCAGCAGTGGCGACCGAATGATCGGTCGTCCGGAATGTACGGCTGGGCAGGGAGAACGTTCCGATGACGGATGCGGCGGATCCGCTCGACGCGGGCGAACGGCTCGGGGCCGAGGAGCTGCGGGCGCTCCAGCTGGAGCGGCTGCGGGCCTCGCTGCGGCACGCGTACGAGCACGTGCCGTTCTACCGGGAGTCCTTCGACAAGGCGGGCGTCCGCCCGGAGGACTGCCGTACGCTCGCCGACCTGGCCCGCTTCCCCTTCACGACGAAGGCCGACCTCCGGGCGAACTACCCGTACGGCATGTTCGCCGTCCCCCGGGAGCGTATCCGCCGGCTGCACGCCTCCAGCGGCACCACGGGACAGCCCACGCTGGTCGGCTACACCGACCATGACCTCTCCGTGTGGGCCGACCTGGTGGCGCGGTCCCTGCGGGCGGCCGGCGGCCGGCCCGGCGATGTCGTCCATGTGGCCTACGGCTACGGGCTGTTCACCGGTGGCCTTGGTGCCCACTATGGTGCCGAGCGCCTGGGCTGTACGGTCGTCCCCGCCTCCGGCGGTATGACGGCCCGTCAGGTCCGGCTGATCCTGGACCTGGAACCGTCCGTCATCATGGTGACCCCCTCCTACATGCTCACGCTGCTGGACGAGTTCGAGCGGCAGGGCGTGGACCCGCGCGGCACCTCGCTGCGGGTGGGTGTGTTCGGGGCCGAGCCGTGGACCGAGCCGATGCGGCGGGAGATCGAGGAGCGGTTCGCGATCGACGCCGTCGACATCTACGGGCTGTCCGAGGTGATCGGCCCCGGCGTCGCCCAGGAGTGTGCGCAGACCAAGGACGGGCTCCATGTGTGGGAGGACCACTTCTACCCGGAGATCGTGGACCCGGTCACGGGCGAGGTGCTGCCGGAGGGCGAGCGCGGCGAGCTGGTGTTCACCTCGCTGACCAAGGAGGCCATGCCGGTCGTCCGGTACCGGACGCGGGACCTGACCCGGCTGCTGCCCGGCACGGCCCGGGTGTTCCGGCGGATGGAGAAGATCACCGGGCGCAGCGACGACATGGTGATCCTGCGCGGGGTGAATCTCTTCCCGACGCAGATCGAGGAGATCGTGCTGCGCACCCCCGGGGTGGCGCCGCACTTCCAGCTGCGTCTGACCCGGGAGGGCCGCCTCGACGCCCTGACCGTCCGGGTCGAGGCGCGCCCGGACGCGCCGCCGCAGGTGCGGGAGGCGGCGGCCCGGTCCATCGTCGCGGCGGTCAAGGACGGCATCGGGGTGTCGGTCCGGGCGGAGATCGTGGAACCGGAGTCCCTGGAGCGGTCGGTGGGCAAGATCCGCCGGATCGTGGACCTGCGGTCCGGGGGCGACGGGTAGGCGGGACCGTAGGCGGTGCTGACGCGGGCCCGCGCGTCCGGGCGTGGCGCGAAGTCGCGGGCCCGGTGGCCGACCTGGCCGCCCCGCACGGCCACGGCGAGGAGCAGCATGCCGCCGGCCGGCACCATCAGTCCGGCGGTGCCGCCCGTGCCGCCGAGGACCAGCGCCCCCGCCGAGCCGATCACCCCGGGCAGGCACCACAGGCTCCGGTCCCCGGCGGTCCCCCGCGGGTCCGGCGATGGGGGTGCGGAACATGCTCGCGGTACCCACGAGCCCGAGCCCGCCCATGGTCTGGGCGCCCATGTCGTAGGTCGGCCCGGTCACGAGGAGGGTGAGCGCGGTCCAGGCGGCGCTGAAGCCGGCGAAGACGGTCGTCTGGCAGAGGCAGGAGTGCCGCAGGCCGGGTTCTTGGCGGAGCAGGCGCAGCGGGGCGGACATGAGAAGGCCGCACTGCGTCGCCGGGCCGCGCGCTGACCGGGACCCGCCGGGCCGGCCGGTGCCTGGTGACCGTGTCGGTGCGCCGTGCCGGACGTAGTCCCTAGTCGCCGAAGCGGTCGCGCAGTTCGCGTTTGAGGATCTTGCCGCTGGCGTTGCGCGGCAACTCCGGGACGAACAGCACGCGTTTGGGCGCCTTGAACGGGGCGATCCTGTCCTTCACATGGGCGATGAGCTGGTCCTCCGTCACCTCGGCGCGCGGGACGACGACCGCGGTGACGGCCTCGATCCACCGTTCGTCGGGCAGGCCGATCACGGCGGCCTCGGCGACCGCCTCGTGGGTGTAGAGCACGTCCTCCACCTGGCGTGAAGCCACCAGTACGCCGCCGGAGTTGATGACGTCCTTCACGCGGTCGACGATGGTGAGATAGCCCTCGGCGTCCCGCACCGCGAGGTCCCCGGAGTGGAACCAGCCGCCGCGGAAGGCCTCGGCGGTCTCCTCGGGCCGGTCCCAGTAGCCCTCGCACAACTGCGGGGAGCGGTAGACGATTTCACCCGGGACCCCGACGGGGACGTCCTCGCCGTCCGCGTCGACCACCCGGGCGTCGACGAACAGGACGGGACGTCCGCAGGAGTCCGGCCGCGCGTCGTGCTCCTCGGGGCCGAGGACGGTGGCCAGCGGACCGATCTCGCTCTGGCCGAAGCAGTTGTAGAAGGCGAGGTGCGGCAGCCGTTCGCGCAGTCGCCGCAGCACCGGGACGGGCATGACCGACGCGCCGTAGTAGGCCTTGCGCAGCCCGGACAGGTCCCGGGTCGCGAAGTCCGGCCGACCCGCGAGGCCGATCCAGACGGTCGGCGGGGCGAACAGACTGTCCACGCGGCCGGTCTCGATCAGGTCGAACAACCGGTCCCCGTAGGGCGCGTCCAGGATGAGGTTCGTCGCACCGACCGCCAGGTACGGAAGCAGGAACACGTGCGTCTGCGCCGAGTGGTACAGCGGCAGCGCGTGCACGGGCCGGTCGCCGGCCTCCAGGTCGAGGGCCGTGATGGCGCTCAGGTAGGCGTGCACCAGGGACCGGTGGGTCATCATCGCGCCCTTGGGCAGGGCGGTGGTGCCGGAGGTGTACAGCAGTTGCACGAGGTCCTCGGCGCGGGGTTCCGGGCCGTCGTACGGCGGTGCCCCCGGGAGCAGGGCGAGCAGCGAGTCGCCGGTGTCGCGCAGCGGCAGCGTCCGCGTGCCGTCCGGCAGCCGCCCGGTGAGGGCGGGGTCGGCGAGGACGAGCGCGCTGCCGGACTGGCCGAGGACATAGGCCAGGTCGTCGCCGGTGAGGTTGTGGTTGACCGGCACATGGACCAGGCCCGCGCGGGCGCAGGCGAGGAAGGCGATCAGATAGGCGTCGGAGTTGTGGCCGTAGGCGGCGACCCGGTCACCGGGCGCGCGGCCCCCGGCGAGCAGCAGCGAGGCCGCGCGGGAGACGGCGTCGTCCAGTTGCTCGTACGTCCATGCCCGGTCGCCGTACTCGACGGCGACGCGCGCCGGGGTGCGCCGGGCGCTGCGCCGCAGCATCCCGTCGACGGTGCTGCCTTGTGCCTGCGTCATGCCTCAGGATCCTCGGCATGTGGCCCGGGGCGGGTCAAGCATCCGGGAGTGCCGAACGTCCGGCACTTGGTTCCAGCGCACATGTGGCCGGCCCATAGCAAGGTCACACCGGGCGTGTGCGTCCTTCCCAGTACGGCTCCCGCAGCCGCCGTTTGTACAGCTTGCCGTTGGGGTCGCGGGGCATCTCGGCGGTGAAGTCGACGGTCCTGGGCCGCTTGTAGGGGGCGAGCCGTCCGGCGCAGTGGTCCAGGATCGCGGCGGCGAGTCCGGGCCCGGGCTCGTGGTCCGGGGCCGGTTCGACGACGGCCTTGACCTCCTCGCCCCAGTCGTCGTGCGGGATGCCGAAGACGGCGGCGTCGGCGACGGCGGGGTGGCCGAGGAGCACGGACTCGATCTCGGCCGGGTAGATGTTGACCCCGCCGGAGATGATCAGGTCGATCTTGCGGTCGCGGAGGAAGAGGTAGCCGTCCTCGTCCAGGTAGCCGAGGTCGCCGACGGTGAAGAAGTCCCCGATGCGGTTCTTCCGCGTCTTGGTGTCGTCCTTGTGGTACGAGAAGCCGCCGGTGTTCATCTTCATGTAGACGGTGCCGAGCCGGCCGGGCGGCAACCGCTCGCCGTCCTCGTCGAAGACGGCGAGTTCGCTGATGGGCCAGGCCCTGCCGACGGTGCCGGGCTTCTTCAGCCAGTCCTCGGCGGTCGCGAAGGCCCCACCGCCCTCGCTCGCGGCGTAGTACTCCTCCACACACGGGCCCCACCAGTCGATCATCGCGCGTTTCACATGGTCGGGGCAGGGCGCGGCCCCGTGGATGGCGTGCCGCAGGGACGAGACGTCGTAGCGGGCCCTGACGTCGTCGGGGAGGGCCAGCAGCCGGTGGAACTGGGTCGGGACCATATGGGTGTGGGTGCACTTGTGTGTGGCGATGAGGCGGAGCATCTCCTCGGGCGTCCACTTGTCCATCAGTACCAGGCGGTGGCCGATGTGCAGGGACGCGCCGGCGAACTGGAGGACGGCGGTGTGGTAGAGCGGCGAGCAGACGAGGTGCACGTTGCCGTCGTGGGGCCGGATGCCGAAGATGCCGAGGAAGCCGCCGAGGTGGGCCTCCTCGGGACGTTTGCCGGGCAGCGGGCGGCGGATGCCGCGGGGTCGGCCGGTGGTGCCCGAGGTGTAGTTCATGACCCAGCCCAGTTCCCGGTCCGCGGGTGCCGACGCGGGCTGTCCGGCGAGGAGGCGGTCGTACGGCCGGAAGCCCTCGGCGGTGCCGACGGCGTACCGGTGGCTCGCCGGGAGCCCGGCCTCGTCGGCGGCCCGGCGGGCCGGGCCGGCGTACCGCTCGTGGGCGAGGAGCACCTTGGCGCCGGAGTCGGCGACGATCCAGGCGATCTCCGGGCCCACGAAGTGGTGGTTGACCGGTACGAGGTAGAGGCCGGCCTGGGTGGCGGCGAGGTAGGCGGTGAGGAACTCGGGCCCGTTGGGCAGGACGACGGCGAAGGCGTCGCCGCGCCGCAGGCCGGCCGCGCGCAGGCCGTGGACCAGGCGGTTGGCGGCGGCGTGCAGCCGGCCGGCGGTCCATTCCTCGCCGTCCGGCGCGATCAGGGCGGTGCGATCGGGGTCCTGGGCGGCCTGGGCCCAGAAACCGGCGGGGGGTGTGTTCACCGGCCGCTCCTTCCGGCGATGCGGTTGATACGGTCCACGGCCTGTTCGAAGCCGCGGGTGAGGTCGTCGACGACGGCCTGGACCGAGCGTTCGGCGGTCATCCGGCCGACGATCTGGCCGACGGGCGTGCCGAGCAGCGGTTCCACCTCGTACTTCTGGATGCGGGAGACCGCCTCGGCCACCAGCAGACCCTGCAACGGCATCGGCAGCGTGCCGGGTCCGGCCGGGTCGTCCCAGGCGTCGGTCCACGCGGTGCGCAGCTGGCGTGCCGGTTTTCCGGTCAGGGCACGGGAGCGGACGGTGTCCCCGGACCCGGCGGCGAGCAGCTTGCGGGTCAGGGCGGGCGAGTGCAGGTCTGCTTCTGTGGTGGTCAGCCATATGGAGCCCAGCCATACACCTTGGGCGCCGAGGGTGAGTGCCGCGGCCACCTGGGCGCCGCTGCCGATGCCTCCGGCGGCCAGGACGGGCAGCGGGTCGACGGCGTCGACGATTTCGGGGGTGAGGACCATGGTGGCGATCTCCCCGGTGTGTCCGCCGGCCTCGTAGCCCTGGGCCACGACGATGTCGATGCCGGCGTCCCGGTGCTTCACGGCGTGCCGGGCGCTGCCGGCGAGCGCGGCGACCGGGATGTCCCGGTCGTGGGCGCGCGCGACGACGTCGGCGGGCGGGGCGCCGAGGGCGCCGGCCAGCAACCGGATCGGGTGGTCGAAGGCGACGTCGAGCTGGGAGCGGGCGACCTGCTCCATCCAGCCGGTGATGCGCCATCCGGAGGCCTCGCCCTCGGCCAGTTCGGGCACGCCGTGCGCGGCGAGGGTGTCGCGCACGAACCGCCGGTGCGCCTCGGGGATCATCGCCTCGACGTCGGCCTCCGTGACCCCCTCGACCTTCTTGGCGGGCATGACCACGTCCAGCCCGTAGGGTCGGCCGTCGGCGTGCGCGTCGAGCCAGTCGAGATCGCGTTCCAGGTCGTCGGGGACGGTGTAGCGGACCGCGCCGAGCACGCCGAAGCCGCCGGCCCGGCTGATGGCCGCGGCGACGGCGGGGAACGGCGTGAAGCCGAAGACGGCGTGCTCGACTCCCAGTTTCCTGCTCAGCTCCGTCTGCATGGGCGCAGGATGGCCCAGCCGGCCGGAGGACGGAAGCCCTTTTCTGATACATCGTCAGATTCTTCGGAGGGCCTCGCGCCCCGTTGACACACCCCGCGCCCGACAGGAAAGTTTCACGGTGCGGGACGGGTCCGGAAAGATACTTTCAGGCGGGAGGCCGCGGACGATGACGGACGACCTGGCAGGCGGAAGAGCGGGCGGGCCGACCCGCAGGCGGCTCGTGGTGGGCTCCCTGGCCGCGGGCGGCGCCCTGGCCCTCGGCGCGTTGCCGACGGGCCCGGCCGCCGCCGCGCCCGCCGCGTCCGGCCGCCGCACCACCCTGCGGTACGGCTCCCCCGAACGCGCCGGGCTGCTCCCCGCGCAGCTGCGGCAACTCGTCGCGGACGCGGAGACGTTCCTCGCCCCCTCCCCCCGGCACCCGTGGTACGCGGGCGCCGTCCTGCTCGCCGGGCGCGGCGGCACGGTGGCCCTGCACGAGCCGATCGGCATGGCGGTGCGCTACTCGGCGTACGACGAGAAGACCGACACCGGCGTCGAGTTGCCGCCCGACCGGCGACTGCCGATGACCCGGGACACCGTGTTCGACCTGGCCTCGGTCTCCAAGCTGTTCACCTCGCTGCTCGCCGTGCAGCAGATCGAGCGGGGCGCGCTGGACCTGGGGGGCACGGTCGCCTCGTATCTGCCGGACTTCGGCCGCGCGGGCAAACACGAGGTGACGATCCGTCACCTCCTGACGCACACCTCCGGTTTGCGGGCATGGCTCCCGCTGTACACGGCGCCGGCCCACGCGGACAGGCTCCGGCTCATCTGGGACGAGGCGCTTCTCACCCCGCCGGGCTCGGCGTACCTGTACTCGGACCTGAACATGATCACGCTGGGGCTGGTCCTGGAGACCGTCACCGGCCGCCCGCTGGACGCGCTGCTGCACGAGGAGATCACCGGTCCCCTCGGCATGGACGGCACCCGCTACCGCCCGCCCGCCTCCTGGAGGCCGCGGATCGCGGCCACCGAGGACGCCCGCAAGCCCTGGTCCGGGCTGGACCGCGGGCTGGTGTGGGGCGAGGTGCACGACGAGAACGCCTACAGCCTGGACGGTGTCGCGGGCCACGCCGGGGTGTTCTCCCGCGCCTGGGACCTTGCGGTCCTCGGCCGGACCCTGCTCAACGGCGGGCGCTACGGCCGGAACCGCATCCTGCGGCCGGAGTCGGTGGAGCTGATGTTCACCGACTTCAACACGGCCTTCCCCGGCGACGAGCACGGCCTCGGCTTCGAGCTGTACCAGCACTGGTACATGGGGGCGATGGCCACCCCGCGCACGGCCGGCCACACCGGCTTCACCGGCACCTCGCTCGTGCTGGACCCCACGACCGACTCGTTCCTGGTCGTGCTCGGCAACTCCGTGCACCCGGTGCGCACGTGGCGTTCCGGTTCCGCTCCCCGGGTGGCGGCCGGCGACCGGCTCGCCCGCGCGGTGCCGGTCCGCCCGGCCCGGGGCCGTACGGCCTGGTTCTCGGGCATGGCGAACGCCACGGCCGCCACGCTCGCGCTGCCCGCGCTGGACACCTCCGCGGGCACGGCCCGGCTGCGCTGCGCCCTGTGGTGGGACACCGAACCCGGCGCCGACCGGCTGGTGTTGGAGTCCACCACGGACGGCGGCGCCACCTGGCGGCCGGTCCCCTTCACCACCGCCCGGCCCGGCGGCGGCCCGGAGGAGCATCCGGCGGGCGCGGTCTCCGGCTGGTCCGGCCGCGTCTGGCACCGGGTGACGGCCGAGCTGCCGGCCGGTCGCGGCCTGGGGCTGCGCTGGCGGTACGGCACCGACGCGCGGTACGTGGGCCGGGGCGCGTACGTGGACGCGCTGCGCGTCGAGGCGGGCGGGTCGGTGCTGTTCGACGGGGCGCGCCCGGCGGACGCGGCGCGGATCACGGCGGTGGGCTGGCGGGAGTCGGCCGACTGAGCGGGCCGGGGCGGTCCCGTTCCAGTACCGCCATCGCCGCGTTGTGCCCCGGCACCCCGCTCACCCCGCCGCCGCGCACCGCGCCCGCCCCGCACAGCAGGACGTTCGCGTGCCGGGTCTCCACGCCCCAACGGCCCGAACTCCCCTCGGCGTAGGGCCAGGACAGGGCTCGGTGGAAGATGTGGCCGCCGGGCAGCCGGAGGTCCCGTTCCAGGTCCAGCGGGGTCTTCGCCTCGACGCAGGGGCGGCCGTCGGCGTCGGTGACCAGGCAGTCGGCGAGCGGCTCGGCGAGATGGGCGTCGAGCTGGGCGAGGGTGGCCGCCAGCAGTTCCTCGCGTACGGCGTCGTTGTCCCGGTCGAACAGCCGGGCCGGGGTGTGCAGACCGAACAGGGTGAGCGTGTGGCAGCCGCGCTCGGCGAGGCGGGGGCCGAGGATGGTGGGGTCGGTCAGGGAGTGGCAGTAGATCTCCGACGGCGGGGCGGCCGGGAGCCGGCCGGCGGCGGCCTCGGCGTGGGCGGTGGCGAGTTGCCGGTAGCCCTCGGCGATGTGGAAGGTGCCGGCGAACGCCTCGCGGGGGTCGACGTCGGGGTCGCGCAGCCGGGGCAGCCGGGTGAGCAGCATGTTCACCTTGAGCTGGGCGCCTTCGGCGGGCTCGGGCGCCGGGTCGCCGGTGAGCGCGGCCAGTTGGTGCGGGGAGGCGCCCACCAGGACGTACCGGGCGGCGGCGGTGCCCTCGCCGTCGGCCGTGCGGTAGGTGATCTCGGCGGTGTGTCCGTCGGTGTCGATGCGGACCGCCTCGTGCCCGGTGGCGATGCGCGCCCCCGCCGAACGGGCCGCCGCGGCCAGCGCGTCGGTCAGCGCGCCCATGCCGCCGACGGGCACGTCCCAGGCGCCGGTGCCGCCGCCGATGACGTGGTAGAGGAAGCAGCGGTTCTGGACCAGGGTGGGGTCGTGGGCGTCGGCGAAGGTGCCGATGAGCGCGTCGGTGAGGACGATGCCGCGGACCAGGTCGTCGGCGAACGTCTCCTCGATGGCGACGCCGACCGGCTCCTCGAACAGGGCCCGCCAGGCGGCCTCGTCGTCGACGCGGCGGCGCAACTCCTCCCGGCCGGGCAGCGGTTCGGTGAGCGTGGGGAAGACGCGCCGGGCGACGTGGCCCGTCATGCCGTAGAAGCGCCGCCAGGCGGTGTACTCGCGGTCGTCGCCGGTGAGCCGGGCGAACGCCTCCCGGGTGCGCTGCTCGCCGCCGCCGACCAGCAGGCCCGTGGGCCGGCCCGCCCGCTGTGCGGGGGTGTACGAGGAGATGGTGCGCGGGCGGACGCGGAAGTCCAGGCCGAGATCGCGCACGATCTTCCGCGGCAGCAGGCTGACCAGGTAGGAGTACCGGGACAGCCGGGCGTCGACGCCGGCGAAGGGGCGGGTGGAGACGGCGGCGCCGCCGGTGTGGTCCAGGCGTTCCAGCACCAGCACGGAGCGGCCGGCCCGGGCCAGGTAGGCGGCGGCGACCAGGCCGTTGTGGCCACCGCCGACGATCACGGCGTCATACGCGCGGGTCGGCTCGTTCGCGGACATGGTCCTTCGTAGCACGCCCTGATCCACGAGGGCCAGAGCCGGCCCCGGCCGGGATACAGGGGCGTACCACGGCCGCCCGCCTCCGCGTGCCGCACATGAACCGGGGTGGGCCCGGCAGCCGGAGAACGGACCACGCCACAAACTTAGCGCGCCGCACTCGGACCGGTCCGGCCCGAAGACGACGGGCCGATCGGGACCAGAGCCTGCCGGGTGCGCACCCGAACCGGTCCGGCCCCAAGCGACCGGCCGATCACGACCGGAACCTGCCAGTCGCGCACCCGAACCGGTCCAGCCCCAAGCGACCCGCCGATCACGACCGGAACCTGCCAGTCGCGCACCCGAACCGGTCCAGCCCCAAGCGACCCGCCGATCACGACCGGAGCCTGCCCGGTGCGCACTTGCCCCAGTCCGGCCGAAGGCCGGCGGTCGATCAAGGCCGGAGCTTCTCCGGGGCCGGACGGGCGTCGGGGCCGAGGCGGGCCATGGCGCGCAGGATGTGCTTCGGGGGGAGCTGCCAGCGCACCCGGGCGGGTATCGCGCGCAGCACGGCGCCCGTGGCGCGCAGCCTCCGGGTGACGGCGGCGGGCGCGGGGGCGGGTCTGCCGTACAGCTCGTGGGCGTACGCGGGCAGGGAGGCGTACGCCAGGTGTGCCACCCACCGCCACAGCACCTCCCGCGCCGGGATCAGGAGCGGGTGGGCCGGCGGGCGGCGCAGGAAGTCGTCCACCTCGCGGGCTTCCGGGCCGGCGGCCAGTTCGGGCCGTACCTTCTCGAAGTAGGCGGCCAGTTCGGCGCGGTTCGCCGGTACGGTCTCCGGGTCGAGCCCCACCAGCCGGGCTCCGGCCCGGTGTTCGGCCACGTACCGGTCGGCCTGGGCGTCGGTGAGCGGGAACCCCGAGCGGCGCAGGACGTGCAGATAGGAGTCGATCTCCGCGCAGTGCACCCACAGCAGCAGCGCGGGCTCGTCGAGGCCGTAGCGTTCGCCGGTGTCCGGGTCGGTGGCGGTCAGCCTGGCGTGGATCCCGCGCACCCGGGCCCCGGCCCGCTCGGCGGCCTCGGTGGTGCCGTACGTCGTCGTCCCCACGAAGTTCGCCGTCCGCCGCAGCCGCCCCCAGGCGTCCCGCCGGAAGTCGGAGTTCTGCGTCACCCCCCGTACCGCCCGCGGATGCAGCGCCTGAAGATACAGCGCCCGCACCCCCGCGACCCACATCATGGGGTCACCGTGCATCTGCCAGGTCACCGAGCCGGGCGTGAACAGCCCGGGATCGCCCGTGCCCGCGGGCGTGGCCACGGCCATCGCAAGTCACCTCTGGTCGGTCCGTCGTCGCCGCCGGTGGAAGCTCTCCGGTGGCCCGCACCGCCCGACGCCGCGCGGCGCGGACCATCTGCTCATTCTCCCAGGTCCTCCATCGGGATGGGCGCGTCGAACACATCGACGACGAATTCCGAGGTTCCGTTGCCCTCGAAGTCGACGTCGCGATCACTGCGGAGCAGGGTATGGATCCGGACCCGGCGCCCCTCGGCGCTCGCCGCTTCCGCTACGACGAGTGCGCCGCGAACGGGTCCGAGGTTTCCCAGCGGCTCCTGGCTCGTCCACGTGTTCACAAGCCGGGTGCCTGCCGGAAGCGCCCAGGTGCGCGGCTCGGCACTGGCCGGCACGGAGACCTCGTCGCTGCGCAGTTGGACCACCCAGTTGACGTCGCCGTCACCGCGGCGCTCGTTCCACATCCGGATCCCGAGCCCGATCATGTAGGCGCCGTCGAGAAATTCTCGGAGCTCGTCGTCAAGCCGGTGGAAGTACACGGCCTCTCGGACGATGTCGACCGGCCCGTACCCGGTGAAGGCTCCGAGTTCCGGGGCGCACCTCTCCTTGAGGTACTGCCGCGCCGCCATGCTCACCGCCTTCGGAACACGGTCCAGCACGGCCTGGAGAGCCGCGTCGTCCCGGTCGGCCAAGTAGCTGTTCAGACCGCCGACAAGCTCCTCGGTCAGATGGAGATCCTCCGCGCCCAGCGCAGTCACCGCCTCCAACTGTTCGTGAGGCTCCTTGACGAGGGCGAACACCCTGCTCCGCGCCGGGCTCGTGTGCGCGATGAACGAATAGACCATTTTCCGCCTCACCGGATGTCTCGGAGAACGGCGCCACGACGCACACGGGCGTCGGCACCGCCACAAGCAAAAGGACTTCCGCCCACGCGTCGACGTGTCGGCCGAACTACGAGTTCGTCCGCATGGCCGGCCAGGCAGAACACTGTCGGGCCCGGCACTTGAGCCCGGACCCGCATAGTCGCGTCAAGCTAACAGATCACCGCGGCGAAGGGAAGATCACTCAAGGCACCTCGCGGCGAGGACGTATGCCGGATCGGGCGTCGAACTCCCTACCGACTTCGGCTCGTCGGGGGGAAACCCGGCGAAGTCCCGGGCGGTTGTGGAGGAACCCGGCTCCCGGCCCCGGCTCTGCCTCGCGCAACCTGCTCGAATGTCGCCCGTGCCGGCCAGACCCTACCGCCGCACCCTCGGCATCCCCAGGCCCAGCCAGGAGATGATCTCGCGTTGGATCTCGTTGTTGCCGCCGCCGAAGGTGAAGATGACCGCGGAGCGGTAGCCGCGTTCCAGGTCGCCGTGGAGGGCGGCGCCGGCCGAGCCCTCCTTGAGGGGGCCGGCCGCGGCGAGGATCTCCATGAGCCAGGCGTAGGCGTCCCGGCGGGCCTCGGAGCCGTAGACCTTGACCGCGGAGGCGTCCTGCGGGGTGAGGGTGCCGTCCTGGACGGCCGTGACCATCTGCCAGTTGAGGAGTTTCAGCGCGTCGAGCCGGGTGTGGGTGCGGGCGAGCAGCCGGCGCACCCAGGGCAGGTCGGCGACCCGGCGGCCGTCGGCGAGCTCGGTCTCCAGCGCCCAGCGGCGTACGTCGTGCAGCGCGCGGATCGCCATGGTCCCGTGCGCGGCGAGGGTGACGCGTTCGTGGTTGAGCTGGTTGGTGATCAGCCGCCAGCCCTCGTTCTCCGCGCCGACGCGGCGGGAGACGGGGACGCGGACGTTCTCGTAGTAGCTCGCGGTGGTGTCGTGGGAGGCGAGGGTGCGGATCAGGGTGCAGGAGTAGCCGGGGTCGGACGTCGGCACCAGCAGCATGGTGATGCCCTTGTGCGGCGGCGCCCCGGGATCGGTGCGCACGGCCAGCCACACCCAGTCCGCGGTGTCGCCGTTCGTCGTCCAGATCTTCTGCCCGTTGACGACGTACTCGTCCCCCTCGCGTACCGCCCTGGTCCTCAGCGACGCCAGGTCGGTACCGGCGCCGGGCTCGCTGTAGCCGATCGCGAAGTCGATCTCGCCGGAGAGGATGCGGGGCAGGAAGTACGCCTTCTGCTCGTCGGTGCCGTACCGCATGATCGTCGGTCCGACCGTGTTCAGCGCCATCAGCGGCAGCGGCACCCCGGCCTGCGCGGCCTCGTCGAAGAAGACGAACTGCTCCATCGCCGTCAGCCCGCGCCCGCCGTACTCCTCGGGCCAGCCGACGCCGAGCCAGCCGTCCGCGCCGAGCCGGCGGATGGTGGCGCGGTAGAACCGCTTCTGCTCGGCCGGGTCGGTGTACCGGGCGTAGGCGTTGTCCGGGACCAGCTCGGCGAAGTAGGCCCGCAGTTCGGCGCGCAGCCGCTGCTGCTCGGGCGTGTGGTCGAGGTGCACGGCGCCTCCAGGCTCCCCAAGGGCGGTCCTGACGGCGCACACCGTAGAACGTGTTCCAGAAATTGGGAATGGCGGGGCCCGGGGAATTCACCCGCGGGCCCGCGGTCGGGGTCACGGTGCTCAGCCGAGCAGTTCCAGGAAGTCCGCGCAGGCGTCGGCGCAGGCCCGGCAGCTGGCCGCGGCCGACTCGGCGCCGGGATGCCCGTCGAAGGCCCGGGCGCACTCCAGGCAGACCGAGCGGCACCAGTCCACCCGGGCCCGGATGCCCTCCTCGTCCTGCTGGTTCTCCTCGCTCAGCGCCCGGCAGGTGGCGTCGCACGCCTCGGCGCACATGATGCCCAGCCGGCGCACGCGCTCCTGGTCCTCGCTGCCGTCCGGGTCGACCAGACTCGCGCGCACGGCACAGGCCCGGGCGCACTCCGTGCACGCCTGGGCACAGGTGAAACGGTCCTCTAGGAACCGGTACAGCTGCTGGGAAGTCGGCGATGTCACGCCGGTCGGGTAGCCGGGGCGGACGGGCGCAAACCACCGCCCCGGGGCGTACGGCCACCGGTTCGCACGGCACCCTCATCCCCCATCACTGACCCGCATTGTCCTGATTTGCACCCTTATGGAATGGGTATTCCTGTTCTATGAACATCGCATCGATGCAGCTGGCCGCTCCGAGCGGCCTGATGAGCCTCGTACTGTTCGTCGTGGCCGTGGGCGTGCTCGCGCTGCTCGGCGGCGGCTTCTGGATGACCTCCCGCGTCCGGTACCGCGAATCCGCGCGTCCGCGCCCCGAGGAACAGCCCAAGATGCCTCCGGGCGGACCGGTGCGCGAGGTCCGGCAGAACAGGGAGTCCGCGGAGATACCCCGGATCTCCAAGGGCGAGCGCCCGCTCACCCCGTACGACCTGACCAACATGGACAGCCGGCCGAGCGCGTCGAAGGACCGCCCGCGCTGGAGCAAGGGCTCCAGCGGCTCGTTCGGCGGGGGCGGGCTGGGGGCCCACTGAGCCGCGGGGCAGCCGGACGCCCCTGGGAGGCGGAAGCGTCCCAGGGGCGTCCGGCTGTCCGACGCGGGGCACGGCGTGTGCGGCCCGCGCGGAGGCGTGCGATCAGGGGTGATCCGGCTGCTGGGCCGGAGGCACTCCGCCGCCCTCTCCCCCGCCCTTGCCGCCCTTGTCCGAGCCGTGCGGGCGGGCGCCCGAGGCGCGCTCGGCCTGCTGGCGGGCCTTCAGCTCGCCGCTGTCCTGCGGGGTGGCGCCTCCCTTGTCGCTGCGCCGCTGTTCGGGCTGCTGCGGATTGGACATGCGCCGGTCTCCCTCCGGTGGTACGGGTACGTGCCCGGTCCGGGTTCCCAGGCCCGGGCCGGTGACGCACACCGGGGCGGGCCGGGTCAGCGCGCGGTGCCCGTCAGGGCCCGGTGGAGGTGTTCCAGGGCGTCCAGGAGCACCGAGCGGTGGTACCAGCTCAGCCAGGCCGAGGTGTCCGCGGCCAGCAGGGCGAGCGCCTCGGTGTGCGCGGCGGTGGGCCGGTGGCCGGCGTCGGTCCAGTGCAGACTGATCACGCCGGTGCACGAGCCGGCCGAGGAGAGCACCGGAACGCTGTGCAGGGCGCGGGCGCCGCCGGCCAGCAGGGCGCGCCGGCAGTCGTCGGCGAGCAGCGGGTCCGTGGCAACGTCGGGGACGCACACCTGGCGGCCCCGGGTGCGGGCCGCCGCGTCGGCGGTGCCGTCGCCCCGGCCGCGCACCAGGTGGTCGAGGACGGGCTCCGCGCAGCCGTGGTGGGTCTCCAGCGTCAGGGCGTTCACCGCCGGGTCCACGAACTGCACGTGTCCGGCGGGTGCCCGGCCGATGGCCAGCGCCTCGTGCAGGACGGCGTCGATCATCTGCCGGCGGTAGCGGGGGTCCCGGCCGCCGCGGGCCAGAATCCGCAGGTGCGGCACGGGCAGGGGGCGGCGGCCGGGGAACCACACCTCGCCGGCCGGGGCGCGGGCCACCACCACGGCCGACACCAGGACGCGCAGCGGCACGTTGAACCGCTGGGAGGTCTCGCGCAGCGCCCGGAAGGCGGCGCCGGAGTCGGGCAGGCCGTAGCGGACCATGAGCACGCCCTGCGCCATGCCGATCACCGGGGCGGTGCGCACCCGGGCGCGCAGCGCGCGGACCTCCTTGTGCAGATCCTCGTACGAGGGCCGGACCGGGTCGGCGATCTGGGACCGCCACGCGGGCGGCTCCTCCACCCGGGAGGCGGCGCGGGCCAGCTCGCGCAGGGCCTCGTCCAGGGTGGAGTAGAGCCGTACCCCGGTCAGGCGGGCCAGGTGCACCGCCTCGCGCACCCCGGGGCGGGCGCGAACGATGATCAGATCCGGGCGCCCGGCGCGGGTCCGGGTCGTCTCGCTGAGGGTGCGCAGTACGGCGGCGCCGCCGAGCTGGACGTGGGCCATGTCGAGTACGGGGCGCAGTCCGGCGCGGTCGGCCTGTTCCAGTTGGCCGCGCAGTTCCCGCGACCAGAGCTCGGCGCCGTGCGCGTCCAGGCTGCCGGACATGCGCAGCAGCAGGGCTCCCTCGGCGGGCAGCCCCTCGATCACGGAGGACTCGATGACGAGGCGAGAGGGTGCGGCCGGCCGGCCGGAGGAAGGTTTCATCGCATCACCCAGACAGGACGTCACAGAGGTCTCGCCCGGCCTCTTCCCGGCCCCGGCTCACCTCGCACGGTAGGCCCAGGCGGCCGGGCGCGCCATCCACCGCGCCGGGCGGGGAACGGCGGCCGGCGGGCACCGGCCGGCCGCCGGGGAGCCCCGTCCCGGGTCCCGTGTGGGGCGGTCCGCCGGGCTCCGGGGCGCGCAGCGCGGTGGCCGGGGTGGCGTAGGTGCGGATGCTCGGCGGACCGCTGCTCGGCCGGGGGTTCACCGTGCCCGCGTCCCGGTGCCGGGGGCGACGGCGGCCCCGGGTGTGCCGGGGCGCCGGCCGGTCAGCCGACGTACCGCCGCGCGGGTGAGTCGCGGCGGGCGCGTTCCAGCGTGGCGATCCGGCGTTCCAGGTCCGGCGGTACGGGGTCGCGCTGGCGCAGCACCCACGGCAGACCGGCGGTGGCGTGGGCGAAGGCGCGGGCGGAGGCGGCGTCCCGGGGCACGGTCCGGATCAGGTGCCCGGTGCGGCGCAGCGCCGGCAGCAGGGGGCGGCGCAGCCAGGTGAACCACAGGGTGTTGCGCAGGCCGAGGACGCGGCGGGCGGTGCTGTCGCGCAGCCGGGAGGCGTGGTGGTGGACGGTGAGTTCCCCGGCGTAGGCGAGCCACCAGCCCTGGCGCTGGAGGTCGCAGGCGAGCAGTTCCTCCTCGCCGCCGAGCCACAGGCCGGGGTGGAAGCCGCCGGCGGCCCGGAAGGCCTCGGTGCGCAGCACGGTGGCGGCGGCCAGGAAGGAGCCGAGCGCGGGTCCGGGCAGCCAGTCGGGGCCGGTCAGCGGGGAGTCGCGCAGCTCGGGCACGACCGGGTCCTCGGTGCCGCCCGGTTCGACCAGGATCCGGGCGGTGACGGCGGCCAGCCGGGGCCGGGGGTCCAGCAGGTCGGCGGCGCGGCGCAGGCTGCCCGGCGCCCACCAGGTGTCGTCGTCGCAGAAGGCGACGTAGGGCGTGCGCACCCGCTGGACGGCCAGGTTGCGGCCGATGGCGCCGAGGTTGCGGCCGGGGCGCAGCAGGGTCATCTCGGGGAAGTCCCGGGCGACCGCTTCGGCGGTGCCGTCGGTGGAGGCGTTGTCGGTGACGATCACGGGCGGCCGCTCGGGGAGCCGGCGCAGCAGGCCGAGGGTGCGCAGCAGTTCCTCGCGGCGGTTGTGGGTGATCACGACGACGGTCGTACGGTCGTCGGGGCCGGTCGGGGCGGTCATGGTGTGGTGCCTTCCCTGGGGTGTCCGGTCGCCTCCCGGTCGAGCAGGCGGGCGGCGCGCTCGACGTGCGGGGGCAGGGGCCGGCGGCGGGCGAGCGCGGCCGGGAGCCGGACGACGGCCTCCTTCAGGGCGCGGGGGGCGCCGGGCCGGCCGGTCGCGGCGGCCAGGGCCAGGCCGGTGCCGGCGCGCAGCGCGACCGGCCAGGGGCGGCGCAGGCAGGTGGTGAGGACGTGGTTGCGCCGGACGAGGGCGGAGCGGCCGGCGCGGGTGTGGTCCCCGGGGTGGTGGCGGGCGCACAGGGTGGGTTCGTAGGCCACGCCCCAGCCTGCGGCGGCCAGGTCGTAGGCGAGCAGGGTCTCCTCGCCGCCGAAGAAGAGCAGGGGGTGGTAGCCGCCGACGCCGAGGAAGGCCTCCTTGCGGACCACGCAGGCACAGCCGAGGAAACCGAGCACCGGGCGGCCGGGCAGGTCCGGCTCGGGCGGCAGCGGGGAGGCGGCGAGTACGGCGTTGAGCGGGTCCTCGGCGGCCTCGTCGCCGACCAGGGTGCGGGCGGCGAGCAGGCCGAGCCGCGGGTGCCGGTCGAGGAGGTCGGCGGCGCGGGCCAGGCTGCCGGGCTCCCACCAGGAGTCGTCGTCGCTGAAGGCGACGTAGGGGGTGCGGGCGTGGCGGGTGGCCAGGTTGCGGCCGAGGGCGCCGGTGTTGCCGGCCGGGCGCAGCAGGCGGGTGATCGCGGGGTGGCCGGTGACGGCCCGGCGCGTGGTGTCGTCGCGGGAGTTGTCGACGACCACGACGGGCGGCCGTTCCGGCAGCGCGGCCAGGGCGTCCAGGGTGCGCAGCAGGCTGGCGGCACGGTCGCGGGTGATGACGGCGACGGTGATCCGCGGGTCGCCGGGGGCGGTTGAGTGGCGGGTACGGGCGGGGGCGTGCTCAGTGGACATGCGCCACCTCCGGGCCGACGGGCCGGAAGGCGCGAGCGGGGGTGTGCTCAGCGGATATACCCGGCAGGCCGGCGGGCCGATGGATGCGAGCCGGCATGTGCTCAGCGAATACACCTGGCAGGCCGACAGGCCGACGGACGCGAGCCGACATGTGCTCAGCGGACATGTGCTGCCCCCGGGCCGACGGGGTGGCGCACATGTACCACCTGCTGTCCGGCAGGCCCGTAGGCCGACTCTCCCGGCCCGGGATGTGCTCAGCGGACATGTGCCACCTCCGGGCCGGTGGGCCGGTGCCGGGCGTGGGTGTCCCGTAGGAGGGTCAGGCAGGCCGCGGCGACCTCGCCGGTGCCGATGCGCAGCAGGCGGGCGTCGGGGGCATCGCCGTGCGGGTCGCCGGGCGGGCCGGGTTTCCACAGGGCGAGGTGGTCCGGGCCGGGGGGCGGCCCCCACAGACGGGGGGAGACGGGACCGAACAGGGTGACGGAGCGGGTGCCGTGGGCCACCGCGAGGTGGGCGAGGCCGGTGTCGCCGCTGAGCAGCAGGGAGGCGTCGGCGACGAGGGCGGACAGCCGGGCGAGCGACAGGCCACCGGTGAGCACGTCGGTGCCGGGCCGGCCGCTGCGTTCGGCGACCTCGCGGACCAGGGTGTCCTCACCGGGGCCGCCGGTGAGGACCACGCGGTGGCCGGCGGCGCGCAGGCAGCGTACGACGGCGGCGAACCGCTCCGGCGGCCAGCGGCGGGAGCCGGAGGCGGCGCCGGGGTGCACGACGACCGCGCCGGGGGCCGGGGACGGTGTGGTCGGCCGGGGCAACCGCAGGTCGCGGGGGTCGGCGGGGATGCCGTAGCCGCGCAGGAAGGCGCACCAGCGGTCGCGCTCGTTGACGTGGGCCGGCCAGGGCGGGCCGTCCGGGCAGGCGTGGGCGAGCAGCCGGCGCGGGCGCAGGGCGGCCAGCGCGTCGCGGCTCTCGGGTCCGTTGCCGTGCAGGTCCACGGCCACCTCGGGGGGCGGTCCCGGCCAGTGGCGGAGGTCGGGCACCGCGCGGCCCGGTGCCTCGGCCGGGAACACGGTGTCGACCGCCCCGGTGGCCAGGGCGAGTTCGGTCAGGCCCGGTGGCTGGGCGAGGACGACCTGGTGTCCGGGAAAGGCCCGGCGGATCCCGCGCAGCGCGGGCACACCGGCCAGCAGGTCACCCAGGCCCAGCGCACGCAGGACCAGGACACGCGGGGTCTGCTCAGTGGTCACCGGGTGGGTCCTTGGGAGTGGAGACGGAAGGGTGGTGGCGCGGGAGCGGTGCGGCCCGCGGTGGGCGGAGGGCGGGTGCCGGTCATCGGGCGGTCTCTCGGGACGGGGGCGGGAACGCGGGCTGGGCGGCGGGCGCGCCGGGACGGTGGGGCGGCACGGGCCGGGCGGACCCGCGCTGCCGGACGGCCCGGCGGGAGCCGGCGCGCCGGGAGTGCCGGGGGCCGGCCGGCAGATGAGACGCGCGTGGCGGGTGCGGGGGTCACCGGTGGTCTCCCGGTGCGGGGGTCAGGGCGGCCCGGCGGGCGAGGCCGGTGGTGGAGCGGCCGTCGAGGTAGGGCAGCAGCAGGACCTGGCCGCCCCAGCTCTCCACCAGGGGCTGTTCGGGCAGCCGGGTCCGCGCGTAGTCGCCGCCCTTGGCCCAGATGTGCGGGCGGAGTTCGCCGAGGACGCGTTCGGGGGTGTCCTCGTCGAAGACGGCGACGGCGTCCACACACTCCAGGGCGCGCAGCACCCGTACCCGGTCGGCGGCCGGCACAAGGGGCCGGCCGTCGCCCTTGCGGCGGCGGACGGAGTCGTCGGAGTTGAGGCAGACGATCAGGCAGTCGCCGGCCCGGCGAGCGGCCTGGAGCAGGGCGACGTGCCCGGCGTGCAGCAGGTCGAAGCAGCCGCCCGCGGCGACGACGGTGCCGCCCGCTGCCCGGACCCGGCCGGCGGTGCGCACGGCGTCGGCGGTGGTGTCGCCGTCGGCCGGGGACTCGGCGGGCGGCTCCGGCTGGTCCGAGGTGGCGACGGCGCGGGCGCCGCCCTCGGCGACGTAGCGGGTGGCGGCGTGCACGGCGCCCTGGACGGCGGCCTCGGTGAGGGTGCCGTCGGCGAGCAGTCCGGCCGCGGCGGCGGCGAACCGGTCGCCGGCGCCGCACGGGTCGCCGGTGGCGGCGCCCGGGGTCGGCACCAGCAGCGGGGTCTCGCCGTGCGAGAGCAGGGCGCCGCGGTCGCCGAGGGTGACCGCGACGGCCTGGGCCCGCCAGGCACGGACCAGGGCGCGGGCGTCCCGGGCGGCGGTGCGCAGCCCGGCCGTGTCGCCGGCCGTCTCCTCGTCGTCCCCGGCCAGGCGCCGGGCGAAGGCGCGGGCCTCCTGGGCGGAGGGGGTGACGAGGCGGACGCCCGGCACGGGGGGCCGGCCGCGCACATGGGGGTCCCAGACGACGGGGGCCGCCGTGTGGGTCAGCGCGTCCCGCAGGACGTCGGCGGTGCCCCGGCCGTAGTCGGCGACGAGGACTCCCCCGGCCTGGGCGACCGCCGCCACCGCCTGACCGGTGGCCTCGCGGGCGCGGCCCTCGCCGTCGTCCAGGCGCAGCAGCGGCCGGTCCCCGGCCAGGACGCGGGTCTTGCTGCTCAGGGCGCCCTCCAGGGGGATCTCGACCAGCCGGACCCGGCCCGCCAGCAGGTCGCGCAGGGTGTCGCTGGCGGGGTCGGAGCCGAGGGCGGTGACCAGGGTGACGGGGCGTCCGTCGGCCGCCGCGAGGCAGGCGGCGAGGGCCGCGCCGCCGGGGCGGGAGCTGCGCCGGGTGCCGTGCACGACGGGCACCGGCGCGTCCGGGGCGAGCCGTTCGGCCCGGCCGCACAGGTCGTGGTCGAGCAGGGCGTCGCCGACGACGACCAGGGGCGTTGGCGTGTCGGTCATGCCTGTCCCTTCCGCGGGGCGACGGGTCCGCCGGGCGTGGTGCGGCCGACGGTGCGGGCCCGGCCGACGAGCCGCCCGACCACCCCCGGTTTGCCGTCGGCGCCCGGTGTGCCGTCGGCGGCCACGCGCCCGGTCCCGCCGTTCTCCACCGCCCGGTCGAAGGTCTCGCAGAGCATGTGGACCGCGACCAGGTGGAGTTCCTGGACGGTGGCGGCCAGGGGGGCGTCGACGCACAGGGCGTCGTCCGCGCCGAGTTGCAGCGGGTTGGGGGACCGCCCGGTCAGCGCCCAGACGGTCATGCCGAGCCGGCGGGCGTGCTCGGCGGCGGTCAGCAGGTTGGCGCTGGCGCCGCTGGTGGACAGCAGCAGGAGCACGTCTCCGGGGCGGCCGTGGGCGGCGGTCTGGCGGGCGAACACCTCCTGGACGCCGTAGTCGTTGGCGATCGCGGTGGTGGAGGAGGTGTCGGCGTGCAGGGCGAGCGCGGAGAACGGCGGGCGGTCCTCGCGGTAGCGGCCGACGAGTTCGGCGGTGAGGTGCTGGGCCTGGGCGGCGCTGCCACCGTTGCCGGCGACGAGCAGCCGGGCTCCCGAGCCGAGCCGCCGGGCGAGTTCGGTGCCCCAGCGCTCGATGAGGGGGGCGTGGTCGCGGAACGCCTCCAGGGCCTTGGCGAGGTCGTCGCAGTGCGTGGTGTCGGTGGCGGTGTTCATCGGACGACTCCCGAGAGCGAGCGGATCGGGGACACGGCGCCGTACACCCCGGCCACGCCGTCGGCGACCCGGTCCCAGGTGTAGTGGGCGAGGACCCGGGCGCGGCCGGCGGCTCCGTAGCGGGCGAGCCGGCCGGGGTCGGCGAGCAGGACGCGCAGGTCCGCGGCGAGGTCGTGGTCCTCGTCGGCCGGGACGAGCAGGCCGGTGGTGCCGTCCACGACCGTGTCGAGCTGGCCGCCGACGGCGGTGGCGACGACGGGTGTGGCGCAGGCCATGGCCTCCAGCGGGACGATGCCGAAGGGCTCGTAGCGGGGCAGGGACAGCACCAGGTCGGCGCTGGACATCAACCGGGGCATGCGGGCCCGGCCGACCCCGCCGAGCAGGGTGACCCGGTCCAGGACGCCGTACTCGCGGGCGATGCCGTACAGGCGGGCGGCCTCGGGGTCGGTGCGCAGCAGGTCGGCCTCGGGGCCGCCGGCGATGAGGAGTTCGGCGTCGGGGACGCCGGCCAGGGCGCGGATGGCGCGGTCGAAGCCCTTGCGGGGCACCAGCCGGCCGACGGCCAGCAGGCGCTTGCGGGCGCCAGGCGGGCGGGTGTGGGCGACCGGGGTGAACTGTTCGGGGTCGACGCCGCAGGGCACGACGCCGATCCGGTCCTCGGGCAGGCCCATGGCCTTCAGTTCGGCCACCTCGTCGCTGCACGTGGCGATGATCCGGGCGCACTCGTGCCCGATGGCCTCCTCGACGGCGAGGCGCTGCGGGGGGCTGGTGTCGGCGGCGCCCTGGTAGCGCTTCTTGACGGTGCCCAGCGCGTGGTAGGTCTGCACGACGGGGATGTTCAGGTCGCGGGCGCCGGCCAGGGCGGCCAGTCCGGACATCCAGAAGTGGGCGTGCACCACGTGGGGCGGCCGCTCGGCCCACTGCCGGGCCAGGAACTCCCCGAACTCGTGCATGTGGGGCAGGAGTTCGTCCTTGGGGACGGGTGCGGGCGGCCCGGCGGGTACGTGCACCACCTGGACGCCGTCGATGAGCGTCACCCGGTCCGGCAGGCCCACCGAGTCCCGCCGGGTGTACACGGTGACCCGGTATCCCTTTCTGGCGAGTTGCCGGGCGACCTGTGCCACGTACACGTTCTGGCCGCCCGCGTCCGGTCCGCCGAGCGCGGCCAGGGGGCTGGCGTGCTCGGAGACCATGGCGACGCGCCCGGCCGAGTGCGGAATGCGGCTCATCGGGTGACCTCCTTGATCAGGCGCTCCCAGTCGTCCAGGAAGCGCCGCTCTCCGTAGCGGGCGCGGGCGGCGGCCCGGGCCTCCGCGCCGGTGGCGCGGGCGTGCCCGGGGTCGGCGAGGAAGGTCCGCACGGCGTCCTCCAGTACGTCGAGTCGGTTCGAGACCACTCCGGCGCCCTCGGGGACGGCCTCGCGGACCTCGGTGGTGTCGAGGGCGACCACGGGCATGCCCAGGAACATGGCCTCCAGCAGGGACAGGCCGAGCGAGGTCCAGCGCACGGGGTGCAGGTACAGGCGGCACCGGGCCATCTCCCGGTGCAGCTCGTGCTGGGGCAGGTCCCGGGTGCGGCAGCGTTCGGGCGGCAGGCCGAGGTGGTCGGCGAGGCCCTCGGTGCGCATGCCGAAGACGTCCAGGGGGGCGCTGCGGGCGAACCGGGGCAGCAGGTCGGTGCCGGTGGTACGGCCCCTGCGCACGGGTTCGTTGACGACGACGGCGGCGCGCCGCTCGGTGCCGGTCCACAGCGGGCCGGGGTCGATGATGCCGTGCTCGACGACCTCGGTGGGGGCCCGGCCGTTGTCCCACATCAGCCGGTTGAAGTGGGTGACGTGCACGACGGGGACGGCCGACTGCCCGGCCAGCGGGTGGCGTTGGCGTTCGGGTGCGGCGTCGGGGCTGTTGTGCTCGACGTAGACGGCGGGGACGTCCAGGCCGGGCCGGCGGCCGGTCCAGCGCTGGGCCAGGTCGAGCTCGTGCGGGCGCTGAAGGACCATCAGGTCGATGTCGGCGCGCCGGAGTTCGGCGGGGGCGAGTTCCCGGACGGACCCGGGCCAGTCCCAGGTCTTCGCGCGGCCCAGGCCGTCGGGTCCGCGGTCCTCGGTGACCGGGACGAGGTAGGTGTGCGGGCCCTGTACGAAGGCGGTGAGCCAGGATCCGTGCACGTGCCAGACGAGGATGTTCATGAGGGCCGCTCCTGGATGAGCTTGTGGACCGCGCGCACCACGTCCTGGCCGGTGACCT
Source organism: Streptomyces rubradiris (assembly GCF_016860525.1). Classification (NCBI taxonomy): domain Bacteria; kingdom Bacillati; phylum Actinomycetota; class Actinomycetes; order Kitasatosporales; family Streptomycetaceae; genus Streptomyces; species Streptomyces rubradiris. Next base: position 384,070 of record NZ_BNEA01000001.1, read on the forward strand.
CGTCCAGGCAGGGGTGGCCGGGCACCGGGCAGGTCAGGGCCCGGGTGTCCGCGCAGGGCGCCGACTGGTCGCCGAGCAGGATGACGGGGACGCCGTGGGGCGCCCAGCGTTCGGCGGGTACGACCGGCGCGAACAGGGAGACGACCGGGGTGCCGACGGCGGCGGCGAGGTGGGCGGGGCCGGTGTTGGCGCTGATCACGACGTCGGCCAGGCGGAGCACCCCGGCGAGGGTGCGCGGGGAGGTGCGGCCGCCGAGGTCCACGGCCACGTCGCCGCTGACCCGCCGGGTGAGGTCCGTCTCGTGGGGGCCGCCGGTGACGACGACGCGATGGCCGGCGTCGGCGAGCAGGGTGACCGCCTCGGCGCAGCGGTGCGGGCTCCAGGCGCGGGCGGGGGCGCTGGCGCCGGGGTGCAGGACGACGTAGGGGCCGTAGCCGGTCAGGCCGCCGGTGTCCGGGGGCGGCAGGACGCGCAGCCGTCCGTCGTCGTTCGGGGGCGGGGTGAAGCCCATGGCGGCGGCGGTGTCCAGGGCGGCCTCGGCCTCGTGCCGGCCGGGCCGCCGCCGGTGGCGGACGTCGAGGAGCCGGCCGGGGTGGTCGGTGCTGTCGGCGCCGATCCGGCCGACGCCGGCGAGGCGGAGCAGCAGGGCGGTGGGCAGCGGGCTCTGGTGGAAGGAGGTGAGGACGAGGGCGCTGTCGTAGGCGCCGGCGCGCAGCCGCCCGAGGAGGGCGTCGATGTCGGCGGGGTCCACCGGGGGCGGGTCGAAGCCCTCCCAGGGCGCCTCCCACACCAGGACCTCGTCCACGCCGGGCAGCAGCCGGGCGGCGTCCGCGCCGCGCGGGCCGCACAGCAGGGTGACATGGGTGCTGTGGGCGGCGACGGCGCGGACGGCGGGCCCGGCGAGGAGCACGTCGCCGAAGCTGTCGAGGCGGACGACGAGGGATTTCATGACGGTGCCCTCCCCGCGGCGGCGCCGAGGGCGCCCTGGACGGCGGTGAGCACGTCGGGGGCGCTGTGGCCGGCGAACCGCCGGGTCTCCTCGGGGGCGGTGGCCGCGTTGGGCACGAGCACGCCCCGGGCGCCGGCGGCGCGGGCGGCCAGCACGTCGGCGGCGATGTCGCCGACGACCAGGCAGGCGGCGGGCGGGACGCCCAGCCGGACGGCGGCGGCGCGGACCAGGCCGGGGCGGGGCTTGCGGCAGGGGCAGCCGTCCTCGGGGGTGTGCGGGCAGAACAGCCAGAGGTCCAGCCCGCCCAGCAGCGCGTCGGCGCGCTCGTTGACCCGCCGGACCTGCTCGGTGGTGAGCAGTCCGCGGCCGATGCCGGACTGGTTGCTGACCACGCCGGTGGCCAGGCCGTGGGAGCGGGCCAGCGCGACGGCTGCCCGGGCGCCGGGCAGCGGCCGGACCCGTTCCGGGTCGCCGTTGTAGGGCACGTCCGCGACGAGGGTGCCGTCGCGGTCGAACAGGATCGCGGACACGGTGGTCATCCGGCACCCCCCAGCGGCCGGGCGTTGCGGTGCCGGACGGTGCCGCGCAGCCAGTGCCGCACGGCGAGCGGCGGTATGAGCACGCTGGTGCCGAGCATCCCGGCGATCTCCCGGGCGGTGCGCGGGCCGGGAAGAATCCGGGCGAGGGCGAACTCGGCCGTGCCGAGGGTCCACAGGGCCGCGCAGGCGGTGGCGGTGCGGCGCCGCCCGGCCAGCGCGCAGGCGGTGGCGGCGAGGGCCGCGCCGGTGACCACCAGGTGGCGGGGCAGCCGGCCGCGGGGCGCCTGGGCGCGGGCCCACCAGTCCCGGCCGTGCAGCCGGTTCATCAGGGCGTCGTCGGCGTTGCCGCGCTGGGCGGGCAGCGAGGCCCACCAGTGGGCGGGGCGGACCGGGTGCCGGGTGATCCGGGTGCCCCGGGTCAGGTTCCAGCCGGCCCGCCGGACGCGCAGGGCGAGGTCGGCGTCCTCGCGGAAGGCGCGCGGGAAGCGTTCGTCGAAGCCGCCGGTCCGCTTGAGGGCCTCGGTGCGGTAGGCCATGTCGGCGGTGGCCCAGGCGGCGTTCTCCAGGCCCTTGGTGGTGCGTTCCCAGTCGGTGGGCCGGCGGTCCGCGGGCAGCGGGACGCGCAGCCGCCCCTGGACGCCGCCGGTGTCGGGGCCGGCCGCGCGCAGGTCGTCGGCGAGCCGCCGGGACCAGTCCGGCAGCACCTGTACGTCGTCGTCCAGGAAGACCGTCCAGGGGGTGCGGACGGTGCGCCAGCCGGCGTTGCGGGCGGCGGCCGGGCCCTTGCCGCCGGTGCGCAGGGTGCGTACCCGGTCCAGGAGCTGTCCGGCGGTCTCCAGCGGCAGGCCGCCCTCGGGCGCCGGCCGGTCGTCCACCACGACCACCTCGTGCGGGGGGTGCTCGGTGGTGCCCTCGGCGAGCGCGCGCAGGCACTCGGCGAGGCAGGGCCGGCCGATGGTGGGGACGACGACGGTGTAGGCGGGCGCGTCGGTCATGCGAACGCCTTTCCCCGGCGGATCGCGAACGGGCCGAGGACCAGCAGGTCGACGGGGGCCGAGCCGAAGCACTCCAGGGCGTCCCGGGGGTCGTCGACCATGGGCCGTCCGGCGGTGTTGAGGCTGGTGTTGACCACGACCGGCAGTCCGGTGCGGCGTTCGAAGCCGTCGATCATCCGGGCCACCAGGGGTTCTCGTGCGCGGTCGACGGTCTGGATGCGGGCGGTGCCGTCGACGTGCACCACGGCCGGGATGCGGGCCTTCCAGTCGGCGGCCACGTCGTGCACGAACAGCATGTGCGGGCTGGGCAGCGGCCCGTCGAAGATCTCGGCGGCGCGTTCGGCGAGGACCATGGGGGCGACGGGCCGGAACTCCTCGCGGCCCTTGACCGCGTTGAGCCGCTCCAGGTTGTCGGCCTTGCCGGGGTGGGCGAGCAGCGAGCGGTGTCCGAGCGCGCGCGGCCCGTACTCGCTGCGGCCCTGGAACCAGGCCACGATTCCGTCGGCGGCCAGTGTCCCGGCGGCCGTCTCGGCGATGTCGGCGGGTTCTTCGTAGGGTACGGCGGCCCGCTCCAGCCAGGCCCGCAGTTCGGCGTCGCTCCAGCCGCGGCCGAGGGCGGCCGTCTCCATCGGCTCCAGGGTGTCCTTCTGCCCGGCGATGTGCGCGGCGGCGCCGAGCGCGGTGCCGGCGTCGCCCGCGGCGGGCTGCACCCAGATGCGGGTGAAGCCGCTCTCGCGCCACAGCCGGGTGTTGGCGACGCAGTTCAGCGCGACCCCGCCGGCCAGGGTGAGGGCGTCCTCGCCGGTTGTTTCGCGCAGGTGGCGGGCGAGCGCCAGCATGGCTTCCTCCAGGCAGAGCTGGGCGCTGGCGGCGAGGTCGGCGTGGTCCTGGTGCCAGGCGCCGCCGGCCGGGCGGGGCGGGACGAGTTCGGCCCAGGGCACCGGGCGGGCGCGGAAGCCGCCGTGGTCGTCGGCGTGGACGTACTCGCGCAGCCGGGCGGCGAAGCGCGGGGTGCCGTAGGAGGCGAGCGCCATGACCTTGAACTCGTCGCTGCTGCGCAGGAATCCGAGGTGCTGGGTGAGGTCCTCGTAGAACAGGCCGAGGGAGTCGGGCAGTTGCTGGGTGGCGAGGACGGTCAGCTCCCGGTTGGTGTAGCGGCCGGCCAGGTGGGAGCCGCACTCGCCGCGGCCGTCCAGGACGAGCACGGCGCAGTCGGGGTAGGGGGAGACGGCCCCGGCGGACGCGGCGTGCGCCACGTGGTGCGGGACGAACCGCACCTTGGCCGGGTCGAGGCCGGGCAGCGCCTCGGCGAGGAAGTCCGGGGCCTGCCGGGCGTACTCCTGGCGCAGGTGGTCCCAGGGGTCGTGCAGGCCCATCTGCTCGGCGGGGCGGGCGAGGACGGGGTCGTAGGAGTAGGCGACGGCGTCCAGGTCGGACGGGGTGAGGCCGGCCTGCTCCAGGCACCAGCGGGCCGACTGCTCGGGCAGCTCCCAGGCGGAGAAGGGTACGGGCCGCTTGCCGTGCTTGCGGCGGGAGAACCGCTCCTCCTCCGCCGCCGCCACGACTTGGCCGTCGGTGATCAGGGCGGCGGCGGGGTCGTGGAAGAGTGCGTTGATTCCGAGGACGTGCATGCGCTGTCTCCAGGGCCGGGGAGGGGCGGGGGGGTCAGGGCTGCGGGGCCGGGTCCCGCGCGGGCGTCACCGGCTGCGGGGGCAGGGCGGTGAAGTAGGCGATGGTCTGCTTCAGCCCCTCCTCCCAGGGGACCTGCGGCGACCAGCCGAGCAGCTCGCGCGCGAGGGTGGTGTCGGGGCGGCGCCGGCCGGGGTCGTCCACGGGCCGGTCGATGAAGGCGATCGGGGAGCGGGAGCCGGTGAGGGCGACCACCCGGCGGGCCAGGTCGGCGACGGTGATCTCGTCGCTGCCGCCGATGTTCACCGGCCGTACGGACCTGCTGGCGGCGACCCGCAGGATGCCGTCCACGGTGTCGTCGACGTAGCACAGGGAGCGGGTCTGGCTGCCGTCGCCTGTCACGGTGAGCGGTTCGCCGGCCAGGGCCTGGCAGATGAAGGTGGGCACGGCGCGGCCGTCGTGGGCGCGCATCCGCGGCCCGTAGGTGTTGAACAGCCGCACGATGCCGGCGTTCGTGCCCCGGGTGCCGGTGTGCGCGGTGACCAGGGCCTCGGCGAACCGTTTGGACTCGTCGTACACGCTGCGCGGCCCGACGGGGTTGACGTTGCCCCAGTAGCCCTCGTGCTGCGGGTGGACCTGGGGGTCGCCGTACACCTCGGAGGTGGAGGCGAGCAGGAAACGGGCGCCGTCGCGTTCGGCGACGGCCAGCGCGTTGCGGGTGCCGGAGCTGCCGGCCTCCAGGGTCTCCAGGGGCAGGCGGAGGTAGTCGGCGGGCGAGGCGGGGCAGGCGAAGTGCAGGACCAGGTCGTACGGGCCCGGGAGGCGTTCGGCGCAGTCGGCCGCGCTGACGTCGCAGTGCACGTACCGGAAGCCGGGCCGCGCCTCCAGGTGCGCGATGTTCTCGCGCCGCCCGCAGACCAGGTTGTCGGCGCAGTCGACTTCGACGCCCGAATCCAGCAGCCGCTCGCACAGGTGGGAGCCGAGGAAGCCGGCGCCGCCGGTCACGAGGGCGCGCCGCCAGGAGAACGGTGTGGCACCAGTCATGGGGGCTTCTCCTTCGTCGTCCTTCGTCCACGTGGTCCGCGCCCGCGAGCGCGCTGTGGAAGGCGCCGTACCGTCTACGGCCGGGTTGGGTACGGGTGTTCGGCGCGTGCCGCGTCGCGGGGCCCGCGTCACCGGCCCGTCGGGGAGGAAGAGGACAGGGCCCGGGCCCCGGAGACGTCCGGGGCCGCCTTGCTGGGCCGCCGCTGGCTGGACGGCACTGGCAGCTGAGTTCCCCTGCCAGTTGGATTCACACGTTAAATCCTTATTCTCCGGAATCAGGGGTACTCGCGCGACTCAGGCGCCTCGTTACCACGGTGGAGACCTCCATGCACGACGACGTCCCCGCAGCCGTGCTGCGCACCCTCGGCAGGCCCGGCCGGCCTCCGGGAAAACTGCTGCTCACCGGCTGGTTCAGCTTCCGGGACGGGGAGGCGACGGCCGGGGACGTGCTCGCCCAGCGGCACATGTCGGCGGCGCTGACCGGAGCCGGCATCCCCCACGACACGGCGTGGAGCCCCGGTTTCCGGCCCGGGGCGCTGTCCTTGGAGACGGCCGACCCGGGCGCCTACGGCACTCTGCTGTTCGTGTGCGGCCCGGTGCACGGCCCGCAAGTCGCCGCCCTGCATGCACGGTTCAGGTCCTGCACACGACTGGCGGCCGGGGTCTCGGTGGTCGACCCGGCCGATCCGGCGGCCACCGGGTTCCATACGATCGTCGCCCGGGACGGCACCGCGGCCCCGGCCCGCCGGGACCTCGCGGCGGGCGCCCCGGTGGGCCCGCTGCCGCCGGTGGCCGCGGTGGTGCTGTCCTCGGGCCAGGGCGAGTACGGCGCGCGCCGGCGGCACGCGGAGGTCAACGACACGCTCACCGGCTGGCTGGCCGGCAAGGACTGCACGCGGGTGCCGGCCGAGACCCGGCTGGCCGTGGACGACTGGCGGCTGTGCGCCACCGCCGAGCAGTTCCTCTCCCTCGTCGCCCGCTGCGACGTGGTGGTCACCACCCGGCTGCACGGTCTGGTGCTGGCGCTGCGCACCGGCACCCCGGTGATCGCCGTCGACCCGGTGGCGGGCGGGGCCAAGGTCACGGCGCAGGCCCGTGCCGTGGGCTGGCCGGCGCTGGTGGCGGCGGACGCGCTGTCGCCCTCGGTGCTGGACCACTGGTGGGCGTGGGCGCTGTCCGGGGCGGGCCGGACGGCCGCCGACCGGCACTCGGCGCGCTGACCGAACGTGGCGGTCCGTGTAACGCGCGGTGCCCGGGGCACTCGGCGCGGCGACGGCAACGGCCCCTCCCCGGGCCACCGCGTCTCACGCAGGAGGTAACGACCATGGGTCACGGCGGAAACGTCATCCAGGAGCTGACCACCGACCACCGTGAGGTGGAGGAGATCTTCGGCCGTTTCGAGGCGCTGCCGCCCGGCTCGCCGGAACGCAAGAACCTCTGCGACCAGGCCACGATCGAACTGGTCCGGCACTCGGTCGCCGAGGAGGCCTACCTCTACCCGGCGGTCCGCGAGCACGTGGCGGGCGGTGACGCGCTGGCGGACAAGGAGATCGAGGACCACGCCGAGGCCGAGCGGCTCATGAAGGACCTGGAGGGCTGCCAGGCGGACGACCCTCGGTTCGACACCCTGATGACGCGGTTGATGAGCGAGATCCGGTCCCATGTGACCGACGAGGAACAGAACCTGTTCCCGCGGCTGGAGGCGGCCTGTCCCGCGGACGCGCTGATGAAGCTGGGCGACAAGGTCCGCCAGGCCAAGCGGATGGCGCCGACCCGCCCGCACCCCTCGGCCCCGGACACTCCCCCGGCCGACAAGCTGCTGGCGCCGGGAGCGGGCCTGGTGGACCGGCTGCGGGACGCGCTGTCGGGGCGGGGCAAGGAGAGCTGACGACGGCCCTGACGCGCCGCCCGGGCTCGTGGTCCGGGCGGCGCGTGTACAGGGGGTTACGGGGGGATGGGCGGCGTGCGTTCAGACCCACGGCGTGGGCCGGGGGCGGCGGTGGGGCCGCCGGGGGCGGGGGCGGGTGGCCCGGCACAGCAGCCGGAACGCCTGGATGAGGGTGACCGGCCACAACAGCGCGAAGCACCACAGCAACGCGGGGTCCGAGGTGCGGATGCCCATGACGGCGACGAACGCCGACGCGACCGCCAGCAGCAGCACCGCCACCGGCAGCCAGACGCCGTACCGCACGTCGCCCATGCGGCGCGCGAACCGCCGGTCCTGCCTGAGGCCCGCCTCGATCCGCGCCAGCGCCAGCCGCTCGCGCGCGGACAGTCTCACCCCGTCGTGCTCCCACATCTTCCACTCGTCCACGGCGACGGCACCTCCTCGGTCGGCGGCCTGCGGGCTCCGTGCCACCGGGTTCCCCGGACGCGGCGGCCGATGCGGTACCGCACGGCCGGGAGAACCGTACGGCCGCCGACGATCTCCTCGCCACCCCTCCCCTACGGCCAACGGGCGCGACCCGGCGGGGCAGTTGGTGCCGGAGCGGGACCCGCGCGGTCCGGGTGTCCGGGTAGAGTGCTGTTCCCCTTGGTCGACAGTCCGCTACGGACCGTAAAGCCGGGCGCTCGCACGTGACCTCGGCTGCCGCAGGGCAGATACTGCCCATAGGCGGGACGAACGGCTGTCTCCACCGGGTGACCGTCGGCACCTGACGCCCCGTCACGGCAGTCGAGGGCCAGGTTCGCGAGGAGACACCTATGAGGATGCTGATCAACGTACCGGAGACGGTCGTGGCGGACGCGTTGCGCGGTCTGGCGGCCGCGCATCCCGAACTGACCGTGGACGTGGAGCAGCGGGTGATCGTCCGCCGGGACGCCCCCGTGCCCGGGCAGGTCGCGCTCGTGTCGGGCGGCGGCTCCGGGCACGAGCCGCTGCACGGTGGTTTCGTCGGCCCGGGCATGCTCTCCGCCGCGTGCCCCGGCGAGATCTTCACGTCGCCGGTGCCGGACCAGATGGCGCGCGCCGCGGCGGCCGTGGACAGCGGCGCGGGCGTCCTGTTCATCGTGAAGAACTACACCGGTGACGTGCTGAACTTCGACATGGCGGCCGAGCTGGCCGAGGACGAGGGCATCCAGGTCGCCAAGGTGCTCGTCAACGACGACGTCGCGGTCACCGACAGCCTCTACACGGCCGGCCGGCGGGGTACGGGCGCGACGCTGTTCGTGGAGAAGATCGCGGGTGCCGCCGCGGCCGAGGGGCAGCCGCTGGAGCGCGTGGAGGCCGTCGGCCGCCGGGTCAACGACAACTCCCGCAGTTTCGGTGTGGCCCTCAGCGCCTGTACGACCCCGGCGAAGGGCAGCCCCACGTTCGATCTGCCGGACGGCGAGCTGGAGTTGGGCATCGGCATCCACGGCGAGCCGGGCCGGGAGCGGCGGCCGATGATGACCTCGGGGGAGATCGCCGACTTCGCGGTCGACGTCATCCTGGAGGACCTGCCGCCGCGCGCTCCCGTCCTGGTACTGGTCAACGGCATGGGCGCGACCCCGCTGCTGGAGCTGTACGGCTTCAACGCCGAGGTGCAGCGGGTGTTGCGCGAGCGCGGTGTCGCCGTGGCCCGCACCCTCGTCGGCAACTACGTCACCTCCCTGGACATGGCGGGCGCCTCGGTGACGCTGTGCCAGGTGGACGAGGAGCTGCTGCGGCTGTGGGACGCACCGGTGAAGACCCCGGCCCTGCGCTGGGGCATGTGAGCGAGCGATGTGCCCGCACCACCACCCCGGCCGCATGGTCGACGACCCCGTCACGCAAGGAGATCCAGTGCTCGACGCCGATTTCTTCCGCCGTTGGATGAGGACGGCGGCCGCGTCCGTCGACCGGGAGGCCGAGCGGCTCACCGCCCTCGACTCGGCCATCGGGGACGCCGACCACGGCAGCAATCTGCGGCGCGGGTTCACGGCCGTGGCGACGGCCCTGGAGAAGGAGGCACCGGACACCCCGGGCGGTGTCCTGATACTCGCCGGACGGCAGCTGATCTCGACGGTCGGGGGTGCGTCCGGGCCGTTGTACGGCACCCTGCTGCGCCGGGCGGGCAAGGCGCTCGGTGATGCCGCCGAGGTGGACGAGGAGGAGCTGGCGGCGGCGCTGCGCGCGGGCGTGGAAGGGGTGATGGCGCTGGGCGGGGCGGCACCCGGCGACAAGACCATGATCGACGCCCTGATGCCGGCCGTGGACGCGCTCGGCACGGGCTTCGGCGCCGCGCGGGCCGCCGCGGAGGAGGGCGCGGCGGCCACCGTACCGTTGCGGGCCCGCAAGGGCCGGGCGAGTTATCTGGGCGAGCGCAGCGTCGGCCACCAGGACCCGGGGGCGACCTCGTCGGCGCTGCTGATCGCCGCGCTGGCCGAGACGGCGGAGGCGGACGGTGAGTGAGGACAGGCCGGTCGGGATCGTGCTGGTGTCGCACAGCGCCCAGGTGGCCGCGTCCGTCGCCGAACTGGCGAAGGGCCTGGCGGGCGGGGCGTCCGCGGTGCCGGTGGCCCCGGCGGGCGGCACCGAGGGCGGTGGGCTCGGCACCAGCGCCGAGCTGATCTCCGCGGCGGCGGCCTCGGTGGACCGGGGGGCCGGCGTGGCGGTGCTCACCGACCTGGGCAGCGCGGTACTGACGGTGAAGGCGCTGCTCGCCGAGGGTGACGAACTCCCGGAGGGCACCCGCCTGGTGGACGCGCCGTTCGTCGAGGGCGCGGTGGCCGCGGTGGTCACCGCCGCCGCGGGCGCCGACCTGGACGCGGTGGAGGCCGCGGCGGCGGAGGCGTACGGCTACCGGAAGGTATGAGAGCGACCGGCAGGGACGTCGGCCCGGAAGGCCCGCCGGGCCCGGCGAGAGCGACCGGGCCCGGCAAGACCGAGGACCATCGGAAGGCGGCCCTGGCGGAAGCGACGGCCGCCGGAAGGCGGGACCCGCGCAACTGACGGGCCCCGACACCGGTCACGGTCGCCAGAAGACGCGGGCCGGCCCGGATGACGACCGCCGGAAGACCGGCCCGGCGGGAACGACGGTCACCAGAGGCGGGCACCGGCAACCTTGCCGGCACTCGGCGATACGGGGGCACCGGAGGCGGGAGCCGGTCCGAGCGACGGCCGCCGCAAGGCGGAGACCCGCGCAACTGACGGGCCCCGGCACCGGTCACGGTCACCAGAAGACGCGGGCCGGCCCCCGAGTGACAGCCACCGGAAGGCGGGGGCCGGCCCCGAGTGACGGCCGTCGCAAGCGGGCGCTTGTGTGCGGGGCGGTCAGTGCCGGGCCAGGAAGCGCCGGGCCAGTCGCTCCCCCTCGGCCACCGCCGCCGCGCGGTTCTCCACGGCGGTGATCCGGGAGTCGCGGAAGACGATGTAGGTGACGCCGGAGGACACCCCGCCGGAGCGCGGGTCGGGCCGGATGCCGAGGGCGCGCGCGGTGGCGTAGGAGGCCTCGCCGATGAGGTCGCGCGGGCCGGTGTCGCCGACGACGGCGTACCGCACCCGGTCCCCGTAGACGACGGCGGCGACCGAGCCCCCGCGCACCCCGGAGGCCCGGTGGTCCCAGCGGCGGCTGGGCGCCGGGACGACGATGTAGGGCAGGGTCTCGGCGTTCAGCCGGCGGCCGTCGGACCCCAGGACCGCGGTGGCGGGGGCGAACACCGGGTCGGTACGGCGGTTGCAGCGGGCGGTGGGGCGGCCGTCGCAGTCGATGTCCAGGTCGGCCTTCCAGAAGACGGCGTCCCGGGTGCCGCAGACGGGAACGGTCGCGGGGCGGCCCGCGTCGGTGCGGTACCGGCCCCGGGAGATCCTGGCGCACCGGCCGGCCCGGGCGAGGAGACGGGCGGCGGTGACCGCGTCCTCGGCACCGCGCGTGCGCTCGCCGCGAGCCGCCCGTTCGGCACGGCCCGGACCCCCGGCGCGGTCCGCTCCCCGGCCGGCAGCCGCGGCCCCGCCGCGGGCCGCGCCCTCGCCGTGGGCGACACCGGCCGCGCCGCCGCCGTGGGTCGCGTCCCCGTCACGGACCGCGCTCCCCTCACGGGCGGCGACCCGTTCGGCGGGTGGGACCGCGGTGGCCGGTGCGGGCAGTGCCGGGGCGATCAGGGCGGCGCCGGCCGCCGCCAGCGTCAGGGACGGGACACGCACGATGGGGGACCCTCTCGTCGGGGACAAAGGCGGACGTCCGGCCCGTGGTGCCACGGTCCCGGACGCCGACCCCACTGTGCTGTGACCTCGGGTCCACGGCCACGGGGTGCGCCGCGAAGGGGCCGGATGGAGGACGTCGCTGACACTCTGTCAGGCGATGGTCCGGCTAAGCCGGCCGGGGGGGCGACGAAGGGACAACAGGGGCCGGGGATCCGGGCGGGTACCGTCCCGGATCCCCCGGCCACCCGCGCCGGCGCGGGATCGGCGACGACAGCGTGTCCCGCGCCACAGGCGTGAACTCCCCTGTCCTCCAGGGCAGTTCAGCCGTAGGGAGCCTCAGCATACGTAACCGCGGGGGATGGTCACCAACGCGGCCCCCTTGCTGCGCTCCCGCCGACCGGGCCACTATTGGTCCGGACCTTTACGTGATGCCGAGGCCGTCCGGGGAGGGCAGTGCCGTGCGACGCGTTCCCTTTCCGTCCGTGCTGGTCTGCGGGGCCGTGCTGCTGGTCGCCTCCTGCGGCTGGAATCGGGCGGAGGACGATGAAGGCCGGGCACCCGGCGCTCCCGTCGGGGTCACCGCCGCGGCGGGCAGCGCCACCAGCGTGCACGTGATGTGGAACGCGGCTCCCGCCGACGCCGGGGTCCGCACCTACGAGGTATATCGGGACACCACAAAAGTGGCCGAAGTACCGGCCGCACAGCACATGGTGGATGTCACCAGGCTCAGGCCGTCCACCCGGTACGCCTTCACCGTACGGGCCCGGGACACCGCGGGCCGGCTGGGTCCGCCGAGCCAACCGGTGCGGGCGCGGACGCCGGCCGTGACGGCGGCGGACCGCTCGGCTCCGGCCCGGCCGGGCGCGACCACCGGGCGGGCCGTGGGCAGTCGTGCCGTCCAGCTGTCGTGGGGCGCGTCCCGGGACGACCGGGGCGTGTCGTCGTACGACGTCTACCAGGGCGGTGTGAAGGTCCACAGTGTCGGCGGGAACCAGACCGCCACCGTCGTCACGGGCCTGCGCCCCGGAACCCGTTACGTCTTCACGGTCCGCGCCCGGGACGCGGCCGACAACCTCTCCCCCGCCGGCCCGCCGGCCCGCCTGACCACGCCGGGCCGCGACGACGGCCGGGCGACCGCGCCCACCGCGTTCACCGCCACCACCCACCACGCCGACGGCGCCTACTACATCGACCTCGCCTGGGACCCGCCGCGCGCGGACGGCGTGATCACCGAGTACCAGATCGGGCTGGACGGCGCCACGGCCACCTCGCTGGTCTGGGGCGGCACTCCCCCGCGCGGCCGGGCACACCACAGCTTCTACGCGGGCGCCGCCGCCGGGGAGGAACACCGGGTACGGCTGCGGGCCCGGCTGCCCGACGGCACCTGGGGCGGCTGGTCGGCGGAGCGGACGGTCACCACCGGCGGCTGAGGGCACATCAGGCCACCGCGCGGGCCGCCGTCACCTGATCGCGCCGCTCCGGGTGCGGCCGTGCCCGGCGGGGCGTTGGCTGCGGTTGAGGCAGCACGGGCGCTTCCCGACCCCCGGCGGCGCATGGGACGTACCGCCGACCGTGCCGCCGGAGGGCCCGTCCATGGACAACTCGCGACTCCTGCTCCGCTCCGGCCTGACCCTGGCGGCCGCCACCGCGCTCCCGGCCGCGCTCGCCGGGCCGACCGCCGCGGTCTCGGGCATCTCGGTCAGCACCATCGGCTCCACGGTGTCGGTGGTCACCGGCGCGTGCACCGAGGTCAACGGCAGCTGGGGCACCGCGGCCCTGCTCACCAGCCGTCAGGCCACCTTCTCCCAGGGCCGGCAGGTGGCCCTGTCCGGCACGTCGGTCAGCCAGTCCGCGGCCTGGACGGGGGTCAGCCCGGGGACCTACACCGTGGTCGTGCTCTGCTCCAGCGGCACCACCGCGGGCAGCCAGTCGGTGATCGTCTCCGGGGCGGCCGTCCCGACCCGGCCGACAGCCGTCCCGGCCCAGCCGACGACCGTCCCCACCCGGGCGGCACCCGTCCCGGCCCAGCCGACGACCGTCCCGACCAGGCCGGCGCCCGTCCAGACCCGGCCGGCGATCTCGGCGACCACCAGCCCGGCCCCGTCCCGGGGCGTGATGGGCGGCCTCGGCGGCGCCGCCCGCGACTACGGCCCGCTGACCCTCGGCGTCGGCGCGGCCCTGGTCGGCACCGGGGTCGTCGCCACCGGCTGGGTCCTGCGCCGCCGCTCCCGGCCGTACCGGCTCTGAAAGGCCCCTTCAGTCGGTGTCCGGCAGTTCGGCGAACTCCGCCAGGGCGTGGGTGAGCCACTGGGTCCAGAAGGTCTCCAGGTCGATCCCGGCCCGCAGCACCAGGTGGCGCAGCCGGTCCTGCGGGGCGTCGCGGCCGGGCGGGAAGTCGCGCCGCTCGATCTCCTGGTACTCGGCGAGCTGCCGCCGGTGCAGCTCCAGGTGGCGGCGCAGGTCGGCCTCCAGGCCCGCGGTGCCCACCACGGCCGCCGCGCGCAGCCGCAGCAGCAGCACGTCCCGCTGCGGCTTCGGGTCCTGCGCGGCGGCCGTCCAGCGGGCCAGTTCGGCCCGGCCCGCGGGCAGTACCTCGTAGCTCTTCTTCTGGCCGCGGGCCGGCTGCTCGGCCGGCAGCGCGCGGATGAGCCCCTCGGCCTCCAGTTTCCCCAGCTCGCGATAGATCTGCTGGTGCGTCGCGGACCAGAAGTAGCCGATCGACTTGTCGAACCGGCGGGTCAGTTCCAGTCCCGACGACGGCTTTTCCAGCAGGGCGGTGAGGATCGCGTGCGGGAGTGACATGGGCTCATCCTAGGGAGGGCGGCCCACGGCCCCTACAGGGTCGCCGCCAGCTCCGTGCCCTGCTTGATCGCCCGCTTGGCGTCCAGCTCGGCGGCCACGTCGGCGCCGCCGATGAGATGGGCGCTGCGGCCGGCGGCGACCAGCGCCTCGTACAGGTCGCGGCGCGGCTCCTGACCGGTGCACAGCACGACCGTGTCGACCTCCAGGACCATGCTCTCCCCGCCGACGGTGATGTGCAGGCCGGCGTCGTCGATCCGGTCGTAGCGCACGCCCGGCACCATGGTCACGCCCCGGTGCTTCAGCTCGGTGCGGTGGATCCAGCCGGTGGTCTTGCCGAGACCGGCGCCGACCTTGCTGGTCTTGCGCTGGAGCAGGTGCACCTGGCGGGGCGGGGCGGGCCGCTCGGGGGCGGTGAGGCCGCCGGGCGCCCGGTAGTCCATGTCGACGCCCCAGTGCCGGAAGTAGGTCCGCGGGTCCTCGCTCGCCTTGTCGCCGCCGTCGGTGAGGTACTCGGCGACGTCGAAGCCGATGCCGCCGGCGCCGAGGACGGCGACGCGGTCGCCGACGGGGGCGCCGCCCCGGAGCACGTCGAGGTAGCCGAGGACACGGGGGTGGTCGACGCCGGGGATGTCCGGGGTGCGCGGGGTGACACCGGTGGCGACCACGACCTCGTCGAAGCCGTCCAGGTCGGCGGCCTCCACCCAGGTGTCCAGGCGGACGTCGACGCCGTGCGCGTCGAGCTGGTGGCGGAAGTAGCGCAGCGTCTCGTCGAACTCCTGCTTGCCGGGCACCTTGCGGGCGACGTTGAGCTGTCCGCCGATCTCGCCCGCCGCGTCGAACAGGGTGACGGCGTGGCCGCGTTCGGCGGCGGAGACCGCGCAGGCGAGTCCGGCCGGGCCGGCGCCGACCACGGCGACGCGCTTCTTCAGCCGGGTCGGCGCGAGCACCAGCTCGGTCTCGTGGCAGGCGCGCGGATTGACCAGGCAGGAGGTGATCTTGCCGCTGAAGGTGTGGTCGAGGCAGGCCTGGTTGCAGCCGATGCAGGTGTTGATGGCCTCGGGGGTGCCGGCGGCGGCCTTGGCGACGAAGTCGGGGTCGGCGAGCATCGGGCGGGCCAGGGACACCATGTCCGCGCCGCCGTCGGCGAGCAACTCCTCGGCGAGTTCCGGGGTGTTGATGCGGTTGGTGGTGACCAGCGGGACGGACACCTCGCCCATGAGCTTCTTGGTGACCCAGGTGTAGGCGCCGCGCGGCACGGAGGTGGCGATGGTGGGGATGCGGGCCTCGTGCCAGCCGATGCCGGTGTTGATGATCGTCGCCCCGGCGGCCTCCACCGCCTTGCCGAGGGTGATCACCTCCGCCAGCGAGGAGCCGCCCGGGACCAGGTCCAGCATGGACAGCCGGTAGATGACGATGAAGTCCTCGCCGACGGCCTCGCGGACCCGCTTGACGATCTCGACGGGGAAGCGCATCCGGTTCTCGTACGAGCCGCCCCAGCGGTCGGTGCGCCGGTTGGTCGGCGCGGCGATGAACTCGTTGATCAGGTAGCCCTCGGAGCCCATGATCTCGACGCCGTCGTAGCCGGCCTGCCGGGCCAGGCGGGCGGCGCGGGCGTAGTCCTCGATGGTGCGCTCGACGTCGGCGTCGGTCAGCTCACGGGGCACGTAGGGGCTGATCGGCGCCTGGAGGGGGCTGGGCGCGACGAGGTCGCGGTGGTAGGCGTACCGGCCGAAGTGCAGGATCTGCATCGCGATCCGGCCGCCCTCGCGGTGCACGGCCTCGGTCACCACCCGGTGCCGCTCGGCCTCCGCGTCGGTGGTGAGCTTGGCCCCGCCCTCGTACGGCCGCCCTTCCTCGTTGGGGGCGATGCCGCCGGTGACGATGAGGCCGACGCCGCCGCGCGCGCGGGCCGCGTAGAACGCCGCCATCCGCTCGAAGCCGCCCTCGGCCTCCTCCAGGCCGACGTGCATGGAGCCCATCAGCACGCGGTTGGGCAGCGTGGTGAAGCCCAGGTCGAGCGGGGTCATCAGGTGCGGGTAACGGCTCATCGGGCCCTCCGTACGCGGTTTCGTCACCTCTTGTTGTAGAGGAAGCCCGAGCCTTTGTGCAACTAGTTGCACAAACGGCAGTTTGTGTACCTACTAGTATGTACATTCAGTCGAGACCGATCCGCCGCCCGGAAGGAAGCCCCGTCATGCCCTTTGTTCGCATCGACACGCTCACCACCGACCCCGCCCGCCTCGACGCGCTCGGCCGGGCCGTCCAGGACGCCCTCGTGGAGACGCTGGGGATTCCGCCGGAGGACCTCTTCCAGGTACTGACCGGCCACGACGGCGCCGGCAGCACCCTGCGCCACGGCGACTACCCGGGCGTCCCGCGCGACGACTCGGTCGTGTTCGTGGCGATCACCCTGCGGGCCGGACGCGACGCCGGCCGCAAGCGGGCGATGTACCGGCGCATCGCCGAGCTGGTGCAGGAGCGGACCGGTACCGAGCCGCGCAATGTACTGGTCACCCTGACCGAGAACGGGGACGCCGACTGGTCCTTCGGGTACGGGCTGGCGCAGTACGCCCCGGCCGGTCAGGGGCCGGCCGGGGCGTCGCCTCGGTGACTCAGCGGCTCTCCAGGCGCAGGTGCAGGTCCCGTTCCTGGTCGCCGGAGGCCGTACAGGTCTCCCGCACGGTGAACATCGAGTCCAGGGCGGTGCGGAACCGGTCGACGGCCCAGTAGCCGCCCTGGACGTCCGCCTGGACCGGCTGCCCGAGGTGGACCGGCGGGCAGCCGGAGCCCCGGGCGTCGGCGACGTCGTAGGTGCCCAGCCACACCATCGGCCGGGTCTCGTGGAGCTGCTGGGGCTCCTCGTCCGCGCCCCGGTCGGAGGCGAAGCAGGACCTGAGCGCCTCGAACACCAGGCGGGCGTCCTCCTTCGAACCGCTGATCTCCACCGTGACGGTTTCCGGATGCGACCGCTCCGTGTCTGCCATGATCGCTCCTTTCGTGGCCGCGCTGCGGTGGAACGGGGTACCCCGCCGAACCGCGTCCACCCCCAGGAAAGCACCACGCGCCGTCGGGCACACCTCAGCCGCGGGTGAACTTGTACGTCTTACTGTCCGTCAGCACGCAGAAGCCGGGCGAGACGACGATCACGCGCAGGACGCCGCCGCGGCGGTCGTAGTCGATGCCCTCCGCCTCGAAGGTGCCCTGGCAGGAGCTGCGCAGCGGCAACTTGCGCACCGCCGTGACGTGCCCGGTGACGTCGGCGGTCCCGTCCGGCGGGGCGGAGAGGTCGACCTGGAGCAGCGGCTTGGTGATGCCGAAGAGGCTGCCCTCGGGGTCGTCGGAGGAGCACAGCAGGGTGGTGGGGCCGGTGAAGTCGCAGCCCTGGACGTCGCGGACGGCGTGGTCCAGGCGGACGGTGGAGACCTGCGGGAGGTCCGCCGAGGGCGAGGTGGCGGGGTTGACGCCCGGGGTCGGGAAGACCAGGAGGCGGGTCATGGTCCCCCACTCGCCGGACAGCATCCACCGGCCGTCGGGCGAGACGGCGGCCCAGGAGTTGTTCAGCGCCTCGCCCGGGCTCAGCGTGTGGACGTACTCCGACCACGCGCCGCCGGGCGCCTGCACCCGGAACATCTTCGAGTTGCCGGAGTCCCGCTGGTAGGGCTCGATGTAGAAGCCGTCGTAGGACGCGTCGGGGTCGCCGACGTGGTTCCAGCCGCGCGCGGCGAGGCCGACCGGGATGGTGCCGACGCCGGTGTAGCGGTTCGGGCTGTTCGCCGGGACCTCCACCGAGGCCAGTCCCTGGCTCTCGGTCAGCGGGTCGGCGCGGTCGGAGCCGGTCTCGGTCCAGGTGCCGGCCGCCGAGGCGGGTGCGGGCGCGGCGAGGGACACGACGGCGGCGGTGACGAGGGTGACGAGTACGGCGAGGACCGTGTGACAGCGTTGTCGGGCGGACGCGGGCATGGCCGGCTCCTCGGACGGGCGGCGGGGCACTCGGACGGCGGACAGTCTGGCGTGGCGTCATAGTCATGTACAGACCAATCACGCAACATGAGCGTGAACTCTCACGGCGCTCGGGACCGCGCGGTACGGTCCCGGCAGGAACTTCGAGCCCCGCGCACCACCGGCGCACGGCTCCGGCGGACGTGCGCCGCCGTGGTGAGAGATGGTGGAGGGAGAACGGCGACGGCGGCGGAGAGTCGGGTGTGAGCGCGGTAGAACGAGGTCGGTCGGCACGAGGCACGGCGTGCCGTGCGGACGGGCGAAGGCGGTGCGTGGCATGAGTGCGGCCGGGGCTCCGGCGACGGAGAGCGGCGAGCCCGCGCGCGGTCCGGTTCCCCCGGGCGGCCTGCTGGACGTCCTGGGCGTGGCGTCGGTAGTACTGGACACCGACGGCCGGATCGTGCTGTGGAGCCCGCAGGCGGAGGAACTGTTCGGGTACACCGCCGAGGAGGCCCTCGGCCAGTACGCCGCCCGGCTGATGGTGCACGAAGAGCACAGCCGGCTGGTGGGCAGGCTGTTCGCCGACGTGATGCGCACCGGGCAGAGCTGGGCGGGCGGCTTCCCGGTCCGGCACAAGGACGGCAGCACCCGTCTGGTGGAGTTCCGGAACATGCGGCTGCTGGACGACCGCGGGGACGTCTACGCGCTCGGGCTGGCCGCCGACCAGTCGACCGTACGCCGGCTGGAACAGGACGTGGCGCTGTCGGAGCGGATGGTGAAGCAGTCGCCGATCGGCTACGGCGTCCTGGACACCGAGCTGCGGTTCGTCTCCGTCAACCCCGCTCTGGAGCGCATCAACGGGGTACCGGCCGCCGAGCACGTGGGCCGGACGCTGCGGGAGGTGGTGCCGCTGCTGAACGCCGGGGACCTGGAGGCCGCGGCCCGGCGGGTGCTCCGGACGGGTGTGCCGCTGATCGACGACACGCTGGTCGGCCGCACCCCGGCCGACCCGGACGAGGACCACACCTGGTCGCACTCGCTGTACCGGCTGGAGGACACCCTCGGCCATGTGCTCGGGGTGGCCGTCTCGCTGGTCGACATCACCGAGCAGCACCGGGCCTCGGTGGAGGCGGAGACCGCGCGCCGCCGGCTGGCGGTGATCGCGGACGCCTCGGCCCGGATCGGCACCACGCTGGAGCTGGAGCGCACGGCCTGCGAGCTGGCCGAGGTCGCGGTGCCGGAGCTGGCGGACGTGGCGGCGGTGGACCTGCTGGACGCGGTGGTCGAGGGCCGGCCCAGCGCGCTCGGGCCCTCGGAGTCCGCGGTGATCCGGGCGCTGGCCGTGCGCCCGGCGGAGGGCAGCGACGCGGTCCGGGCCGCCGACCCGCCCGGCCAGATCGCCCGGTACGGGCCTGACCGGCTGGTCACCGAGTGCGTGCGCACCGGCGAGGCGGTGCTGGTGCCGCGGGTGAAGGACGAGGACCTGCCGCTGATCGCCCGCTCCGCGGAGGCGGCCGTGCTGCTCGGCCGGGCGGGCCTGCACTCGTACCTCGCGGTGCCGCTGATCGCGCGCGGCGAGGTGCTGGGCGCGCTGGACCTCAAGCGCACCCGCAACCCGGCCCCCTTCGACGAGGACGACGTGCTGCTGGCGCGGGAGCTGGCGGCCCGCGCGGCCGTGCAGATCGACAACGCGCGCTGGTACCAGAACGCCCGCAACACCGCGCTCACCCTCCAGCGCAGCCTGCTGCCCAGCCATCCGCCGGTGACCACCGCCCTGGAGGTGGCCTCCCGCTACCAGCCGGCCGGGGCCACCAGCGAGGTGGGCGGCGACTGGTTCGACGTGATCCCGCTGGAGGGCGGCAAGACCGCGCTCGTCGTGGGCGATGTGATGGGCAGCGGGGTCGGCGCCGCCGCCACGATGGGCCGGCTGCGCACCGCGACCACCACCCTCGCCGCGCTCGACCTCGACCCGGCCCGGCTGCTGGAGCACCTGGACAAGACGACCTCGGCCCTGGACCACTCCATCGCCACCTGCGTGTACGCCGTCCACGACCCGCATCTGCGCCAGTGCCGGATCGCCAACGCCGGCCATCTGCCGCCTGCCCGGGTACGGCCGGGCAGCCCGCCGGAGCTGCTGGACCTGCCCACCGGGGTGCCGCTCGGGGTGGGCGGGGTCGGCTTCTCCACCGTCACGGTCGGTTTCGAGCCCGGCGACGAGCTGGTGTTCTACACCGACGGGCTGGTGGAGACCCGTTCCCACTCGCTGGACGAGCGGCTGGCCCTGCTGCTGTCGCTGCTGGACGACCCCGCCCGCCCGCTGGAGGAGACCTGCGACCACCTCCTGCGCACGCTGCGCAACCCGGACAACCACGACGACGTGGCGTTGCTGATCGCCCGGGCGCAGGAACTGGGATAGCGGGCGGGCGGGGCCGGTTACCGCTCCGGTGCGGGGCGTACGCCGATGACCACGTGGGCGTACAGGTCCTCGTCGACCGCCAGACGGGCCGTCAGGCCCGCGTCGGTGAGGGCGCGTACGGCGGCGGGTGCCTGGCGTTCACTGGTCTCGGTGAGCAGGCTGCCGCCCGGGGCGAGCCACTCGGACGCCCCGGCGGCGACCCGGCGCAGCACATCGAGTCCGTCGGCCCCGCCGTCCAGCGCGATCAGCGGTTCGTGGTCACGGGCCTCCGCCGGGAGCAGGGCCACCTCGGCGGTGGGGACGTAGGGCACGTTGGCCGTCAGCAGGCCCACCCGGCCGCGCAGACCGGGCGGCAGGGCGTCGTAGAGGTCCCCCTGGTGGGCCCGGCCGCCGAAGGGGGCGAGGTTGCGGCGGGCACAGCGTACGGCGGCCGGGTCGATGTCGGCGGCGTGCACCTCGGCACCGGGCAGGGCGTGGGCGAGGGCCGCGCCGAGCGCGCCGGAACCGCAGCACAGGTCCACGACGACGGTCGCGTCCGGCGCGGCGGCCAGCGCCTGGCCGGCCAGGAACTCGGTACGCCGGCGGGGGACGAACACCCCGGGCTCCACGGCGATCCGCAGTCCGTGGAACCGGGCCCAGCCGAGGACCTGTTCGAGGGGGAACCCGGTGGCGCGCCGGGCCACCATGCCGGCCGCCTCCTCGGGGGTGCGGGCGGTGGCGAGGATCAACTCGGCCTCGTCCTCGGCGAAGACGCATCCGGCGGCGCGCAGCGCGCCGACGACGGCGGAGAAGGTCATGGGAGGGAGTACGGACATGGAAGCGGAAGCCTTTCGGGAGCGCGGGACTTCAGGGCGCTCCCGCGGTCACCGCTGCCGGTGTACCGCGCGGTCACGAGGAGAGAGCACCCCAGCCGACACAGCGGTAATGGGTCTCACCTCCTCGCCCCTCGCCGGCCGCGGGTCTCCGCGGCCGGACGGCCACCATACCCCACGGCCCGACGGGCCTTCCGTCGCGGCGAGTTCAGACGCCGACCGACTCCTCGACCTCTTCCTCGGCCTCCCGCTCGGCTTCCCGCGCGGCCTCGTCCTTGGCGTGCCGCGGGCCCGTCCGCCCGGTCTCGCTCCCGGCGGACGCGGCACCGGCCTCGGCGCCCGCCCCGGCGTGTGCGGTTTCCCGGCGGGTGCGGCCGGTGCCCTCGTACAGGGCGGCCGCCGCGGTCACCAGGACGCCGGCCAGCAGCCAGGCCACCAGGGTCCACACCGTGCGGCCGAGGCCGTCGTCGCCGAAGTACAGCAGGCTGCGGACGCCCTCGACGAAGCCGGCGCCGTTCCAGAAGGCGTGCAGGGTGCCGAAGAACCCGTTCTGCAGCTCGGGCCGGAACAATCCGCCGGAGCTGGTGAAGTTCAGCATCACGAACAGCACCATCATGGTCAGCGTGGTCCACCGCTTCAGGAAGGTGTGCAGGCCGACGCCGATCAGCAGGATGCCCGCCGAGTAGAGCCAGGCCATGCCCCACACGCCCGCGAGGTCGTGGTGGGCGAGGTGGAACACCGGCCCGGCGAGCAGCGCCCCGACGCAGCCGACCACCGCGGAGACACCCACGGCGAGCAGCGCGCGGACGCGCATCGGCAGGGCGGCACCGGCGGCGCCGAGGGCGGCGACCGAGGCGTAGGAGCCGATGCTGACGGCGATCATCAGGAAGAACAGGCCCTGCCCGGTGGGGTCGTCGGCGACCGGCCGGGCCACGTCGGTGACCTTCAGCGGCACGCCCTGTCCGGCGGCGACCGGGGTGAAGACCTTCTCGACGGCCATGGCGCCCATGTCGGAGGCGGCGCTCGCCACCAGCAGCTCGGGCGTCTTGGCGCTCGGCACGTAGGCGCCGGTGATGTCGCGGGCCCGAAGCAGGCCGACGGCGTCGGCGCGGGTGGCCACCGTGCGCACGTCGAGCTTCTCCCCGGCGGTGTCCTTGACCGTCTGCGCGAAGACCTTGGCCTCGGGGTTGGTGCCGACGACGGCGACCGGCAGGTGATGGGGCTCGGGGGTGACGAACGCCCCCATGTAGGCGAGCCCCATGCCTACGCACATCAGCAGCGGGGTGATCAGGTGCGTGAGCACATGGCGCAGTGCCGGTGACCTCATCGCGCGCGACCTCCAAAGGTTGGCTTATACAACTTTTACTTCAAGTTGTACTATACAACTAGAAAATCCGGAGGAGGTACTTCCCGTGAGCGCAGCGGAGTCGGCCGTCGAGACGATCCAGCGCGAGATGACCATCTTCGCCCGCCGGGCCCGCGCCTCGGCGGGCCGTATGCACCCCGAGCTGTCCCTCGTGTCATACACCCTGCTCGGGCACCTGGAGGAACGCGACGGCTGCCGGGCGACCGACCTCGCGTCCCACTACGCCCTGGACAAGTCCACGGTGAGCCGGCAGGTGGCGGCGCTGGAGCGGGCCGCGCTGATCGAGCGCCGGCTGGACCCGGAGGACCACCGGGTCCAGGTGCTGCACCTGACGGAGGCCGGCCGGGAGATCCTGGCCCAGGTCACCCGCAGCCGCCGGGCGGCCTTCCGGGAACGGCTCGCCGAGTGGCCGGAGGAGGACCTGGTGCGGTTCGCGGCGTACCTGGAGCGGTACAACGCGGGGGCGACGGGCGCGGACGGGGAGTGAGGGGGATATGCCTGGCTGTCCGCGCCGGGTGATTCATCGGGTGCGGGCGTCCGGACGTACCGGGCACCCACGTCGTCCCGCGCGCCGGAGCCGGCCCGTGAGCCGCCGACCGAGCGGATCCTCGCGGACGGCGGGCGGCCGCACCGGGCCCGTACCGGGCCACCACGAACGACCCGGACCCGGCTCCGGCCCGGCCACCGGTCACCACAGGCGCCGTCGCGGTACCGCGGTATCAGGGAACCGGTACCGCCGCGCGGTCGTCCGGCTGGTTCTGGGGTGCCCGTGCCTCCAGGAACACCGTGCGGCGGCGCAGCCGGAAGCCGAGGGACTCGTACAGCCGGATGGCGCCCGTGTTCCCGGCGCCGGTGTGCAGGAACGGCGTCTCCCCGCGCTGCCGGACGCCGTGCGCCACCGCGAGGATCAGCCGGGTGGCCAGGCCCTGGCCGCGGAAGGCGGGATCGGTGCAGACCGCGCTGATCTCGGTCCAGCCCGGCGGGCGGAGCCGCTCCCCCGCCATGGCGACCAGCGCTCCCTCACGGCGGATGCCGAGGTAGGTGCCGAGTTCCACGGTGCGCGGCAGGAACGGGCCGGGCCGGGTGCGCGCCACCAGGGCCAGCATCTCGGGCACGTCCGCAGGCCCCAGCCGCACCGCCTCGGCATCCGGCGCGGCGGCCAGTCCGTCGTCCACCAGCTGTACGCCCTCCAGCCGGGAGATGACCTCCCATCCCGCCGGGACCCGGCCGCGGAAGCCGGGCAGCGGGACCTCGGCGCCGGGGCCGGCCAGCGCGGCCAGGTCGGCCCAGTCCCGCTCGTCCGGGTCGTCCGGCAGCGCGAGCCACGGCGAGACGTCGACGGGGTAGCGCAGCACCCGGCCGCGCCGCTCGGCGAAGCGGGCGTGCGGGCCGGTCAGGGAGGCGAGGGCCGGGTTGTCCAGGACGTGCGGGACGCCGTCGGCGGTCCGGCCGGGTCCGGCGTCCGGGCCGCTCACGACGCTCATGCGGCCCCCTCGATCACGCTGTCGGACACATACGCCTGGGGCATGCTCGTTTCCTCGCTTCTCTCGGCCGGTCTCTGACCTGTGTCACCGGCCCACCAGGGCCGGCACCGATCGGCAAGGAACGGCGCGGAGGCGGTATTCCCGAACCCCGGCAGAGTTCATACGGCAGCAACGACGGGGACCCCGACCAGGGACGGAGCACCCGGAACGACAGCGTACGGTTGAACCATGAACGTCACGCGAGGCTTCACGGGCCGCCCGCGCGTCCACCGTCCCGGGCTGCCGCCCGGGCAGTACGACGCGCGCGAGGACTGGCCCGTCCTGTCCGCCGAGGTCACCCCGGACCTCTCGCCCGCCGACTGGTCCTTCCGCGTGGACGGCCTGGTCGAACGCCCGCACACCTGGGACTGGGACGCCGCGCACGCGCTGCCGGCGTCGGCGTACGAGGGCGACATCCACTGTGTGACCGGCTGGTCGAAGTTCGGCGTGCGATTCGGCGGCGTCTCGCTCGACGCCTTCCTCAGTGTGGCCCGGCCACATGGGTCCGCCACACATGCCCTCGCCTACTCCCACACCGGCTACACCACCAACCTGCCGCTCGCCGACCTCACCGGCGGGCGGGCCTGGATCGTCTGGGAGTACGACGGCGCGCCGCTGCCTCCCGAGCACGGCGGCCCGGCGCGGCTCGTGGTACCGCACCTGTACTTCTGGAAGAGCGCCAAGTGGGTCGCGGGCATCACGCTCCTCGACCACGACGAGCCGGGCTTCTGGGAGCGCAACGGCTACCACGCGCGGGGCAACCCGTGGGAGGAACAGCGGTACGCCGGTGACTGAGACGACGACTCCCGCGACCCGGTTCGCGGTGCCCGGGCGGATCGCCGTGAGCGGCCAGGCGGCGTCGCGCTGGCAGACCGCCACGCTGACGGAGATCCGCCGCGAGACACCGCGCGCGGCCACGTTCCGCCTGGCGGTGCCGGAGTGGGCGGGGCATCTGCCGGGCCAGCACCTCCTGCTGCGGCTGACCGCCCCGGACGGCTACGTGGCGCAGCGCCACTACTCGATCGCGTCGGCGCCGGACGCGTCCGGGCACATCGAACTGACCCTGGACCGGGTGCCGGACGGCGAGGTCTCCGGCTGGTTCCACACCGTGGCCCGGCCCGGGGACACCGTCGAGGTGCGCGGTCCGCTCAGCGGCTTCTTCGCCTGGCCGGGCGACCGGCCCGCGCTGCTGCTCGGGGCCGGCTCCGGGGTCGTACCGCTGATGTCGATGGTCCGGCACCACCGGGCGCGCGGCCTCACCGTCCCGCTGCGGATGCTGGTGTCGGCGCGCAGCCCC
Source organism: Streptomyces rubradiris (assembly GCF_016860525.1). NCBI lineage: Bacteria > Bacillati > Actinomycetota > Actinomycetes > Kitasatosporales > Streptomycetaceae > Streptomyces > Streptomyces rubradiris. The sequence goes on from NZ_BNEA01000001.1 coordinate 409,484, forward strand.
GAGGAGCTGATCTACGCGGCCGAGCTGGGCGCGGAGACGACTCCCGTGTTCACCCGCAGCGCTCCGCCTGGGGTGCCGGTGGGACGTATGGCGGCCGCACATGTGGCGCCGCTCCTGGCCGACCGGCCCGCCGGTGGGTGGGAAGCCTATGTGTGCGGCTCCAACGCCTTCGCCGAGCACGCTTCCCGGCTGCTGGTCGCGGCGGGCCAGCCGGTGGAACGCATCCGCGTCGAGCGGTTCGGCTGACGACGGCCACCGGAGCCCGGGTGCGGCGGAGCCGGGAGCCTGCCCCGGCTGAGCATCGGTACCGTCCGCCGAGCGGTGCGCCCGCCGAGCCCGCGGATCGCCGGTGCGCTACAGGGCCCTCCGCCGGGAAGCGCGTCCGACGGGAGCGCGCGCCTCTTGGAGCCGCGGGCTCGCCCCGGCGCCGGGTCGCGCGACGGTACGACGACCCGTCAGGGCGGGAGGCCCAGTCCCCGGTGCCGGGGTAGCACCGCGGTACCCGGCGCCCGGGTCGCGTGGCGGCGCTCGGCGCGCGATCGTGGGGCGCGTGGTGTCCGTCGTGCGCCATATGGGCCGGAACTCGCGGTTCGCGGCGTGCGCGAGGTGCTCCGAACGGGGTACGAGACGGGTGTGGACGTTCGTGCGCGTGAGCGGCGCGGGCGGTGGGCCGGGCAGCCCGGCCCCGCCGGCTCGCGGCTCCTGCGGCGGCGAGGAGGTGGACATGCGTACCCGGGTGCGTGGCTGGCGCTGGCGGCGCAATCCGCTGCGGCGCCGGTCGGACGTCGTGGAGGCGTGGGCGGTGCTGCTGGTCACCGTCCTGCTGTGCGTGGCCGCCCCCCTGGCCGGGGTGTTCGCCGGCCTGCACGCCCACGACCGGGCCCGGGCACTCGCCGCGGTACAGCGGGCCGAGCGACACGAGGTGCGCGCCGTCGTGGTGGACGACCCGGCCGGACGGCCGTCCGCGCCCCAGGGCGACCGCCGGGCCCACCGCGCCCAGATCCGCTGGACCGAACCGGGCAAGGGCGTCCGTACGGCATGGGCGCAGGTGCCCGCCGGGGCCCGCGCCGGGGAGCCGGTCTCGGTGTGGTTCGACTCCCGGGGCCGCAGCGTGGCGCCGCCGCCGGGCGAGGGGGCGGTGTGGCAGCACGCCGTGACCGTCGGGCTGTGCGCCGCGGGCGGCACGGCGACGGCGGTGTACCTCGGCCGGGTGATCGAGCGCCGGATCGCCCTGCGCCACCGGCTCGCCGAGTGGGAGCGGGAGTGGGAGCGGACGGGTCCGCGGTGGACCCAGCCACGGATGTGACCGGCGGGTGAGCCGGTCTCCGGGAGCCCGCCGGGGCTGCGCGCGCCCACCGAGAGCAAGCGCTTACTAACCCCGGTACCCGAGCCATCGCCCCAACAGTTCGGCCGTATCAAGGGGTCGGTACACCACTCGGTCCCTGGCCAAAGATCCGCTCATCCACGTACCGTGAGAGCGCATACCCTTCCTCCACAAAGGCGGTTGCCGATGGCCCTGTTCGACCTCCCCCTGGACGAACTCCACGCGTACCGCAGCGATTCCACCGAGCCGGAGGATTTCGACGCCTTCTGGGAAAAGACGCTCCAGCAGGCCCGCGAGCACGGTCTGGACGCGCGGTTCGAGCCCGTGGAGACCGGCCTGACCACCGTCGACGTCTACGACGTGACGTTCGCCGGGTTCGGCGGCCACCCCGTCAAGGGCTGGCTGCGGCTGCCCGCCGGGGCCACCGGACCGCTGCCGCTGGTGGTGGAGTTCCTCGGCTACGGCGGCGGGCGCGGCCTGCCGCACGAGAGCCTGCTGTGGGCGTCGACGGGCCGGGCGCACTTCGTGATGGACACCCGCGGGCAGGGCAGCGCCTGGGGCGGCGGGGGCGACACCGCCGACCCGGTGGGCGCGGCACCGGCCTACCCCGGCTACATGACCCGGGGCATCGACGCGCCCGAGAACTACTACTACCGCCGGGTCATCACCGACGGCGTGCGCGCGGTGGAGGCGGCCCGCTCGCACCCGCTGACCGACGCGACGCGGACCGTGGCGCTCGGCGCCAGCCAGGGCGGCGGCCTGTCGATCGCCGTCGGCGGCCTGGTGCCGGACCTGGTCGCGGTCGCCCCGGACGTGCCGTTCCTGTGCGATTTCCCGCGCGCGGTGACACTGACGGACCGTCACCCGTACCGCGAGATCGGCCTCTTCCTCAAGACACACCGCGGGCGCGCCGCGGAGGTGCGGCGCACGCTGTCCTACTTCGACGGGGTGCACTTCGCGGCCCGGGGCCGGGCGCCCGCCCTGTTCTCGGCGGCCCTGGAGGACCAGACGTGCCCGCCCTCGACGGTGTTCGCGGCGTTCAACGCCTGGGGTCACGAGGACAAGACCGTCGAGGTGTACGACTTCAACGACCATGAGGGCGGCGGCCCGTTCCACGAGGCGGCCAAGGTGCGCTGGCTGCGCTCGTACGCCTGAGTCCGGCCGGCGGGCGGGCGGCCGGGACCCCCCTTCCCCGCAGACCGGGCAGTCGGTACGTTCGGAGCCCTCCCCGGGCCGCGATCGGCGCGGACCCGGGTTCCCGGCGACGACGGAGGCCTCATGTCCACGCAGGAGACACCGCGGACCACCCCGCACATCCTCGGGCACTGCGATCCGCGGTTCGCCGCGGTGCGGGAGGCCTTCGAGGAGAACTTCCGCACCCGCGGGGAACTGGGCGCAGCGGTGGCGGTCACCGTCGCCGGACGAACGGTGGTGGACCTCTGGGGCGGCTGGGCGGACCCGGCGCGGACCCGGCCGTGGGAGCGGGACACCGTGGTCAACGTGTGGTCGACCACCAAGGGGGTGGTGGCCCTGTGCGCCCATCTGCTGGCCGACCGGGGGCTGCTCGACCTGGACGCGCCGGTGGCCGCGTACTGGCCCGAATTCGCCGCCGAGGGCAAGGAGGAGGTCCTCGTACGGCATCTCCTGTCGCACCGCGCCGGGCTGCCCGGACTGCGCGAACCGCACACGCTGGAGCAGTTGTACGACTGGGAGTCGACCACTGGCCGGCTCGCCGCCACGGCGCCCTGGTGGGAGCCGGGGACCCGGTCCGGGTACCACGCGCTGACGTACGGCTTCCTGGTCGGTGAGGTGATACGGCGGGTCTCGGGGCTGATGCCGGGGGCCTTCCTGGAGCGGGAGCTGGCCGGGCCGCTCGGGGCCGACTTCACGGTGGGCCTGCCGGCGCGGGAGGCCGACCGGGCGGCCGAACTGGTGCTCGCGCCGTTCCGGCCGGCCGCCGAACAGGCCGCCGCCTTCGGCGCGTTGACGCCGGTCGTGCGGGCCGCTCTGGCCAATCCGGCCACCGGGCCCGCGCAGGCGAACAGCGCCGACTGGCGGGCGGCGGAGATCCCCGCGGCCAACGGGCACGGCACCGCGCGGGCGGTGGCGGCGCTGTACGGCGTCTTCGCCGGGCGCGGCGCGTTCGGCGGCCGGCGGTTCCTGTCAGCGCGGGCCGCGGAGCGGGTGCGGGAGAGCGAGGGCCCCGGTCGCGACCTGGTGCTCGGCGCGGCCTTCGAGGGGGAGACCGAGATCGGGCTCGGGCTGTGGCTGAGCGGCCCCCAGGGGCTGTACGGGCCAAACCCGCGGGCTTTCGGCCATGACGGCTTCGGCGGCTCCTGCGGGCTCGCCGACCCGGAGGCCGGGGTGTCACTGGGCTATGTCATGAACCGCATGGGACACCGCCTCGCCGATGATCCCCGGAAGACTGCGCTGGTCGACGCGGTTTACCGCGCCCTGTGAGCGCGTCTCACCGGTCGCCCGGTGACGGCCGTGGCGGGCGGGTGGATTTCGGTCGAAACCATCGACCGCCCTTCCCTCGTGGTTTAGACCAATGCTAATTGTGGTCGCGCAATGAACCCGGACGACTACGTCTTGTCACCGACAGGAGGGCGCGGCATGGCCCGCACCACCCCGAACGATCCCCCGCCCGTCGACGGCCGTCCCCTGTACGGACGCATAGCGGCGCTGTTACTCGGCGAGCTGCGCGACGGTACGATTCCGCCGGGTGAACGGCTGCCGGGCGAACGGCACTTGGCGGCGCACTTCGGGGTCAGCCGGGAGACCGTCCGCCAGGCGCTTCAGGTGCTGCGCCGCAGCGGTGCGGTCGCCACCGACCGGCGGGGCAGCCACGCCGTGCTGCCCGGCCGGCCGGTGGAGTCGCCCGACTCGCTCGCCTTCCCGGTGGGCGCCCGGCCGGCGGACCCGTGTGCGGTGGACCAGGCCACGGTGGTGTGGGAGGTGCCGCCGCCGGAGCACGCGCGGGAGCTGGGCCTGGCCCCGCACCGGCCGACGCTGGTGCACCACTACCGGTCGGTCGCACCGGACGGCCGGACGCTGCGGACGGCGGTGACGTCGTTCTCGGCGGTGGCCCTGGCCGAGGTGGCGGAGCTGGCGCGCTACCGGGACCGGGCCGACGGCGCCACGCCCGCGCAGTTGCGGCGGGCCTACGACTGGATGCGCAAGGCCGGGCTGTGCCTGCACCACCGGGACTCCATCAGCCAGGTCTCGCAGGCCGCGTCGGTCCGGGTGACCCGGCGCGTGCACGACCAGTACGCGCGCCCGCTGGAGATCACGGATCTGGTGGTGCACGCCGAACAGGACGCGCTGGTCTACGAGTTCACCCTGCCCGCCGCGGTGTGACCGCCGGGCCCGGCGGGCCGTCGTTCCGGGCCACCACCAGCCGGCCGCGCGGGCTGCCGTCGGCTCGCCGGCCGAACCCGGGCAGCGCGCGCAGCTCGACCGTGAACCCGGCCCGCTCCAACTCGCCGAGGAGGGCGCCGAGTCGGAGCGCCCGGTAGTACATGACGAACGGCGGTCGCCACAGCGCGTTGCGCACCCGCATCACCGTGTCGAACCCGGACAGCAGCCAGAAGGCGGGACTGGTGGGGCGGGGCGGGGCGAACACCGGGAAGGCGAACCGGCCGCCGGGCCGCAGCGCCGCGCGGACCCCGGCGAACAGCCGCGGCAGTTCCCCGGGCAGGAAGTGGCCGAACGCCCCGAAAGAGACCACCAGATCGAAGGCGGCGGTGAACGGCAGGGCCCGCGCGTCGCCCCGTACCCAGGCGACCCGGGGTGCTTCGGCGGGCGGCACCCGCCGCCGGGCGACGTCGAGCATGCCGGCACTGAAGTCGACCCCGGTGACGCTGTGGCGGCACAGCCGGGCGAGCGGCCGCATCCCGGCGCCGGTGCCGCAGCACAGGTCGAGCCCGTCCGTGAACGGTCCGAGCGGCGCGAGCGCCTCGGCCACGGCGTCCAGCACGTGGTCGGGGGTCCGGAAGGGGGTGTGGTCGAACTTCGGCGCGAGCAGGTCGTATCCGCGCTCGACGGACGACAGGGCCTGTACGGCGAGTTCGCGGAGCGTGGGGCCTTCGGGACCGAACATGCCGGCAGCCTACGGCGCCACGGCGGACCGCCGTCGCACGCCCCCGTGCCGCCGCGGACCGGGCACGGCGGAGCCGGGTGATGCGGAGATCATGCCGGGCCCCTCCCCCGGCTGGTCCGGCTCAGCCGTAGGTCTCGCGGCAGAGGCGGACGATCTCGGGCGCCGCCACGCCGTCCGCCCGGCGGCACAGGTCGCGCATCACGGCGGCGGGCGGGCGGGAGGCCGTACGGGGGCGGGGGGCCGGGCCCGCGGGCGGGCGGCGCTTCGCGCGCGGCTGGGGGGCCGGTGCGGCGGGGGCGGTCCGGGGCACGGCGGGCGCCGGTCCGCCGCCGGACACGGGCCCTCGGGTACGGGCCGCCGGGCCGGGCCGGCCGGGCGGCCCGTCGCCGGTGCGCACGAGCGCCGCCCCGGCGGCCGGCTCGCTCGCCGGGGTCCGCGGGACCGACGGTCTCGCCGCGGCGTCCGGCGGGAGGGCGCGCCGGGATCCGGCGGCTCCGGGGTGGGGGGCGGGGTCGACGGTGGTGCAGCCGGCGACGCTCACCAGAGCGGCGACCACCAGCGGAAGAAGTCGGCGAGGCACGCGGCCACTGTGCCGCACCGCCCGCGGCGGCGGTCCGCTCCACGCCGGATCACCACCCCCACGAGCGACCGGCCGGGGTGACGGACCCGTGACGATGATCGGGTGTCCGCACGATCCGGGCGGCGGCCGTCCAGGACTGTGGCAACTCCCCCACGGACTCCTGCCGTTGCGTGGTGCGGCCGACGGGCCCGGCGGACGGCTCCCGCCCCGCGGGGATGCCACGATCCGGTGATGTGTCGCCCGCATCACGGACGCCGCACCCCATCCAGTGGTAACGTGCTATCAGCACTCGTGCACGCCCAAGGTGGGCGCCGGTGCCAGTCTTTCTTTTCTCTCTTTCTCAGCTGGTCGGTTCGCCGCTGTCCCGGGTCTCCCGGTCCCCGGCGCGTCAGCTTCCCGGTACCGCCTTGCGACGGGCCTTCTCCGCCGTACCCGAGGCACCGTCTCCGCCGCCCGGAGGCAGTCGCAGACGCCTCCCGCTCGCGGCCGCACCCCGCTGCTCCTCCCTGTTCCGTCCGCGAAAGGACACCCGCATGACCACCACACTCGCAACCCCTCCCGAGGCCCCGCAGGCAACGGCCGCACCGCTCGTCACCGGCGTGCTGGACATCGACGCGCACGGGAAGGGACACCTCAGGGCCGCGAGCCTGCTGCCCTCCCCCGCCGATCCGCAGGTCGCACCGGCACTCGTGCGCCGCCACGGACTGCGCAAGGGCGACCTGGTCGAGGGCGTCCGGGGCGACCGGCGGACCCTGACCGGGATCGCGCGCGTCAACGGACGCGCCCCCGGGGAACCCCGCGCACGCCGCCGCTTCCACGAGCTCACCCCGCTCCATCCGCACCGGCGCCTGCGCCTGGAACACCCCGGCGCCGGACTGACCGGGCGCGTCGCCGATCTGCTCGCGCCGGTCGGCAAGGGCCAGCGCGGCCTCATCGTGGCGCCGCCCAAGAGCGGCAAGACCGTGCTGCTCCAGCAGCTCGCCGCCGCCGTGGCCGGCAACCACCCCGAGTGCCGGCTGATGGTCCTGCTGCTCGACGAACGGCCCGAGGAGGTCACCGCGATGCGCCGCTCGGTGCACGGCGAGGTGTACGCCTCCACCTTCGACCGCTCGCCCAAGGACCACATCGCCCTCGCCGAGCTGGTCGTGGAGCGGGCCAAGCGGCTGGTCGAGGCCGGCGAGGACGTCGTCGTGCTGCTGGACTCGCTGACCCGGCTGTGCCGCGCCTACAACAACACCTCCGCCGCCGGCGGCCGCACCCTGAGCGGCGGCGTCGACGCGGGGGCGCTGACCGGCCCCAAGCGGTTCTTCGGCGCCGCGCGCCAGGCCGAGGAGGGCGGCTCCCTGACCATCCTCGCCTCGGCGCTGGTGGACACCGGCTCCCGGGCCGACGGCTACTTCTTCGAGGAGCTGAAGAGCACCGGCAACATGGAGCTGCGCCTGGACCGGGAGCTGGCCGCCCGGCGGGTCTTCCCCGCCGTGGACATCGACGCCAGCGGCACCCGCCGCGAGGAACTGCTGCTCACCCCGGCCGAGTTGACCGCCGTACGCGGACTGCGCCGGGCCCTGCGCGCCCGGGAGGGCGGTCCGTCCGCCATGGAGACCCTGCTCGAACGGCTGCGGGCCACCCCGGACAACGCCGCGTTCCTGCGGCAGGTCCGGCCCACCCTCCCGGCCGGCTGACCCGGCTCCGGGCGCCCCGGTGCGGCATCCGGGTTGCTCGGCTCCCCGAACGGCCCCGGCGGGGTGAGGGACCCGCGCCCTGTTCGTAGGTTGATCGTATGATCACCGGATTCTCGTATCGCGCGGCAGTGTCGGCCTGCTCCCTCTGTGTGGCGGGCCTGCTGGTGCTCACACCGGCCGCTGCCGCCGCCGGACCCCCGGCCGGGGAACCCGCCCCGCCCCGCCCCCCGGCGGCGCTGCCCGGGCCGTCCCTGCTGTACAGGTCCGGCACCCAGGTCCGGCCGCACCGGGGCACCCCCGAACTGCCCGACGTCTCGGCGCTCTCCTGGCTCATCGCCGACGCGGGCGGCGGGGAGGTGCTGGCCGCGCACGACGCACACCGCGAACTGCCCCCCGCAAGCACCCTGAAGACCCTGTTCGCGCTCACCGTCCTGCCCATGCTGCCCGGCGGGCTCCAGCACACCGTGCGCTACGACGAACTGGCGGACGTCGGCGAGGGCAGCAGCCTGGTCGGCGTCGAGGAGGGGCACACCTACCAGGTGGCCGACCTGTGGCGGGGGGTGTTCCTCAGCTCCGGGAACGACGCCGTGCACGTCCTCGCCCGGCTCGGCGGCGGCTGGGAGGCCACCGCCGCCCGGATGCAGGACAAGGCCCGCTCACTCGGCGCGCTGGACACCCATGTCGTCTCCCCGGACGGCTACGACGCCCCCGGCCAGGTGTCCTCCGCCTTCGACCTCGCGGTGTTCGGCCGGGCGGGCCTGCGCGACCCCGACTTCGCCCGGTACTGCGGCACCGCCGAGGCCAGCTTCCCCGGTGACGGCTCGTCGTACCCCATCGAGAACACCAACCGGCTGCTGACCGGCGAGGACGGCGTGGCGCCGTACCCCGGGCTGATCGGCATCAAGAACGGCTACACCAGCGACGCGGGCAACACGCTCGTGGCCGCGGCGCGCCGGAACGGGCACACCCTCGTGGTGAGTGTCCTCAACCCTCAGGCCGACGGCGGGTTGACCGTGTACGAGGAGGCCCGCGCGCTGCTCGACTGGGGCTTCGCGGCGGCCGGGCAGGTGGACCCGGTGGGTTCGCTGGACGGACTGCGCCCGCCCTCCCGCACCGAGCCGTCGGCCGCGCCGGTGGCGGCGGCCGGAGCGCCGGCCTCCGACGACGACCCGGGCTGGTCACCCGCCGTCGTCGTGGCCGGACTCACCGGGCTCGGCGCGGGGGCCGTGGCGCTGGCGCTGCGCGCCAAGGGCGGCCGAGCGCCCCGCCCCTGACCGGTCGGCAGGCCGAACAGCAGGCCCAGCGAGACCCAGACGTAGGCGTTGGCGCCGAGGAACCCGTCGAGGCCCGCGGCGTCACCGGCCCACAACCACACCACGCTGGTGCACAGCACCGCGTACAGAGCGCCCGCGATCCGCGGGTGCCCGGCGCGGACCAGGACCGCGAAGGACGGCAGCAGCCACACCAGATGGTGCACCCAGGTGATCGGGCTGACCAGGCAGGCCGCGGTACCGGTGAGCGCGAACGCCGCCGGCCAGTCGCCGGCCGCGACCGCCCGGCGGGCCCGCCACGCCCAGACGCACAGGGTCAGCAGGACCGCCGACGCCCACCAGGGGCGGCCGGTCTCGCCGAGGCGGGCCAGCACCCCTTGCAGCGACTGGTTCGACACATAGTCGAGCCGTCCCACCCGGCCGGTGTCCCACAGCGCCTCGGTCCAGTAGAACCGGGAGGCCGCCGGGTCGGCCCAGGCGGCCAGCGCGGTCGCGGCGGCGGCGACCGCCGTCGCGACGGCCGCCGCCCGGCGCCGCCCGGCGAGCAGCATCAGCCCGATGAACAGGACGGGCGTCAGCTTCACCGCGGCGGCCAGCCCGGTCCCGGCACCCGCCCAGCGACCCCGGCCGGTCGTCAGCAGCAGGCAGTCGACGAGGACGAGGGCCAGCAGCACCACGTTCACCTGGCCGAAGCTGAAGGTGTCCCGCAGCGGCTCGTACAGGGCCAGCAGGCACAGGCACAGCGCCCACCGGTACCAGCCGTGGCGCCACCGGCCGGGCCCGGCCAGGATGCGCAGCACCGCCGCGAGCGCGGCCAGGTTCACCAGCAGGGACACGGCGATCGCCGCGGCCCGGCCGAGCAGGGCCAGCGGCAGCATGGCGACGGCGGCGAACGGCGGGTAGGTGAAGCCGTACACCGTGCCCGGCACCCGGTAGTCGTAGATCCGGCCGCCGTGGTGCGCCCAGGTGTGCACAGTGCCGTAGTACACCCGCAGGTCGAAGAAGCCCCGCAGCAGCGGCACGGTCGCCGTGAACGCGGTGACGGCCGCCGCCACCAGCAGGACCAGCAGCAGCCGGCCCCGGCCCGTGCGCGGTCCCAGCCGCTCCAGCCGTGCGCGGGTCCGCCCGGACCGGCTCGGCCCCGTCATGCCGGGCGTCCCGGGAGCGGGGCCCGGGCGGCCAGGAGGGCCTGCCACAGGACGACGACACCGAGGGCCCCGCCCAAGGCCGCCAGCACCAGCTGCCCCCGGCCGGCGGGCCCGCCGCTGGGCAGCACGGCGAGGGCGAGCACCCCGGCCAGGGCGGCCGACCGGTGCCGTACCGGGGTGCCGGGCGCGGCGGCGGCGACGAGGAACAGGCCCCACAGCGCGTACCAGGGCCGGATCGCCGGGCCGAGGACCGCGACCGCGAGCAGGGACAGGCCGAGCGCGTACACCGGCCGGGCGCGCAGTCTGCGCCCGGTCAGCAGCACGGCGACGGCGGCGGCCGCGAGCCCGAGCAGGTGCCAGGCGGGGACCGCCAGCGGGGCCAGTCCGCTGTCGAGGCGGGTCAGCAGGGCGCCGGTCGCCCGGCCGAGCAGGCTGGTCAGCGCCCAGTTGTGCGGGGAGACCGGTGTGCCCAGGGCGCCGATCCAGCCGTAGCCGGTGCCGGCCACGGCCGTGGCGGTGACCGTGGTCGCGGCCGAGGCCGCCGCCGTGGTCAGGACGGCCGGCAGCGGGCGGTCTCCGGAACGGATGCGCAGGGCGACGACGGCCGGCAGGCCGAGCGCCGCCGGTACCTTCACCAGCGCGGCGAGGGTGACGAGAACGGCGCCGGCGGCCCCGACGGCGGCCCGGGGGCCGTGCGCGGCGACCAGGCCGAGCCCGAGCAGGCCGAGCATCAGGGCGTCGTTGTGGGCGCCCGCGACCAGGTGCAGCAGCACCAGCGGGTTGAGCGCGCCGAGCCAGAGCGCGGCGGCCGGGTCGGCGCCGCTGTGCCGGGCGAGCCGGGGCAGCGCCACCACCATGAGGGCCACGCCGGCCAGCGCGACCAGGCGCATGCCGAGCAGGCCGGCGGGGAGCTCGCCGTGGGTCAGCCCCGACAGCGCGGAGGCCAGGGCCAGGAAGGCGGGGCCGTAGGGGGCGGCGGTGTGCCGCCACATCGGGGCGACCTCGTCGGCGAGCGGGCCGCCGAGCCGGTCCGGGCCGTGGGCGTAGACGTCCATGTGGGCGTCGGCCATGGCGCCCTGCGCGAGGTAGCTGTAGACGTCCCGGCTGAACAGCGGGGGTGCGAGCAGCAGGGGGGCCGCCCAGAGGGCCAGGACGAGCAGCAGGGCGCGCGGGGTGGGCGGACGCGGGCCGCGTATCAGCCGGCCCAGGAACAGCCAGGCGGCCGTCAGCAGGACGATGCCGAAGTACACCCCGACCAGGCCGAGGGCCGCGTGCACCGAGGCGGGCGCCCACAGCTCCCGGACCGGCAGGGCGCCGGCCGTCTCGCCGCCGAGCGCGAGGAAGGCGGTGCCGGCCAGGCCCAGGGCCTGGCACTGGCGCAGATCGACGGGGAATTCCATGGCCAACACCGGGGCAGCGTGGCAACGCCGGGTGGCCGGTGGGCGACGCCGGACCTGCCGGGCGGGAGCGGCTGTGTGACCGGCAGGGGACGGGGCGGGGGTTTGGGGGGCGGCACATGCGTCCTCGGGGTGCCGCGGACGTTCCCCGGGTCAGAAGATCGACAGGCCCGTGAGGGTGGTGAAACGGTCCAGGGCCGCGACGCCGGCGACCGAGTTGCCGCGTTCGTCCAGACCCGGGCTCCACACGCACAGCGTGCACCGGCCGGGGACGACGGCGATGATGCCGCCGCCGACCCCGCTCTTGCCGGGCAGGCCCACCCGGTAGGCGAAGTTGCCGGCCGCGTCGTACGTGCCGCAGGTCAGCATGATCGCGTTGACCTGCTTGGCCTGGCTGCGGCTGAGCAGCCGGCTGCCGTCGGCGCGGATGCCGTGCCGGGCGAGGAAACCGGTGGCGAGGGCCAGGTCGGCGCAGGAGGCGGCGATGGAGCACTGCCGGAAGTACTGGTCGAGCAGGACCGGTATGTCGTTGTCGATGTTGCCGTAGGACGCCATGAAGTGGGCGAGGGCGGCGTTGCGGTCGCCGTGCGCGGTCTCGGAGGCGGCCACCTCCGTGTCGAAGTCGAGGGCCGGGTTGCCGCTCTCGGCGCGCAGGAAGTCCAGCAGTACGCCGGCCGCGTCCCCGGTACGGGTCTGCAGCCGGTCGGTGACGACGAGGGCGCCCGCGTTGATGAACGGGTTGCGCGGGATGCCGTTCTCGTACTCCAGCTGGACCAGCGAGTTGAAGGGGTTGCCGGAGGGCTCGCGGCCCACGTGCTCCCAGAGTTCGTCGCCCTCCCGGGCCAGGTCCAGGGCGAGCGTGAAGACCTTGGTGATCGACTGCGCGGAGAACGGCTCCCGCCAGTCCCCCACCCCGTACACCGTGCCGTCCGGCTCGGCGACGGCCATGCCGAAGCTGCGCGGGTCGCGGGCCGCGAGGACCGGGATGTAGTCGGCGGGACGGCCGCGCCCGGGCGTGTGGCTGATCTCCTCGGCGATGCGCTCCAGGACCGGCAGGAAGGTGGCGGACGACGTCGTTGTCATGATCACCATTGTGCCTCCCGGCCGGTCCCCGAGGCTTGTCGAGGTGGCCTTGTCGCAGGTCAGGCGGCCGGTGCCCCGCTGCCCGCGACGATCTCCGGGCGCAGCAGCTCGGCCAGCCGCCCGGCCGGCAGCAGGCCCTTCTCCAGCACCAGTTCGGCCACGCCGCGGCCGGTGGCCAGGGCCTCCTTGGCGATGTCGGTGGCGGCCGTGTAGCCGATGTGCGGATTGAGCGCGGTGACCAGGCCGATGGAGTTCTCCACGGTCGCGCGCAGCCGCTCGGTGTTGGCGGTGATGCCGCTGACACAGCGCTCGGCCAGCGTGCGGCAGGCGTTCCGCAGGTGCGTGATCGACTTCGACAGGGAGTGCAGGATGATCGGTTCGAAGGCGTTGAGCTGGAGCTGCCCGGCCTCGGCGGCCATGGTGATGGCGACGTCGTTGCCGATCACCTCGAACGCGACCTGGTTGACGACCTCGGGGATGACCGGGTTGACCTTGCCCGGCATGATCGACGAACCGGCCTGCACCGGCGGCAGGTTGATCTCGCCGAGGCCCGCGCGCGGGCCGGAGGACAGCAGGCGCAGGTCGTTGCAGCTCTTGGAGAGCTTGACCGCGATCCGCTTCAGGACGCCGGACATCTGGACGAAGGCGCCGCAGTCCTGGGTGGCCTCGACCAGGTTGGCGGCGGTGACCAGCGGAAGGCCGGTGATGGCGGACAGATGGCGGCGGGCGGCCTCGGCGTACCCGGCGGGCGCGTTGAGGCCGGTGCCGATGGCCGTGGCGCCGAGGTTGATCTCGTGGATCAGCTCGACGGCCTCGGCGAGACGGCTGCGGTCCTCCTCGATCATGACGGCGAACGCGGAGAACTCCTGACCCAGCGTCATGGGTACCGCGTCCTGCAACTGTGTACGGCCCATCTTGAGCACGTCACGGAACTCGACGGCCTTGCCGGCGAAGGCGTCCTGGAGTACGGACATCGCCTTGAGCAGTCCACGTACCGCGAAGACCGTCGCTATCTTGACGGCGGTCGGGTAGACGTCATTGGTTGACTGGCTCAGGTTGACATCCTCGTTGGGATGCAGCTGTGTGTACTGCCCCTTGGCGTGGCCGAGCAGTTCCAGTGCGCGGTTGGCCACGACCTCGTTGGCGTTCATGTTGGTGGACGTGCCGGCGCCGCCCTGGACCACGTCCACCACGAACTGGTCGTGCAGCTTCCCGGCGCGGATCTCGCGGCAGGCGGCGACGATCGCGGCGGCCTTCTCGGGCGCCAGCAGACCGAGTTCCTCGTTGGCGAGGGCAGCGGCCTCCTTGACGGCGGCCAGGGCGTCGATCAGGTGCGGGTAGGCGGAGATCGGGGTGCCGGTGATGGGGAAGTTCTCCGTCGCGCGCAGGGTGTGGATGCCCCAGTAGGCGTCGGCGGGGACGTCGCGGTCGCCGAGCAGGTCGTGCTCGCGGCGGGTGGCGGCGGTCATGAGGGTGCGGGTCTCTTTCTGGGGTACGGAGTCCGGCGGGATCATGCGCGGGCGGCGGCCGGGGCGGGGTCGAGGGCGCGGACGGGGCGCACGCTTCCGACCGGCTCCCCGCCGCCGAGCAGCGGCTCCCCCGCGAACTCGGTGAGCAGCGCGGGGTCGACGCCGGCGCGGGCGAGCGCCGCTGCGGCGACGGGGATCCGCGCCCGGTTCGCCCCGTCGGCGATCTTCACGGCGACGGCCCTGCCGTCGGGCAGCGCCGCGACCTGGACGCCCTCGAAGCCGTCCTTGGCGAGCAGTCCGGGCACGGCCCGCATGAGCGCGGCGACGTCCCGGCCGGAGCCGGAGGCCATCTCGGCGTGCTCGCGCATCGCGTCGGCGACCCGGGCCTCGGGGGTGCCGGGGGCGGCCGTGGTGATCCGGGCGAGGGCGCGGGCGAGGCCGTGCAGGGAGATGGCGAACAGCGGGGCGCCGCAGCCGTCCACGGTGACCCGGGCGGCCGGCTGGCCGGTCAGGTCCTCGACGGTGGCGGCGATCGTCCGCTGGAGCGGGTGTGCCGGGTCCAGGTAGTCGTCCAGGGACCAGCCGTTGAGCTTGGCGGTCCACAGCATGGCGGCGTGCTTGCCGGAGCAGTTCTGGGCGAGCCGCGAGGGCATGCGGCCCTCCCGCACCCAGGCGTCCCGGACGACCGGGTCGAACGGCATGTCGGGCACGTTGCGCAGGTCGTCCTCGGCGAGGCCGGCGAGTTCCAGGATGCGCCGGGTGCCGGCCAGGTGCCGCTCCTCGCCGGAGTGGCTGGCGGCGGCCAGCGACAGCAGTTCGCCGTCGAGCGGCAGCCCGGCCCGCAGCATGGCCACGGCCTGGACGGGCTTGACGGCCGAGCGCGGGTAGAAGGCCGCCTCGATGTCGCCGAGCTGGAAGCGCACCCGGCCGTCGGTGTCGAGGACGACGACGGATCCGTAGTGGATGCCCTCGACGACCCCGCCGCGTACGAGGTGGGCGACGGGGGCGTGGAGGGGTTCGCGGACGAGGGGGGCGTCGGCGGGGGAACTGCTGTACATCACTGCCTGTATCAAGGGGTCGGGGTCGGCCGGAGCGCGGGTCACGCGCCGGCGCCGGTGGAGGTGCGGGTCACCCGGGCGCGGACGGCGTACCAGCCCGCGACCAGCGCCGCGACGATCAGCGGCAGACAGAGCACGGTGGTGCGTCCGGCGCCGCCGTCGGCGTACATGAGGACCACGACGGAGGCGAGGAACGCCAGCGTCACGAGTTCGGTCCAGGGGGAGCCCGGCAGCCGGTAGGCCGGCCGGGTCAGGTCGCCCTGCCGCGTCTTCCGCCAGAAGAGCAGGTGACAGACCATGATCATGGCCCAGGTGGCGAGGATGCCGATCGCCGCGAAGTTGAGGACGATCTCGAACGCCTCGGCGGGTACCACGTAGTTCAGGCCGACGCCGAGGACGCAGATCCCGCTGGTGAGCAGGATACCGCCGTAGGGGACCTGGCTGCGGCTCATCCGGGAGGTGAAGGCGGGGGCGGAGCCGCTCATCGCCATGGAGCGCAGGATGCGGCCGGTGGAGTACAGGCCCGAGTTCAGCGACGACAGGGCCGCGGTGAGGACGACCAGGTTCATCACGCCGCCGGCCGCCGGGACGCCGATGTTCGACAGGACCGTGACGAAGGGGCTCTCGCCGGCGGAGTACGCGTTCCACGGGAGGAGCATCGACAGCAGGACGACCGAGCCGACGTAGAAGACGCCCACCCGCCACATGATCGAGTTGATCGCCTTCGGCATGATCTTCTCGGGGTTCTCGGTCTCGCCGGCGGCGACGCCGACCAGTTCGACGGAGGCGTAGGCGAAGACGACGCCCTGGATGAGCAGCAGCATGGGCAGCAGGCCGTGCGGGAAGACGCCGCCGTTGCCGGTGATCAGGGCCGGTCCGGGGTGGTGGCCGTCGACCGGGTGCTGGGTGACCAGCAGGTAGATGCCGATGCACATGAACACGAGGAGTGCGCCGACCTTGACGATCGCGAACCAGAACTCCAGTTCGCCGAAGATCTTGACCGATATCAGATTGACGGTCAACACGACCGCGAGGGCGATCAATGCGATCAACCATTGCGGGATGTCGGAGAACATCCCCCAGTAGTGGGTGTAGGTGGCGACCGCCGTGATGTCGGCGATGCCCGTCGTCGCCCAGTTGAGGAAGTACATCCAGCCCGCGGTGTAGGCGCCCTTCTCGCCCAGGAACTCGCGGGCGTACGACACGAAGGCGCCGGAGGACGGGCGGTAGAGCACGAGTTCGCCGAGGGCGCGGACGACCAGGAAGGCGAAGGCGCCGCAGACGGCGTACGCGATGAAGAGGGAGGGCCCGGCGTCGGCGAGCCGGCCGCCCGCGCCGAGGAAGAGGCCGGTGCCGATGGCGCCGCCGATGGCGATCATGTTGACGTGCCGGTGCTTCAGGCCCTTGCTGTAACCGGCGTCCCCGGCGTCGACATGGCCGGTCGAGGGGCGCGTCTCGTCTTTGAGGTGCTGTTCACTCACGCCTCGGGTCCGCCTTCTTCCGTGAGGGGGTTCGCCCGCTGGGGGCGGACGATGTCGGTGAGGGTCGTCTCGACGCGGTCCAGGTGGTGGCTCATGGCCTGGACGGCGTCGTGTTCGCTGCCGTCGACCAGCGCCTCGACGATCGCCCGGTGCTCGCGGTTGGACTGCTCACGGCGCCCGCCCAGCTCGTTGAGGAAGGCCGACTGACGCGCCAGTGCGTCGCGGATCTCCTCGATGACCCGGCGGAAGACCGGGTTCTGGGCGGCCTCGGCCACGGCGAGGTGGAAGAGGGTGTCCATCGCGACCCAGGCGGTGGTGTCCGTCTCCCGCTCCATGCGGTCGAGCAGGTGGGCCAGGTGGTCCAGGTTCTCCGGGGTGCGGCGCACGGCCGCGTAGCCGGCGACCGGGATCTCGATGTGGCGGCGCACCTCCAGCAGGTCGCTGGCCGCGTAGTCGCCGAAGGTGGGGTCCTCGACGGTGTTCGCGACCACGAACGTGCCCTTGCCGGTGCGGGAGACCGTCAGGCCCATGGTCTGCAGCGCGCGCAGCGCCTCGCGGAGCACGGGCCGGGACACCTCGAGGGTGCGGCAGAGCTCGGCCTCGGAAGGGAGCTTGTCGCCGATGGCGTACCGGCCGCTCTCGATGGCGCCGCGGAGGTGGTCCAGTACCGCTTCCATGGCGCTGACACGCCGGGGGACGAGACCACCTGTCTGGCTGTCTGACAGGTTCACGGGAGCGATCCTGCGGGGTGCGGGCGGACACTGTCAAGGCAGGCGGTAATAAAAAGATTCACGGGGTGCGGCGCCTGAATGCGGGCATCCGCACCCCGTGGGTGAGCAGCGGCGGCGGTTCAGCTGCCGAGCGTGCCGGTGGCGAGCAGGCCGAGCAGGAGCACGCCGACGACGATCCGGTAGATCACGAAGGCGTTGAAGGAGTGCTTGGCGACGAACTTCAGCAGCCAGGAGATGGAGGCGTAGGCGACGGCGAACGACACGACCGTGCCGACGGCGAGCGGGGCGGCGCCGACCCCCGCGCCGAGGGCGTCCTTCAGCTCGTACAGGCCGGCGCCGGTCAGGGCGGGGATGCCGAGGAAGAAGGACAGCCGGGTGGCGGCGACGCGGTCCAGGTCCAGGATGAGCGCGGTGGACATGGTGGCGCCGGAGCGCGAGAAGCCCGGGAAGAGCAGGGCGAGGATCTGCGAGCAGCCGACCCACATCGCGTCCTTGAAGGAGGTGTCGTCCTCGCCGCGCTTGTGCCGGCCCATCTGGTCGGCGGCCCACATCACGCCGGAGCCGAGGATCAGCGAGCCGGCGACCACCCACAGGGAGGCGAGCGGGCCGTCGATCAGCGGCTTGGCGGCGAGGCCCACCAGCACGATCGGAACGGTGGCGGCGATCACCCACCAGGCGAACTTGTAGTCGTGGTGGTAGCGCTCCTCGCGGTCGGCCAGGCCGCGGAACCAGGCGGTGACGATCCGCCGGATGTCCTTGAAGAAGTACACGAGCACGGCGGCGATGGCGCCGACCTGGATGACGGCGGAGAACCCGACGACGGAGGAGTCGTCGACGGGGATGTCCATGAGCCCTTCGGCGATCTTGAGGTGTCCGGTGGAGGACACCGGGAGGAACTCCGTCACCCCCTCGACTACTCCGAGGACGACGGCCTGACCGACGGAGATGGCGCTCATGGGATCCAGTTCTGGGGAGGAGTGGGTCGACAGTGCTGTGGACGGTACTCACTGTTCCGGGCCGAGCGGCACACGCTCAGGCCCACAGGAGACCGGCGAGTGAGACTCCGGTGAAAGCCGCGGCGAGCCCCGCCGCCACACTCGCCACGACGTTCCCGGCGGCGTAGAGGCCGGAGCCCGCCTCGGTCAGCCGGAGGGTCTCATAGGAGAAGGTCGAGTACGTCGTCAGCGCACCGCACAGCCCGGTGCCCAGCAGAAGCCGCAGGTGGGGCCCGGCCGCCCCGGCGGAGGCGGCGCCCGTGACCAGGCCGAGGACCAGGCAGCCGACGACGTTCACCACGAAGGTGCCCCACGGGAAGAGCGAGTCGTACCGGACCTGCACGGCGCGGTCGGTGAGGTAGCGCAGGGGCGCGCCGACCATGGCGCCCGCGACGACCAGCAGCCAGTTCACAACGACTTCTTACCCTCCGGGTCCGTTTCGTCCGGGCCGTCGCAGGCCCCTGTCCACCGGACGACCTCGCACGTGTCCAAGGTCACCAGGCTCCCGTCGGCCAGTTCGCCGAGCCGGGGCAGGAAGGCCCGGATCCGCTCCTCGGTGTCCACCACGACCACCGCGACCGGCAGGTCCTCGCTCAGGGACAACAGCCGGGTGGTGTGGATGCGGGAGGAGGCGCCGTAGCCCTCGATGCCCCGGAAGACGCTGGCACCGGCGAGTCCGGCGGCGTGCGCGCGGTGCACGATCTCGGAGTAGAGGGGCCGGTGGTGCCAGGTGGCGTTCTCGCCGACGTAGACGGTCAGCCGCAGGGCACGGCCGGTGCGGGGGGTCACAGCCGCCTCCGGTCTCATCGCCGCCTCCGGGCTCCACGCTGTCTCCCGGCTCGTCCCCGCTTCCCGGCTCATGGCTGTCTTCCGGCTCATCGCTGTCTTCCGGCGAAGATCCGGCGGGCGGCGGCCGAGGCCAGCCATACCGCGGCGAGGGCCGCGCACAGCGTCGCGGCCAGGTAGGCGAGTGCCGGACCGGGGCGGCCGGCGTCGGTGAGCGAGCGGATGTCGACCGCGTAGGTGGAGAAGGTGGTGTAGCCGCCGAGCACGCCGGTGCCGAGGAACGGCCGCAGCAGGCGGTGGGCGGCCCACACGTCGGTGACGAGCACCATGAGGACGCCCATGGCGGCGCAGCCGGAGACATTGGTCCAGAAGGTCGCCCAGGGGAAGCCGCCGGGGGGCGTGGGCCAGGCGAGCGTGAGGGCGTGGCGGGCCGTCGCGCCGAGCGCGCCGCCGGCCGCCACGACCGCGACGACGGGCGCCTGCGCGCGCCACTCGGACCGCCGGGGTGATGCGGGGCGGACGCCGCGGGTCCGTGTCTCCGGGGCTGTCATCCGTTCCGTCTCCTCTTTCGGCCCCTGCCCCGTCGGGCGATCAAGGCCGGAACCCAGCGTACCGCCGGGTCAGGGAGCGGCGGGCCGGGCGCAGACCGCCACCCCGGGCTCCCACAGGCTGCCCAGCACCAGGTGGTCACCGGTGGCGCAGACGCTGGTGACCATGCGGAAGCCGGACCGGCGGCGGGTGAGGTGGTGGACGGCGCGCCCCTCGTCGTCCACGGCGACGACGCCGGCGGTCCCGCTCGGGCGGTACGGCAGGTGTACGGCGGTCCGGGCGGCGGCGCGGCGGACGGCCGGCGGAGCGCGGTGCAGCAGGTCCAGCGCGGGGACCCGGGGGCCGGCCAGGGCGACCCAGACCGGACCGCCGGGCCCCTCGCGCCAGAGGTTGTCCGGCATGCCGGGCAGGTCGGCGAAGGGTTCGGCGTGACCGGCGCGGGGGCCGGTGAGCCGGTAGCGGACGAGGCGGCGGGCGCCGGTCTCGGCGAGCACCAGGGAGGAGCCGTCGGCCGAGACGGCGAGACCGTTGGCGAACCGCAGCCCTTCCAGCAGGACCTCGGGTTCGCCGCCCTCCGGGGGCAGCCGCAGCAGGCGTCCGGTGCCGGTCTGTTCGACGATGTCGCCGATCCACCGGTCCAGGGGGTGGCGGCGGCTGGAGACGGTGAAGTACAGGGTACCGTCGGGGAGGGCGACGGCGTTGCTGCAGAAGCGGAGCCGCTCCCCCGCCACCGAGTCCGCGAGGACGCGGACGGTGCCGTCGTCCGTGCCCACCCGCAGCAGGCCGCGTTCGGCGTCGCAGACCACCAGGTCGCCGTCCGGGAGGAGTTCCAGCCCGAGGGGACGGCCGCCGGTGCGGGCCAGTTCCTCGGTGCGGGCCGTGCGCGGGTCACCGAGGTGGTGGACGCGGAGGATGCGCCCGTCGGCCACTCCGGTCAGCACGCGCCCGTGCGGGTCGGGGACGACGTCCTCGGGGCCGCGCGCGCCCAGGGAGACGTAGTGCAGGGGCACGAGTTCCTCGGGCCGGTCCACGGGTGTCATCCTCTCACTGTCCTGTGCGGTCGTCGGCGGGCGTGCTCACCGTGCTGCGCGGCCGTCGGCGGGCGTCCTCGCCGTCCTGCGCGGCCGTCATCGCGGGTGCTCATCGTCGTGCGCGGGCGGCGCCGCGGAGGGCGCCCGCGTCACCAGCCCTTCTCGAAGATCCTGGCCACCTCGGCGATGCGGACCTCGTCGCGCCGGTAGTGGGTGCGGCAGCGGATCCGGCGGGTGCGCAGGACGCCGAGGCGGGCGAGGAAGTCCAGGTGGGCGCGGACGGTGCGCGGGGGCAGGCCCAGCTTGGCGGCGACGGCCCGCGCGGTGACGCCCGTGGCGACGAGGTCGCGGCGGCGCCCGGCCGGAAAGTGGGCCGCCGGGTCCTTGAGCCACTCCAGGATGGTCTGCCGTATCCGGCCCGTGGGAGTCCCCGGGGAAGTCACCGTCATCCGTCCGCCTCCCGTCCCCGGCCTCCTCGTACGCAGTGTTCCCACTGTGGCCCGGGTGACGCCGCCGCGTCCGGGACTCGGCGGCCGTTGTCCGGTAAGGAACGGCCCTGTCCCCGGGGGGAGGTGTAACGCCCCAGGCCCGTGGCGGGGGCCCGGTCGCCGCGCGGCGACCGGGCCCCGTCCTGAGCGCTCAGCGGTGGCTGAACCACGTCATGGAGGAGAGCGCCTTGTCGTCGTAGCCGAAGAGGGCCTGGTTCTCCCAGCCGTTGCCGGAGCCCGCGTCCGCCGGGTCCCAGCCGTTGCCGGGGACGGCGGTCCAGGTGGCCTCCCAGTAGAAGACGCCGAGACCACGGCCGTCGGGGACGGCCTCCACGATGCTCGCCACGTCGTTCAGCCACTTGGTCTGGCCGGCCACGGTCGCCGGGTAGCCGGTGACGAGTTCGCCCGTGGTGTCGATCTGGTTGGTGAGCGCGTCGTCGCTGTCGAGACGGAAGGGGTAGGCCGTCTCGGCGACGAACACCGGCTTGCCGTAGCGGGCGGCCGCGTCGTCCAGGGTGGTCTGGAAGTCGGAGAGCGCGCCGTGCCAGTAGCCGTAGTACGACAGGCCGATCACGTCGAACTTGACGCCGTTGGCCACCGCGTTGTCGAACCACCACTCGGTGCCGGTCTTGTCCCCGCCCTTGGCGAGGTGCAACGCGACGGAGGTGGACGGGTTGACCGCCTTGACGGCGCTGTAGCCGGAGTTGATCAACCCGGCGAGCTGGGTCCAGTTGTCCGTTGATCCCTCGGTCCACAGCATGCCGCCATTGATCTCATTGCCCACCTGGACCATGTCGGCGGTGGTGCCCTGAGCCTTCAAGGCGTTCAACACGTCGTACGTGTGGTTGTACACGTCGGTCTTCAGTTGACTGTATGTATGGCCCGCCCAGGCGGCCGGCTTCTTCTGGGCGCCCGGGTCGGCCCAGGTGTCCGAGTAGTGGAAGTCGACCAGCAGCTTCATGCCCTGCGCCTTGACGCGCTTGGCCATCGCCAGGACGTGCGCCTTGTCGTTGAAGCCGTCGGCGGGGTTCACCCACACCTTCAGGCGCGCGTAGTTCATGCCGTACGACTTGAGGATGGGCAGGGCGTCGCCGGCGGAGCCCGAACCCGTCCTGTAGACACCGCCCTTGGCCTCGCTCTTGGCGAGGGAGGAGATGTCGGCGCCATGGATGGAGGTACCCGTGGTGCCGGCGGTGAAGGTCAGATCGTCAACATTGATCCAGTTGCCCGCGTTCGCGTCACTGTTGATGCTGATGGTGCACTGATTGTTGGTCACATTGACCGGCGTGACGATCCGGATCCATCCACTGGACGAGACCGGCAGATCGGTGCGCTGCTCGGAACCCCCGCAATTCTTGAGCGCTATGTACGCGGCCTTCTGTCCGCCGCTGGACCGCACCCACGCGGTCAGCTTGTAGTTCCCGTTGGCCAGCCCGGACAGGTACTGGTACGTCTCCACCTTGTAGGCGGAGGCCGAGTAGTGGCTGAGGCGGTGGCTCCCGGCGTGGCCGCCTGCCTCGGTGTAGGAGGCTCCGGTGTCGCCGTACTCGGACCAGCCGGCCGGCACGGCCGCGCCGGTGCCGTCGGACTCGAAGCCGCCGTTGGTCAGCGTGCTCGCGGCCTGGGCGGTCTGGGCGGGCAGGGCGGTGAGGGCGAGCCCGGCCGCGAGCGGCGGCAGCAGGGCGGTGATGGTGCGTCTGGGATGGAACTTCATCGTCCGTCGTCCCTTCGACGTAACTGGGGAGAGGCTCCTCCCGCGGTGGGGCCGCAGGAGGCCCCCTCCGCCCGCGGCTCCCACGGCTCACGCGGGCGGAGGGGAGTCGGCTCAGCCGTCGAGTCGCACGACCCGGACGGCTCCCGCCGGGACCGCCAGGCGGCCCGCGGCGCGTTCGCCCGTCAGCAGCTCGGTGCCGGGCGAGGCCAGCGGCACCTTGGTGTCGCCGGCGGTGTGGTTGATGACGAAGAGGAAGGTGCCCGACTCGCCGGTGCGGCGCACCACCTCGACGTCGCGGGGCAGTTCGGCGCGCGGGGCGAGTCCGGCGTCGTCGGCCGCCCGGCCGAGGAGCGCGTCCAGGCCTTGGGTGTCGAGGCGGGTGGAGACGTACCAGGCGGTGCCCTGGCCGAGCCGGTGCCGGGTGACGGCCGGGCGGCCCGCGGTGAGCCCGTCGGCGTACCGCCACACGGTCTCGGCGCCGCGCGGGACGACGAACTCCGTCCACACGTCACCGGTCGGGCCGGGCCCGTCCGGGCCGGTCAGCCGCACCCGCTGGTCCTTCAGCAGCGGCGAGAACTCCTCCACGGTCAGTCCGAGGACATCGCGCAGCACGCCCGGACAGGCGCCCTCGTGGACGGCGTCGTGCTCGTCCACGATCCCGGAGAAGTACGACACCACGAGCGTGCCGCCGTTCTCGACGTAACCGCTCAGGTTGCGCCCGGCGGCCTCGGTCATCAGGTAGAGGGCCGGCACCACGACCAGGGGGTAGGCGGACAGGTCGGCTTCCGGGTGGGCGAAGTCGACGGTGAGGTGGCGGTCGTAGAGGGCCTCGTAGAAGGAGTCGGCGCGCTCGCGCGCGTCGTGGTCCTCGCTGGGCCGCCAGTCCAGGCCCTGTGCCCACCAGGACTGCCAGTCCCACAGCATGGCCGCGTCGGCCTCGGTGCGGGTGCCCCGGATCTCGCTCAACGCCTCCACCGACGCGCCGAGTTCGACGACCTCGCGCCAGACACGGGTGTCGGTGCCGCCGTGCGGGACCATCGCGGAGTGGAACTTCTCGGCGCCGCGCCGGGACTGGCGCCACTGGAAGAACATCGCGCCCTCGGAGCCGCGGGCGACGTGGGCGAGGGAGTTGCGGGCCATCTGCCCGGGTGCCTTGGCGGGGTTGCGGGGCTGCCAGTTGACGCCCGAGGTGGAGTGCTCCAGCAGCAGCCAGGGGGCGCCGCCGGCGACCGAGCGGGTGAGGTCGGCGGCCATCGCGAGGTTGACGTGGGTGCGGCGGCCGTCGGTGATCAGGTAGTGGTCGTTGGTGACGAGGTCGACCTCGCGGCCCCAGGCCCAGTAGTCCATGGAGTCGCACTGGCTGAGGGCGGTCATGAAGTTGGTGGTGACCGGGACGCCGGGTGAGAGGCGGTGCAGGATGTCGCGTTCGGCGCGGAAGTTCTCCCGGATGAGGGCGTCGGCGAACCGCTTGTAGTCGAGGGCCTGGCCCGGGTTGCCGGCCGTCGGGGTGGTCCGGGGCGGGTTGATCTGCGCGAGGTCCGTGTAGCGCTGGCCCCAGAAGGCCGTTCCCCAGGCCTCGTTGACCGCGTCCACGCTGCCGTAGGTGTCCGCGAGCCAGCGGCGGAAACGGGCCGCGCAGGAGTCGCAGTAGCAGGCCGAGACGGGGACGCCGTACTCGTTGTGGACGTGCCACATCGCGAGCGCGGGATGGTCGCCGTAGCGCTCGGCGAGCCGGGTGGTGATGTTCGCGGCGGCGGCGCGGTAGTCGGCGTTGCTGTGGCAGATCGCGCCGCGGGAGCCGAACTCGTAGCGCACGCCGTCGGCGGTGACCGGCAGGGCCTCGGGGTGGGCCCGGTAGAACCAGACGGGCGGCACCACCGTGGGTGTGCCCAGGTCGACGCGGATGCCGCCCTCGTGCAGCAGGCCGAGGACCCGGTCGAGCCAGCCGAAGTCGTACTCCCCCGGCGCCGGTTCGAGCAGGGCCCAGGAGAAGATGCCGACGCTCACCATCGTGACGCCGGCCTCCCGCATCAGCCGGACGTCCTCCCGCCAGACGGATTCCGGCCACTGCTCGGGGTTGTAGTCCCCGCCGAAGGCGAGCCGCGTAAGACCCCTGGGGGCGGTGTCCGGCATGGATCTCTCCCGGAAAATCGATCAGATGGGAACGTGCACACACAGCCGCTGCGGTGCGGGCCCAACATAACCGCACAGCAACAACCATTGACAAGTGTCCGGGATGTTTCTCTACTGTGAACGCTCACAGAAGCATGGCAGGGGTTCCCGGCAGGCGGGCGCCCGGGTCATGTGAGCGTGCACAACCGCACGACAGGTCCCCGCAGCGGGCGGGGGCCCGGGTCAGGGGAGAAACCATGCCGCACACGAAGCGCCGTCGCCTCGTGACATCCGCCGTCGCCGTGTCGCTCGGCGCCACCGCCCTCGCCGCCTGCGGGTCCGGGGACGACAGCAAGGCCGAGTCGGGTCCCGTGTCGCTGACGTACTGGACCTGGACACCCGGCATGGACAAGGTCGTCGACCTGTGGAACAAGGGGCCGGGGAAGAAGGAGCGGATCACCGTCACGGTGAAGAAGCAGGCGTCCGGCGACACGCTGGTCACCAAGATCCTCACCGCGCACAAGGCGAAGAAGGCCCCCGACCTGGTGCAGGCCGAGTACCAGGCGCTGCCGACCCTGGTCAGCAACGACGCCCTGGCCGATGTGTCCGAGGAGGTCGAGGGCGTCAAGGAGAAGTTCGCCGAGGGCGTCTGGCAGCAGACCACGCTCGGCACGGACGCCGTCTACGCGGTGCCGCAGGACATCGGCCCGATGATGTTCTACTACCGCGAGGACCTGTTCAAGGAGTACGGCCTCAAGGTCCCCACCACCTGGGAGCAGTTCGCCGAGACCGCCCGCGAACTGAAGAAGAAGGCTCCCGGCAAGGACCTGACCACCTTCTCCGCCAACGACTCCGGTCTCTTCGCGGGCCTCGCCCAGCAGGCCGGCGCCAAGTGGTGGAGCGCCTCCGGCGACAAGTGGAAGGTCGGCATCGACGACGCGGCCACCCGGAAGGTCGCCGAGTTCTGGGGCGGTCTGGTCAAGGAGGGCGTCATCGACAACCAGCCGATGTACACCCCGTCCTGGAACAAGGCGTTGAACACGGGCAAGCAGATCGCCTGGATCAGCGCCGTGTGGGCGCCCGGCACGCTGAACACGGCGGCGCCGGACACCAAGGGCAAGTGGGCCATGGCCCCGCTCCCCCAGTGGTCGGCGGATCAGGACGTCACCGGCAGCTGGGGCGGCTCCTCCACGGCCGTCACCACCGACTCGGCGCACCAGGAGGCCGCCGCCAAGTTCGCGGTCTGGCTGAACACCGACCACGACGCCCTGAACGCGCTGGCGAAGGAGGGCGGCATCTACCCGGCGTCCACCTCCGCCCAGCTCAGCGGCGCCTTCTCCAACCCGCCGGCGTACTTCTCCAACCAGCCGGACTTCTACACCAAGGCCGCCGGCATAGCGAAGACCACCGCGCCCGCCTCCTGGGGCCCGAACGTGAACGTCGCCTACACGTCCTTCAAGGACGCGTTCGGCGCCGCCGCCAAGAACAAGTCGGACTTCGCCGCCGCCCTGAAGAAGATGCAGGACGACACGGTCGCCGACATGGAGAAGCAGGGCTTCGGGGTTTCCCGGTGAGCAGCCCGACCAGCCGGAGGGGGTACGGGGTCAAGGCGGCCCCCTACACCTTCCTCCTCCCCGCCACGATCCTGTTCGCCCTCTTCTTCGCGCTGCCCATCGGCTACGCGGTGTGGCTCAGCTTCCGCAAGGTGCGCGTCTTGGGGCTCGGCCTGGGCTCGGGCGCCCGGCTGGAGGTCTGGGCCGGCTTCGAGAACTACCGCGCGGCCTTCCAGGACAGCGAGCTGCTGCACGGCGCGCTGCGCGTGCTCGGCTACGGCTGCCTCGTCGTCCCGGTGATGCTCGGCCTCGCCCTGCTGTTCGCGCTGATGCTGGACTCCGAGAAGGTGCGGCTCGCCCCGTTCACCCGGCTCGCCATCTTCCTGCCGTACGCCATCCCCGGCGTGGTGGCCGCGCTGCTGTGGGGCTTTCTGTACCTGCCGGACGTCAGCCCGTTCTACTTCGTGCTCGACAAGCTGGGCCTGCCGCAGCCGGACCTGCTGGACGGCGGTCCGCTCTACCTCGCCCTGTCGAACATCGCGGTCTGGGGCGGCACCGGCTTCAACATGATCGTCATCTACACCTCGCTCAGGTCGATCCCGGCCGAGGTGTACGAGGCGGCACGGCTGGACGGCGCCACCCCGCTGCAGATCGCGCTGCGGATCAAGATCCCGATGGTGGCGCCCTCGCTGGTGCTGACCTTCTTCTTCTCGATCATCGCGACGCTCCAGGTGTTCAGCGAGCCGATGACCCTGAAGCCGCTCACCAACTCGGTCGACACGACCTGGAGTCCGCTGATGAAGGTGTACCAGGACGCCTTCGGCCGCAACGACATGTACTCGGCGGCGGCCGAGGCGACGCTGATCGCCGTGGTCACGCTGCTGCTGTCGTTCGGGTTCCTGCGGGCCTCCAACCGCCGTGACAAGCAGGACGTGAGTCAAGGAGGGGCGCGATGAGTGCTCTCGCCGTCCAGAAGGCGGCCCCGGCCGCCGGCACCACTCCGGGTACGGCGCGGCGCCCTCCGCTGCGGCGCCGGATCGCGCTGGTGCCGACGGTCACTCTGCTGCTCGGCGCGGTCTACACCCTGCTGCCGGTCGCCTGGGTGGTGATCGCGTCCACCAAGTCCGGGTCCGAGCTGTTCTCCACGTTCACCTTCCTTCCCGGCACCGGCTTCGCCGACAACATCAGGGATCTCGACGCCTACCGGGGCGGGGTGTACTGGACGTGGATGGGCAACTCCGCGCTGTACGCCGGTCTGGGCGCCCTGCTGTCCACCGCCGTGTCGGCGTTCAGCGGCTACGCGCTCGCCACGTACCGCTTCCGGGGCCGCGAGACGATGTTCAACGTGCTGCTCGCGGGCGTGCTGATGCCGCCGGTGATCCTCGCGATCCCGCAGTACCTGCTGCTGGCGAAGGCCGACCTCACGGACTCCTACCTGTCCGTGCTGCTGCCGCAGATCCTCTCCCCGTACGGGGTCTACCTGGCCCGGATCTACGCGGCCGCCGCCGTGCCGGCCGACGTGGTGGAGGCCGGGCGGATGGACGGGGCGAGCGAGTGGCGGATCTTCACCCGGATCGCGCTGCCGATGATGATCCCCGGCATGGTGACGGTGTTCCTGTTCCAGTTCGTCGCGGTCTGGAACAACTTCCTGCTGCCGTACATCATGCTCAGCGACGACGAGAAGTTCCCGCTGACGCTGGGCCTGCACACGCTGCTGGAGCAGGGGGCGAACACGCCCGCGCTGTACACGCTGGTGATCACCGGCGCGTTCCTCGCGGTGCTTCCGCTGGTCGCGCTGTTCCTGGTCATCCAGCGGTTCTGGAGCCTGGATCTGCTGTCCGGGGCCGTAAAGTCATGACCATGAGCAACACGGGGGGCCGGCGCAGGGCACCGACGATCCACGATGTGGCGCGCGAGGCGGGGGTCTCGCGCGGCACGGTCTCGCGGGTGCTCAACGGCGGGCACTATGTGAGCCCCGCCGCCCAGGAGGCGGTCAACGCCGCCATCCGCAAGACCGGGTACGTCGTGAACCGGCACGCCCGTTCGCTGATAACGGGGCGTTCGGACTCGGTCGGCTTCCTGCTGACCGAGCCGCAGGAGCGGTTCTTCGAGGACCCGAACTTCAACGTCCTGCTGCGCGGCTGCACCCAGGCGCTGGCCGCGCACGACATCCCGCTGCTGCTGATGCTGGCGGGCACGCGGGACGAACGGCGCCGGATCACGCGGTACATCACCGCCGGGCACGTCGACGGGGTGCTGCTGGTCTCCAGCCACTCCGGCGACCCGGTCGCCGAGGAGCTGCGCGCGGCGGGGGTACCGCTGGTCGCCTGCGGGAAGCCGATCGGCCTCGGTTCGAAGGTGAGTTACGTCGCCGCCGACGACCGGGACGGCGCCCGGGACATGGTGCGGCACCTGCTGTCACTGGGGCGGCGCCGGATCGGCGTGGTCACCGGACCGCCGGACACGCCGGGCGGTGTGGAGCGGCTCGCCGGGTACCGGGAGGTGCTCGCCGAGGCGGGCCTTCCGGCCGACGAGCGGCTCGTCGTCTCCGGCGACTACAGCCGGGCGAGCGGTGAGGCGGGCGCGGAACGACTGCTGGAGCGGGCGCCGGACATGGACGCCGTGTTCGTCGCCTCCGACCTGATGGCGCAGGGCGTGCTGACGGCCCTGCACCGGGCCGGGAAGCGGGTGCCGGAGGACATCGCCGTGGGCGGTTTCGACGACTCCCCGGCGGCGACCGCCGCCACTCCGGCGCTCACCACCATCCGGCAGCCGTGGGACCGGATCAGCAGCGAGATGGTGCGGGTGCTGCTCGCCCAGCTGGGCGGTGAGGAGCCGGCGGCGGTGATCCTGCCCACGGAGCTGGTGCGGCGCGAGTCCGCGTGAGCGGTGGGCCGAGGCGCCCGGGGAAGTGCCGGGTTCCGTCGTCGGGCGGCTGCTGCTCCGTCGTGGCCGGCCGCGCGGTTCCCCGCGCCCCTTCGGGGCGCCTGTCCGGGGGCGTTTTCACCTTGTCCCCGGTCTCACCAGGCCCGTCTCGTACGCGATGACCACCGCCTGGGCGCGGTCGCGCAGGCCGAGTTTGGCGAAGATGCGGGCCACGTGGGACTTGACCGTGGCCTCGCTGAGGGTCAGTTCGGCGGCCAGTTCCGTGTTGGACAGGCCCCGGCCCATCAGGGTGAGCACTTCCCGCTCGCGCGGGGTGAGCGCTGCCAGATCGGTGGGGACGTCCGTGGCCGTCCGGCCGGCCTCGGCCGCGTACCGCTCCACCAGGCGCCGGGTGATCTGCGGGGCCAGCAGGGCGTCGCCGGTGCCGACGAGCCGTACGGCCGCCGCCAGGTGCTCCGGGGTGACGTCCTTGAGCAGGAAGCCGCTGGCCCCGAGGGACAGTGCCGCGTACACGTACCGGTCCAGGTCGAAGGTGGTCAGCATGAGCACCCGGCAGCCGGGTGTCTCGGCCAGGATGCGCCGGGTGGCCTCCAGTCCGTCCATGACCGGCATGCGGATGTCCATCAGGACGACGTCGGGCCTGAGTTCGCGGACCGCGGCGACCGCCTCGGCCCCGTCGGCGGCCTCGCCCGCCACCTCGATGCCCCGGGCGGTGAGGATCAGCCGGAAGCCGGTCCGGATCAGCGTCTGGTCGTCGGCGATCAGGACGCGGGGCGCCCGCTCGGGCGCGTCCGGGGTCACGGCCGGTCCAGGGGTATGCGGGCGCGCACCCGGAAGCCGCCGCCGAGTCTGCGCCGGGCGTCCAGCTCACCGCCGTAGACGGCGACCCGTTCCCGCAGGCCGAGCAGACCGCGTCCGGTGCCCTCGCCGTGCGGTCGCGCGGCGGGAGGCGGGCTGCCGCCGCCCGTGGCGGACGGCGCGGTGCCGGTGAGCACGCTGGGGCCGGTGCTGAGGATTTCGACGCGCAGAGCGTGGCCGGCGTAGCGCACGGTCACCCGGGCCGTGCCGCCGTCGCCGTGCCGGAGCGCGTTGGTCAGGGCCTCCTGGATGATGCGGTAGGCGGTCACGTCGACGCCCTGCGGCAGCGGGCAGGGCTCGCCCGAGACGTGGACCTCCACGGGCAGCCCGGCGAACGATATCCGGTCCACCAGCGGGCCGAGCCGGTCCAGGCCCGGCTGCGGGGCGAGCGGCGCGTCCACCGCCTGGGCGCCCGGTCCCGGGTCGCCGTCCGTGCCGTCCGGTGCGGGCGCCAGCAGGCCCAGCAGGTGTCTCAGTTCGGTCATGGCGCCCCGGCCCGCGTCCTCCACGGCGCGCAGCGCGGTCGCCGCCTCGTCCGGCATGGTGCCGAGTACCTCGCGGGCGGCGCTCGCCTGGACGACCATCAGGCTGACGTTGTGGCTGACGATGTCGTGCAACTCCCTGGCGATCCGGTCCCGTTCGGCCGCGATGGCGGCCTCGGCGGCGCTCTCCCGCTCCCGCTCCAGCAGCCAGCCCCGCTCGCCGACCGCCGCCCGCCAGCGGCGCCGGGTGCGCGCCAGCGCCACGGCCAGCCCCAGGACGGCCGCGCACGCCACCGCGAGCGCCGCCGTCAGCACCTCGTACTCCCCCATGGCCACCACTGTCGCAGACACCACTGACATCCGCATCGGCCTGGGGATACAGCGCACTGCATCCCCGGGATGAGTCCCGCGGCCGAGTGCCATCCGGGGAGGGATGCCCGCGGTGCGGGCCCGCGTCTAGCGTCCTGACCATGGTCACCGAGGAGAGAACGGAAGACGCCGTCGTACAGCTCGACGGGGTGCGCAAGGAGTACGGCGAGACGGTCGCGCTCGACGGGGTGTCGCTGGAGATCCGGGCCGGGGAGGCGGTCGCGGTGATGGGACCGTCGGGGTGCGGCAAGTCCACGCTGCTCAACATGATCGCCGGACTGGACCGGCCGTCGGCCGGGCGGATCGTCGTGCACGGCGAGAACGTAGGGGAGCTGAGCGAGAAGGGGCTGGCACTGTACCGGCGGCACCGGATCGGGATGATCTTCCAGTTCTTCAACCTCGTCGACGACCTGTCGGCGCTGGACAACGTGGCGCTGGCGGCCCAGTTGACGGGCACACCGGCCCGGCAGGCCCGGCGGCGGGCGCTGGAGCTGTTCGAGGAGCTGGGGATCGCGGACCGGCGCAACGCCTATCCGGCGGTGCTCAGCGGCGGTGAGCGGCAACGGGTGGCGGTGGCGCGGGCGTTGATGAACCGGCCCGCGCTGCTGCTGGCCGACGAGCCGACCGGCGCGCTGGACAGCCGGGCCGGGGAGCAGGTGATGGACCTGCTGATCGACCTGAACCAGATCGGCCAGACCCTGGTCATCGTCACCCACGACGAGCGGCTCGCGCAGCGTTGCGCGAGCCGTCTGGTGCTGCTGGCCGACGGCCGGGTGGCCGGCGGGCACACCCTGGAGCGGTCCGCGTGAGGGCCGTGTGGCAGGCCGCGCGGGCGGCCGTGCGCCGGCGGCGGGTGCAGACGCTGGTGATCTGGCTGGTCACGCTGGTGTCGACGGGCTCGACGGTGGTGGCGCTGGGGCTGGTCGACGCGGCGTCGGCGCCGTTCGACCGCGCCTTCGAGAAGCTGCACGGGCCGCACGTCGTGGCCGCCTTCGACAGCGGCAAGGTGTCGGACGCCCGACTGACGCGCGCGGCCCGGCGGCCGGAAGTGGAGTCGGTGGCGGGGCCGTTCGCCCGGGCGACGGTCAGTATGCCGCGCGGTGCGGGGGACTTCGGGCTCGGCGGTGAGATCACGGTGGTGGGCCGCCCCGGTCCCGGCGGGCCGGTGGACCGGATGGATGTGTGGGCGGGCCGCTGGCCCACCCGGCCGGGCGAGGTGATCCTGAACCGGCAGCCCGACTGGACCGCCGACGACCTCGGCAAGACGCTCCAGGTGCCGTCGGGCCCGCGGCTCACCGTCGTCGGGTTCGCCTTCGACCTGAGTCACACGGCGGACGCCTGGGTCGCCCCGGAGCAGATCGAAGCGCTGCACCCGGCCGGGCGGCAGATGCTGTTCCGGTTCCGGGACGCGGTGACGGAGCAGGAACTGCGCGCGGGACTGGCCGAGGTGACGCGGGAGTTGCCGCCGGGCTCGCTCGCCGGGTCGCAGACGTACCTGGCGCTCAAGCACCGGATCGGCGGCAACGCGCGCGCGTACGCGCCGTATCTGATGGCGTTCGGGGTGCTCGGCGTCCTGGTGGCGGTGCTGATCGTCGCGAACGTGGTCGGCGGGGCCGTGGTCTCCGGGTTCCGGCACATCGGCATCCTGAAGGCACTGGGCTTCACCCCGGGGCAGGTCCTGGGCGTCTATCTGACGATGATCTCCGTGCCTGCGGTCCTGGGCTGTGGCCTGGGCACGGTGGCCGGCAATCTGCTGGCGGAGCCGTTCCTGGACTTCGTGTTCTCCGGGCCGGCCTCGGGAGTGCTGCACGACACCCTGGGAATCCCGCTCTGGGTGAACCTGATGGCCCTGCTCGGCATGCCCCTGGTCTGTGTGCTCGCCGCGCTCGGCCCGTCGGTGCGGGCGCGGCGGCTGCCGGCGGCGCGGGCCATCAGCGCGGGCAGCGCGCCCCGGGCCGGACGGGCGCTCGGTCTTCAGCGGCGTCTGGCGGGGGTCCGGCTGCCCCGCTCGGTGAGCCTCGGCGCCGGGCTCCCGTTCGCCCGGCCCGCGCGCAGCGGGCTCACGCTGGCCGCCGTGGTCCTCGGGGTGACGACGGTGACCTTCGCGACCGGCCTGGCGGCGACGCTGAACAGTTACGGGAACGGCGGTGAGCGCACCTATGACGTCACCGTCTACGTAGGGGAGCACCGGCACGGCAAGGAGGTACGGCCGGTCCACGGCGACCGTGAACTCCAGGCGCTGCTGGGGTCGTTGCCGGGCGCGCGTCATGTCACGGCGCGGTCGGACGACGAGGTGCTCCTCGTGGGCAGTACGAACGTGGTGATGTTCGAGGGGCGGCGCGGCGGCCGGTCCCTGGACACCATGCTCGTGAAGGGCCGTTGGATGAGCCGGCCGGGGGAGGTGGTGGCCGGGTCGCCGTTCCTGCGCCGCAACGAGGTGCGGCTCGGGGACCGGTTGCGGCTGCGCAAGGACGGCCGCGAGGAGCAGGTGACCGTCGTGGGCGAGACGCTGGACACCGACGACCGGCTGGTCATCGGCGACTGGCCGACGGTGACCGCGCTGATGCCGGCGGTGCGGCCCATCGCGTACCACGTGAAGCTCGGCGAGGGCGTGGACCAGGAGGCGTACGCCCGTGCGGTCCGGGCCGCCGATCGGGGGCTGTCCGTCCAGTTGAGCGGGGCGAACAGCGTCACCGGCACCATTGTCGGCTCCGCGACCGCGCTGACCCTGATGCTGGCCCTGGTCGCCTCCCTCGGTGTCTTCAACACCGCCGTGCTCAACACCCACGACCGGCGCCGTGACCTCGGCATGCTGAAGTCGATCGGGATGACCCCGCGCCAGGTGACGGTGATGACGGTGACGTCGATGGCGGTGCTCGGCGTGCTGGGGTCGCTCCTGGGGGTCCCGCTGGGCATCGCCGCCCACCGGGTGGTGGTGCCGCGCATGGGGGCCGGGCTGGACATCACGTTGCCGGATTCCATGATGGCTGTCTGGCATCCGCCTCTCCTGGCCGTCCTCGGGCTCGCCGGGGTGATGATCGCCGTCGTGGGGGCGCTGGTGCCCGCGCGCCGGGCGGCCCGGCTCACCGTGGCCGAGGTGCTGCGCAACGAGTGAACGCCGCGACCGGCCGGGGCAGGCACCACCGCACTGCGCGGGCCGGCGGCCGGGTACGGCAACCGGTCAGGATCGGAGAAGCCGTGGTGGGCTCGCCCGGCCTAGCGTGGGGGCACCGACGAGAAATCCGTCGGTGCCCCGGCCCCGTGCGGCCGGGCACCGCTGTGTGAAGGAGTGGGCATCATGGCCGCAGGCCTGCAGACGATCATCTACCCGGTGAAGGACCTGGACCGCGCCAAGGCCCTGTTCGGCGCGCTGCTGGGCGTGGAGCCGTACGCGGACGAGCCGTTCTACGTGGGCTACAAGGCCGCCGGCCAGGACGTCGGGCTGGATCCGAGCGGGCACGCCAAGGGCATGACCGGGCCGGTGCCGTACTGGCACGTGACGGATCTGCGGGAGCGGCTCACGGCGCTGCTGGCGGCGGGCGCCGAGCTGCTCCAGGACGCGCAGGACGTCGGCGGCGGCCGGCTGATCGCGTTCGTGAAGGACCCCGACGGCAACCACCTGGGGCTGCTCCAGGACCCGTCGGCCTGAGCCCGGAGGGACCGCCCGCCCCGGCGCTGGTTGCACGCTCAACGAGTGGCCGGGACGGTGCTACGGTGCGGTTATGGCAGTCGAAACGGCCGAGACCCGGCTGGAGGAACGCTGGCGGGACATCCTCGCCGTGCACGCGCGCACGATGTGCGAGATCGACCGCGTCCTGCACCCGTACGGGCTCGGCGCCAGCGACTTCGAGGTGCTGGATCTGCTGGCCACGGAGCCGCCCGGGCAGGGTGAGCAGTGCCGGGTGCAGAACCTGGTCGGCCGGGTCCACCTCAGCCAGAGCGCGCTGTCCCGGCTGATCGGCCGGCTGGAGAAGGACGGCCTGGTGGAACGCTCGGTGTGCGCGGAGGACCGGCGCGGGGTGTGGGTCGCGCTCACCCCCAAGGGTCGCGCCCTGCACGCCGAGGTACTGCCGCTCCACCGGGCGGTGCTGCGGCGCATGCTGGCCGGGCAGGAACTTTAGGGCGACACGACCGCGGGCGCCGCCGGGGGCGGTGCCCCGGCAGCGCCCGCGCAAGGTGGTGGTGGTCTGCGGATACGCGCTCAGCGGACCAGCAGTGTGCGGACCCCCTGTGACGTGAGCGTCAGGGCGTGGGAGGAACTGCCGTCGATGGCGAGGGACAGGTTCTCGTCGGGCCACTGCGCGGCGAGCGCGCCGAGCGGGATCAGACGGTAGCGCGAGACGAAGGGCAGCAGATCGGTCATCTCGCCCTCCGTGGTGAACACCGGGACGACCGCGTCGCCGCCGGGCTGTTCCAGGACGGGCAGGGCCACGGTGGTGGCATCGGCGCCCTCTCCGTCCAGCGCGTCGTCCGGCACCGGGACGAGTACGTCGCTGTGGGCGAGGGTGTCCAGGGCGGCCTGGTCCTCGGCGTTCACGGTCAGCGCGTCCAGTGCCTGCTGGGCCGGCGTCGGCGAGTCGGCGTGTGCGGGTGTCTCCATGGCTGGTCCCCAGGTTCGGCGGTCGTACGGGCTGCCGGGACGGCTCGGCGCCCCGGGCGTGCTCCCGCCTCGCGTACCCGGTGGGGTGCGGGGCATGCGTACGCGGCACATGTGGATCCCTGGCACATGGATTGCCGGAATGGTGGGTCCCTCGCACATGGATTGCCGGGCACAGTCCGTCTTGTCAGGTGAGAGTCGTCGGTCGGCGGATCCAGGGGACTCACGGGCGCCGCGCTTCCTCGCGGGCCGGGCCGGGTGTTCGCGCCTCCTGGTGCCGTATCCGGGCCCTGCCCGTCGACAGCGTGCCGAGGAAGGCGAGGACCAGGGCGACGAGGACGCCCAGGTTGGCGTACGCCCAGGGGCCGGTCCGGCCGCCCAGGCCGAGCGGCGTCAGCAGGTAGCCCTGCCAGCTCAGCCAGTGCGCGGCGGTGTTGGTGACCAGTCCCCAGCCGACGGCGGTGGCGGCGAGGGTGACACACAGCGGGAGGAGGGGCACGTCGCCGTAGCGGCCCTGCGGGCGGTACAGGTCGGCTTCGTCGTAGTCGCGGCGGCGCAGTGCCAGGTCGGCGAGCATGACGCCGGCCCAGGCCGCGACGGGCACGCCGAGTGTGGTGAGGAAACCCATGAACTGGCCGAGGAAGTCGTCGGCGAAGAACACGATGTAGACCGAGCCGGCGATCATCAGAACGCCGTCGAGAAGGGCGGCCAGGTAGCGCGGTGCCCGCAGCCCGGCCGAGAGCAGGGCCAGGCCGGAGGAGTAGATGTCCAGGACGGCGCCGCCGACCAGGCCGAGGACGGCGACCACGGCGAACGGCACCAGGAACCAGGACGGCAGGAGGGTGGCCAGCGCGCCGATCGGGTCGGCCGCGATCGCCTGGCTCAGCTCCGGGGCGGATCCGGCCAGCAGCAGGCCGAAGACCAGCAGCACCAGCGGGGCCAGACAGGCGCCGAACGTGGTCCAGCCGATGACCGCCCGGCTGGAGGAGTCCCGGGGCAGATAGCGGGAGTAGTCGGCGGCGGCGTTGACCCAGCCGAGGCCGAAGCCGGTCATCATGAACACCAGCGCGCCGATGAACCGCTGGGCGGAACCGGCCGGGAGGGCGTCGACCGTGCTCCAGTGGATCCGGTCGGCGACGAGGATGACGTAGACGATCGTGAGGACGCCCGTGACCAGGGTGATCCAGGTCTGCAGCCGCATGATCAGGTCGAAGCCCATGACTCCGCCGACGACGGTCAGCGCGGCCACCACCAGCAGGGCGGCGGCCTTGGTCCCGGTGCCGCCGTCCCAGCCGAGGGCACCGAGGACGGTGCCGGTGGCCATCGTGGCGAGCGAGGCGAGGACGGTCTCCCAGCCGACGGTGAGCACCCAGGACACGACGGCCGGCAGCCGGTTGCCGCGCACGCCGTACGCGGCCCGGCTGAGCACCATGGTCGGTGCCGAGCCGCGCTTGCCGGCGACCGCGACGAAGCCGCAGAGCAGGAACGAGACGACGATGCCGAGCGCGCCGGCGGCGAGGGCCTGCGGGAAGGAGATGCCGAAGCCGAACGCGAACGCGCCGTAGCCGAGGCCGAGGACGGAGACGTTGGCCCCGAACCAGGGCCAGAACAGGGTGCGCGGGCTGCCCTTGCGTTCCGGGTCCTCGATCACGTCGAGGCCGTGCGTCTCCACCCGTAGCGGGTGGCCGGCGGACGCCCCGTCCGGGATGTCGTGCGGATGGGCCGTCACCGAGCCTCCTGCCCTGCCTGTCCTGATGTGCGCGTCACGCTAGGTCGGGTGCGGAGGGCGGTCAAGGCGTCTGGTGGAGCGCCGCGGCCCAGGCGGTGGGGGCGAGGCCGGTCCGGCACCGGAAGAAGGTGGTGAAGTTGCCGGCGTCGGCGAAGCCGAGGCGGTGTGCGCAGGTGCCGACCGGCAGCCCGCTGTGGGCGAGCAGCCGCTTCGCTTCGAGCAGGATGCGCTGGTCGAGGAAGGTCTTGGCGCCGTGTCCGGTGGCGGCGCGGGTGGCGCGGGTCAGGGTCCGCACGTCGTAGCCGAGTGCCCGCGCGTAGTCGGCCACGCGGTGCCGGTGGGGGAAGTGTTCCTCGACCTCGGCCCGGTAGGCGTGGAAGATCTCCTGTTGCCGGCCGGCGGGCGCGCCGGGGGCGGGCGGCGCGGATGTCCCGGGAAGGACGCGCAGGAGCAGGGCCGCCAGCAGATGGGAGAGCACCGCGGAGGAGGCCAGGCGCGGGCAGCGCACCGCCGCCCGGTGCTCTTGGCCGAGGTGGTCGGCGGCCGGCGCAGCGAGCCGGAGGATCTCGGGCGGCAGGCGCCGGCAGGTGGGTGAGGTGACCGCGCGGGCTTCGAGGGCGGGGTCGGGCAGGAAGCCGGGCTGGAAGAGGACCAGGGGGCCGTCCAGGTGCTCGACGTCGCTCCAGCGGTGCACCGTGCCCGGCCTGATCCACACGACGCTGCCCTCGTGCAGTTCGTGGTGGCGGAAGTCCGCTTCGTGCGCGCCGCTTCCCCCGGTGATCAGGGCGAGGACGTGGAAGTCGGGCCGTTGCAGCCGGGTGCGGCGCCGTTCGGTGTCGGTCTCGCGCAGCGCGGCGAAGCTGAGCACCTCCACGCCGTAGGCGGCTCCGACCGGGGGGAGGTAGCGCAGTTGCCGCACGGCAGGGTGTCCGTTTTCCACAAGAGGTCGGTCTCTTTCCACGAGGTCGGAGCGTGCCACCGGCCTAGCGTGTTTTTCGTGCCGGAGGCGGGTGGACGGCATGACCCGGCGAGTGTGCCACGGGGTCGCCGGTGCCCGCCGCGATACGAAGGAGACGTGGAAGTGCCGGAAAGTACAAGGACCGTGGCGGTCGAGGGCGGATCCATGAGGGTTCGGACCGGGGGCGGAGGCGGAGGGCCCGCGCTGGTGTTCGCGCACTACTGGGGCGGTTCCGCCGGTACCTGGGACGAGGTGGTCCGGCGGCTGCCGCCCGGGCGGGCGACGGTCCGGTTCGACCAGCGTGGCTGGGGCACCTCGCGAAAGCTGCCGGGGCCGTACCACCTGGACCGGCTCGCCGACGATCTCGCGCGGGTGGCCGAGGAGTGCGTCGCCGGTCCGTTCGTCCTCGTGGGCCACTCGATGGGCGGGAAGGTCGGCCAGCTGGTCGCGGCCCGGCGTCCGGCGGGGCTGGCCGGTGTGTTCCTGGTCGCGCCCGCTCCCCCACGGCCACCGGCGGCCGTCACGGAGGCGTACCGGCAGGCCCTGTCCCACGCCTACGACTCACCCGAGTCCGTCGGCCGGGCCCTGGACCAGGTCCTGACGGCCGGGCCCCTGCCCGGACCGGTGCGGGAGGCGGTCGTACGGGACAGCCTGGCGGCGTCGGACGGGGCCCGCGCGGAGTGGCCGCTGCGGGGCATCGCCCGGGACATCTCCGCGCAGGCCCGGCGCATCGGGGTCCCGGTGGCCGTGCTGGCGGGCGGGCAGGACAGGGTGGAGCCGCCCGCCGTACTGCGCGCGTGCCTGCTGCCCTACGTGCCGCACGCGACGCTGACCACTGTTCCGGGCGGGCATCTGCTGCCGCTGGAGGCTCCGGAGGCGGTCGCCGGGGCCCTGGGTGACTTCCTCGCGGGCCTGCGCGGCTGAGGACGGCCGCAGGCCCCCTGCCGGTCGGCTGAGGACGGCCGCAGGCCCCCTGCCGGTCGGCTGAGGACGGCCGCACGTCCCGTACGGCCGTCCCCGGGCCGGCTCAGCGGTCGAACTCCTCCTGGATGGGTGTCTTCGGCTCTTCCCGCAGGTGCTGGGAGAGGCCCGGCTTGCCGCCGCGCCGCGCCTGTGCGGCCCGCCGGCCGGCGTCGAGTCCGAGATCGGAGTCCGGGTCCACCCGGACCGACCTCGCGACCTGGGCGCGGCCGCCGTATTCCTCGGCGGGCATGCCGCGCAGTGCCTTGACGACCTCCTCCGTGGCCCCGGCCTGCCGGGCTGCCGAGATCAGCTCTTCCTTGCCGGCCGGGTAGGTCACGTCCTTCAGCGCGTCCAGCACCTCCGGGACGCTGGTGTGTGCCGTGCTCATGACGCCTCCCTACGCCTCGTCCTCCTCGTCCGGGGTCTCCTCAGCGGTGTTCTCCCCCTCCGCCTGGGAGGGGGTGGTGCGGGCCGGCTGCTCCGTGTCCGGGGCGTCCGTCTCGCGCTCGCCCTCGGCCTGCGATGGGGTGTTCTCGCTCATCGGGTCCTCTCATCCGCACTCCCGTGCCTGCTTTCCGAAAACCGTCGGGTACCCGCGCGGAGCCCTGCCCATCACCACCCGGAATCTCTGAATCCGCTTCCGTGGGGTGGGTACCTGAGCAGTCCCGGCGCACCATCCGCGCCGGCCGATCACCGACTCACTGCCAGGAGGAGCCATGGCGGGCATCACCCCACCTGATCTGCAGAAAGCGCTGCACGGCGTGGAGTACCCGGCCGGTACCGACGACCTTCGGAAGGCGGCCGAGAAGAACCACGCGCCGAAGGAGATCACGGAGCGGATCTCCCACCTCGGGAAGAAGAAGTTCGAGAACCCCGCCGAGGTCAGCAAGGCCGTCTTCCGGGACAAGTGACGGCGCACGGCCGACGGTGTGGGAGACGAGTGCGCGGTGGCCGGCCGAGCAGGTCCGGCCGCCGCGCCCGTCGTCACACGGTCACCAGGTGAACCGGTCACCGGGGTCACTCGGTCACCCGCCCCCGCGAGCGGGGCCGCCACCGGTCCGGACGGCCGGCAGGCCGAGGGCGACCGGCCCCGGCGCTCCGGCTCCGCGCTTGCAGGAGTCGTGACAGTCCTTCTCCAGGCTGCAGCACAGCGAACACACCGGGCCCTGGTGGAAGGGGCAGCCGGCCATGTCGGGCCGTTCGAAGCCGGTCGCGCAGACGGCGCAGGTCAGTACGGCGGCCGAGGGCAGCCCGTCCGCGCCGAGCAGCGGCTCGTCCAGGCCGTCGGGGCGGGCGAGGTAGTAGCGGCCCTTGGTGAGCACCGCGAACAGCGGCGAGAGCGCCATGGCCAGGAACAGCGCGATGAACGGCGAGAACGCCTTGCCGTAGGCGCCGAACGCCTCGAAGTAGGCGGCGACGGAGACCCCGGAGGCGAGCAGCATCGAACCGAAGCCCACCGGGTTGAAGTGGTACAGGTGGGCCCGTTTGAACTCGATGTACGACGGGCTGAGCCCGAGCGGCTTGTTGACGATCAGGTCTGCGACGACCGCGCCGATCCAGGCGATGGCCACGTTGGAGTAGAAGCCGAGCACGGTGTTGAGGAAGCCGAAGACGCCGCCCTCCATCAACGCGAGCGCTATGCCGACATTGAGGAAGATGTAGACGACGCGGCCCGGGTGACGGTGCGTCAGACGGGAGAAGAAGTTCGACCAGGACAGCGAACCGGAGTACGCGTTGGTCGAGTTGATCTTCACCTGGGAGAGGATGACGAAGAAGGTCGCCAGGCCCAGGGCGACCGGCGCCGCGAACGTGCCGAACCCGTGGACGTACTGCCGGATCGGCTCGTCGGCCTTGCCGAGCCCCGCACCGCCGGCGATGCAGAAGGCCAGGAAGGCGCCGCCGATCTGCTTCAGCGCCCCGAGGACCACCCAGCCCGGTCCGGCACCCAGCACGGCGGCCCACCAACGCCTGCCGTTCTGCGGGGTCTTGTCGGGCATGAACCGCAGGTAGTCGACCTGCTCGCCGATCTGCGCGATGAGCGACAGCGCGACGCCCGCGCCCGCGCCCACCCCGAGCGCGCTGAGCGTGGAGCCCGTGGGTGAGTCACCCGCGAAGTGGGTGAACTCCGCGTATTTCCCGGGGTCCTGGATCGCGATGGACACGAACGGGGCGACCATCAGCACCAGCCAGACCGGCTGCGTCCACACCTGCATCCTCGACAGCGCGGTCATGCCGTAGACCACGAGCGGCAGGATGACCAGCGAGCAGACGACGTACCCGACGGCGAGCGGGATGCGCAGGCCGAGCTCCAGCGCCTGCGCCATGATGGAGCCTTCGAGGGCGAAGAAGATGAAGGTGAAGCTCGCGTAGATCACCGAGGTGAGCGTCGAGCCCAGGTATCCGAACCCCGCGCCCCGGGTCAGCAGGTCCATGTCGATGGAGTACTTCGCCGAGTAGTACGAGATCGGGATGCCGGTCAGGAAGATGACCACCGCGGCGGCCAGGATCGCCACCAGGGCGCTGGAGAAGCCGTGCGCGACGGCGATCGAGCCGCCGATGGCGAAGTCCGCGAGGTAGGCGATGCCGCCGAGGGCGGTGGTGGCCACGACGTACGGCGTCCAGCGGCGGAAGGACTTGGGCGCGTAGCGCAGCGAGTAGTCCTCCAGCGTGTCGTTCCGCGTCCAGCCGTTGTACGTACGGCTGCCGGGCGGGGCCGGTGGCGCTTGGCTGTCGACGATGTCCGTCACGGCGCTCCCCTCGTCCTGCGCTGCGCCCGGACGCGCCGGGCCGGTTGCAGGGAAGGCTGGTGCCGTCGTGTTGCCCCGCGGTTTCCCCGTCTTTAAGAACAGCGTCCCCGCCCAAGGTGACAACCGTCACAGGGCTGTCGGCGACTAAGGGTGCCGGATAGTAGACGCCACTCCCACGACATATGGGATTTGTCCGTCTTGCCATGGGCGTGGGGCGTGGTCGGCGTGACGCCGGGACGGCCCGCGGGCAGTTCGCCGTATCCCCCGTTCAAGCCCGGTTCCTGAGGAACCGACAGCACCGCGCAAACGTCGCGGTCGCAATCTTCTGCACCTCCCGGCGTGACTGGCAAGGTCCGGGAGAGCCTACGAGGCGGGGTAGTAGCCGGTGCCTTTGCGTCCCGTGTGAGGCCGTCCCAAGAATGGGCGCTCCGCGATCACCGAGTGAGGTTGACGTATGGGACAGCACCGCAAGACCAAGCACCACCGGCGCATAGTCATCGCCGCCGTCGCCGTCGGCGCCGTGGGCGTGCCGTCCGTCGCCCTGGCCTGTACCGACTGGCCGTACGGCACGGACCCGCGGCCGCGGGCCGACGCGACGAGCACGCCCGTGACGCAGGAGCAGCACCTTCACAGGCATCACCAACGCAACGGCGTGGAGGCGGCCGCAAGGCGGACCAGCGCACCGCGCGCCGCGGAGCCGGTCACCACCACGCCGTCCCCGTCCACACCGTCGGCGTCCACTCCGGTCCCGTCCGGTTCGGCGTCATCCGCGCCGTCCCCGTCGACGCCGGACACGTCCCCTGCCAAGGCGCGGCCCGCGCACACGCGCCCGGCCGTACGGCCCGAGGCGCGTCCGGCGGTGTCCCGGCCCACCGCCCAGCGGCCCCGGCCCACCGCCACGCCCGGCACCCCCGAGGCCACCGCCACGACCCCCACGACCACCACCGCCCCCACGGCCCCGGCGGCCACCGCGCCCACCGCTCCGGAGCCCGCCGCCACGGCCTCCGGAGTGACTGCCGAGGTCCTGCGGCTGGTGAACACCGAGCGGAACAAGGTCGGTTGCCGGCCGCTGACCCTCGACCCGGCGCTCACCAAGGCCGCGCAGGAGCACAGCGCGGACATGGCCGCCCACCAGAACATGTCGCACACCGGATCGGACGGCTCCGACCCGAGCCTGCGCATCACGCGCGCCGGCTACACCTGGAGCAGCTACGGCGAGAACGTCGCCTACGGCTACACCACGGCGGAGCAGGTCATGGCGGGCTGGATGGCCAGCCCCGGGCACCGGGCCAACATCCTCAACTGCGGGTTCCAGGAGATCGGCGTCGGCCTGGCGCAGCCCGGCAGCTACTGGACGCAGGACTTCGGCACGGCCCGCTGAGCCGGGCCGGCCGGCCGAACAGCGGCCCCGAACGTGCCAGCGCGCACGCGGAATTGACCACCGTTCAGAGTTTCGCGCCGAAGTTCTGGGTCCACCAGGGGCCGCCCGAGCCGTTGTGGACGCCCACGCCGATGTTCTTGAACGAGCAGTTGAGGATGTTGGCGCGGTGGCCGGGGCTGTGCATCCAGGAGTCCATCACCGCCCGCGGGGTCCGCTGGCCCCGGGCGATGTTCTCGCCGTACGTGGACCAGCGGTAGCCCGCGGCGGTGACGCGTTCGCCGGGGCCGGCGCCGTCCGGGTTCGTGTGGTCGAAGAAGCCGCGCGCGGCCATGTCGTCGGAGTGTCCCTGGGCGGCCCGCTCCAGCCGCGGGTCCTCGGTGACCGGGCCGCATCCGGCGGCCGCCCGCTCCTCGTTCACCAGCGCGACCACCTGTGCCACGGTGCCGGCGGGCGCCGGACGCGTCCGCGGGGCCGTCCGGGAGGGGCTGGGCGTGGCGGGCGCGGACGCGGACGGCCGGGCCTTCGGAGTGCCGGTCGTGCGTGCGGGGCGGGGGCTCTCGGCGGGGCCCGGCTCCTTCGACCGCGAGGGGGACGGCGACGGGGAGGCCGAGGGCGGCGCCGATGTCCGGACGGGGCTGGGTGCCGGCAGATCCGCCACGAAGGCGTCGGCGGTGGGTGCGGGGGTCGCCTCCCTGGTGTCCGGTCCGGTGCCGGTGCCGAAGTACCACAGGCCGCCGCCCGCCACGCAGGCCGCCACGACGGCACCGCCGACGGCCCGGCGCCGGATCCGCCGCCGTCGCCGGGCCTCGCCGCGGGCGCTCGTACGACGCCGGGAGGCACGCACGCCGACGGGACCCGCCTGCTCGGTCCGGGCGTGCGGGAAGTCCTCGCCCGCCTGCTCGGTCCGGGTACGCGTCAGCCCTTC
The DNA here is from genome assembly GCF_016860525.1 of Streptomyces rubradiris. Classification (NCBI taxonomy): domain Bacteria; kingdom Bacillati; phylum Actinomycetota; class Actinomycetes; order Kitasatosporales; family Streptomycetaceae; genus Streptomyces; species Streptomyces rubradiris. The sequence continues at coordinate 453,933 of NZ_BNEA01000001.1, forward strand.
CCCCGCCTGCTCGGTCCGGGTACCCGAAAGCCCGTCGCCCGCCTGCTCGGACCGAGGGTGCGGAAAGCCGTCGCCCGCCTGCTCGGACCCGGTACGCGCGGCATCCGGCCCGGTGCCCCCCGCATCCGGCGCGGCGCTGCCGGCGTACGCGATCGGGCGGAGGCCGGCCGCCACGGCGGACCGTGTCGCCGCCGTCAGCGCCGAGGACACCGCGACGAGCGCGAGCCCGGCGAGCAGCCCCTCCGCCGGGAGCAGACCGCTCCACAGGCCGCCGCAGCGCGCGCACTCGCGGGCGTGCCGGGCTATCCGCTTGCGCCAGAGGGCGGAGGGCAGGCCGTCCCAGGAGGCCAGCACGCCACCCAGTTCCGCGCAGGCGGGCCGGGTGTCGAGCGCCCGTACCACCACGCGGGCCGACTCCAGGCGCGCCTTCATCCGCTGCACCCGGACCGCGGTGTGCTGCGGTGTCACCCCGAGGGCCGTGGCGACCTCGGCGCGGGTCAGCTCGCCGGCGCACTCCAGCCACCACAGCGAGAGCACCTCCCGGTCCTCCGGCTCCAGCCAGCGGGTGGCACGCGCGGTCTCCTGGCGCTGGCCGGACAACTGGAGCCGGACGATGGCCAGGTCGACGAAGTCGGCGCCCGGGTCGGCGACGCCGGCGGCCTCCTCCACGGTGGCCGGGGCGAGTTGGCGGTCCCGCCAGTGCGCCCGGACCCGGTTCATCGCGATGGCCACGAGCCAGGAGCGGAAGTTCTCCGGGGTGCGCAGGTCGCCGAGCGAGCCGAGGGCCCGGAGCATGGTCTCCTGGACCACGTCGTCCACGTCGACCGAACCGTTCAGGGCCCGCCCCACGATGTTGTACACCAAGGGGAGGTACGCGCCGACCAAGGCGTCCTGGGCCGCGGGGTCCCCCGCCCGGGCGGCGTCGACCAGTGCCGCCGTGTCCACCGTGTGCTGTGTCCTCATCAAAGCTTCCCTGTCCTCGGCGCCGAACGATGCTGTGCGTCACCTGGGAGACCGTCCGGCGCGGTGCCGATAACAGTTCTTCGCAGGACAGTTCTTCGGAGAATCGTTCGAGGGGAGGCTCACAGGGCGGTGCGGCGGCCGCAAGGAGGGAGGTCACACGGGCGGACCGGAGCGTCGTCGCCCGCTTCTCCTGCCGGTCACTCGACGGATCGCTCCAGCCGGTCGTGCAGCGAGTTGGCCCGGTCGACCTCGGCCATGTGCTCCTCGGCCCAGTCCCGTACGGCGGCGAGCACGGTGTCGAGCGACAGGCCGAGCGGGGTGAGCCGGTAGTACACGGCGGGCGGTACAGAGGGTTCCACCCGGCGTTCGGCCAGGCCGTCGCGGACCAGGCTGCGCAGGGTCGCCGAGAGCATCTTCTGCGAGACGCCCGGCATCCGGCGCAGCAGTTCGGCGAAGCGCACCTCTCCCGGTGCGGCCCGGGCCAGCACCTTCACCGCCATCGACGTCCACTTCGTCCCGATCCGGTCGAGCAGCCGGCGGGTCGGGCACGCGGGGTCGAACAGGTCACCGCGCACGGCGGGGGCGTCCTTGGCCTGGGAAGTCACCTGAAGCTCACCAACTGACGGGAAAGTGCGGTCTGTCGCCCCCGAGCCTAGTTACCTACCGTTGCCTTGTCACTATTGGTTACTTACGCACTCAACGGGATCACTCATGACTGTCACCTCCCTGCCCGGTGTGCGGCTGCGCCGGGTCACCGTCGACGGGACCGGACTCAACGTCGCCACGGCCGGCTCGGGTCCGGCCGTGTTGCTGCTGCACGGCTTCCCGCACACCTGGCGGCTGTGGACCGAGGTCATCGGGCCGCTGGCCCGCCGGTACCGGGTGATCGCGCCGGACCTGCGCGGGTTCGGCGACAGCGACCGGCCGGCGGACGGCTACGACCCCGGGACCCTCGCCGCCGACGCCGCCGGCCTGCTGGAGGCGCTCGACGCGGGTCCGGCCGCCGTGGTCGGCATCGACCTCGGCACCCCGCCCGCGTTCCTGCTGGCCATGCGGCGGCCCGGCCTGGTACGGCGGCTGGTGCTGATGGAGTCCCTGCTGGGCGACCTGCCGGGCGCCGAGGAGTTCCTCGCGGCCGGACCGCCCTGGTGGTTCGGGTTCCACGCGGCACCGGGACTGGCCGAGTCGGTACTGGCGGGGCACGAGGAGGAGTACATCGACTGGTTCCTCCAGCGCGGCACGCTGGGCCGGGGCGTACGGCCGGACGTCCGCGCCGAGTTCGTCCGCGCCTACACCGGCACCGGGGCGCTGCGCACGGCGTTCGGCCCCTACCGGGCGCTCGCGGTCGGTGCCCGGCAGATCCGGGAGGCGGTGTCCAGGACCCGTCTCACCGTGCCCGCGCTCACCCTCGGCGCCCACCCGGTGGGCCGGTCGCTGGAACGGCAACTGCGGCCCTACGCCGACCGGTTGACCGGCCAGGTGATCCCGGACTGCGGCCACATCATCCCGCTGGACCGCCCGGAGGCGCTGCTGGCCGTGCTGGAGCCGTTCCTCGCTGCGGACGACGACCGGGGGTGAGCGTCCCCGCCGGCACCGACGGCGGCTCTCGTACCGCACTCCCCCGGGACGGCGGCACTCCTCGGGGGACAGTGCCGCCCGGCGGCGTGGCGCGCGCCGGCCCGGTGCCGTGCGCGGCGAGGATGACGCCGGGCAGGAAACCGGCTGGGAGGCGGGTGTGCGGATATGACGGTGAACCGTGTCGGCCTGGTCGTGCACGGCGGGCGCGCCGAGGCGGTGGCCGCCGCGCGCGAGGTGCGCGCGTGGTGCTCCGGGCAGGGGGTGGGCTGCGCGGACATCGACGTGTGGCGAGCGGGCGGGCGGCACAGTGCCCGTGAGGAACTGGACAGCGCGGGCGATCCCGACCTGATCGTCACCCTGGGCGGCGACGGCACGTTCCTGCGCGGTGCCCGGCTGGCGGCCGAGAACGACGCCCTGGTGCTCGGTGTCGACCTGGGCCGGGTCGGCTTCCTGACCGAGGTGCCCGCCCCGGCGGTCCGAGCCGCGCTGGACGCCGTGCGGGAGGGCCGGATCCACGTGGAGAACCGGATGCTGCTCACCCTGCGCGCGTCCTGCCGGCTGGAGGTGCCCGCGCAGATGGAGGCGCTGCTGGGCTACGGGCGCGGGCCGCTGCTGCCCCCGCCGCCGGTGCGCACGGAGTGCGAGGCGGGCGGGGACTGGGGGGTCGCGCTGGACGTGACCGCGCTGAACGACGTGGTCCTGGAGAAGCTCTCCCGGGACCGGCAGGTGTCGGTCGGGGTGTATCTGGCGGGCCGGCTGCTGGCCTCGTACTCGGCGGACGCGCTGCTGGTGGCCACGCCCACGGGGTCCACGGCGTACAGCTTCGCCGCGGGCGGCCCGGTGGTCTCGCCCCGCGCGGAGGGCCTGGTGTTCACGCCGGTCGCGCCGCACATGGTGTTCAACCGGTCGGTGGTGGCCGCGCCGGACGAGCCCGTCGCGCTGCGGGTGCTCCAGGGGTCGGGGCGGGCCGCGGTCAGCATCGACGGCCAGTTGCGCGGGGTGCTCGGTCCCGGGGACTGGATCGGGGTGTACGCCGCTCCGCGCCGGCTGAAGGCGGTGCGGCTCGGTCCGATGGACTTCTACGGCCGGCTGCGGGAGCGGATGAACCTCACCGACGCGCCGGCCGCGCTCGCCGACGGGGAGGCCGCCCCGCTGTGGCCGGTGACCACGCCGCCGCCGGACGATCTCGCCCATCTGGCGCTGCCCCCGGCGCCCGGCGACGCGCCCCGGCCGTCCTGACGCCCGGGGCCGTCCGGGAACCTCGCCCTGACCCGGATGGCCGTTCGGGGCCCGGGGCGCCGCAGCACCGTACGCGTGACCTGTGGTCGTATATTCCATGGTGCGCTCGGGCTGTCGATCGGCAGCTTCCCGGTCGCACCGGAGAACGGCCGGCCGGGCCGTACCTGTAGCGTGGGCGAGTCCCACCGGAATGAGGAGATTTTTCAATGTCGACAGTCGAGCTGAACACCAGCGCCGGCCGGATCGTGCTGGAGCTGAACGACGCCGAGGCGCCCAAGACGGTCGAGAACTTCCTGGCGTATGTGCGCAGCGGCCACTACGACGGCACGATTTTCCACCGGGTCATCAGCGACTTCATGATCCAGGGCGGTGGCTTCACGCCGGACATGAAGCAGAAGTCCACCCTTGCGCCGATCCAGAACGAGGCCGACAACGGGCTGAAGAACGACAACTACACCGTGGCGATGGCGCGGACGGGCGACCCGCACTCCGCGACGGCCCAGTTCTTCATCAACGTCAAGGACAACGCGTTCCTGAACCACACCTCGAAGACCCCGAACGGCTGGGGCTACGCCGTGTTCGGCCGGGTCACCGAGGGCCAGGACGTCGTGGACGCCATCAAGGGCGTGAAGACGGGCAGCCGCCAGGGCCACCAGGACGTCCCCACCGAGCCGGTGGTCATCGAGTCCGCCAAGATCCTGGGCTGACACACTCCGGCGGGCGGCACCGGCTCGGCCGGTGCCGCCCGTCCGGTGTGCCCGGCGCGCTCAGAGGGCCGCCCCGGCGCCGGGTGCGAACCGCCGTAGCGCGGCCTCGATCCCGGCCAGGACGGCCTGCTGCCGCGCGACCAGGTAGAAGTGGCCCCCGGGGTGGACGTGGCACTCGAACGGGCCGTCCGTCTCCCGGGCCCAGGCGCGGGCCTCGTCGGGGGTGACCCTGGGGTCGGCGTCACCCGTCAGGACGACGATGGGGCAGCCCAGCCGTGGTCCGGGGGTGGGCCGGTAGGTGTCCACGACGCGGTAGTCGGCCCGCAGCGGGGGCAGGACCAGCCGGCGCATTTCCTCGTCCTCGAAGACGGCCGCGTCGGTGCCGTCGAGCCGGACGACCTCCTCGATGAGCTTTGCGTCGTCGCCCTGGTACAGGCTCTCGGCCCGCCCGGCGGACGGGCCCCTGCGGCCGGAGAGGAAGAGCACCGCGGGCGGGCGGCCGGCGTTCTCCAGCAGCCGGGCCAGTTCGAAGGCGACCAGCGCGCCCATGCTGTGTCCGAACAGTGCCGTCGGCGTCCGGTCCCGCTCGTCCAGCTCGTCGTACACCCCTTGGGCGAGCTCCTGCACGGAGTCCGCGAAGGGTTCCCCGGCGCGGTCCTGGCGGCCGGGGTACTGCGCCGCGCACACGTCGACCGCGGGCGACAACGCCTTCGAGACGGGGAAGTAGAAGCTCGCGGAGCCGCCGGCGTGCGGCAGGCACAGCAGGCGCGGCGCGCCCGGCTCCGACTGGTGGAAGCGGCGCAGCCACTTCGGGTGCCCCGCGCCGGACCGGTCTGCCATGCGTCCCCCTCGACGGTACGTGCCGTGTGCGAAACCTGCCGGTACGGAGGGTAGTTGACGTCCGGCGGCGGTGTGATCCGGATGCCCTGGACAGCGGACACCACACAACTTAGACTCCCCGTCCAGAAGTAGACCGCATATCGAGGCCATCGGGGAGAGGCCCATGGACCACCCGGTGGATGCCACGAACGAGGACGGCGCGGACGAGCACCTCCTGAAGGAGGCGGAGAAGATCGCGGTCGCGCTGGGCCGCATGTTCCCCGGTCTGTGCGAGGTCGTGCTGCACGACCTGCGCGACCCGGAGCACGCGATCCGCGCCATCGAGAACAACCTGTCGGGCCGTCAGGTCGGCGATCCGGCGACGGAGTTGGGCCTGGCCCGCATCGCCGACCCGGACTACCCCGGTGTCGTGCAGAACTACCCGAACCGGTTCCCCGACGGCCGCCCGGCCAAGAGCACGTCCATCGGCATCAAGAACGCGGCGGGCGAGTACGTCGCCGCCCTGTGCCTGAACCTGGACGTGTCCGTGCTCTCCCCCGTCACCCTCGCCCTTTCCAACCTCGTGGCGACGGACTCCGAGCACCGCGAGCGGCCCCTGGAGACCCTGCGCGACCGCACCGCGCGGGAGCTGCGCGAGGCGGTGGAGGCCCGCGCCGCCGAGCGCGCCGCCACCCCGCGCTCGCTGAGCCGGGAGGAGAAGAAGGCGCTCGTACGGCAGTTGCAGCGCGACGGCTACTTCGACTCGCGCGACGCCGCGCAGACCATCGCGGACCTGCTCGGCGTGTCCCGGGCGACGGTCTACAACTACGCGAAACGAGGGGTCACCCGCCCATGAGCACCACCGTCTCCCCCGCCGCCGTCCGGACGCTGGCCGATCCCGACACGCCGTTCGCCGTCGTGGACGCGCACCGGACGCGGCGCAACATCGCCCGTCTGCGGGCCCGGGCGGACCGCCTCGGGGTCTCCCTGCGCCCGCATGTGAAGACGGCCAAGAGCCTGGACGCCGCCGCCCTCCTGCACGACGGCACGCCCGGCCCGGTCACCGTCTCCACCCTCGCCGAGGCCGAGGCGTTCGCCGACGCGGGGTACCGCGACCTGACCTACGCCGTCGGCATCGAACCGCGCAAACTCCCGCGCGTGACCGCCCTGGTGCGGCGCGGTGTCACCCTGCGCGTCCTGCTGGACAGCACCGAGCAGGCGGAGTTCGTCGCCGCGGCGGCACGGGAGGCGGGGGTCGCCCTGCCCGCACTGATCGAGATCGACTGCGACGGCCACCGCGGCGGCCTCAAGCCCGACGCGCCGGGGCTCCCCGGGATCGGCCGGATGCTGCACGACGCGGGCTGCCTGGACGGCGTCCTGACGCACGCGGGCGAGTCGTACTCCGCCTTCACCGCCGAGGAGCGGCGCGCGGCGGCGCGGAACGAACGCGACGCGGCGGTCACGGCGGCGCGGCGGCTGCGCGCGGCCGGTCTGCCCGTGCGCACCGTCAGCGTGGGCTCCACCCCCACCGCGCACGCCGCCGACGACCTCACCGGGGTCACCGAACTGCGCGCCGGGAACTACGTGTTCTTCGACCTGGTGATGGCCGGTCTCGGCGTCTGCGCGCCGGCCGACATCGCCCTGTCGGTGGTGGTCACCGTCATCGGGCACCGCCCGGAATACGGGTGGATCGTCACCGACGGCGGCTGGATGGCCCTGTCCCGCGACCGCGGCACCGCCGGCCAGCCGCAGGACCAGGGCTACGGCCTGGTCACCGACCTGTCCGGCACCCTGATCCCGGGCCTGGTCATGACCGCCGCCAGCCAGGAACACGGCACCCTCACCGCGCGGGACGGCGCGGCCCTGCCCGAGCTGCCCATCGGCACCCGGCTGCGCGTCCTGCCCAACCACGCCTGTGCCACGGCCGCCCAGCACCACGGCTACCACGTCGTCGACACCGCCCGCGGCACGTCGGCGTCCCCCGCGATCGAGGCGTACTGGCCCCGCGTCTCCGGCTGGTGACCGCCCCGCTCTCCCGTTCCCCGTCCCGTAGCCCGAAGGACCCGTCCATGGCCGCCGCACCGCCCCTCACGTTCGCCGACGTCCGCGACGCCGCCGCCCGCCTCGAGGGCGTCGCCCACCGCACCCCCGTCCTCACCTCCCGCACCCTCGACTCCCTGGTCGGGGCGGAGGTGTTCATCAAGGCCGAGAACTTCCAGCGGATCGGCGCCTTCAAGTTCCGCGGCGCCTACAACGCCATCGCCCAACTCCCCCCGGAGCAGCTGGCGAAGGGCGTGGCGGCCTACTCGTCCGGCAACCACGCCCAGGCCACCGCGCTGGCCGCCCGCGAACTGGGCACCCACGCGGTCATCCTGATGCCCGAGGACGCTCCCCGTTCCAAGCGGGAGGCGACCATCGGGTACGGGGCGGAGGTCGTCACCTACGACCGCTACACCGAGGACCGCACCGCGCTCGGCCACGCCCTGGCCGAGGACCGCGGTCTGGCCCTGATCCCGCCCTACGACCACCCGCACGTCATGGCCGGCCAGGGCACCGCGGCCCTCGAACTGCTCCAGGAGACCGGCCCGTTGGACGCCCTGGTGGTGCCGGTGGGGGGCGGCGGCCTCATCGCCGGCAGCGCCACCGCCGCCACCGCACTGCACCCCGGTATCCGGATCGTCGGCGTCGAACCGGAGGCGGGCGACGACACCAGGCGTTCCCTGGCGGCCGGCGCGCGCGTCACCGTCCCGGTGCCCCGCACCATCGCCGACGGGCAGGCGCTGGCCACTCCCGGTGAACTCACCTTCCCCGTCAACCAGCGCCTGGTGGACGCCATCGCGCTGGTCACCGACGCCGAGATCGTCACCGCGATGCGGTTCGCCTTCGAGCGCCTGAAGATCGTCCTGGAACCGAGCGGTGCCACGCCGCTGGCCGCGCTGCTGGCCGGGCGCGTCGACCGCCTCCCGCGGCGGGTCGGCCTCATCGCCTCCGGCGGCAACATCGACACCGCCCGCTTCACCGCCCTCGTCGGCGGCTGAGGGTCCCGCCGGCCGGGCCGTCGCACCGGGTACGCGCCGTCGGTGAGGCCGACGCGTGTGTAGTACTCGGTGCCCAGGCCGCCCGCCCCGGCGCGGAGACGAGAGCCCGCTCCCCGCTCCCCGCGCCCTCACCCGTTCCGCCGGTTCCGCGCGCCGCCGCAGGGGAGCCGGGCGGGCCGCGTCCGGTCGCCCGCCCGCCGGGCGCGGCCGGGACGCCGGTGTGCTCAGCGCGGGCCGGCTGTGGCCTCGCCGTCCCCGAGCCCCAGCTCGCGGTCGCCGAGCGGGGCGAAGAAGCGTTCCACGTCAGCGTCGGTGACCTCGGCGAGGGTCGCGGGGGACCAGCGTGGACGGCGGTCCTTGTCGATGATCTGCGCCCGGACGCCCTCGACCAGGTCGGGGCTGCCCAGGGCGGCGCAGGAGACGCGGTACTCCTGGTCGAGGACCCGCTCCAGCGAGCCGAGGCGCCGGGCACGGCGGATCGCGGCCAGGGTGACCTTGAGCGAGGTGGGCGACTTGGCGAGCAGGGTCTCGGCCGCCTCCTTCGCCTCCGGGCCACCGTGGGCGAACAGCCGCGCGACGATCTCCTCGACCGTGCCGGCGGCGTAGCAGGCGTCGATCCAGGCGCGCTGATCGGTCAACGTCCCTCGCGGCGGCCGCTGTTCGTGGCGGGCCAGGGCCTCGGCCACGGGGCGGGCGGCGAGGTCCGCCAGGAAGGAGGGGAGGGACTCGGACGGCAGGTAGTGGTCGGCGAGCCCGCAGAGCAGGGCGTCCCCGGCGCCGATCCGGGCGCCCGTCAGCGCGAGGTGGGTGCCCAGCTCGCCGGGGGCGCGGCCGAGCAGGTGGGTGCCGCCGACGTCGGGGACGAAACCGATGCCGGTCTCGGGCATGGCGATCCGCGAGCGTTCCGTGACGACGCGGACGTCGCCGTGCGCGGAGACACCGACCCCGCCGCCCATGACGATGCCGTCCATGACGGCGACGTACGGCTTGGGGTAGCGGGCGATGCGGGCGTTGAGGTGGTACTCGTCGCGCCAGAACGCGGCGGATGCGGTGCCGTCGCCGTCGCGGGCGTCGTCGTGGACGGCGCGGATGTCGCCGCCCGCGCACAGGCCGCGCTCCCCCGCGCCGGTGATGACGACGGTCTCCACGGCCGGGTCGCGTTCCCAGGCGGTCAGGGCCTCGCCGATCCGGCGGACCATGACATGGTTCAGGGCGTTGAGCGCCTCGGGCCGGTTGAGCGTGAGGTACGCGGCCCGTCCCTCCTGGCGCAGCAGGACGGGTTCGGCGGTGCGAGGCGCGTCGGTCCGCGCGCTGCCGGTCATCCGGACGCCTCCATCAGGCCACCGGCCACGATGACACGCATGATCTCGTCGCTTCCTTCCGGTCGGGTGCACCCACGGTCGCGAACGATCTTCTCAGTGCCGTGCGGCGGGGTGGCGGCGGCCCCTCTCCTCGCCGATGAGGCGCCCCGGGGCGCCCGAAACAACGTCGGCGTGACCCGGTGTCCGCGGCGCCCCGGCGTTCAGTCCGCCGTCGGCCGCAGCACGAGGCAGACGAAGCCGAAGACGTCCCGGTAGACGCGCAGCCACTCGTCACGGTGGGCCGTGGCCGCCGCGAGCGCCTCGGCGCTGTCCGGGTGGCCGGGGTGGTCCAGCGCCCAGGAGGCGAGCGTCCCCGTCCACGCCCACTCGTAGTCGTCCAGCTCCCGGGGGGTGCTGACGTGCCCGTGGACCGGTGTCCAGCCGTCCGCGACGACCCGGTCCAGCGTGACCGGCAGGTCGTCGAGGTCGCCGAGCAGCGCGACGGCCTCGGCGGAGGGCTCGCGGTCCCAGTACCCCTCGCCGACCAGGACGCGTCCGCCGGGCGCGAGGTGCCCGCGTGCCGCCGCCAGGGCCGGGAGCAGGCCGCCGAAGGCGTGTGTGGCCCCTACGCACAGCACCAGGTCGAAGGCGTGCGGGGCGGTGAACCGGGCGGCGTCCTCGTGGTGGAGGACCAGGCGGTCCTCGACACCGAGCCGGCGCGCGGCCCGCCGGGCGTCCGCCAGCGCGCGCTCGGAGAGGTCGACGCCCTCGGCACTCGGTCCGGGACGCGCGGTCAGGGCCCGCAGCAGCCACTCCCCGCCGCCGCAGCCGAGGTCGAGCACGCGTCCGCCGTCGTGCGGCAGGGCCCGTTCCAGCAGCCCGCGCACCGCGTCGTCGTCGAGCGGCGCGGCTATCGGGTGATCCGCGTGGGCGCGCCTGGAGATCTCCTCACGGTCCATCGGCGGAGCCTGACACGCCCTGCGGCACCCGCGCACCCGGATTTCCGCCGGGCGGCGCGCAGGGGGCGGGCCGAAACGCGCCGCCACTCGAAAGAGGCACGCGCCGCCACCCGCCCGGACCCGTCCCGGCAGCGCCGCGGCCGGGCCCCCGGCCGGGCCCCCGCTCACCCGAAACGACTAATGACGCAGCGTGCACCCCTTGTGCCCATTGGGGCCTGACCCGTTCGGAGTTGCGGCCGTACGGGCGACGTGAGTCCGTGGGAGTCGTGTCCTACCGGATCTCACCCAGGAGGAGACATGGGCACCAACCACCAGGGCCGATCGGCCGACAAGCTGGGCGTCGTCTTCGCGGTCCGCGTCATCGAGGGCCGTGAGCAAGGCTTTCTGGACCTGTACGAGCAGCTCCGGAAGTCCGTGGCCGGCACTCCCGGTCACATCGTGGAGAGGCTCGGCCAGCCCGCCGACGACTCCCGTCAGTGGGTGATCACCAGCGAGTGGAAGTCGGCCGAGCAGTTCTTCGCCTGGCAGCAGAGCGAGGAGCACCGCGAACTCGTCGCGCCGCTGCGCGAGTTCGTCGACCAGCGGCAGTCGCTGCGCTACCGGGTCATCAAGGAGACGCGGGGGGTGGAGTCGTGACACGCACCGCCCACGGCCCCGTCGCCGTGCTCGGCCTCGGCGCGATGGGCGCCGGGCTGGCCCATCGCCTGCTCGACCAGGGCATACCGGTCCGGGTCTGGAACCGTACCCCGGACCGCACCGCGCCGCTCGCCCAGGCCGGCGCGCACGTCGCCGCCCACCCCGCCGAGGCGGTCGCGGGGACGAGCGCCGCCATCTGCGTCGTGGCCGACGGCCAGGCCCTCGGCACCGTGCTGCGCGGCCCGGACGGCGTGCTGGCGAACGGCCCCTACCCGGGCACGCTGCTGTGCGCCAGCACCGTCGCCCCCGAGGAGATCGTCCAGATCGCCGGGGACCTGCCCGCGGCCCTGGACGTGGGCATGCTCGGCAACCGCGACCACGCCCGCGACGGCGAGCTGCGGCTGTTCGTCGGCGGCACACCGGAGGCGTTCGCCGCGGCCGGGCCGCTGCTGCGGGCGCTCGGCAAGGACGTCGTCCATCTGGGCGCACTCGGGTCCGGCATGCGGATGAAACTGCTCCTGAACCTGCTGATGGGCATCGAGGTGCAGGCGCTGGCCGAGGCCACCGAACTGGCGGAGGCCAGCGGACTGGACCGGCAGCTGGTCCTGAAGACCGTCGCGGGCAGCGGTTTCGCCTCGCCGGTCATGGCGTTCAAGTCGCGGCGGCTGGCGGCGGGCCGCTTCGACGAGCCGGACTTCCGGCTGCGGCTGATGGCGAAAGACCTCATGCTCGCTACCAAGCAGGCGGCAGCCGCCGGCCTGAGCCTGCCGCTGGCGACCGCCGCGGCGGAGACCCACGTCCGCGCCACCGAGCAAGGACTGGGCGACCAGGACTGTGCCGCGATCACCCGCGCACTGAGACCGAAACCGGGAACCGACACGTGATCATCGACATCCACGGGCACCTGTCCCCACCGGAAGCCGCCGAGCGCTTCCCCATGCCCCCGGCCCTGACCGACGTCGACGGCATGCTCGCCGCCCGCGCCGAGGCCGGCATCGACCTGACCATCATCGGCAGCCCCGTCGGGGCCGGGGCGATGGCGCGGGTGCCGGGCGTGGACAACTACGCGCAGCCACGTGACCGGCTGCGCGCCTTCCACGCCTGGATGTCGGGCCTGATCCGCCGGTTCCCGGACCAGTTGCGCGGCTACGTGTACGCCAACCCGTTCGGGGACGACGATCACCTGGAAGGGGTCCGGGAGACCCTGGCGGACCCCGCGTTCGTCGGCCTGATCACCACCTCCAGCGTCCACGGGGAGCTGCTCGGCTCGCCCCGCGCGGACCCGTTCTTCGCGCTGGCCGCGGAGGCGGGGGTGCCGGTGCTGGTGCACGCCCCGGCGGAACCGGCCGGCACCGAACGGGTCGGGCAGACACCGTTCGTGGAGCAGATCGGCCGCTTCGGCGACGTCACCCTGGGCATGGCGATGATCGCGTTCGCCGGGTGGCTGGACAAGTACCCCGGTCTGCGGCTGATCGGCGCGACCGGCGGCGGCGCGCTGGCGCTGCTGCCCGAGCGCCTGCAGACCGCGGCGCGCCCCCGGCACTGGGCCGGGGGCGCCCCCGGCGCCGGCCGGCCCGGAACACCCAAGGCCCCCGGAACGCCCGGGGCCCCCGATGCAACCGGTGCTCCCGGTGCCCACGGTGCTTCAGGTGCCCACGGCGCGTCAGGTGCCCACGGCGCGTCAGGTGCCCACGGCGCGTCAGGTGTTCCCGGTGCTCTCACCCCGTCCCCCGACCCCGCCGCCGCCCTGCGGCGCATGTACGTCGACACCAGTCCGTTCAGCGCGGCGCACCTGAGCCTGAACGCGGAGGTGCTGGGGCCGGAACGGATGCTGTTCGGCACCGACTCGCCGCCGATGGCCGCGCCGCTGGAGGACTTCGTCCACATGGTCGAGAAGCTGCCGCTCGACAAGGCGTCCCAGCAGCTCATCCTCGGCGGCAACGCCCAAGCCCTCTTCGACCTGAGGAGCCGTCCGTGACCACCACGCAGGAGGCCGTCGCCGCGGCCGAGCGGTGCACCCCCGAGTTCCGCCGCGACCCCCACGCCGTGTACGCCCGGCTGCGCGCCGAGGCGCCGGTCTGCCCCATGCGACCACCGCACGGCAACGAGACGTACCTGATCACCCGGTACGAGGACGCGCGGGCCGCGCTGTCCGACCCGCGCCTGAGCAAGGACATGTACGGCGCCATGGACGCCTACCGGAGGATCTTCGGGGACTCGTCCATCGCGCTGGACGACAACATGCTCAACTCCGACGCGCCCAAGCACACCCGGCTGCGCAGGCTGGTCAACTCGGCTTTCACCCCGCGGCGGGTGCAGGCACTGCGGCCGCGCATCGAGCAGATCGTCCGCGAGCTGCTCGACGCGTGCCCGCCCCGGGAACCCGTCGACCTGCTGCCCGCGTTCGCGTTCCCGCTGCCGATCATCGTGATCTGCGATCTGCTCGGCGTGCCGGCCGAGGACCGGACCCGGATGCAGCGGCTGTCCACCACGGTGGCGCAGACCGGCTTCGGCGAGGAGTTCAAGCGGGCCCAGCAGCGGGCGGAGGAGGACCTGCACGGGTACTTCACCGAGCTGATCGACGCGAAGCGGGACCGCCCGGGCGACGACCTGCTGAGCGCGCTCATCGCGGTGCGGGACGGCGCGGACGGCTCGCTCACCCAGAACGAACTGGTCTCCACGGCCTTCCTGTTGATGTTCGCGGGGCACAAGACGACCGCGTACCTCATCGGCAACGCCGTGCACCATCTGCTGTGTCACCCCGAGCAGTTGAGCGCCGTACGGGAGAGCCCGGAGCTGATCCGCGCGGCGGTCGAGGAACTGGTGCGCTACGACGGCTCGGTGGAGACCGCGACGTTCCGCTACGCGACCGAGGACGTGGAGTACGGCGGGACCCTCATCCCCAAGGGGGCCCTGGTCCAGATCGCGCTCAGCTCGGCCAACCGCGACCCCGCCAAGTTCGACTCCCCCGACGCGCTGGACGTGCGGCGGCCCGGCAACGCGCAGGACGCCCACCTCGGTTTCGGGCACGGCAGCCACTACTGCCTGGGCGCCCCGCTGGCCCGGCTGGAGACCCAGCTGGCCCTGACGCTGCTGTTCGACCGGTTCCCCCGGATGGCCCTGGCCGACCCGGCCGCCGGGCCACGGTGGCTTCAGGTGCCCTTCCCCGCCTTCCGCGGCCTGGCGGAGCTGCCGGTCGTCCTGGACCCCGCCGGGTAGGCGCGGCGCGCACGCGCCGGGAACCAGGGGCGACCGGCGTATGGCGGCCGGAGCGCGCGCTCCCTACTGTGTGCCGCGTCACCATGTGGCGCGGCACCATGTGCGTGCCGGTCACTGTGTGGCGCCTCGCCCAGAAAGGGACCGTCCGGCCGGAAGGGGCCGCCCGTGCCATCCGTGCGCCGCATCGCCCACGAGTTCCTGGAACGCCAAGGGCTCACCACCGTCTTCGGCAACCCGGGCTCCAACGAACTGCCCCTTCTTGCCGGACTGCCCGACGGGTTCCGCTACGTCCTGGGTCTGCACGAGGGCGCGGTCGTGGGCACGGCCGACGGCTACGCGCAGGCGTCCGGCCGTCCGGCGCTGGTCAGCCTGCACTCGGCCGCGGGGTCCGGCAACGCGCTGGGCGCGCTGACGAACGCGGTGGCCTCGCGCACCCCGCTGGTCGTCCTGGCCGGTCAGCAGGTACGGCCGGCGATCGGGCCGGAGGCCCACCTCACCAACGTGGACGCCCCGGCCCTGATGCGGCCGCTCGTCCGCTGGGCCGCCGAGCCGGCGTGCGCGCGGGACGTGCCCCGCGCGCTCGCCCAGGCCGTCTTCGAGGCGCGGTTGCGGCGCGGGCCGGCCTTCCTGTCCGTGCCGTACGACGACTGGGCGGCCGACGCCGACGAGAACGCGCCGGCCGTGCTGGAGCGCCGGGTCGAGCGGGCCGGGGCGCCCGGCGCGGAGCAGGGGCGCCGGCTGGCCGAGGCGGTGGCCGCGGCCCGGCGGCCCGCCCTGGTGCTGGGCGGTGACATCGACGCGGACGGGCTCTTCCACGACGCGGTACGGCTGGCCGAGCGGCTCGGCTGCCCGGTGTGGGCGGCGCCCTCGGTCTTCCGGCTGCCGTTCCCCAACCGCCATCCGCTGTTCCGCGGGGTGCTGCCCGCCGGCATCGAGCCCGTCTGCCGGGCGCTGAGCGGCCACGACCTCGTCCTGGTGCTCGGCGCGCCGGTGTTCCGGTACCACGAGCATCTGCCCGGCCGGTACCTGCCGGAGGGCACCCGGCTGGTCCAGGTCACCGAGGACGTGTCCGCCGCCGCGCGGGCACCGGTCGGCGAGGCGCTGGTCGCCGACCCCGCCGAGGTGACCCGCCTGCTGCTGACGGCCCTCGGCGCACCGGACCCGCCCGTGGGCGACCACCGGCCCGTGGGCGACTACCAACCCGTGCCGGCGCCGGCCGGTACGCGGGGGCCACGGCTGCATCCGGAGGAGGTCTTCGCGGCCCTGCGGGAGGCACAGCCCGCCGACACCGCGTACGTCGTGGAGTCGACCTCGACCAATTCCTCCTGGTGGCGTCAGATGGATCTGCGCCGGCCCGGCTCGTACTACTTCCCGGCGGCCGGCGGGCTCGGCTTCGGGCTGCCCGGCGCGGTCGGCGTGGCCCTGGCCCAGCCCGGCCGGCCGGTCGTGGGCGTGATCGGGGACGGCTCGGCGAACTACGGCATCACCGCCCTGTGGACGGCCGCCCGGCTCCACGTCCCGCTCACCGTCGTGTTGCTGCGCAACGGGACGTACGGGGCCCTGCGCTGGTTCGGGGGTCTGCTCGGGGTGCCGGACGCGCCGGGACTGGACATCCCGGGCCTGGACTTCACCCGTATCGCCGAGGGCTACGGGGTGCCCGCCCGGCAGGCCGGCGGCGTGGAGGAGCTGCGGGCCGCGCTGTCCGAACCCGTCGACGGGCCCAGGCTGCTCCAGGTCGACACCGCGCTCACCACTCCCGCCTAGCCACCCGCCACCGGCCCGGCCACCCGTCCCGTCCCGCGGCCACCGGCCCCGGCGACCTGTCCCGTCGCCCGCGGCCACCGGCCCCGGCCACCCGTCCCGTCGTCCCGCAGCCGCTCAGGGGGTCCGTCGTCATGTCGTCCGCCGCCTCGTCCAGCGTGTCCGGCGCCCCGGCGGGGGCCGGCGGCTCCGGGCGGGCCGTCTGGACGGTGATCCTGTGCTGGACCACCGTCCTGCTGGAGGGCTACGACCTCGTCGTCCTCGGTGCCATCATCCCGACCCTGCTGAAGACCCGTCACCTCGGCATGACGGCGGGGGACGCCACCACCGTCGCCACGCTGTCGCTCGTCGGCGTGGCCATCGGCGCGCTGCTGGTCGGCCCGCTGGCGGACCGGCTCGGCCGACGGCTGCTGCTCATCGCCTCGGTGGTGGAGTTCTCGGTGTTCACCCTGCTGGTGCCGCTGGCCGGCTCGGTGGCCGTGTTCGCCACGCTGCGCCTCGCGGCCGGGGTGGGCCTCGGCGCGTGCATGCCCGTGTCGCTGACCATGATGGCCGAGCGGCTGCCGGCCGAGCGGCGGGCGCGCGCCGGCACGCTGACCATGACCGGCTACCACACCGGCGCCGTGATCACCTCGCTGCTGGCCCTGCGGATGGCCGACGACTGGCGGGTGCTGTTCTACGTCCTCGGCGCCGCCGGACTTGCCGTCGCGGTGGTCCAGTGGTTCCGGCTGCCGGAGTCGGCGGCGTTCCTGCGCGCCAGGGAGGCGTCCGGGTCGTCGCGGGTGCCCTTCACCGAGCTGCTCAGGCCCGCCTGCCTGCGCGCGGGCATCGGGGTCTGGATGGCCTCGTTCATGGGGCTGCTGCTGGTCTACGGTCTGAACACCTGGCTGCCCAAGCTGATGAACGACGCCGGGTATCCCGTGCCGACGGCCGTGACCCAGCTGCTGGTGCTCAACGCGGGCGGGGTGGCCGGGCTGGTGCTGGGCGGCTTCGTGGCCGACCGGCGCGGCATCAAGCCGACCACGCTGGGCTGGTTCGCCGGTTCGGCGGTGCTGCTGGCCTGCCTCGGCGTCAGGATGCGCAGCGACCTGCTGCTCGACACGGTCGTCTTCCTCACCGGCATGTTCGTCTTCTCCGCGCAGGTGCTCGTCTACGCGTACGTCACCCTTTTCTACCCGGCCGCCGTCCGGGGCACCGCCCTCGGCTCGGCGTCCGGCATCGGCCGCGTCGGCTCCCTCGTCGGGCCGTCGGTCACGGGCGCCCTGGTGACCGCCGGGATCGGCCATCCCTGGGGTTTCTGGTTCTTCGCCGCCGTGGCCGGCTGCGCCGTCCTGGCCGTCCTCACCCTGCCGGGCCGTCCCCAGGGCCCGGGGGCCGAGGACGGTGCGGGAGTCTGACGGCTTGCCGGCCGGGCGGCGCCGGGGCGTTCAGGCGGGCGCGAGGGGTTGCGCGCAGGCGATGAGGAGGGCGACGTCGTCGTGGTCGGCCGGGTGCCGCAGCAGACGCAGGAGCCGGTCGCAGGTCTCCTCCGCGGACCGGTCCGGCGGTGCCAGGAGACGCAGCAGGGCCTCCAGCCGCTCGTCGATGGGGTCGTCGCGGGTCTCCACCAGCCCGTCGGTGTAGAGCACGAGGCGGTCGCCGGGCTTCAGCTCGACGGTGGTGCTCTCGAAGGGGACGCCGCCCACCCCGAGCGGCGTGCCGGTGGGCAGGTCCAGCAGCCGCGGCTGCTCGCCGGTGCGCACCAGGGCCGGGGGCAGGTGGCCGGCGGACGCCACGTGCAGCCGGGCCCGGTGGGGGTCGTAGACCGCGTACACGCAGGTGGCGATGTACGGGTCCAGCTCGCGGGTGGTCTTGTCGAGGTGGGTGAGGATCCGTGCCGGGTCGAGGTCGAGGTCGGCCAGCGTGGCGGTCGCGGTGCGCAGCCGGCCCATGGCGGTGGCGGCCTGGATGCCGCTGCCCATGACGTCGCCCACGGCCAGCGCCGTGCGGTCGCCGTCGAGCGGGATCACGTCGTACCAGTCGCCGCCGACCTCGTCGCGGGCCTGGGCGGGGCGGTAGCGGACGGCGACCTCCAGGCCGGGGCGCCGGGGCGGGGGCTGTGGCAGGAGGCTGCGCTGGAGGGTCTCGACGGCGCTGCGGATGTGCTGGTGCAGCACGGCGTTGTCGATGCTCAGCGCGGCGGAGGAGGCCAGCTCGCAGGCGAGGGTGAGGTCGTCCTCGTCGAACGGCAGCGGGTTGCGGGCCCGGGCCAGGCCCATGACGCCGAGGATCTTCTCGCGGGCGATGAGCGGGACGGTCATGTCGGTGTGGACGCCGGCCCGGGCGAACAGCGCGGCGGCCTCGGAGTCGGCGGCGATGCGGGAGTGGTCGCCCCCGCTCAGGTGGGTGATCAGCAGGGGACGGCGGCTGCGGATGCAGTGCGACGCGGGATGGTCGGCGTGGTAGGTGGTGAGGCGGCCGGGCGGCACCATGGCGCGGCCGGCGTCGGTGGGGTAGGCGGTCTTCACCGCCACGACGCGGAACAGCGCCGGTCCGTCGCCGAGGGCGGTACGGCCGGTCTGCAGGACCGAGTCGAGGAGGTCCACGGTGACCATGTCGGCCAGACCGGGCACCAGGACGTCGGCCAGTTCCCGCGCGGTGCGCTCCACCTCCAGGGTGGTGCCGATCCGGGCCGAGCCGTCGGCGATCAGCCGCAGCCGCCGCTGGGCCTGGTCGGCCTTGCGCGCCGCCCGGTACCGGTCGGTGACGTCGATCACCACGTTGGCGATGCCGAGGACCCGGCCGCGGTGGTCCTCCAGCCGGTAGACGGACACCGCCCAGGCGTGGTCCTGCTCCCGGTCGGCGGGCGTACGTCCCACCACCTGCTGCTCCACCACGGGGGTGCCGGTCTCCAGGACCCGCCGCATCAGGTTCTCGGCGTCCTCGAAGGCCGGGTCGGAGAGGACCTCGCGGAATCCGCGGCCGACGTGGTCGGCCTCGGTGACGCCGTGCATGGCCGCGAGGGCGGGGTTGACGGCGAGATAGCGCAGTTCGGTGTCCATGACGGCCAGCCCGATCGGCGCCTGGCTGACCAGCCGGTTGGACAGGGCCAGCTTGCGTTCCATCTGCCGCAGGGCGACGCGGTCGACGGCCAGCCCGAGGGCGTAGTGGTCGCCGAGGTTGTCCGTCAGCCGGACGTTGCGGAACTCGATCATCCGGGTGCTGCCGTCCTTGTGCCGGACGGGGAAGGCCCCCGCCCAGCGCCGGCCGGTCTCCATCACGTCGGCGAACAGGGTGACCGCCGCGTTCTGGTGTTCGGGGTGCAGGAGCAGCGGTGCCGCGTACTGCCCGACCGCCTCGCCGCGGGTGTAACCGAACAGTTCCTCGGCCTGGGGGCTCCACATGTCGATCTTTCCGTCGGCCTCCAGCAGCACCGCGGCGACGCCCAGCAGGTCGAGCAGCCCGCTGGGGTCGGCCGCGGCGCCCGCCAGCGGATCGGCCGGCTCCGGGCGCGGCTTCTCTCGTCTCATGGAAACGCGCTCCTTCCCTCGGCCGCACCGCCGGCACCACGGGTCACCACCGGTACGTCCGGCTCGCCCCACGGGCCGGACGAGACGGCCTGCCGCGCAGACCGCCGGCCCTCTCCACGATGCGACACACCGCCGGGGACGGCCATGGCGGCGGGGCCGGGGCGGCCCGGCGGCGGGTCGGGGGGCCACTTCGGCGGTGGGCCGAAACGACCACGGCGACAGGCCGGGGGCGACTACGGCTGCGAGCCGGGAAGACCCACGTCAGCAGGCCGGGCAAGACCACGGCCAAGGCCGGAGACGGCTGCGGCAGCAGACCGGAAGCGGCCACGACGGCGGGCGGGACGGCCACGGACACGGGCTGGAGACGACCACGCCGGCAGGCCGGGCGGCCACGGCCACAAGCCGGAGACGGCTGCGGCAGCGGGACGGGGACGGCATCTCGGCGGGGCCGGGTCTCGCTTCCCTCTTGCCCGCCGGTCCCGCCCCGAGACGCGACCGGCCGGCCCGGTCAGGCCGTCCGCGGGAGCGTCGGACGGTCGGCCGGTCCAGGTCGGTGTACGGGTCAACAAACTGATCGTCTGGTTAGGGTGGCGGGCATGCCTCGGGATTCGAACGCGACCAGAGCCCGGCTGCTCGACGCCGCCTTCGCCGAATTCGCCGCCCACGGCATCGCCGGCGCCCGGGTGGAGCGGATCGCCTCGGCCGCCGGCGCGAACAAGCGGCTGATCTACGCCCACTTCGGCAGCAAGGACCAGTTGTTCGACGAGGTGCTGCGCCGGGCGGCGGAGGCGGGCGCCGAGTCCGTGCCGTTCGACCCGGACGACCTGCCCGGATACGCCGGCGCGGTCTTCGACCACCTGGTGGCCCGGCCGGACCTCCTGCGGCTGCGGCTGTGGCAGCTGCTGGAGCGCCCCGCGGGCCCCGGCTCCGCGACGGAGGGCTTCCGGCGCCGGATCGCCGAGGTGGCCGACGCGCAGGAGCGCGGCGAGCTCTCCCGTGCGTTGGCGCCCGCCGATCTGCTGACCATGGTCCTGGCCGCGGCCCAGGCCTGGTTCTGGGCGGACGAGGGCGGCCGCCCCCAGTCGCCGGAGCGGCTGGCCCGGCACCGCGCGGCCGTGGTGGAGACCGCCCGCCGTCTCGCCGAACCGCGACCACCCGAGCGGTGACACCCCCGGCGCACCGCGTGCCCCCGGCATCCAGCACCGTGTTCCCCACTGCCGAGGCACCGGTGGGCCCCGCCGGAGAGCCGCGTACGTCCCTTGAGACCAAGCGTTTCCTCGTCGAGCCGGCCGTGTCGTGCGCCGGTGACGGCAGACCGGCGGGTCGGCGCCCGTCCGGCTGCCGAGGCCCCGTTCACCGGCGCTTCGTCCCGGTTTGCGCCTGGGGGCGGCGGGAACCCCCGGAGCGGAGAGCGCCCGGCCGACGTGGGAGGCGCAGCGTATGGACTGGTACCCGTTGCGCCTGACCGCGCCGGTCAAGCAGCACGTCTTCGGCGGGCGGGTGCTGGCCGGCCGGTGGGGCCGTGCCGGGCTGCCGGACGGCCCGGTCGCCGAGACCTGGGAGGTCAGCGACGTGGACGGCGAGGGCGCGGTGGTGACCGCCGGTCCGCTGGCCGGGCGCTCCTTGCGCGATCTGGTACGGGAGCACCCCGAGGACCTGCTCGGGCGCGGCCCGCACGGTGAACGCTTCCCCGTGCTGACGAAGTTCATCGACGCCACCGGTCCGCTGCCGGTCCATCTGCACGCCGATGACGAGACCGCCCGCCGCATCGAGGGCGAGCCCAACGGCAAGACCGAGGCGTGGCACATCCTGGAAGCGGCCCCCGGGGCCACCGCGCTGGCCGGCGTCCGGCGCGGGGTCGACCGCGAGCGGCTGCACCGTGCGCTGCTGGCCCAGGACTTCGACGCCGTCCTGCGCCGCCTGCCGGTACGCGCCGGGCAGACCCTCTACGTCCCCGGCGGCACCCTGCACAGCTTCGGCCCGGGCACGCTCGTCTACGAGATCGAGCAGACCTCCGACATCCAGCAGCACGCCATGCGCCACCGGATGGAGGACGGCGCCCCGATCCCCGACCGGGAGTGGCACGCCGCCCTCGAACGGCTCCTGGAGGAGTGGCGGCCCGAGCCCCGCCCCGACTTCCGCTCCGGCCTGAGCGTGCCGGTGGCCGACGGTGTGGAACGGACCGTGCTGTGTGCCGGGCGCTACTTCGCGCTGGAGCGGTGGCGGGCCGGCACCGCGGCGCCGCTGGTGCACGAGTTCTCCACGGCGATGGTCCTGAGCAACGCCGGGGCGCCGGTCACCGTGACCACCCCGGGTGGACGGGAGCGGCTGGGCCGGGCGGCGAGCCTGCTGCTGCCGGCGGCGCTGGGCCGCCTGCGGATCGAGGGCCCGGCCGACGTCCTGCTCGGCTACCTCCCCGACCTGGACACCGACATCCGCGCTCCCCTGCTCGCCGCGGGCCACGGCCCGGCCGCGATCACCGCGCTCGGCGCGTGAGAGACGTGAAAGAACCGTCGGCCCTGTGACGGGCCACCCGCCCCGCCGCTCCGCCCGACGCCCGTCAGTCGTCCGCGGGAAGCTCGCCGGCGAAGGCCGCGGCCATGCGCAGCCACGGCGTGGCCTCCTCGTGCCGGCCCTGCCGCTCCAGGGTGCGGCCCAGCATCAGATGGGCGTAGTGCTCCACCGGATCCCGGTCGATGATCCGCCGCAGCTGCTCCTCGGCCCGCCGCAGCTGTGCCGAGTGGTAGTAGGCGCGGGCCAGCAGCAGCCGGGGCCCGGTCTGCCCGGGGGCCTCCTCGACCACGGCGGTGAGCAGCCTGGCCGCCCCGGTGTAGTCCTTCGCGTCGAAGAGCAGCCGGGCGCGTTCCCAGCGCTCGGCCGTGGTCTCCTCGTGCGGCACGCCGGGGCCGTCGTCGAACAGGTGCAGGGCGCTCGCCCAGCGGTCCGGCGCGACCCCGCCGGTCGCCGGGTAGTCGTGGAAGGTGTCGCTCATCGGTCCTCCCTCGGTACTGAGCGGCCTGTTGATTGATACATCAACCAACTCCTGCCCGAACCGGTGCGGGCCGGCGGGTATTCCCGGGCGCGGCCGACCGGCCGGCCCGGCCCGCTGTACGGGCCGGCCCGCCTCGCTTCAGTCCTCGTACGGCTCGTAGTCGAACCAGTCGAAGTGGACGGTTCCGGTGGCGGCGTACAGGCCGATCACGCGGCCGGTGAAGCCGCCGGCGACCTCGGTGGACAGGTACCGGCCGTCGAGCCTGGCGAGTTCGGTGAACGTGCCGTCCGCTTCCCGCACGCCCAGCGCGACGGTGTCGGGGCCCTCGCGCGGGTCGGTGACCTCCCGCGCGGGGACCGTCTCCACGCCGAGCACCACCGGGCCGCCGGCCCGGGGGCGGGAGGCCACCACCGACCGCAGCGGGCCGATCCGGGCGGTCACCCGCACCTCGTCCGCCGTGGCCTCGATCCCGTAGTGGTGCCGCTCGTCCAGGCGGACGGCCAGACCGCCGCTGCCCCCGACCGGGTCGACCAGGGTCGCCGCCCGGCAGGCCGGGTGCTGCTGGCGGCGGCCGGCGAAGGTGACGTCGGTGTCGTCCAGCGAGGCCCCGCGGGCGCGCAGGGTCAGCCAGCCGGCGCGTTCCTCGGTGGTGCAGTCCTCCTCGTTCCGGAAGCGCGGCGAGATCCAGCCGGGGGCGAGGCCGCCGCCGTCGAAGTCGTCCCGGACCGGCACGACGGCGGGCCGCTGGAGCGGCCACGGCGGCGGGGCCGGGGCGAGTGACACCCCGCCGACGACCGGCCAGCCGTCGACCCAGGTCACCGGGGCCAGGAACGTCTCCCGGCCCAGCACGTGCCAGCCGGGGGACCCGCCGTGCGGCCGGACGCCGAGGAACACCATCCACCACGAACCGTCGGGCCCTTGGACCAGGTCTCCGTGGCCGGTGTTCTGGACGGGGTGGTCGGTGCCGCGATGGGTCAGGACGGGGTTGGCCGGGCACGGCTCGAAGGGCCCGCCGGGGGTGCGGCCACGGGCGACCGAGACGGCGTGGCACCGCTCGGTGCCGCCCTCGGCGATGAGCAGGTACCAGTACTCGCCGATGTGGTACAGGCGCGGCGCCTCCGGGGCCTTGGCGCCGGGCGTCCCGGACCACACGCGCCGCGGCTCGCCGAGGGTCTCCCCCGTGCGCGGGTCGATGCGGACCTGGCTGACCCCCGCCACGGTGCACCAGCAGGTGCCCTCGTCGTCCCAGGCGAGGTCCGGGTCGATGCCCCGTACGCCGGGCAGCCGGACCGGATCGGACCAGGGGCCGGCCGGGTCGGTGGCGGTGAACAGGAGGTTTCCGTCGCCGCTGACGTTCGTCACGATCAGCCAGAAGCGGCCGTCGTGGTGGCGCAGCGTGGGGGCGTAGAGGCCGCCGGAGGAGGGGGTGCCGGGCGGCAGCCGCAGCTGCTCCGGCCGGTCCAGGGCGTTGCCGATCTGGGTCCAGTGCACCAGGTCGCGGCTGTGGAAGACGGGGATGCCGGGGTAGTACTCGAAGCTGGAGCAGGCGAGGTAGTAGTCCTCCCCGGCCCGGCAGACACTCGGATCGGGGTGGAATCCCGGGATCACGGGGTTGCTGAGGCTGAGGCCGCTCTCGGGCGCGCTCGGCACATCGAGTCCTTTCCGGGATGACCCGCACCCGCGATGTGAGCGAAAGTTTCGCTCTGAGGTTCGAATAATTCCTGGCGAGGCTAACGACAGCGGCGGGAATGGTCAACGGATGTGTCCCGGCGCGGTGGCGCCTCACGCCGGGTGGTCGCGGATCAGTTTGCGGATCGGGGTCTCCACGATCTCGATCGCGCCGGCCCGCTCGACCAGGGAGCTCACCACACCGGCGACCTCGGGGGCGGCGCAGACTCCCTGGAGGACCACCAGCCCTGAGGCGGCGCCGGTGTCGAGGCGCCACCAGCGCGGCGGCAGCAGGGGCTCGGCGTGGGCCCAGCGGTCCACCGGCAGGACGATGGTCAGCAGCCGGTGCAGGGGGCCGGCGTACGCGGCGCGCAGCAGGGTGGCGAGGGTGCGGATCGTCGCCCGGGTGGTCCGGTCGGCCCAGGCGGAGGGGTTGGCGACGAGGTTCACCCCGCACCGTCTGACCGTGTCCAGCACCCGGAGGTTGTTCTGCCGCAGCGAGGAGCCGGTCTCCACCACCTCCACCACCGCGTCGGCGAGGTCGGGGATCTTGGCCTCCGTGGTCCCGTGCGAGTGCAGGACCGCGGCCCGTACGCCCGAGCGCCGGAAGTACTCCCGGGCCAGGGCCGGGTACTCCGTCGCCACCCGCACCCCGTCCGCCAGGTCGGCCACCGTTCGCGCCGGGTGGTCCTCGGGCACCGCCAGCACCACCCGCCACCCCGAGCGGGTGGACTTGGAGTAGTCGAGGGTGTCCACCACCTCGACCTTCGCGCCCGTCTCGGCGACCCAGTCGGCGCCGGTGAGCCCGATGTCGCAGGTGCCGCCCGCCACCACCCCGGGGATCTCCCGCGGCTTGTAGAAGACCACCCGGTCGACGGCCGGGTGGCCGACGGTCGCCCGGTAGGCGCGCGGCGCGTGTCTGCTCACGGGCAGGTCGGCGGCGGCGAGGAGTTCCAGCGTCGGCGCTTCCAGGGAACCGGTGGGGAGCGCGAGAGAGACCATGTCTTCACCCCGGGCGTGTAAGCGGTCTGCGGGCGTGCGTTCCGGGAACAGGGCGGTGCGTTAGCGTCCGCGCCGTCGGCCGGGTGCGGGATGGGCGGGTGCCGTCGGCCTCAGACGTGCAGCAGCCGGTCGATGCCGGTCACCGGGGGCGCGGGGAGCCTGGCCGGGCGGATCTCCAGCTCTCCGACGACCACGTCGCGCGGCCAGCCGTCGATCACGGCCGCGACGCAGTCGCCGACCGACTCCGTGCTCATCTTGTACGGCGCTTCGTCCCCGTCGAGATTGGCGATGGCGCCGGGGGAGATCAGGCAGGCGCGGACGCCGTTCCCGCGCTCCTCCAGCAGCAGGGTCTCCACCAGCGCCTTCAGGGCCGCCTTGGTCGCGCTGTAGGCGGCCCCGCCCTCGAAGAAACGGGTCGCCGCGTGGCTGCCCATCGCGACGAACAGCCCGCCGCTCGCGCGCAGCGCCGGCAGGGTGTGCCGGATCAGGTGGAACACCGACGTCAGGTTGATCGCGACGAGCCGGTCCCAGTCCTCCGCGGGCAGGCCGGCCAGCGGGGCGAAGGCCCGGTCGACGGCGTTGGCGACACACACGTCCAGCCGCCCGGCGCCGGCGACCGCCTCGGTGACGCACTCGGCGATCCGCCGCGGGTCGGCCAGGTCGCAGCGCAGCTCGCCGAGCCAGTCCTCGCCGCTCGGCGTGCGGTTCAGCGACCGGATGCGGTAACCGCGCCCGTGCAGGGCGGCGGCGACGGCCCTGCCGGTGCCCCGGTTGCTGCCGGTCACCAGCGCCACGGGACGCTCCGCCTCAGAGGGCATCGAAGGCCCGCTTCCACTGGTGCACGATCTCGGCGCCCGGCACGCCGGCCCGGAACAGGTCCTTGTCGAGGGGCGTGCCGTCCGCGTGCCGCAGCCGCATGCAGTCCTGGGAGACCTCCGAGATCAGGCACAGCTCACCGTCGGCGCCGGTGCCGAAGATGAGGCAGAAGTCCCACACCCGCAAGGGGGCGAGCCAGTCGCGCAGCACGTCGTTGACGACGAGCGCCTGGTCCCGCATGGCCTCGACCGGCAGGTTGAGCGCCCGCAGGTAGTCCTCGCCGATGGGCTGGTCCTCCGGGTCCACCCGGTAGTCGAACTTCACGACCGGGCGGGGCAGGGGCCGGCCGTCCGGGAACAGTCCGGGGTACTTGCGGGTGGTGGAGCCGTTCGCCACGTTCTTGACGATGACCTCGAACGGCGGCGCGGGGCGGTACTCCGCCAGGTACCGGGTCCCGCCGACCCGGGCGCGGAAGGCGCAGCGCACGCCGGCCTCGGTGAGCCGGGCGGCGGCACGTTCGTAGAAGTCCAGGCGCAACGGCCCGGTCTCGTCGACGATTTCGTCCCGCGCGTAGGTGAAGCTGCGCAGGCTCGGGATGAGTTCGACCAGGCAGAGGTCGTCGGGCAGCAGCCACAGGCGCTTGCTGCGGCCGGTGATGTCGGGCGGCTTCGTCTCCGCCAGTCGCGTCAACTGCTCGGTGTCGTACGGGCCGAGGGGGCCGGTGCTCATGTCGTTGCCTCCCGCTCACGGGTCTGTTCGAAGGGTGCCGGGCGGCGCCGGTGCGCTGTGCGGGCGGTCAGGGGTTGGTGGTGCTGCCCAGCCCCGCGAACCTGTCGGCGATGAAGTCGGCCCAGGTGGAGTCCAGGACGGTCAGGTGCCCGTCGGTGGTGATCCGCCACTGGCGGGCGTCGTGCGGCGGGTAGGCGAACAGCACGGCCGACAGCCGTTCGTAGCCCGGCCGGGTGTCCGGGCGGTGCACCCGGTGGGTGGAGGGGCGGAAGCGGCCGTCGGAGGCCGTGGCGAGCATCCTGCCGACGTTGCACAGCACGACGTCCGTGTGCGCGATCACCGGTTCGACCCAGGTGCCGTCGTGCAGGACGTACTGCAACCCCTGGTCGTTCGGCGGCAGTTGCAGGCCCAGCAGCTGGATGCCCGAGTGCTCGTGGGCGAGGACCTCGCGCCCGCCGGTGTCCCGGTAGCGGATGACCCGGAGGTTGGCCGCGTCCCGCGACAGTTCGAGCGGGGGCGCGTTCGGCGGCAGCATGCCGTGGATCACCTCGGCGAACAGCCGGACCAGGGTGAAGGCGGTGTCGAAGACACCGGTGGCCGCCTCACCGAACCCGGGGAAGGCGCGCAGCACCGCCGCGGCGCCCGGCGGACGGTCGGCGATCATGGCGCCGCTCACATGGATGAACTCCTTCGGATCGGCAACGCCGGCCGCCAGGCGCGGCACCTCCGACAGGTAGGGGAAGAACCCGTGGGTGCCGCCGCTGGAGATCTGGGGCACCCGCTCGTAGGCGTAGTCGGACAGGCGGGGTGCGGCCGAGTCGCAGGCTTCGGAGAAACCGCGGGTCAGCTCTTCGACGCGGGCGCCGATGCCCGGTACCTCGACGGCCATGAAACCCCAGTCGGTGAGCTGGGTTCTGATTTCCCCGGCCGCGGACCGCATGTCCGCTTCCGTATTTCCGGTGCTTATCGAAGGGATACGGCCGCTGAGCTTCATGGGAGAAACACCCACTGGCACTCCAGACGAGCGTTTGCGGAACACTCCGATGGCCTCGCACAGGGAAAAACAGTCTACCGGGGCCGGTGCACCCGTCAAGGAGTCGTCTTCCGGTGATCACCGCCTGTTCGCCGTTGGCCGGATCGGCACCGTCGGCGGGCCTTCCGGGCAGCGACAACCGGCCTGATGCGGCGGCGTACTTCCGCCTCGTCCGGCCATCGATTACGTTGCTGGCACGAATTGCCGCGGACGGCGGGAGTGGTTGCCGTGACCCACCCGTTCAGTGACGATCACGAGCAGTTGCGCGCAGCGGTACGCCGTTTTCTCGCCGATAAATCTCCGGAAACCGAGGTCCGGCGTCTGATGGAGCAGACGGAGGGCTTCGACCGGGCCGTGTGGCGGCAGATGGCGGAACAACTGGAACTGATGGCTCTGATCATTCCGGGAGAATACGGCGGGGCCGGTCATTCGTATGCCGAATTGAGCGTGGTGCTGGACGAGATGGGCCGGGCGCTGCTGTGCGCGCCGTACTTCGCGACCGTGGCGCTGGCGGCCAATCTGCTGCTCACCTCGCGCGACGAGCCGGCCAAGGAGGAGTATCTGCCCGGCATCGCGAGCGGCCGTACCATCGCCACGGTCGCGCTCGCCGAACGGCAGGGGGACTGGGGCGAGAGCGGCATCACGCTGGAGGCCACCCGCACGCCGGACGGGATGTGGCGGCTGTCGGGAGAGAAGCACTACGTCCTGGACGGTCATGTCGCCGACCTGGTGCTCGTAGTGGCCAGGACGAGGGCGGGCGTGTCGCTGTTCGCCGTGGGGAAGGACGCCACCGGCCTCACCGCCACCCCGGTCGCCACCCTGGACCCGACCCGCAAGCTCGCCCGGCTCTCCTTCGACCGGGTCCGGGCCCGCCCGGTCGGCGCCGACGGCGAGGGCTGGCCCGCGGTGGCCCGGATGCTGGACCTGGCCGCCGTGGCGCTGGCGGCCGAACAGACCGGCGGGGCGCAGCGGGTGCTGGAGATGGCCGTCGCGTACGCCCGGCTCAGGGTGCAGTTCGGGCGGCCCATCGGCAGTTTCCAGGCCATCAAGCACAAGTGCGCCGACCTGCTGCTGGAGGTGGAGTCGGCGCGGGCGGCGGCCTACCACGCCGGCTGGGCGGTGGCCGAGGACGACGACGAGGTGCCCGTCCTGGCGAGCCTGGCCAAGTCCTGCTGTTCCGAGGCGTACTTCCACGCCGCGGCGGAGAACATCCAGATCCACGGGGGCATCGGCTACACCTGGGAGCACCCGGCCCATCTCTACTTCCGGCGGGCCAAGAGCAGCGAACTGCTCTTCGGTGACGCCGCCCACCACCGCGAGCTGCTGGCTCGGCGGATCGGAGTCTGAGCACCGACCGGAGGAGACGTTGGAAGCAGCCCCGGGCACGCCCGCGTTCCCGCACCCGCCCCGCACCGGGTCGTTCCGCCGCCGGGTGCGGGCCTGGATATCGGCCAGCGTCCCGCCCGGCCTCACGGCGGACGGCCACCCGTCGGCATACGGCGACACCGAGGAGGCCCCGGGCGCACGGGCCGCGCACGGCGAGATCGGCGCGGCGGCGTACGCGGAGTGGGAGCGCAGGCTGCTCGGCGCGGGCCTGGTGTGTCCCGCCTGGCCGCGGCGGTACGGCGGGGCCGGGCTCGGTGTGCCCGAGGTGCTGATGCTGGAGGAGGAGTGTGCGCGCGCCGGTGTGCCGAGGATCGGCCGGGGGACCGGTGAACTGGTCGTCGGGCCCGTCCTGTTGGCCCACGGCACCGAGGAGCAGCGGGCCCGGCTGCTGCCCGGCATCCGGTCCGGCCGGGACACGTACTGCCAGGCGTACTCCGAGCCGTCCCACGGCTCCGACCTCGCCTCCGTGGAGACCCGGGGCACGGTGACCGGCGACGAGATCCTGCTCCGTGGCCGCAAGGCGTGGGTGCGCGGTGCCCGCCGAAGCAGTACGGCACTGGTGCTGTGCCGGACGGATCCGGCCGCGGACCGGCACCGGGGCCTGTCGTGCGTGGTGGTGCGGCTCGACGAGGGCAACGGCGTCCGGGTGCGTCCGGTCCGGTCGGCGGACGGGTCGGCGGACCTGTGCGAGGTGGAGTTCGCCGGGGCCCGCGCTGCGTTGCGTGATGTGATCGGCGGGCCGGGCGGCGGATGGCCGGTGGTGATGACCGCCCTGGCACACCAGCGGGCCGGCCGCGCGGCGGCGGAACTCACCGGTTACGAGGCCGCGTTCCGGGACCTCCTCAGGCAGGCGCAGAAGGCAGGGAGAACCCGGGACCCGCTGGTCAGGGGCCAGTTGGCGGAGGCGTACACGCGGCTGACGCTGCTGCGCCGGGTGGTGGCCGATCCGCCGGCGTCCGGCGGACCGGGTGCCGGGGCGGCCGTGGCCGGGCTGATGCGGGCCGAGTACCGCCGCCGGTTCGGTGAGATCGCCCTCGCGGTGACCGGCGCGTCCGGCCTGCTCGGCGCGGGTCCCGGGGAAGGGGCCGACGACCCGGCGGTCCGCCTGCGGCGGCTGTTCCTGGCCGGCCGGGGGGACACGATCGGCGACGGTACCGGCGAGGTCCTGCGGGACATCATCGCCGAACGCCTCCTGGGGCTGCCGAAGGAGCGCTCCCCCGCCGGGCCCGGCGGCGAAGTCCCGGCTGGCCGAAGGTGATCGGTCCGGCCCGGACACACGGCCCGGCCCACGCCCCGTCACTAGGATGCCGCGCATGGCCACAGCCCCTCACGCGGTCCTCGATCTCCTTGACCGCTACGAACCGAAGAGCACCGCCGAACGCGCGGACGTGGAGCGGGTGCGCGCCCTCGTCGCGTCGGGCGACCCGTGGCGGCGGTCCACCCCGCTGCACGTCACCGGGTCCGCGCTGATCGTGCACCAGGACAGCGGCCGGGTCCTGCTGCGCTGGCACCAGCGCCACGAGTCCTGGCTGCTGGTCGGCGGCCACGCCGACCCGGAGGAGGACGACCCGCTCGCCATCGCCCTGCGGGAGGGGCGGGAGGAGACGGGACTGGCCGACCTCGTGCCCTGGCCGGACGCCGGGGTCCGGCACCTGGTGATCGTGCCGGTGCCGGCCAACTCCCGGGAGGCGGCGCACGAACACGCCGACATCCGCTTCGTCCTGGCCACCCGCACCCCCGAGGCGGTCCGCCCGGAGAACCCGCAGGCGCCGCTGCGCTGGCTGACGCCGCGGGAGGCACGCCGGGTGATCACCGAGGAGAACATCCAGGAGACCCTGTCCCGCGTGGAGCCACTGCTCGCGGGCTGACCGGCCGGAGGGCCCCAGATGTACGCGGTACTGTCAGTGACGGACAAGACGGGCATCACGGAACTGGGGGCCGGTCTGGGCCGTCTGGGCCTGCGGCTGGCGGCCACCGCCGGCACCGCCGGGCTGCTGCGGGAGGCCGGGCTGGACGCCACGGTGATCGGCGACCTGTCCGGGGTGCCGGAGCTGATGGGCGGCCGGGTCCGGGCGTTTCACCCGTCCGTCTTCGGCGGGCTGCTGTACCGCCGGGGGCATCCGGCCGACGAGGCGGACGTCCGCCGTCACGGGGTGCCCCGCATCGACGTACTGGTGTGCAACTTCCGCGACCTGCCGCCGGACGACACCTCCGAGGGCGTGCTGGACTCCATCGACGTGGGCGGCCCCGCCATGGTGCGGGCCGCCGCCAAGAACCACGCCGACGTGCTCCCCGTCGTGGACCCGGCGGACTACGGCGCCGTCCTCGCCGCCCTGACCGCCGCCGGCGGCCGGGCCGGCGCCACCGACCCCGGCTTCCGGCGCCGGCTGGCCGTGAAGGCGTTCGCGCGTACGGAGGCGTACGACCGGTCGATCCACCGGTTCCTCGCCCGGCTCGCGGAGACCGGAGCGGGGCAGCCCCGGACCTGAGCCCGCCCAGCCCCTTGGCCCACGACATCGAGGACGGTGGTCTTCCCCCATGGACATCCGGGCCCTGCACGCGCAAGCCCTGCTCACGACGGACCGGTTCGTCGCCGCCGTCGGCGCCGGCCGGTGGGAGGCACCCACCCCGTGCGAGCGGTGGAACGTACGGCAGGTCGTGAACCACCTCGTCGCCGGGAACCTGTGGGTGCGCGAGCTGGGCGGCGGCCGGACGATCGAGGACGTCGGCACGGAACTCGACGGCGATCTGCTGGGGGACGACCCGGCCGCCGCGCACGCGGCCTCCGTCGCGGCGGCGACCGAGGCGTTCGCGGCCGGGGACGCCATGGACCGCCTGTGGCCGCTGTCCTACGGCGAGCGGCCGGGCCGGGTGTACGCCAGGCAGCGGTTCGTGGACGTGCTGATCCACGGCTGGGACATCGGCCGCGCGCTGGAGCCGGACCCGCGGCTGCCGGCCGCTCTGGTCGACGCCTGCCTGGAACTCTTCGACAGCCGCCCGCGGATGTTCGCCCAGTGGGGGTTCGCCGAGGTGGCGGTGGAGCCGGGCGCGGACCCGCAGACCCGGCTGCTCGCCCGCGCCGGCCGCCGCCCCTGACCCGCCCGGGGCGGGCACCCTGCCGTCGGCTACCCCGGCGCCGGACCGTCCTCGTCCAGCGCCGCCAGGACCTCCCGGGTGTGCTCGCCGAGCACCGGCGGCCGCCGGTACACCCCGGAGGGGGTCGCGGTGAAGCGGATCGGGCAGCCGGGGAACACCACCGGGCGGGCGCCGCCCGGCTGTTCCACGGCGACGAGCATGTCCCGGGCGTGGACGTGGGGGTCGGTGAACAGGTCGGCGGCGTCGTTCACCGGTCCCAGCGGGACCCGGCCGCCGAGTTCCGCGGTGATCTCGGCGGTGGTCCGCTCCAGCGTCCAGCCGGCGATCGCGTGGTGCACGAGTACGGCGTTGGCGACCCGGTCACCGTTGGTGCGGGTCCGCTCGTCGGCTACGAGGTCGGGGCGCCCGATCGTCTCGCACAGCACCTTCCAGTGGTTGTCCGTCGGGGCGGCGATGGCGCACTGGCCGTCCTTGGTGGGGAAGATGTCGAACGGCACCAGCTGCGGATGGCTGTTGCCGGTGGGGGCGCTGACCACGCCGGTGTAGGAGTAGCGGTAGACGGCGGTCTCGCACAGGGACACGATCGAGTCGACCATGGCCACGTCGACCATCTGGCCCTCCCCCGTGGCCCGCGCGTGGTGCAGGGCGGAGAGGACGCCGACGGCCGCGAGCGCGGCGGGGTACAGGTCGCCGATGGTCGGGCCGACGCGGACGCCCTCGTGCCCGGCCGGACCGGTCATGCTGACCAGCCCGCCCATGGCCTGCGCGACGATGTCGTAGGCGGGCCAGTCCACGTAGGGGCTGGTGCCGGTGCGCGGGTCGCCGAAGCCGCGGATCGCCGCGTACACCAGCCGGGGGTTGCGGGCGTGCAGCGCCTCGTACTCCAGTCCCCAGCGCTCCATCACGCCCGACCGGTAGTTCTCCACCAGCACGTCCGCGCCGTCCACGAGCTTCAGCAGCCGCTCCCGGTCGGCGGGTGCGCCGAGGTCCAGGACGATGCCCAGCTTGTTGCGGTTGATGCTGGCGAACAGCCCGCCGTAGTACCGGCCGGTGTCGTCCTTGGTGAACGGGCCGGCGAACCGGGGCAGGTCCCCGGCGGGCGGTTCGACCTTGATGACCTCGGCGCCGAGGTCGCCCAGGATCATCGTGCAGAACGGGCCCGACACGGCGCGGGTGAGGTCGACCACCCGGACGCCCCGGAGCGGTCCGGTGGGACCGGGCCGCATCGGTGCGGCGCGCTCGTGGCCGGTGAGGTGGGCGCTCCGGTCGTCCGGCGCCTCGTCGGGGCTAGGCGTGGTCAATGCGTTCCGTCCCTTCCGAGGCGCTGACATCGGCGCGGCACAGGTAGCGGACCGGCCGGAACACCACGTCACCGGTGAGCGCGACGGCCGATATCGGGTGTGAGGGGCGCAGCCGGGGCTCGCCCCAGCCGGCGGCCTCGAAGGCGGCCAGCACCGGCCGGCCGCGCCGGGCGGCCGTGATGTCGTAGGCGCGCTCGACCTGGATGAGCCGGTTGCCGCGCGGGGTGCGGGCCAGGTGCATGGAGTCGGTGAACTGGATGTCGGCGGGGGCCAGCGGGACCGGGTCGAGCAGGCGCGCGTCGAGCAGCGCGCGGCCGGCCTCGCGGACCTCGGCGGTGGCGCCGTGGTGGCGCAGCCGCAGCTCCACGGCGGCCGGGCGGGTGCGGTATCCCCAGCGCTGGGCGAGCAGCCGGGCGGCCTCCTCGCCGTCGATGAACCCGGACACGTGGAAGCCCCTGCCGCGCGCGCCGCTGCGGCACACGACGCGGGTCTCGGCCAGGGTGAACGGTCCGGCGTCGCTCTCGGCGGCCCGCAGCACGGACACGGTGATCACCGGGGGGTTGACCGGGTGCAGGGCCGGGGGCAGGACCTCCTGCCGGGTGTGGGCGTCCACCTGGTAGACGAGTTGGAGGAGTTCCGCGCCGTGGCAGACCAGCGGTTCGGTGGCGGGGGCGGCGACGTAGGGGGCGGACGCGGCCATCGCCTCGGGGTCGGCGGTTCCGCTGAGCATCAGTCGCCGCCCTCCGCGAAGTGCGGCATGACCTCGGCGGCGAACAGCCGCATGCTGGCCAGCACTTGGTCCTGGGGCACCAGGTTCGCCGTGTTCAGCAGGAAGTTGATCGCGTCCACGCCCATGCTCTCCCAGATCTTGATGGCCTTGACGATGCGGTCCGGGTCGCCGATGGCGACGCCCTCGGGAACGGGCCGCCGGGCCGCCGGGTCGGTGTCGCGGACCCGGTCGACGCCGCCCGGCGCGAGGTTGCCGAGCGACCGGTACGCCGGGGTGGGGTAGACCTCCCGCGCCCACAGCAGCTGGCTGTTGAGCATGCCGAAGGCGTTGAACATGGTGCCGCCGATCCGGCTCGCGGTGGCGTCGTCCTCGTGGCAGAAGAGGTAGTTCATGGTGGCCACCTGGTCGTTGACGGCGCGGCCGGCCGGGTCGCACTGCTGGATGCGTTTGCGGTACTCGCCGGTGCGCCGTTCCTGTTCCTTGAAGCTCGCCGCGGCGACCCCGAGACAGCCGATGCCCCGGTCGGCCGCGTCGCGTTCGGTGCCGGGCGAGGTCACCGTCACCCACAGCGGCGGGTGGGGGTCCTGCACCGGCTTGGGCACCACGGGACGCTCGGGCAGGGTGAAGGTGGTGCCGTCGTAGCGGACGCGTTCCTCGGTCCACATGCGGGGCAGTACGTCGATGTACTCGTCCCAGGACATCTTGGTGCTGTCCGGGTCGGCCATGAAGCCGCCCAGCTCGGTGATGGTCGAGGCGCGTGCGGTGCCGACGTCCAGCCGGCCCCCGGAGAGGATGTCGAGGGCGGCGGCCCGTTCGGCGACGCGCACCGGATGGTTGATCTGGGGCACGCACACCACTCCCCCGTGGCCGACGCGCAGCCGCGATGTCGACATGGCGACGGCGGTGAGGAAGACCTCGGGGGCCGAGCAGTGCGAGTACTCCTGGAGGAAGTGGTGCTCGACCGCCCAGGCCGTGGTGAACCCCAGCTCGTCGGCGAGCCTGCTCTGTTCCAGGGCGTCCCGGTATGCCTGTACCTCGTCGGCGTGGCCCAACGGCTGCGGTACCGACAGTTCGAAGAAGATGCCGAATTTCATGCGTGCTCCCGTCAGGCTCGTCCGGAGGCCGGCTGCGTGCGGTGGCCGCCGGGTGCGTCAGCCGGTTCCTGTGTCCGGGCCGCGCACCCGGCGTCCGGCGGCGACGACCAGCCGTGGGCGCAGCAGGGCCCCGAGGTCGCGCAGCGGGTCGCCGTCCACCGCGAGCAGGTCGGCGCGGTGGCCGGGCGTCAGCGTGCCCGCGTCGTCGATGCCGAGTCCGGCCGCGGCGCCGGAGGTGGCGGCGACCAGCGCCTGGTGCCGGGTCAGTCCGATGCCGTCCGCCCCGGCCAGGGCCGCCAGGTCCGCCGGGAAGCCGTCGAAGGCGCGGTGCGGGACGCCCGCGTCCGAGCCCGCGACCATGGGCACCCCGGCGGCGAGCAGCAGTCGGAAGACCTCGCGGACGTGCTGGTGCCGGTCGCGGAACCGGGGGGCGATCAGCTCGGTGCCGTCGCGCATCCGGTGCAGGGCGCCGCTGATGGTGGGGACGAAGGCGATGGAGCGGGCGGCCATCAGATCGGCGGTGGCCGGGTCGTAGGCGATGCCGTCGGCCGTCTCGAAGAGGCAGTGCTCGATGGTGCGCGCGCCCGCGGCGGCGGACCGGCGGATGCTGAGCGGGTCGTAGGCGTGGGTGGCGACCGGGCGGCCCAGCCGGTCGCTCTCCTCCACGCAGGCCCGGACTTCTTCCTCGGTGAACTGGGGCCGCACCGGGTTGGTCCGGGGCGTCAGGTTGCCGCCGCCGACCATGAGTTTGATCCAGTCCGCGCCGTCGCGTACCTGGGTCCGCACGGCCACCCGGATCTCGGTGGGCGAGTCGCACTCGTGGCTGAACCAGTGGCAGTGGCCGCCGGTGACGGTGATCGGCCGGCCGCTGGTCAGCACCCGCGGTCCGGGAATCCGGCCGTCGGCCACCGCGGCGCGCAGCGGGAAGGCGACCTCGTTCGGGGTGCCCAGGTCGCGGACGGTGGTCACGCCGGCCTCCACGGCGGCCCGCAGGTTGACCACGGCCCGTACGGCGAGGGCGGCGGCGCCGGCCCGGGCCTCCCGCAGGTAGTCGCGGACGGGCACGTCCGAGCCGCTGAAGGTCAGGTGCACATGGGCGTCGATGAGCCCCGGCATGAGGGTGGCGCCGGGCAGGTCCAGCCGGGCGGCGGCCGTGGTGTCGCCGTCACCGAGGTCCGCCTGGCGGCCGACGGCGGCGATGCGGTCGCCGTCGAGGAGCACGAACCCGTACGGGACGGGTGCGGCGGCGGCCCCGTCCCAGACCCGGTCGGCCGTGATCAGCCAACGCCCGGTACGTTCCCGCGCGTTCACGCTGCCTCCTCCTCGCCGGGTACGCGGCCGTACGGGCCCACCACCCGCCGGCCGGCCCGGCCGGGGTCACTCGGTGGGCGCACACGGCGGGGGCCGAGCGCGGACGGCCGGGTTTCCGGGCCACGCACGGGCCTCCGCGGTGGTGGGTCGGCGAAGTCCGTCTCGCAGCGGGCGAGGTGCCCCGGGTGCACGGGGCCGGAGGCCATGAGCGGGCCGGGTCGCGGGTGTGGCGTGGCAGTACGGTCCGACGGTCGCTCGCGCCGCCCACTCACGCCGTTGGTCGCGGTGAGCTCATCGGCGCGGGGCGCCCCCGGGACGGCGGCCGCGCAGCGGTGCGCGGGCGTCGCCCGCCCGGCACACGGTGGTATCAGGTCCATGCCGCACCCGCCCCGGGCTCGGTGCGGCGGGTGCCGGGTGCGAGGGCCGCCAGCCGGTCCAGTACCCGGTCCAGGTCCTGGGCGCCCCACACCCGGGTGCCGGTCCACAGCTCGCACAGCGACCGGTACATCTCGCCGACGAGTTCCACCACCTCGCGCGGGAGGGGGTCGGGGGCGGGCCAGGCCGAGCGGGGGCGGCCCTCCCGCACCCACTCCTCCACCCGGGACTGCAGGCCGGTGGCCGCGTAGTGGTCGCGCAGCACCTGCTTGTCGGCGTGGGCGCCGTCCAGCAGCAGCCGGGCCTCGTCGGGGGTGCCCGCGTGGTCGACCAGGATCAGCCGGCCCCGCGCGTCCCGGCCGTACTCGACCTTGCCGTCGGCGAGCACCAGCCCGACGCGGCGGGCGTGCGCGGCCACCACCTCGGCCACCAGCCGGGTACGGTCCTCCAGTTCGGTCTGCTGCTCCGCGTCCAGCCCGCCGATCGCCGCGGCTTCGTCCCGGCGCACGAAGCGGTCGATCTCCTCCAGCTTGGTGGTGTACTCGATGACCGGGCGCTCCAGTACGGTGCCGGGGGCGGGGGCATGGGTGAGGCCGATGTCGGCCGGTTCCAGCCGGCCCAGTCTCAGGCGGCGCAGCACCGAGGAGCCTTCGGGGAGCATGGTGCGGAAGATGACCTGGAGCGGGACGAGGTGGTTGACGTCTCCCGGCCCGAGCGGCCGTTCCCTCGGGTCGACGACCCTCAGCAGGTCGAACTCCAGCCGGTCGGGCGGGTGGAAGGCGCGGAAGTGGCTGGGCACGCCCGCCTCGGCCAGCAGGCCGAAGTTGAACGCCGCGATGCGGCAGCACGCCTCGCCCTTGCCCGGGACGGAGTCGGGCATCTTTCCGTAGTGGAAGACCGAGTAGTCGTCGGTGAACCGGAAACTGCCCACTCCGGTGCGCCCGTCGGCCGGTGCCCGCCGGACGTCGAGATCCTTGGTCGAGAACCTCTTCGGCACTGCTGCCTCCTCGCGTGCTCGTGCCCGGCGGGGTTCAGTCGACGACTGTCCGGCCGTCGTCGTCGAGCACCGGGATCCAGTCGACGTCGGCGGGGACGTTGCGGGCGCCGCTGAACCAGAACTCGCGGACGACGCCCGCTTCCCGCAGCCCGGACAGCCACCGGACGGCGGCCCCGGGGCGCCGGGTGAAGGCGTAGCACATCGGTCCCTCGGAGCTCATCGCGACGGCGTCGATCTCCTGCCCCCGGCGCGCCTCCTCCAGCAGGTACTTGACCTGGGAGGACTGCATGTCGATCTGCTTCTGCTTGAAGTGGCTCTCGTAGGTCAGGAAGTTCACCGCGCGGCAGAAGGCCGGGTAGTCGGCCTCCAGGACCGAGGTGGCCAGGTTCATCAGGACCGCGTGGGCGGTGCGGCGGGCCTCCTCGGCGGGGATGGGCAGCGTCCGGGCGAAGAACTGCCGTTCGGTCTCGCCGTGCATCTGGTGGCCGTTGGGGATGATCACGAGGACCGGCCAGGTGGGGAAGGGCGCCGAGATCAGCACGGGGGGCCGTTTCCCGCCGCCCGCGAACCGGGTCGGGACCAGGTAGCGCTTCGGGTCCTCGGCGAAGTCGTCGGGGTTGAGGTGGCCGCCGTCGACCAGGAAGCCGCCTCTTTCTATGAGGTTGGGGCTGGCGCCCGAGGTGCCGGCCCGGCCGGCGGTCCGGGCTATCTCCGCGGTGCCGAGCGGGAGTCCGGCGAACTGGGCGTAGGCGCGGCCCACGGCGACGGCCGTGGTGGTGCCGGAGCCGAAGCCGGTGTGCGGCGGGAGGCCCTTGCGGATCACCACCTTGGCGGGCGGGCCGCCCCACGCCTCGCGCAGGCGGTCCAGCAGGGTACCGACGGCCTCCAGGTGGGCCGAGCCGTTCTCGTCCGCCTCGACCGCGTTCTCGTGGTGCGGCAGGACGACGGCCTCCAGGCCGGGCGAGCGCAGCGCCATGGAGGCCATGCCGTTGCGGCGGCCGGTCTCGCCGTTCAGGTCGATCAGTGTGAAGCTGACGCGGCATCCGGTGCGGACGCGCACGCCCCATTCCTGCGACGGGGCCTCGGACATGGCGTCTCCCCCAGTCTCCTCAGTGGACCGCGTCGGTCTGCGCGTCCTCGACCACCAGGTCCTCGTACCGGGCCCCCGGCTCGATCAGGCCCCAGCGCCGCATCCAGGCGTAGGCC
This sequence comes from Streptomyces rubradiris, assembly GCF_016860525.1. Classification (NCBI taxonomy): domain Bacteria; kingdom Bacillati; phylum Actinomycetota; class Actinomycetes; order Kitasatosporales; family Streptomycetaceae; genus Streptomyces; species Streptomyces rubradiris. The sequence goes on from NZ_BNEA01000001.1 coordinate 493,398, forward strand.
TTCTCGAACTCCAGGCGGGTGTACGGCTCCGGGGGTACGTAGCGCAGCCGCGGCAGGTGGAAGTCGTCGGGTGTGACCTCGCCCGCGAAGACCTCGGGCAGCGAGTCGATCAGGTAGTGCAGGTAGGGGCGCTTGTCCCGGCCGAGCGCGGCGACCGCGCGGTTGACCGCCCGGTTGCAGGCCGCGTAGACGGCGCGGTCGAAGTCCGGTGCCACCAGCTCCAGTCCCGCGTAGTGGGTCTCGATGACCTTCTGGAAGCCCTGCTTCTCGGCCAGGGTGATCCACGGTTCCGACAGGGCGACGGCCGCGGCCTCACCGGACTGGACGGCGCGGTAGCCGTCCAGGGTGTGGTAGCCCACCGTCTTGATCTCGTCGGCCTCCAGGAAGCCCTCCAGCATCTGGATCGCCGCGTAGTGGTTGCCGTTGTGGAAGCTGACCGCCACGGGCGCGTTCGCCAGGGTCTGGGGATAGATGTACTTCGAACCGGGCGCCGCCATGAGGGCCATCACCGCGACCGACGAGCGTTTCCCGATGATCCTCGCTCCCCGGCGGCTGTCGTGGGCCCGCCGGATCTGCCCCCACTCGCAGGCGCGGTACAGGTCGACCTGCCCCTCCTCGAAGGGCACGTGGTTGCGGATGGAGTCGACCAGCTCGTGGTCCGCCACCGGTTCGGTCAGCTTCTGCTCCGCGCGGTTCTGGACGAATTCCACCGCGACGTTTTCCTCGGCGAAATAGCCGAGTTCGTCGGCGACCAGCCAGGGCAGCGCGAAGACGGCGGACGGGCCGACACCTTCGGTGCGCACGGTAACCGTCATGAAAAACGACCCCTCTCCGAAACCGTATTCCGCCCGACTGAAGGAGTATCACACCGGGGGCGGACTGCCAACCCCGTCTGTTTTCCGCCGGATTGGGGCAGGGAAAATCGCGGCGCCGTTCCCCTGATTTCCCGTCCAGGAAACCATGGTCGAATATCTCGTACGGGTAATTCAGGGTCTTCGGGCGGGCTCGGGAGGCACGGGAGCCCGCGCCTGCTCCACCGTGAGGACCGCCCGCGCCCTGGCCACGCCGAGCGCGAGACACTCCGGAGGGCTCAGGTCCGACAGCAGCCCGGCCAGGAAGCCGCCGGCGAAGGCGTCGCCGGCGCCGACCGCGCTGGTGACCGGCGTGCCGGGCGCGGCGACGCGGTGCCGGCCGCCCGGCCCGTGGACGAGCGCGCCGCGGGCGCCGAGCGTGACCACGCCGAGCATGCCGTGCCGGGCCAGCACCGCGGCCGCCGCCTCGGCGTCGTCGGTGCCGGTGAGCGCGGTGGCCTCGGCCTCGTTGCCGAGGACGACGTCGACTCCGGCGGCCAGCAGCTCGGCGAAGCGCCGGCGGCGGGTGCGGACGAGTGCGGGGTCGGAGAGGGCGAGCATGCGCCGGGCGCCGAGCGCGACGGCGCGCCGCAGGGCGTCGCGGGCCGCCGCACAGCCCTCCTCGGAGGCCAGCAGGTACCCCTCGACCAGCATCCCGTGGCAGGAGCCGGTGTCGGCCAGGCACGCCTCCACCGCGTCCGGCAGCATCCGCAGCCGCCGGCGCTCGCCCTGCCAGATGAGGAAGGCCCGTTCGCCGTCGGGGAGCAGCAGCACCAGGCAGCGCCCGGTGCGGCCCCGGCCGGGCGTGCGGACCGGCACCGACACTCCGCGCCCGGCCAGGTCGTCCCGGACGGCCTGGGCGAGCGGGTCGTCCATGCACGCCGTGGCGAGCGCCGCCCGGCCGCCGTCGGCCACGAAGGCGACGCAGGTGTTGGCGGCGCTGCCGCCCGCCGACACCACGGCCCGCGCGCCCTCCCACTCCAGCCGGGCGACGACCTCCGCCAGCGCGTCGAACTCCAAGAAGTCCGCGGTGCCCGGTTCGACACCGAGCCGGGCGCACACCTCCGGCGGGACGGCGACCACCAGGTCCGCGAGGGCGTCCCCGAGCGCGACGAGACTCGCGGGCGCCATCAGCAGCGCTCCGCCAGGCCGGTGAGGCGGTCCACCGGCGCCGCCCGCTCCTCGTGGTCGCCCTTGGCCGGTGCGAGCGATTCATGACCGGGCAGGCCGAGGAATTCCTCGATCTTCCGCTCGGAGCAGATGGTGTTCTCCCGTAAGGGGGCGTCCCCGTCCGCGAGAAGAAAGTGATCGATTCTCAAGAGGATCTCCCGGCCGCCTCGTTCGAAAGTCTCGGGTGCTTCCCATTACAGCAGTTTCGGGATGACCTCCCGGGTCAGCAGCAGGAAAGAGGCGTGGCTCAACGGCGCGCACAGCAGGTAGTGCAGGCCGATCTCCTCCTTGAGGGCCCTGATGTGTTCGGCGACCCGGGCGGGGCTGCCGTGGATCACCACGTCGTCCGCGTACCGCTCGGCCCGGTCCCGGCTGTCGTGTCCCGCCGCTCGCGCCCCGGCCGGGCGGATGCTGCGGGAGTAGTCGCGCCGGGAGGGGTCGCTCAACGAGCCGAGGGTCCAGCGCGCGCCGCGCAGCGCGATCTCCCGGGCCTCCTCGTCGGTCGGGGCGACCGCGATCAGCCGGGCCATGGGGATGACCCGGCCGTCGACCGGATGACCGGCGTCGGCCAGGCCCTGCCGGTAGGCCCGGTACTTGGACCCGATGGCGGCGTGGGTGGAGTGCGGGTCCATCAGGATCGAGTAGCCGGCACCGGCCGCCCAGGCGACCGCCTCCGGTGAGGAGGCGGCCAGCCACACCGGCGGGTGCGGCCGTTGCAAGGGTTTGGGCAGCACCTCGATGTCCTCGAAGGAGTGGAACCGGCCCCGGTGGGTGAGGCGTTCCTGCCGCCAGGCCCCGAGGACGACCTCCACGTTCTCGCGGAACAGCGCGTAGCTGCGTTCGAGGTCGAGCCCGAACACCCGGAACTCGGTGGGGTCGTTGCCGCGGCCCGCGCCCCAGTTGACCCGCCCGCCGGACACCACGTCCAGCAGCGCGATCTCCTCGGCGAGCCGCAGCGGGTGGTGCATCGCGGCCAGCGAGACGGCGGTGCCGATGCGCAGCCGTTCGGTGCGGGCCGCGACCAGCGCGCCCATCATGCTCACCGACGGGGAGACCGAGTAGGTGGTGAAGTGGTGTTCGGCGAGCCACACCGCGTCGTAGACCCCCGACCGCTCCATGATGTCGATCCGTTCCAGCGCGCGGCTGTAGACGGCCTCCGGTGGTATCCGGCGGCCGGGCCAGGAGAAGAACTGCAGTACGCCGAAGCCGAGCCGTCCGTGGTCCGCTGTCGTCATGCCAGTCACCCCAGTTTCGCCGAGCGCCGGTAGGCCACCTCGGGGTCGGTGAGTACGTTGACGAGGTACGGCTCCCCCGCCGCGAAGGCCCGGCGCAGCGCCGGGGCGATCCGCCGCGGGTCGGTGACGGTCTCGCCCGCCCCGCCGAGCGCCCGGACCACCTGGTCGTAGCGGCTGTCCGGCCTCAGGTCGGCCGCGACGTCCGTGCCGTAGAGCGCGCGCATGGGGTGCTTCTCCAGCCCCCAGCCGCCGTTGTTGCCGACGACCATCACCACCGGCAGCCGGTGCCTCACCAGGGTGTCGACGTCGCCGGCCGAGAAGCCGAAGGCGCCGTCCCCGAGGAGGAGCACCACCTGCCGGTCCGGGTGGCGCAGCCGGGCGGCGATCGCGTAGCCGATGCCGTTGCCGAGGCAGCCGAACGGGCCCGGGTCGAGCCAGTGGCCAGGCAGGTGGGAGTCCAGGAGCCGGCCCGCGTACGACACGAAGTCGCCGCCGTCCCCGATGACTACGGCGTCGTGGTCGAGCTGGGCGATCAGTTCCCCGAGGACGCGGGCGGGGTGGATGGGCTCACCGGGGTGTTCCAGTTCCGGCCGTTCGGCCGCGCGCAGGGCGCGTTCGCGCGCGCGCAGCCGCCGTATCCACTCCTCGTGGTCCGCCCGGGGCCCGGACCAGGCCGCCATGCCGTCGAGGACGTGCCGCAGGTCGCCGGCCGGGGCGGCGGCCGTGGGCACGTGCGTGGCGCGCAGCGCGGGATGGTCCACGGCGTGGACGACGCGCGCGTCGCCGAACCGGCCGAAGGAGAGCCGGAAGTCCAGGGGCGTGCCGGCCACCACGACGACGTCGGCCTCCTTCAGCGCGTCCCGTGACCGGCTGAACGCCAGTTCGTGCCGGGCGGGCAGACAGCCGCGGCCCTGCCCGTTGGCGAACGTCGGCACGCGCAGCGACTCGGCGCAGTGGCGCAGCGCCTCCCAGGCCCCGCCCCACCAGACGTCGCCGCCGGCCACCAGGACCGGGCGGCTCGCGGTGGCCAGGAGTTCCGCGGCCTTGGCGACCTCGTCCGGGTCGGGGGCCGGCGGGACGACGGGGAGCGGAGGGTTCAGGATGGCGCTCGCCCTGCGGTGCATCACGTCGAGGGGGATGTCGAGGAACACCGGGCCGCGGTGCGGGGTGGCGGCGGTGGCCGTGAGCGCCCGCAGCTCACCGGGGACGGCATCGGTGCGGGTGACGGTCCGGGCGTCCTTGGTCACCGGCGTGACCAGGGGGATGTGGTCGAACTCCTGCAAGGCACCGGAGCCCCAGCGTTTCCGTGCGGCCCGCCCGGCCAGCACCACGACGGGCGCGCCGTTGGCCTGGGCGGTCGCCAGCCCGCTGATGCCGTTGGTGACGCCGGGCCCGGCGGTGAGCAGCGCCACCGCCGGGCGGCGCCCGAGCCTGGCGCAGCCTTCCGCGGCGAACACCGCGGTCTGTTCGTGGCGGACGTCGACGATGCGCATCCCGGCGCGGGCCGCGGCGTGCAGGACGGAGAAGATGTGACCGCCCGACAGGGTGAACAGGGTATCCACGCCGTGCGCCCGCAGGGCGGCGACAGCGAGCTCCCCACCCTCACCCTCGACCCACCGGGGCCCGGCCGGGGCGTCCCTGTCTGCCCGCCGGCTTCCGGCCGGAGCCACGCCGCCATCGCCCCGCCGGGGGCCGGCCGGGGCCATCTCGCGCTCGCCCCGCCCAGGCCCCGTCAGGGCCACCTCGCCATCGCCCCGCACGGGCCCGCCCGAGGCCACCTCCCCATGGCCCCGCACGGGCCTGCCCGAGGCCGCCTCCCCATCGCCCCGCACGGGCCTGCCCGAAGCCACCTCCCCATCGCCCCGCACGGGCCCGGCCGAGACCACTTCCCCATCGCCCCGCACGGGCCCGGCCGAGGCCGTCTCCCCGTCACCCCGCGCAGGCCCCGTCAGAGCCGTCTCCCCACCGACCCGCCCGGGCCCGCCCGAGGCCACCTGCCCATGGCCCCGCACGGGCCTGCCCGAAGCCGCCTCCCCATCGCCCCCCTCAGGTCCCGTCAGGCCCACCTCCCCGTCAACCCGACCGGGTCCGCCCGAAGCCGCCTCCCCGTGGGCCCGCCCAGACCCAGCCGAGGCCACCTCTCCATCCCCTTGCCCCTCGGCCGGCGTGTCGGTGCGACAGCCGCTCGCGCCGGGGTCAGCAGGCGACATGGCGGAGGTGTCCGGGGGTCCTGGCGCGGCGGTGTCTCGTGGTCTGCCGCAGGCACGCGGGTGCCTCGGGTACGAGGTCCGGCGGGCGGACGGCGGGCTCGCGCGGTGGGCTGTCCCGCGGTCCCGGGGCGTCCGGGGCCGGGCTCACCTCCGCGCGCGGCCGGGTCCACCGGAGCGTTTCGCGGTCCGGCCTCGGCACGGTCTCATGCCGAGGGTTCCGGTAACCGTTCGGGTCCACGCCTGCCCCCTTGGTCGGCTGCTGCGGTCGTCGGGCTACTCGCGCTGCGTCCCCACCCGCAGCTCGCGGAAGGGCACGTCACGGTCGGCCTCCGGCTCCCGGGGCAGTCCGAGCACGCGCTCCCCGATGAGGTTGCGCTGGATCTCGTCGGTGCCGCCCGCGATGGACAGCGACTGCACCGACAGGGCCATCTGCTGGAACGCCCCCTCGCCGGTGGTCTCGGGGCCGGTCAGCATGCCCTCGGCGCCCAGCAGGGACAGGGCGGTGTCGCGGGCCTGCCGTCCGGTGGCGGAGCCGACGAGCTTGCCCAGGGACGCCTCGGGCCCGGGGCGGCGCGCGGCGCGGGCCCGCTGGTTGCGCATGCGGTTGGTCCGCGCCGTCACGTACAGGGCCGCGAGCCGCTGGCGGACGACGGGGTCCTCGGACCGGCCGAGTTCGCGGGCGAGGGCGATCAGCGCCTCGGGGGTGCGTACTCCCCGGCGGACCCCGGCGGCCCGTTCCGCCCGGCGGTGTTCCTCGGCGAGTTCGGCGATGGGGCGGTGGAGCATCCCGGCCCGCCGGCCGGGCCGGGCGATGCGCGCGGGCCTCAGGACGCCCCCGCCGCCCACTTCCTCGCGTTCGTGGGCCAGGCTGGCCACGGCCAGCGGCCAGCCCTGGCCGACGGCGCCGATGACGTGCCCGGCGGGCACCACCACGTCGGTGAGGAAGACCTCGTTGAAGGTGGCGCGGCCGTTCATCTGCCGGATCGGCCGGATGTCGACGCCGGGCTGGTCCAGGTCGACGACGAACAGGCTGATGCCCTTGCGTTTGGGGACGGAGGAGTCCGTGCGGGCCAGGGCCAGGCCGCGGTCGGCGTGCTCGGCCTCCCGGGACCACACCTTCTGGCCGTTCAGGATCCAGCGGTCGCCGTCGCGGTGGGCCCGCAGTTGCAGGCTCGCCAGGTCCGACCCGGCGCCGGGCTCGCTGAACAACTGGCACCAGGACTCCGTACCGGCGGCCAGCGCGGGGACCCAGCGGCGCTGCTGCCCGGGCGTGCCGTGTTCCAGCAGGACCGGGCCGCCCACCATCTGTCCGACACCACCGGGCGGGCCGATCGCGCCGGCTTTTCCGATCTCCTCGGTTATCGCCCGGGCCGCCGCGCGGTCCAGGCCGCGGCCGCCCATTCCGAAGGGCCAGGTGGGAAAGGCGTATCCGGCCTCGGCGAGCGATCTCCACCAGTCGCCGACCGCGAGTTCCTCGCTCCAGTTCTCCCGGAGCCAGTTGCGTATCTCCTGCCGTAGTTCCGCTGTCTGCCCGGATTCCCGATTCCCTGTCACCTGCCGGACCCCTCCGAGGACTTCGGTCGCCCTGTCCGCCGTCTGCCGCACCACGGAAACCCCATGATCTGATGTGGGAATCCGGGCCCTCGGACGACAGGACCCTCGTGCACGTGTATCGGGTGTGCGAAACGGTGAAACCCGGGCCGGGGTGAAAGAGGATCACTGGTTGCCCGGTACAGCCAGTCTAGGGTCGGGCCGGGCCCAGGCCGATACGGAATCCAATTGATCGTCTTTTTTGGCTCATATCGTTCAGTGGGGCGATGTCCCGTCCACGCGGGGCCTTTTTCCGTCAGCGAGGGGCCTTTTCCGCCAGGGCGGACGGGATGCGTTCCCGGCCGGTGCCGCGCTCATACCGCCGCGCGCCGCACCGAGGCGCGCAGCAGGAGCGTCCCGGGCAGGCAGACGGCGAGCACGGTGGGCGCGACGGCCCACCAGCCGTCGGCCGCCAGCACCGCGAAGCTGACCAGGGGCGGGCCGAGCAGCGAGCCGAGGCTGCCGACCTGGGCCAGGAGCCCGTTGGCGAGATCGATGTCGGCGGAGTCCGCGACGACGGCGGGGATCATCGCGAACGCGGCGGCGACGACGAGTTCGTTGGCCAGTGCCACGAGGACCGCGCCGGCGGCGGCGAGGCCGGTGCCGCCCCAGTGCAGGAAGGCGACGGCCGTGCCCAGCGGCATCAGCAGCGCGCCGGTGAACAGCCGGCGCACCGGCACCCCGCGCCGCAGCAGCCAGCCGCTGAGGAAGCCGCCGACGGTGCCGGTCAGCGAGACGGCCCCGGTGAGGGTGCCCGCCACGGACGTGGGCACGTGGAGGACCTCGTGCAGGTAGGTGGGGAGCAGGGACACCACCGCGACGATGGTGCCGCTGGCGGTGGCGAAGCCCAGGGACAGCAGGAAGGGCCGCGACAGGCGGCGCACCGCGCGCCGGTCGAGGGACGGCGCGGCTGCTCTTGGGGCCGGCTCCCCGGCGGACGCGGTCCGCCCGCCGCGCGCGAGGACGGCGGCGGCCCCGGCGACGAGCAGGGCGCACGCCTGGGCGACCAGCCAGGTGCGCCAGCCGAGGAACGCCGACAGCACCCCGCCGAGGAACAGCCCCAGCGCCAGGCCCACCGGGAAGTACGTCCCCCACACGGCGAGCGCGGTCATCCGCCGGGGCCCGCCGCCCATGGCGATGATGAGCGCCGGGGCGGCCACGACGACGGCGACGTACCCGATCCCTTCCACCAGGCGCGCGCCCAGCAGTGGCCAGAAGTGGCCGGCCCGTGCCTCCAGCAGCCCCGCCGCCGCCATGACGACGCAGCCGGCCGGCAGGGCCCTGCGGGGTGCCGTGCGGGCGACGAGATAGCCGACCGGCAGCCCGAGCACGGCGGCGACCGCCGTGATGGAGGAGGTGACCAGCGAAACCTGGTCGAGGGAGAGGGTCAGCGCGGCGCGCAGGTCCACCGCGATCGGGGCGATCTTGCCGAGCCCGGTGGCCGCCAGTATCCCGCAGCCGTACAGCAGCGCGAACCGCGCCCAGTACGCCGAGGGTCCTGGGAATTCGGCGGCCTCCGGCTGCCCGGTCCGGACAGCGTCGTCTGCGTCGCTCTTCACGGGCCGGTCACCTGACGGGTCGGGGATACACGGAACCCGGAGCCTATCCGGGGCACTGCCGGGCGGCAAGGCGCCATACGAGTGCCCTTCAGGCAGGGAGTTGACACACTGTCAGGCACCTGGAATTCCCCCCGACCGCGAAGAAGCGGACAACGGTCATCGGAATGCGCGGTCCGCCGGGCGGGCGCGGTCGTACGCCCGCGGACCGGCGGCGGGACATACGCCCGTCGCGGCCGCATTCCGGTCGGCTCCACGAAATGCCCGGCCGACGGGCGGGGTTGACGGCTGTGTGAGGGCCCGGTTTCCTGGAACGCGGGCACGACCGGGGCCCGCGGAACGTCCTGGCGATACCGCTCGGCGAAAAGGAGCGGAACGGCTCCGCGGCCTTCTTCTCGAACTCCCCGCACAGCTCACGCGAAAGACGCCGCGCGACCGGCGTCGGTATTTCCTCCGGAGAGGCGGTCATGGTCGGTGACCCTGCGCGTTGGCGTCTGAAGTACGGTCTCAATCCCCAGCAGCGCGACGCGGTGGCCCAGCCGTCCGACGGCGGCCCCCTGCCCTTGTCCGTCCTGTGCGGCACGCCCTCCGTCGTGAACCTGCTGGACGCCTTGCAGGGCTGGCAGCTGGTACGGGAGGCGAGCCGGGCGCTGGACCTGCCCGCGGCGGCGTCCATGAAGCACGTCTCCCCCGCCGGCGCGGCCGTCGCCGGCGAGGTCGACCCGGTCGCCCGGGCCACCTTCCGGCTGGGCGACGCCGAGGTGTCCGGCCCCGCGTCGGCCTACGCCCGGGCCCGGGACTGCGACCCGCGCTCCTCCTACGGCGACCTGGTGGCCCTGTCGCATCCCGTCGACCGGGACACCGCGGCCCTCCTGGCCCGGGTCGTCTCGGACGGCGTCATCGCACCGGACTTCGAGCCGGGCGTGCTGGAGGTGCTGGCCCGGAAGAAGCGCGGCGCCTTCCTCGTCCTGCGGGTGGACCCCGCCTACGAGCCGCCCGCCCGTCAGGTCAGGGACGTGTTCGGGGTCCGGATCACGCAGGAAGCCGACCCGCTGGTGATCGGCCCCGGCACGCTGGCCGAGGGCACCGCGGGCGGCACGCCGCCGACCCGGCAGCAGGTGCGGGACGCCGTGCTCGGGCTGATCACCGTGCGGTACACCCAGTCCAACTCGGTGGCGTACGTCCACGACGGGCGCACGATCGGCATCGGAGCGGGCCAGCAGTCACGGGTGGACTGTGTGCGGCTGGCCGGGGAGAAGGCCGACCGCTGGCGGCTGCGGCGTCACCCGCTGCCGGCCGGGGCCCGGTTCCCCGGCTCGATGACGGTCCAGGACCGCGTGAACAGCGTGATGCGGCTGATCGAGGGGGAGCCCGGCTCCTGGTCCGGCGCGGATCAAGCGGACCGTCAGATCGCCGGTCTGCCCGCCAAGCCGCTGGATCCCGCCGAGAAGAGCGCCTGGCTGGCCGGGCACACACCCTGCACCCTCGTCTCCGACGCCTACCTGCCCTTCCGGGACAACGTGGACGTCGCGGCCGCGCACGGGGTGCGCTGCATCGTCGAGGGCGGCGGGTCGGCGCGCGGCCAGGAGGTCGCGGCGGCCTGCGAGGAGCACTCCATCACCCTGGTCCGTACCGGACTGCGGCTGTTCTGCCACTGAACCGCGGAGGCGCTGTGGAAGCGGAGGCACCGGACGGCACACGGCTCGCCGCGCCGGCGGCGGACCACCCCGTGGCGCCCGGATTCGACGACATCACCATCGAGGCGCTGCTGGCGCGCCGGACGCTCAAGTGGGGACGGCACGGCGGGGAGGTGCTGGGCGCCTGGGTCGCGGAGATGGACTTCCCCGTGGCCCCCGCCGTGCGCGAGGCCGTGCACGAGGCGGTGGAGCGCGGCGAGACCGGCTATCCGCTGCGTGACATCCGCACCGGGCTGCCGTCCGCCTGCGCCGACTGGCTGGCCCGTACCTGCGGCTGGACGGTACCGGCCGAGCGGATCTTCCTGATCCCCGACGTGCTGACGGGGGTCGGCCTCGGCATCAGCGCCTACAGCCGCCCGGACAGCGCCGTGGTGGTCCCCACCCCCGCCTATCCGCCGTTCCTGGAGGTCGTGTCGGCGCTGGGCCGGCGCGCCGTCGAGGTGCCCCTCGTCCCGGACGGCGCACGGCGCGTCCTGGACCTCGACGCCATCGGCGCCGCGCTGGCCGGGGGCGCGGGAACCGTGCTGCTGTGCAACCCGCACAACCCGCTGGGCAGGGTGTTCACCCGGCCCGAACTCCGCGCGCTGGGCCGCTGCGTGGCCGCGCACGGCGCGCGGGTCGTCGCCGACGAGATCCACGCCCCGCTCACCTACCCCGGGCACCCCCACGTCCCGTACGCCTCCGTCTCGCCGGAGGCCGCCGGTCACACACTGACCCTGGTGTCCGCCGCCAAGGGCTGGAACATAGCCGGGCTGAAGTGCGCGCAGGCCGTGCTGACCAGCGACCGCGACGTCCGGCGGTGGCGGGCCCTGCCGTTCCACTCCCGGCACGGGGCCAGCACCCTGGGCATCGCGGCGAACATCGCCGCCTACCGGGCGGGCGACCCGTGGCGCCGCGAGGCGGTGCGCTATCTGGACGGCAACCGCCGCTTCCTGGCACGGGTGCTCGGCGAACGGCTCCCGCAGGCGCGCTACTCGATGCCGGAGGCGACCTATCTGGCGTGGCTGGACTGCTCCTTCGCCGGCCTGGACGACCCGGCCGGCTTCCTGCTGCGCGAGGCCCGCGTCTGCCTGAGCGACGGGGCCTTCTTCGGTGCGGCCGGGCGGGGGTTCGTACGCCTCAACTTCGCCACGTCGCGCCGGATCCTCGAACGCGTCACCACCGCCCTGGTCGAGGCGCTGGCACCATGACGCCCCGGGCCGAGGACCGGGACGCGCCGGTGACGGGCCCGGCCGCGACCCGGTCGGGCCGCGCCCGGCGAACGACACGGCAGCCGATCCTCGCGTCATCTCGCCGAGTGCCCGCAGCGCTGTTCGGCTGGGCGGCCCGCTCTCCCCGGCCGGGGTCGATGCGGGCGGCCGACGGGTCCCTCGTCGAGCCGTGTCGCCACCCGATCGGGCCCGGGTGCCACCCGGACGGGTGAGGCCGACCGGTCCCGCGGCCCCTCCATCGGGTCCGGCCCCGGCATTCTCCGGACGCTGGGTGATCGGACGTCTACGGTACGCACATGCCGCGCGGTGTGCCGCGGCCCGCATGAGGAGGGACCCCTTTTGGCATCGGTATGCGACCCCCAGTACGCCCCCGCCGGTGACGTGAGCGGAGCGCTCATGGTGATCGACTCCCGGCTCAAGTCCATCTACGACGGCGCGACCGAGGTCGACCCCGAACAGCGGCAGTTGGTCGAGCAGTTCACCGCGTCCCTGGGTCCGAGAGGGGCGCACGACCTGCTGGACGGCGCCTGCACCATCATCTACATGTTCATGACCTGGCTGCGGATGGCGTACGAGGACCACGACAAGGACGTCATGGAGTACGTGGTGCCGAGCCTGGTGGCCTCGATGCGCATGATGCCCAAGAGCATCCGCCCGGAGGCCATCCCCACCATGGCCGGCCTGGTCGTCTCCGCGGGCATGGGTCTGAGCCCCAGCCTGTGGCGCAAGCAGTACGGCAAGTGGACCAAGGAGGAGATGAACCCCCTGGAGGCCACCGCGTTCCTGCTCGCCGAGCACATCAACCGCCTCACCGACGACCGCGAGTTCGCCACCCGCCTCATCAGCAACGCCCTGTCCAACGTGGAAGGCGCCTGAGACCCGCGGGACATCACCGCCCCCGCGGCGGTGGCGCGTGCAAAAAGGGACGTTTGTGCGAGCGCAGACGGTACACACGATGAGCTAACAGGCTGTACCCGACGAACGACGAAACGGAGGCCACTATGGGCATCATCGCGTGGATCATCCTGGGACTGCTCGCCGGCGCGATCGCCAAGGCCCTCATGCCGGGCAAGGACCCCGGCGGCATCATCGTCACCATGCTCATCGGCGTGGCCGGCGGTCTGCTCGGCGGCTGGCTCGGCAAGGTGGTGTTCGGCGTCGACTCCGTCGACGGCTTCTTCGAGCTCTCCACCTGGATCGCCGCCATCGTCGGCTCCCTCATCCTGCTCGCCCTCTACCGCCTCTTCACCGGCGGCCGGCACTCCCACTCGCACCGGCACGCCTGACCCGTCGACGCCGGCCGCGAGGCGCCGGCGGCGTCACGGTCCGGCGCAGGCCGGCCGCCCGTCGTCGGCGGGAAGGCCCAGCCGACCGGCCACGCTGGTCAGAGACGATCCCAGAGGGAGCCCGACCCGGGTGACCGCGTGCCGGTCGCCCCGGGTCGGGTCCCGATTCACGATCAGCACCGGCTTGCCCTCCTGGGCCGCCTGGCGGACGAACCGCAGCCCGGACATCACCGTCAGCGAGGAGCCCAGGACCAGCACCGAGGTCGCCTCCCGGACCAGCTCGCGACAGCGCTCGACCCGCCGCGGCGGCACCGCTTCGCCGAAGAACACCACGTCCGGCTTGAGGACGCCGCCGCAGAGCGCGCAGGGCAGCACGCGGAAGTCCCCGACCTGTTCGTCGGTGAGATCGGCGTCGCCGTCCGGGTTGATGCCGACGGCCACCGGCTCGAAGCCCGCGTTGACCTCTTCCAGCCGCCGGGCGAGTTCCCGGCGCGCGCTGCGGGCGCCACAGGACAGGCAGACGACCCGGTCCAGACCACCGTGGAGTTCCACCACGTCCTCGCTGCCGGCGGCCTGGTGCAGGCCGTCGACGTTCTGGGTGATCACCCCCGAGAGCAGCCCGTGCCGCCCGAACGCGGCCACGGCCCGGTGCCCGGCGTTCGGCTCGGCGCGCCCGAAGGTGCGCCAGCCCAGGTGACTGCGTGCCCAGTACCGGCGCCGGGCCCGGGCGCTCGCGGTGAACTCCTGATAGGTCATCGGGGTGTGCCGGCTCAGGCTGCCGCCCTCGCCCCGGTAGTCGGGGATGCCCGACTCCGTGGAGATGCCCGCGCCGCTGAGCACCAGCACACCGCCGGTGCTCAGCGCCTCCACGACCGGTTCCAGGTCCGTGCTGCCCGGCAGCGGGTCCTCGGGCGTCCAGTTCAGAGTCGGGCGCATACGCATACGGCCAGCGTACGGAACGGCGGTGCTCGTGCAGGCCGCCGAGCGGGTCACGGCGCCTGCTGGGAGGCGGCCGCGTCGGGGCGCAGGTCCGCCAGGGTCAGCGGGTGCGCCGGGGACTCCGGCAGGATCACCTCTCGGGTGGTGTGCGGGCCGGTTCCGGCGTGCAGCAGCTCGCCCGGTTCCATCAGGCGCCAGCCGGGGTGGTCGTCCATGCGTTCGCTGGCGATGATCACGGCCGGGTGGTCGGCCAGGGTCGCGGAGCGGACGCGCATCCGGCCGTGGCTGCCGCTGTGGTCCAGGTGCCGGGCGCCGTGCCGGCCGCCCGCCGGGCGCTCCAGGACGTACAGCTCGTGGGTGCCGGGGTAGCGCAGGGCCCACAGCCGGCCGGGGGTGACGAGGACGAGGTTGAGGGCGTAGACGGGCAGGTGCCGGGCGACCCACCGGGCGGCGTGCCGGATGCCGGCGTCAAGGTCGCCGCCGTTGTTCCTGGTCTCCCGGGTGATCAGGGCGAAGAAGCGCTCGGAGTCCGTGTCGCCCCCGACCAGTGACCGGTCCTCGCCCAGGTGGTCGTCGAGCCGGTCGAGGCCCTCGATGACCCCGTTGTGCGCGAACAGCCGCCCGTCCTGTGCGAAGGGATGGGTGTTGCGGGCGTCCAGGCTGCCGGTGGAGGCGTAGCGCACGTGGGCGACGAAGGCGGCCGACTCCACCCGGCGGGCCTCCTCGGCGAAGGCCCGGTCCTCGTAGGCGGCGATCGGCGCCTTGTCCACGTGTGGGGTGCCGTCCGCCGCGAAGTAGCCGAGGCCGGTGCCGTCGGGGTCGTGACGGCTCTGCCGGCTGAGACTGTCGGGGGCGTCCAGCAGCCAGAACGTGGCGTGGGTGCGCCGGGGCGCACTGCTGAGGCCGAACAGGCGGCACATGATCGCTCTCCTCGCTCGCCGGACACGCCGTCCGCCGGCGCCGGCGGTGGTGCGTGGTCAGTGGCGGCCCGGGCGCCGCGGGTTCTTGGTCTCCGCGCCGTGGGCGAAGCCGCCCGCGTCGTCGGCGTCGCGGTGCGGCCCGTGCTGCTTCCGAAGGCGGGGCAGAGCGCGGCGCAGGTCCTCCAGGAGCAGGTCGGCCAGGTCGTGGCTGAAGCCGTTGCGGACCACGACACGCAGGACGGCCAGGTCGGTGCGGTGCTCGGGGAAGGCGTAGGCGGGCACCAGCCAGCCGCGTTCGCGCAGCGCGGCGGAGACGTCGAAGACGCTGAAGGTGTCGGTTCCGTCGCGCACGCGGAAAGCGAAGACGGGGAGTTCGCCACCGTCGGTGATCAGCTCGAACGGGCCCAGCGCGGCGATCTCGGCGGCCAGCCGGGTGGCGATGTCGCGGCAGGTCCGCTGGACCCGCCGGTAGCCGTCGAAGCCGAGGCGCAGGAAGTTGTAGTACTGGGCGACGACCTGGGCGCCGGGCCGGGAGAAGTTGAGCGCGAAGGTCGGCATGTCGCCGCCGAGGTAATTGACGTGGAAGACGAGGTCGTCGGGGAGTGCGTCCTTCTCGCGCCACAGCGCCCAGCCGACGCCGGGCATGACCAGGCCGTACTTGTGGCCGGAGGTGTTGATGGAGGCGACCCGGGGCAGCCGGAAGTCCCAGGTGAGGTCCGGGTCGAGGAAGGGCGCGATCATCCCGCCGGACGCGCCGTCGACGTGGACGGGGATGTCGAGTCCGGTGCGGCTTTCCAGGTCGTCCAGGGCCGCGGCGATGCCGGAGACGGGTTCGTAGCTGCCGTCGAAGGTGGAGCCGAGCACGGCGACGACACCGATGGTGTTCTCGTCGCACAGCTCGACCGCCTTGTCCGGCGTGAGGTGGTAGCGGTCGCCCTCCATGGGGACGTAGCGCGGTTCGACCTCGAAGTAGTCGGCGAACTTCTCCCAGCAGATCTGCACGTTGATGCCCATCACGAGGTTGGGCCGGCCGGCGGGCCCGCCCTCGGCGCGCCGCTTGTGCTGCCAGCGCCGTTTGAGTGCCAGCCCGCCCAGCATCGCCGCCTCGCTGGAACCGGTGGTCGAGCAGCCCGTCGCGCGGCGCGGGTCCTCGGCGTGCCAGAGCCGGGCCAGCATGTGGACGCACCGGTTCTCGAGTTCCGCGGTCTGCGGATACTCGTCCTTGTCGATCATGTTCTTCTCGGCGCACTCCGCCATCAGGAGCCGGGCCTGCGGCTCGGCCCAGGTGGACACGAACGTCGCCAGGTTCTGCCGGGCGTTGCCGTCGAGCATCAGCTCGTCGTGGACCACCTGATAGGCGGTGTCCGGTTCCATCCCCTGGTCCGGCATCGCGTACCGGGGCACTCGGACGGGCTCCCGGCTGAAGATCGGATTGATCTCCAGGTCCCGGCTCTCGCCGCGGTTGTCACGCTGCACCGTCATAAGCGCTCGGTCCTCTCTGCCCTGACCGGCGGGGCACTCTCCGGGGTTCCCCTCCCCCGCACCGGCGAACCCGGACGAACCGGAACCGCGCTCAGGAGTCGTCCTCACCTCGGCAGCGCGCGGCGGGAGCCTCGTCCGTGCAGGTCAGCGCGCCGTCGGCGGCGTGACGGACCACGGTACGACCCGCCCCGGACCGGCGCGGCGTACGATCAACCGGTTCCCGCCGCGCAAGGAGTACCCCGCCCGATGTCCGCCGTCATTCCGCCGCCCCGCCCCGCGACCGGGTTGCTCCAGGTGCGGCAGCACACCCGGGCCGAGGACGACGAGCGGCTGCACAGCCTGTTGTGGCGGGCGGGCGCCGGCTGGCGGATGATCAGCAGCGCCGTGCTCGGCGGAGGGATCGGGGAGCGCTCCTGGGTGCTCAACGCGCAGGTGTCCCACGGCTACCGGCGCACCGACCCGGACCGCCACCTCGCCGAGCTGGCCCGCGCCGCGGGCGCCCACGGGCCGGGGGTCGGACTGATGACCGCCGCCGACGTCCGGGCGTACGGGCACGCCTCCGACGGCGGTGCGGAGGCGGTCGCCACCGCCGGGCTCGGGGTACGCGGCTGGGCCGCCTCCCCGGCCGAGGGCACGGCCGTGGCGGCACGGCCCGGCACGATCAACATCGTCGTCGCGCTGCCGGTGGCGCTGACCGACGCGGCACTGGTCAACGCCGTGGCGACCGCCACCGAGGCCAAGGTGCAGGCGTTGCTGGCGGCCGGC
Source organism: Streptomyces rubradiris (assembly GCF_016860525.1). Classification (NCBI taxonomy): domain Bacteria; kingdom Bacillati; phylum Actinomycetota; class Actinomycetes; order Kitasatosporales; family Streptomycetaceae; genus Streptomyces; species Streptomyces rubradiris. Next base: position 510,310 of record NZ_BNEA01000001.1, read on the forward strand.
TACGACTGCTCCGGCACCCCCACGGACGCCGTGTGCGTGGCCGCCCGGTCCCCGCGCGCCGACACCGAGGTCCACGCGTTCGCCGGCCCCCGCTCCCTGTGGGGCGCGCGGCTGGCCCGCGCCGTCCACGAGGCCGTGGGCACCGCCGCCCGGGCCGGTCATCCGTGACCGCGGACTCCTGAACACGCGCCCCTGCCCGGCGCATCGGGTCGATCGCCCAGTGAGGGAGACCGGCCGGCAGGTTGCTCGTCCGCGTCATGCGGAGGGGCGCCGACGCCCCCACCAGCCGTCGGCCCCACCGCGTCCGTCAGACGGCCGAGGTACCGAGCCGGGCCCCGAGAGTCCGTGCGATCCCGCGCGCCGCGACCTGCACCAGCGGGACGAGGGCGTGCGGGTTCACGGCGTCGACGTGGGCGACGACCGAGACGGCCGCGACGGCGGTACGGTCCGGCCCGCACACGGGGGCGGCGACCGACACGGCGTCCATCGTCACCTGCCGGTCACTGATGGCGACCCCGGTACGGCGCACCTCGGCGAGAGCGCGGCGCACCTCGTCCGGGGTGCACAGCGTCCTCTCCGTGTGCCGTGCGAACGGTTGGGAGAGCACCCGTTCCTGCACCTCCCGGGGTGCGTGGGCGAGCAGGACGAGGCCGACGCCGGTGGACGCGAGGTCGAATCGCCCGCCGACGCGGGTGAGGACCCGGACCGCGTCACGGCCGGCGAGTCGTTCCACGTAGACGACGGACAATTCCTCGCGGACGGCGAGCTGCACGTTCTCGCGGGTGATGTGCGCGAGGTCGGAGAGGTACGGCAGGGCGGCCTCGCGCAGGCCCAGGCCGCGCGGGGCGAGCGAGGCGATCTCCCACAGCCGCAGCCCGATGCGGTAGCCGCCGTCCGCCTCGCGTTCGAGCGCGCCCCAGCCGGTCAGTTCCTTCACCAGCCGGTGCGTGGTGGTGAGGGGCAGGCCGGTGTGGCGGGAGATCTCGGCGAGCCGCAGGACGGGCCGGTCCGGAGCGAAGGCTTCCAGCACTCGCAGCGCCCTGGCCGTCACCGAGCAGCTGTCGGCCGGGGCTCGGCGCCGCATGCGGACCTCCTTGTTCAGGTGCGCGCTGCTCCACAGCGGACGCAGGCACGTCGTCCCGAAAAGCTAGGCAGGGTCTTGGCGGCCGTCAACACGGTGGTGAGTATTCGGGGCAGCGGGTCGCTGATCGGCCGTCACAGATCCAGGACCAGCCTCGGGCCCGCCGCCCGGGAGACGCAGATCATCATCGTGTCGTGCGCCTCCCGTTCGGCGGGGGTGAGGAGGGAGTCGCGGTGGTCGACCGTACCTTCGAGCACGGTCGTCTCACAGGTGCCGCACGTGCCCGCACGGCAGGAGGAGAGGACCCGCACCCCGGCCTCCTCGACCGCCCGCAGCACGGACCTGTCCGGCGGGACGGTCACCGTGATGCCGCTCCGCGCCAGCTCGACCTCGAACGCCCCGTCCCGCAGGGGCACCCGAGGCTCCCCCGGTGTGAACCGCTCGACGTGGAGGGCGTCGGCCGGCCAGTCGGCGCACCGCTCCTCGACGGCCTTGAGCAGCGGTTCGGGCCCGCAGCAGTAGACGAGTGTGCCGGGGCGCGGTGTCCCCAGGAGCGCGTCGAGGTCGAGGAGCCCGTACACGTCCTCGGGCCGGATTCGCACCCGCTCCCCGTACCGCGTGCCGAGCACGTCATGGAAGGCCATCGACGCGAGCGTCCGTCCTCCGTAAACCAACTCCCATGCGCTGCCCAGCCGTTCGGCCCGCTCCAGCATGGAGACGATCGGGGTGATGCCGATGCCGCCGGCGATGAAGAGGTACGCATCGGCGTCCTCCAGGGCGAAGTGGTTGCGCGGGCCGCGCACCCGGACCGGATCGCCCTCGGACAGCTTGTCGTGCACGTGCAGGGAACCGCCGCGGCCTTCCTTCTCCCGCAGGACGGCGACACGCCATACGCGGGCGTCCTGAGGCGAGGAGCACAGCGAGTACTGCCGTACGAGATCCGGGGCGAGCACGAGGTCGATGTGCGCGCCGGGCGTCCAGGCGGGCAGCGGAGCGCCGTCGGCCCGCCGCAGGTCGAGCGAGACCACACCGGCGGCCTCGTCCGTGCGTCGGGCCACGACGAGGTCGAGTCCGGCCTCGGGTGGCGTGGTGGTGTTTCCGGGCATCAGGGTTCCTTGAGTACGCGAGTACGCGAACTCCCGCAGGGGCGGGAGCACGTGCACATGGAGGGGTACGCGGGGTCAGGCGCCGACGACGTGGCCGGGACCTGGCGCGGAGGGGGCCGGGGCGGGGGCGGGCCCCGGTCCCGGGTGCCCGGCGGGGTGGGCGAGCAGCCACTCCCACAGTTCCACCGGGTCCTCGCAATCCCGGGACTCGCCGCACCAGCACCAGCCGCCGAGCCGGTCCGTGCCGGGGATCCACACGACCCGGTACACCGTGTCCCCGTCGAGCACGGGCGTGGGCCGCGGGCTCATCGGACGGCCGCCGCGGAGTCGGTCGCGCCGGCCGCGACGAGTCGTTCGAGGAGGCGGCGAGCGGCCAGGCCACCGGTGTCGATGTTGATGCTGAGCTCCTGCGTCCCGGCCGGTTCGGAGGCGATGACCTGCTCCAGCCTGTTCAGGGCGACGACGTCCTGGAGGACCACGGTCCGGTTGTTCTCGTACAGGAAGTCGGTGACCGCCTGGTCGTCCAGGGCGAAGTCGCGGGCCACGGCCCAGAAGTCGTGGGTGGTGGTCCCGGTTTCGGGCGTGATGGCGTAGACGACCTCGACGTGGAAGGCGCCCGGGTCGCTGCCGTCCACGCCCGGGCCGGGTGTGCCGACGGGGGCGACGCGCGAGTGCAGCAGGTACAGGCAGGGGGCGTGGTACTCGATGTCCTGCCAGCGCGTGATGCGGCCGTCGATGCCGGTGGACCTGGCGTAGAACGGCGGGCAGTCCGCGTCGTCCATGTGGCGGCTGACCCGGACGACGCCGGCCTTCTCGTCGACCTCGGTGGTGATGGGGGTCTCGGCGACCTCGGGGGTGCCGATGTAGCCGCCGTGCAGGTACGTCTCGTGGGACAGGTCGAGCAGGTTGTCGACGAGGAGGCCGTAACGGGCCGCCAGCGGTTCCATGCCGCTGATGGTGGTGTAGCCGGGCGAGTCCAGCCAGGGGGCGCGGGGGATGAGCGCCTCGTCGGCCTTTTCCTTGTCACCGATCCACACCCACACGAAGGAGTCCTGCTCCTTGACGGGGTAGGAGGCGAGCCGGGCGGTGCGCGGCACACGCCTCTGGCCGGGCACCCGCACGCACACGCCGTCGGCTCCGTAGGTGAAGCCGTGGTAGCCGCAGACGACCGTGTCGCCGTCCAGCCGGCTCGGCTTCTCGGAGAGCGGGAAACGGCGGTGTACGCAGCGTTCGGCCATGGCGGTGACCTCGCCTGCCTCCGTACGCCAGAAGAGGATCGGCTCGCCGCACACGGTCCGGGTGAACAACTCCCTCCCGATCTCGCTGCCGTAGGCGGCCACGTACCACTGGTCGCGCGCGAATGACGTCGTCGTCATCGTCATCTCCTCCGGGGATTCAGGGATTTCGGACGCCACTGCCCCATGACCCGGGAGGCCGGAGCGGGCGCCGCGGGTTCTCCAGAGTGCTGCGGACACGGGCCTGTGCACAGGGCGCCTTCCGCTGGCCGGAAGACCCTCGTCCCGTACTGAACGGCGACGCGTCCCCGGCTGATCCGACGCACGGTATCCGGCCAGGTCCGATGGGTTTGTGCCATTCGTCGGCAACCGGCCGCCAACGTCATGCGGGCGCCGCTACACAAGAACGCTGGGACGGCGTTTCCGCCGTCTCGCCGTAAGGATGGCCGGACGGCGGGGAGGTCTGGACGGTTGCTGACCATCGACGTGGCGGTGCTGCTCGCGGACGTCGTCCTGCCGTCGGGCGTCCTGATCGCCCCGGCTCCGGCGGCTCGGGGCGTCCTCCTCGAAAAGCTCGCGAGCGGCGTCACGCGGGCCGGCCGGTGAGTCCGCGCACCCGCCGAGTCCGGGCGGCGAAGGCCGGGCGCCCGTCGGCCCGGCGGCGTTCCCGCGGGCCGGGCCGGGGGCGGGGGCGGCAGCGCGCCGAGGACCGGCTGATCGGCCTTCTGGTGGCCGTGGTCTTCGCCGTCGCCCTGGCGGTGACCGTCGTCAACTGGCTGCTCGTCCACTGGTGGGTCCTGGCCGTTGCCGGCGGGCTCGCGGTGCCGGCCGGCGGTGGCTGGCTGTACCACAGGCGGCAGAGGGCGCGGTGGGCGGCGGTCCGCGCACAAGGCCTGCGCTACGGACTCGCCCAGCTGGACGCCCTGCACCACACCCGGTTCGAGTACGCGGTACGCGACTTGATGCGTCGCGACGGCTGCCAGGACGCGGTGCGCGTCGGGGGCGGCGGCGACCTGGGCGCCGACGTCAAGGCCACCGACCCCTACGGCAGGCGCTGGGTGATCCAGTGCAAACACCGCCGCGACGGCCTCGCCGGCTCCGCCGTGGGCACACCGGACCTCCAGGTCCTCAACGGCACGGCGCGCCAGGTCCACGGCGCCGACATCGCGGTCATCGTCACCAACGGACGCGTCACCGCACCCGCCGTCGACTTCGCCGAGCAGCAGCGCCTCCACGTGGTCGACCGCCGTACCCTCGGAGTCTGGGCGTCCGGCTCACGCCCGCTGTGGGAACTGCTGCGCGCCGTCCCACCGCCCCGCAAGCCGACGACCCGCTCCTGAAGCGCGGCCCGCTGCCTGCCTGTTCGCCCCTTTGGTGAAGGTGTCGCCCCCGGCCGGCGAGCCCTGGCGTCCTCGTCCCCAACGCCTCGCCGTCGGATCCCACTCGCACCCCACACCATCGGAACCGCCCTCCCAGAGGCCCGGCTAGGGTGGCCGAGGGGGATACGGCACATCGTCGGCAAGGAGTCGTCGTGCGGACACCGCTGTCCTGGTTAGCCCGTCGCCACACCTGGGGGCCGCGCAGTCTGCGCACGGCCGCGGTGACGTCCGTGGTGGCAGCCGTGTTGATCATCGTCACCGGGGGTGTCGTACGGGTCACGGGGTCGGGGCTCGGCTGCCCGGAGTGGCCCTCGTGCACCGGCCAGAGCCTGGCGCCCACGGCCGAGATGGGAGTGCACGGTGCGATCGAGTTCGGCAACAGGCTGCTGACCGGTGCGCTGTGCGCGGTGGTCGGCTGGCTCATCATCGCCGCACGGCTGCAACGTGATCCCTCGCGCCCGGTACTGCGCGGGGCATGGGCCCAGTTCTGGGTCGTCGTCCTCAACGCCGTCGTCGGCGGCGTCACGGTGTGGCTGCGGCTCAGCCCGTACATCGTCGCCGCTCACTTCCTCGCCGCCGCGCTGTTGCTGGCCACGGCGACGGTCACCTGGGTACGCGTGCGGCGGCTGGATCACGAGGTGCCCGCGCCGGTGGTTCCGTCGCGGCGTGCCGTCACCTTTGAGCCGACTGCTGCTCGCCGGGACAGCCGTACTGCTCGTCGCGGGCACCGCGGTCACCGGTTCCGGGCCCCACGCCGGCGACTCCTCCGACGTGGACCGGATGCCGTTCGACTGGGCGGGCGTCACCGTCGTGCACGGTGTGCTCGCCGCGGGGTGCCTCGTCGTGGGCGGCCTGCTGTTCGCCGCGCTGCCCGGCGGTTCCCCGGCCCGCGGGCGTGCCGGTGTGTTCTTGGCCGTCTTCGTGGCGCAGGGGGCTGTCGGGGTGTTCCAGTCGCTGGCCTCCTTGCCCTCGGTGGCGGTCATCCTGCATCTGTGCGGGTCCGCCCTGGTCTGGGCCGGAGCGGTCCGTGTCGCCCTGGCGGTGCATCAGCACCGCACAACCGTGCCGGTCGCCGAGGGGCCCTCCCCGCGGCTCGCGCGGCCCACGGCGGTCGCCGACACGTGAAGAGTGAGCGGCCCCGGGGCCGGGCCGCCCGGACTCGCCGTCACGCTCGGCACGTACGCGTGCTCGTGGTCAACCGCGGTCCGACGGCGAGAACCCGCACAGCGCCGCGGATGCGAGAAGGTGCCGCTCAGCTCCTTCTTCCCGCCAGGGCCTCCTCGGCCTGGCGGGCGCGCCAGGCCTCGATCGTTTCCTGTTGCCGCCGGGCTCGTTCCAGCAGGGTGGCGAGCCGGGCGGGGTCCAGGCGCTCGTCGGTGGTGCCGAGGCGGGACAGGACCTGCCAGCAGGCCGTTTTCCCCTCGACCCCCAGCCGCAGGGCCTCCAGGTCCAGGACGGTGCCGAGGGGTGAGGGACGCACCAGGTGGCCGTTGGGCTTGAGCCGTCCCAGTTTCTCGGCCGCCCAGCCCGCGCACACCTTGTAACGGCGGACGGGGACGCCGAGGTCCCTCATGATGTCCAGCAGCGCGGTCCGGTCCTCGGCGATCTCGGCCGCCACGGGCTCGATGGCGCGACCGAGCGCGGAACCGCGGGCGGTGCGCGCCAGGCGGGCGGCACGGTCGGTACCGGCGGTGGCGCCGGCCAGGTGGTCGTTGAGGTAGATGCCGAGCAGCCTCATGTCGGCACCTCGTCCGGTGGGGCGGCGCTGGTCGGCGCCGGAGTACGCGAGGGCGTTCATCTGTGCTGCCTCCTTCTGTCGCGGTGGCGGATTCCGCACGCGCGCGGCGGATCGGATCACCGTGGGGCCGGGCGTTCGCGAGCACCGTCGGCTCACGGCTCGGCCTCGCTCCCGTCCGGGCCGCTCACCACGGTGAGCAGGTCGTCCCGTGCGGCCAGGGCGTCCAGGGAGAGCGTGCGGTAGCCGACCTCGTCGAAGAGTACGGTGATGCGGTCGCCCTCCTCGCTCAGTACGGTGCCGCCGCCCCACTCCCCGTGCCGTACCGCGGCTCCCGGCGGATAGGCGCCGGCGTCCGGATGCCGCTGGGTGCCGGTCGCGTCGCCATCGCCGCTCTCCGGCTGGTCGCACGTGTCGCAGTTGCCGCAGGGGGCCTCGTACTCCTCCCCGAAGTAGCCCAGGAGGAAGCGCCGCCGGCAGCCGGTGGTCTCGGCGTACGCCCGTGCCATGTCCACGCGTGAACGGTCCATGCGCTTGTGGGCCTCGGCGGTGTCCACGGCGCGGCGCACCGCGCGTGACGGTGTCGTGCCCCGGACCGGCCGGATGGCACCCGAGGCGTCCGTGACCAGGGCACCGGCCTCCTCCAGCAGGTTCACGGCCGCGGTGACCCTGGCGCGCGACAGGTCGGTGTCCCGGCGCAGTCCGGCGACGTCCGGTGGCGCGTCGCGGTGGGCGTGGACCGCCCGTACGACCGCGTCCACGGCCTCCGGGCGGGGCGTGCGGCTGGTGAAGTACGCCTGCATCCCCGTGTCCTCGGCGCGGTAGTGCAGTACGGCGAGGGCGGGCCGTCCGTCGCGGCCGCAGCGCCCGATCTCCTGGTAGTAGGCGTCCAGGGAGCCCGGCAGCGACGCGTGCAGCACGAACCGCACGTTCTCCTTGTCGATGCCCATCCCGAAGGCCGAGGTGGCCGCCACGACATCCAGGTCGCCGGAGAGGAACGCCTCGTGGGTCCGGCGGCGTTCGGCGGCGCGCAGGCCCGCGTGGTAGGCGCCGGCCGCGAAACCGAGGGAGGCCAGCTGAGCGGCGTACGACTCGCTGTCCTTGCGCGTCGCCGCGTAGACGATGCCGGGCTTGGGAGCGGCCGCGGCGTCCTCGACGACGCGGGAGCGCCGTTCGTCGTCGTCCAGGTGACGGCGCACGTCGAGCCTGATGTTGGGCCGGTCGAACCCGGTGACGAGCTGCCGCGGCCGGTCCATGCCGAGCCGTTCGACGATGTCCTGCCGTACCGGAGGCGCGGCGGTCGCCGTGAGCGCGAGGACGGGCGGACGGCCCAGCCCGCGTACGGCCTGGGCCAGGCGCAGGTAGTCGGGCCGGAAGTCGTGGCCCCAGGAAGACACGCACTGGGCCTCGTCCACCACGAAGAGGGCCGGGCGCGCCTCGGCCAGCCGCTGTACGACGTCGTCCTTGGCCAGTTGCTCCGGGGACAGGTAGACGTACCGCACCGACCCTTCGCGCACCGCCGCCCAGGCGTCCTCGGTCCCGGCCGCGCCGAGGTCGGAGTTGACGGCGACGGCGCCCGGGCCGCGCTCGCCGCCGGGCAGTCCCGCGATCTGGTCCCGTTGCAGGGCCAGCAGCGGAGACACGACGACGACCGGCCCGGCCAGCAGCAGGGCGGGGACCTGGTACACGGCGGACTTGCCCGATCCGGTCGGCATGACGACGAGACAGTCCCGTCCCTCCAGCACCCACTCCATGGCGGTGAGCTGTCCGGGACGCAGCTCCTTCCAGCCGAACACCTCGGCGGCCGTCTCCCGGAGCCGTCCGGCCCGCCGACCGGCGGCACCGCGGGCATCGCCGGCGCCGCCCGCACCGTCGGCACCCCGGCCAGCGCGGGCCGGTGGTCCTTTCCCGGTCATGGCGTGCTCCTCGCTCGGTGGCAGGGCCGTTTCCGGGTACCCCGGGCCGGTCCGGCGACGCGCGGGTGCCCGCACGGTCAGGTGCCCAGCTGCCGCTGCAGCCAGTCGGCGGCGGCGCGGCGGAAGAGGCGGCGGTTGTCGGCGCGGAGGAACTCGTGTCCTTCGTCGGGCAGGGTGAGCAGTTCGGCGGTGACACCGCGTTCGCGTGCCGCCCGTACGAACTGCTCCGACTCCCCCGGCGGCACATTGGTGTCGTGCTCCCCGTGCACGGCGAGCACCGGTGCCCGCAGTGCGTCGACGCGGCTCATCGGTGACAGCGCCCGCAGCAGTTCGCGGTCGCGTTCGGGATGGCCGTACTTGTGGGCCGCCGACTGGGCGATCCAGGGTTCGGTGCCCTCGAAGAACGTCGCGAGGTCCGACATGCCGCACACCGCGATCCCGGTGCGGAAGAGGTCCGGGTGCCAGACCAGGGAGGCGAAGGTGAGGTAGCCGCCGTAGGAACGTCCCATCACCGCCAGCCGCGCGGGGTCGGCCAGGCCGGACAGCACGGCGTGGGCGGCGCAGTCCGCCACGTCGTCGATCGCGGCGAACCGTCCCCTGCCCAGGTCCGCGTCGACGAACGACCGGCCGTATCCGGACGACCCGCGGACATCGGGTGCGAAGACGTCGACTCCCCGTCCGAGGATCTCGTGGTAGAGCGGGTCGAGCACGGGGCGTTCCTGGTCCTCGGGACCGCCGTGCAGATGGATGACGCAGGGTGCCGGTTCGCCGGGGGCACGGCCCGGCGCGCGGTAGTACCAGCCGTTCAGCGGCAGCCCGTCCCGGGCGGTGGGGCGCAGCGGGACCGGCCGCACGGGCGGGCGGCCCGGCGGGACGGCGTCCTCGTCGCGTGACGACCACGGGGTGCGCACCGGACTCGCCCCGTCGGGCAGCCACCAGATACCGGGGCGGCGGCGGGACCCGGACAGGGCCAGCAGCAGCCGGGGGCCGGCCGCCGTGATGCGGGTGACCACTTCGTGCGGCAGGGGCACGGGCCGGGGCGGGACCGGCTCCGGCCCGGGCCGGGCGACCGCGTCCCCGCTCCGCCCGTGCCGGGCGGGCGCGTCCCCGTTCCGCCCGGACCGGGCAGGCGCGCCCGCGCCCGGCCCCGGGCCACCGTCCCCGCCCGCATTCGACCCCGGCCCGCCGCCCCCGCTCGCGTACGACCCCGGCCCGCCGGCCCCGCTCGTGTCCAGGACCTCCAGCTCGCTCACGCCCCGGACGTTCCAGGCGAGCACGACAGAACCGCCGTCACGGGCACACCGCAGCAGTTCCAGGTCGCTGTTCTCCCGCGAGGCGGCGGCCGACCAGCCGCGCGGGCGTCCTTCCGGGTCGAGCCCGGCGGCGAGCAGGACCGCGAACTCCCGGTGGGCGTTGCTGCGCAGCCAGAGGGTGTCCGCGCGGGGTGAGAAGCCGCCGATCCACGGGTCCCCGTCGGCCACCGGCATCACACAGGTCGTCTCCAGGTCGGCGGTGCGCAGTACGACGGCCTCGCGCCGGCCGCGGGGCCCCCGGCGCAGCAGCGCGAACGCGCCGTCCCGGCTGAGGTCGCACACGCGGAGCGTCGCCGCGTCCTGTTCGACGGCGAGCAGGACGGGGGCGGCGACACCGTCGGGGTCGACGAGGTACGCCGACAGTCCGTCGCCGAATCCGGCGGCCGGGGCGGTCCTGCCGCCCGGTGCGCCGATCGCCGCCGTCGGCACCGTGAGCACGGGTGACGGCAGTCCGGGGCCGGGGGCCGTGTGGGGTGCCGGACCGAGGAGCCGGGTGTCGCCCGCCCGGTCCCGCCAGTGGGCCGGCAGGAGGCCGTCGGCCGCGCCGGGGCCGGGCGCACCGGCCTCCGCCGTGGCGTCCGGGCCGGGTACGGCGGTGGGCACCGCGACGGTGACCGCGACCGCCGACCCGTCGTACGCCCAGCAGCCCAAGTGGGCGGAGCTGCCGGGCTCGGCCCCGGCGAGGATGTGCCGGTCGCCGCCGTCGGGGCGGACGCACAGTACCCGGGTGTGCTCACCGCCGCCGGGAGCCGTGGTGTAGGCGATCCAGCGGCCGTCGGGCGACCAGGACACCTCGGTCACGGGGTCCGGTCCGTCGTCGAGCAGGTGCACGTCCTCGCCGTCGACGGGCCCGGTCCAGAGCTGGGGCACGCCGCCCCGGTCGCAGATGAAGGCGACGCGGGTGCCGGACGGGTCGGGCGAGGGGTACCAGCAGCCGTGCGCGATGAGCCGCGTCGTCGCCTCGCGCGGCCCGGAGGCGTCCGGCAACGGGACGCGGGCGGGTGCGGCGAAGGCGGGGGCAGGGCCGCCCGGGTCCGGCGGGGGCGGGGGGACGGTCCGCTTCGGGTGGGCGGTCGCGGGCCGCCCGGCGCCGGCGGGGCCGGCGTCGGGCGAGCGTGCCACGAAGGGCTCCCCGGTCAGATTCCGTGCGTCTGCAGCCATATCTCCAGCAAAGCCACTTGCCACAACGCGTTCGCTCCGCGCCTGGTGCGGTGTCGGTCGGGGGCCGCCAGCAGTCCGGCGACGTAGGAGTCCTGGAAGACGCCGCGGCGCCTGGCCTCGGGGGCGGTCAGCGCCTCGCGCACCCTCTGGAGGACGGGTCCGGCCATGTGCGTGATCGCCGGGACCGGGAAGTAGCCCTTGGGCCGGTCGACCACCTCGCGGGGCAGCAGTTTGCGGCCGGCCTCCTTCAGGACGCCCTTGCCGCCGTCGGCCAGCTTCAGCTCCGGCGGGCAGGCGGCGGCCAGCTCGACCAGTTCGTGGTCCAGGAAGGGCACGCGGGCCTCCAGGCCCCAGTCCATCGTCATGTTGTCGACCCGCTTGACCGGGTCGTCGACCAGCATGACGTGGGTGTCGAGGCGCAGGGCGGCGTCGAGGGCCGTCTCGGCCCCCGGCGCCGCCATGTGCTCCCGGACGAACCGGCCGGAGACGTCGTCCCGCGGCAGCATGTCCGGGCGCAGCATGGTGGCGAGGTCGGCGTGCGACCGGTCGAAGTACGTCTCGGCGTACCTCTGCGGCTCCTCTTCGCGGGCCGCGGACGCCAGTCGCGGGTACCAGTGGTAACCGGCGAAGATCTCGTCGGCACCCTGTCCGCTCTGGACCACCTTGACGTTCTTGGACACCTGCTCGGACAGCAGGTGGAAGGCGACCACATCGTGGCTCATCATGGGCTCGCTCATCGCCGCGACCGCCGCGTCCAGGGCCGTCGACACGCGCCGCGAGGGCACCACGAACCGGTGGTGGTCGGTGGCGAACTCCCTGGCCACCAGGTCGGAGTAGCGGAACTCGTCCCCTTCGTCGCCGCCCTCCGCCTCGAAGCCCACGCTGAACGTGGCCAGGTCCCGCTGCCCCTCGTCGGCCAGCAGGGCCACGATCAGGCTGGAGTCCAGTCCCCCGGACAGCAGAACACCGACCGGGACGTCGGCGACCATCCGGCGGCGTACGGCGGTGCGCAGCGCGTCCAGTACCGCGTCCCGCCACTCGGCGGCGCCCATGCCGGCGTGCTCGGGGCGGCGGGTGTACGACGGCTGCCAGTAGCGGTGTTCCTGGTAGGTGCCGTCCGGCTCGACGACCCGCACGGTGGCCGGGGGGAGCTTGCGCACCCCCGCCAGCACGGTCCGGGGGGCGGCCACGGTCGCGTGCCAGCTGAGGTACTGGTGTACGGCGGCCGGGTCGAGGGAGGTGTCCACGCCGCCGGCCGCGAGCAGGGCGGGCAGCGAGGAGGCGAAGCGCAGCCGCCCCGGGGTCTGTGCGAGGTACAGGGGTTTGATGCCGAGCCGGTCGCGGCCCAGGACCAGGCGGCCGGTCCGGTGCTCGACGAGGGCGAAGGCGAACATGCCGTAGAAGCGGTCGACGCAGGCGGTGCCCCACTGCCGGTAGGCCGCGAGGAGGACCTCGGTGTCGGAGGTGGACCTGAACCGGTGGCCGAGGGCCGTCAGTTCCGCGCGCAGCTCCTGGTAGTTGTAGATGCACCCGTTGAAGACGCCGGTGATCTGCTGCCCGGTGTCGGTCAGGGGCTGCGCCCCGCGCTCGGAGAGGTCGATGATCTTCAGACGGCGGTGCCCCAGCGCGACGGCGTCCCGTGACCACACCCCCTCCCCGTCGGGTCCGCGGGCGGCGAGCCGGTCGTTCATCCGCTCGACGGCCGCCGGGTCGGGGCGCGTGCCGTCGAAGCGCATCTCTCCGCTCAGGCCGCACATCGGCAACGACCTCCCCACCGCGGGTACGGGTCGCACGGGACGGGCGGCGGGCCGCCCGCCGTTATGTGGCCGGGACTGATCGACACGGTGGTGCTTCTCCTTCGTGACGAGAGTGGGTACGGGAGGGGGCGCGTGCGTGGACACGAGTGCGCGGACACGGGGGTGCCGCGAGTGCTCAGCGGCCGGCGATTCCGGCCCGGCCGGCCCCGGAGGGGCGGGCGAGGGGCCGCCCGTGGGGGGCGAGGTTCCGGGCGGGAGCGGTGGGCCGGCGGCGCGGCTGGTCGTCGCCCCGGGTCTCCGCGATCACCAGATCGGTGCAGGCGAGCAGGTCCTCCTCCGCGGCGGTGCGGCGCATGCGGTGGGCGGCGCTGCCGGTCGCGAGGGCCCGTTCCGCGAGGTCCCGGACCGTGGTCCAGTCCCCGGCGGCCTCCAGCGCCGGGCGCACCCGTGCCAGCAGGCGCCGTACGACCTGCGCCGCGGGTGCCTCGTGCCGGGTCTCGGGATCGATCAGGGCGCCTTCCAGGCCCGACCGCGCGGCCCGCCAGGCGGCGGCGCGCAACCACTCGTGCCGTCCGGCGCAGCCGGGGGCGTCCGCCGCCTCCAGCCGCGCGCGGGCCTCGGTCACCAGGGCGCGGTAGAGCCCGGCGACCAGGACGACCGTCTCCGGCCGGGGGCAGGCGTCGCAGATGCGCAGTTCGAGGGTCTGCTGGTGGGCGGACGGCCGGATGTCGTGGTAGATCATGCCCGCGTCGCTGATGACACCCGAGTCGATCAGGCACCGCACGGCCGCGTCGTACTCGGCGGCGTCCGCGTAGCAGCCCGGCGGGCCCGCGGTGGGCCACCGCTGCCACACCATGGTCCGCCAGCTGTCGTAGCCGGTGTCGGCGCCCAGCCAGAAGGGGGAACTGGCCGACAGGGCCAGCAGGACGTGCAGCCAGGGGGACACCTCGCACATGAGGCGCACGGCCAGGTCGCGGTCGGGTACGTCGACGTGGACGTGGGTTCCGCAGATCAGCTGCTCGTCGGCGACCATGCGGTATTCGTCGACCATGTGGCGGTAGCGGGGCCCGGCGGTCGGGCGGGTGTCCTGCGTGCGGGCGAGCGGCACGGTACCGGCGGCCACCACGGCCAGCCCGTGGGCGCTCGCCGCGCCGTCGAGCCTGCGTCTGGCGCTGATCACGTCGTCGTACAGGCCGGCGAGGGACGCGTGCACACCGCTGTTCGTCTCGACGGCCGCCTGCTGCAGTTCGGTCGTGAAGGTCTCTGCGGGGAGCGTTTCCAGCACGGTGTCGGCTCGGGGTGCGAGCAGGCCCGTCTCCACCTCGACGATGTGGAATTCCTCTTCCACTCCGATGCGAACGGTCACGGCACTCCTCAGGTGACGGGCAGACGCTGACTGCCTCGGCCGGTGATCGACCCGCCCCGCCGGTCCGCCGGAGCGAGGCTGTGCACCTCCGACTTCCCACCAGACCCATTGCTAAGCAGGACCGCTCCTCGGAGCGGGGTGACCTCACAGATGAGCGCTACAGTGGGCGCACAGGTACGTGTGCCGACACGTGCCCCTCCCCGCCGCACACGAGGAGGCACACCGCCGAGCGGCGACCGCTGTCGTCACCCGGCCCTCCGCGGGCGGTGCGTCACCTCGGCTGCGCCTCGATCCACCGCGTCACGTCCGGTGTCACGGGGTCGGTGATGTCCGCGAACTCCTCGTGCCGCTCCAGGAACGCCTTGACGTACGGGCAGACGGGGACCACCCGTCTGCCCGTTTCCCGCACGTCACCCAGGGCCTCGCGGACGAGCCGGGACGCCAGTCCCCGGCCGGAGAACTCCTCGAAGATCTTGGTGTGGTAGAAGACCCGCTGCCGTTCACCGCGGTCCCGGTAGGCCGTGAAGCCGGCGGTTCGGCCGTCGGCCGCTATCTCGTAGCGGAACCGGTCCGGCACGTGGCGGACGGTGGGAACGGCGGAGGACGCCTGCTCTGTCATCGCGCGTCCTTCGTGGCCGGAGCGGGGTTCCGGCGCGGGGTGAGGGTGGCGTTGGGCAGCGCCGGGGCGGGCAGACGGTCTCCCGGATATCCCTCGACCCCGCCGAAGCGGTCGGAGGCGTTCTCCCAGTCCTCGCGTGCCCGGACGATGTCGTCGTGGGTGCGGCCGACGAAGTTCCACCACATCACGATCTCCTCGCCGAAGGGGGGTCCGCCCAGCAGTACCAGCCGTGCGGTGCCGGGTCCCTCGTTCACGACGGTGAGCTCGGCACGTCCGGGGGCGGCGTAGCCGAGTTCGGCCGGCTTCAGGGCCGTGCCGTCCAGACGGACGTCACCGCTGTCCACCAAGAGGCCGTGCTCAAACTCCGGGTCGACGCCGAGGGTCACCGTGGCGCCCGGGTCCACGGACAGTTCCGCACCGAGCAGGGGCGTGAAGGTGCGCACCGGTGAGGTGTCGCCGGCGAGTGTGCCGAGGAAGACCCGGGCCGTGCCGCCGTCGAGCCGCACCGGGCCGGGTACGTAGTGCTGGAAGTCCCGGGCGGCGTGACGGTGTTCGCCGGGCAGCGCCACCCACAGCTGGACGCCGTGCAGGATCGTCGTGCGCGGGGTGGACACCTCCGTGTGGCTGATCCCGAACCCGCCGGTCATGAGGTTCAGCTCACCGGGCCTGACCAAGGCGTGACTGCCGAGGCTGTCACGGTGTTCGATCTCCCCGCTGAAGAGCCAGCTGACCGTCTGCAGACCCGTGTGCGGGTGCGGTGCGACGTCCATGCCGCCCGTCGCGGACACGTCGTCGGGGCCGTAGTGGTCGGCGAAGCACCACGCTCCGATCAGCGTGCGGGCGCGCTGGGGCAGGGTGCGCCGCACCGGCATGGCCCGCGGGCCGCCGAGCGGGACCTGCCGGGCGGTGAGTACCTCGACGGCCGGGGACGGCCCGTCGCCGGCCGGTCCGCCGCATTTCAACTCGGCGGGTTGCGTTTCGGTGTTGCTCACGGTTCCGGCCCTCTCCCCAAAGAATGTTTGAGTTTCAACAACTATGCGTCGATCATAGAGCGGGCGGCGAATGATCGCTCGACGAAGGAGACGACATGACCGAGACGGCGGCGGCGGGAACCGGCAACCGGGTCTTCATCGACAAGCAGCACCCCGACGCCTACCGCGCGCTCGCCGCGACGGCGCAGGCCGCGAAGGACGCGGCGGCCGCGGCCGGGCTCGACCGGACCCTCGTGGAACTGGTCAACCTGCGCGTGTCCCAGCTCAACGCCTGCGCCTACTGCCTCGATCTGCATACCCGCGCCGCCCTGCGAGCGGGCGAGACCACCCAGCGGCTGGGCGTCCTGGCGGCCTGGCGCGACACCGAGCTGTTCACCCCCCGGGAACGCGCCGCCCTCGCCCTGGCCGAGGCCACCACCCGCCCCGCCGACGCCGACGCCCAGACCACGGCCTACGCGGAAGCCCGCGCCACGCTCTCCGACGACGAGATCTCCGCGGTGATCTGGGTCGCGATCACCATGAACGCGTTCAACCGGGTGTCGGTCATGAGCAAGCACCCGGTCCGTGAGAGCCCGGCGGTTCCCGTGCGGTGATCCGCGCACGACCGCGGCCCGTCTCTCCTGGACGTTCGACGTGGTCGCCTCGGCGACGCGCCCGCTGCGCGCTTTCCTCGACGTGCTCCCGCACCACCTTTGACGCGACCGTGTCTTGCGAGCGGGCGTCGTCCGCGAGGGGAACGACACGCACGGCGTCCCCGGCCGCCTCCGCGGAGTCCGGAGGCCGTCTGCAGCCGGTGCCACCGGTGAGCCTGTTCCGGTTCGTTCTGGTCGAGGTCTCGGACATCACGGCGATCGCGGGCCACGCGGCGCACGGCCTGGGCGCGGCCCTGCCGCCCCCGGCTGCATCGGAGCCGTGGTTCCCGGCCGGCCCGTCTCCGGAGGGCACGAGGTGACCGCCGGGGGACGGCTCTCGTCGGTGCCCCCACCTCCACGACGCCCCGGGCACACCGGCGGCCCCGCCGCGGAGCCGCCCGCGCCGCTGGACGGGTCGGCCCGCCGAAGCCGCACGCGCTGCCGTCGCGAGGTGACCGAGGAAGGGCCGGCGAGGTCCGTCCGTCACTCGTTCGGCCCCGTGTCACGGCCCTCCGACGGGCGCGCGTACCCCGTACGGCCCAGGCTTCCTTACGACGCGACTGAAATCGACGTAGGTGAGGGTGGTGGCGATGGCGATGCGTACGCGGGCGTTGGTGTCGGAGTTCCTCGGGACTCTGCTTCTGGTCTTCTTCGCCGTGGGCTGCGCGGTTCTGGCGGTCAGGTTCATCGGCACCCAGGGGGTCGCGCTGGCCTTCGGCTTCGTGCTGCTCGCCCTCGCCTACGCGCTCGGACCGATCTCAGGGTGCCACGTCAACCCGGCGGTGACCCTGGGCATGCTGTGCGCCCGCCGCATCGACGTGGCCACCGCAATCGGCTACTGGATCGCGCAGTTCGTCGGCGGCATCGCCGGGGCGGCCCTGCTCTTCCTGCTCGCCAAGCAGGTGCCCGGCTTCCAAGCCGCCGGTGCCTTCGGCAGCAACGGCTACGGGGACCGGTCCGATGTGCGCATCAACACCGGCGGCGCGTTCCTCGCCGAGGTCGTCCTGACCTTCCTCCTCGTGTTCGTGGTGCTCGGGGTGACGCACCGGGTCGCGGTCGTCGGCTTCGACGGCCTGCCGATCGGCATCGCCCTCGCCGTCATCCACCTCATCGGCATCCCGCTGACCGGTACGTCGGTCAATCCGGCGCGCAGCCTCGGCCCGGCCCTGTTCGCCGGTGGTGCCGCGCTGTCGCAGCTGTGGCTGTTCATCGTCGCGCCGCTGGTCGGCGGCCTGCTCGCGGCGCTCGTCCACCGCCTGACGCACCCGGCGGGCGAGGAGCGGACGATCGCCGACGAGGTGGCGGCGGCCTGAGGCCCCGTCAGCCGGGCAGCTCCGCTCTCCCTTCCGGGGCGGGCGGAGTGGAGCCCGGCTCGGTCATCCCTCGACCCGCTGCATCGCCTCCGCGTCCGCGGCTCTGATCAGGACCACCGTGGCGAAATGCCGGGCGATGCGGCGGGGCATGGAGCGGCCGCCCGGTTCTCACCGGGCGGTGGGAAGCTGCCTGGGCTCGAAGACGTTCTGCGGTGCACCCAGCGGGGAGGCCGACATCCGGGGCAGTACCTGCGCCAGGTCGCGACGTATGCGGTCGGCTTCACCGCGGACCTGGACGGGGATGTCGCCGCGTTCGGCGACGAGGCGGTCGTAGACGGGAGTCTCCTGGAACACAGTGGGACGGTTTCCCTTCAGTGGACGGCTGGCCGGACGGTCGCAGCATACGGGTTGCATGCTCATGACTGTCCACGGCGGACGGGCCGTTGCGGCGTTGCCCGACCGAGCCCCGAAGGCAGACTTACGCGGGGTGAGCGCTCATGGCGCGCCGGGAACGACGCACACCGCACAGCATCCGACCTGCGACCCATCCTCGCCGTTCCGGGAGACAGACCCGCCGTGGGGGACTGCAGGACCGGCCCGCTGGACGCCGAACGCCGCTCCGGCCCGGCCCACGGAGGGCGTTCGGGGGTCATATAGGTATCTTGACATAGCTATAACCATGGACCTACGATGCTCTCATGCTCGAGACCAGTGCGTCCGCCCAGGACATCGACCGCGTAGCCGCCGGGCTCGTGGCGTGTCTGCCCGCGCTGGCCCGGGCCATGGAGCGGCGGATCGGCCCGGAGTTTCCGCATCCGAAGCCGCCGGAGGCGCAGCTCGCACTGCTGCGTCATGTCGCGTCCCATGACGGCGTCACCGTCCGCAGGGCGGCAGAGGCTCTGCTGATGAAGCCCAACAACGTCAGCGCCCTGGTCACCCAGCTGACCGAGCAGGGCCTGCTGGAGCGCCGGCAGGACCCCGAGGACAAGCGCATCGCGCATCTGCACCTCACCGCAGCCTCCCGGCAGCAGCTGGCGGAGGTCCAGCGCCTCATGGGCGAACAGGTCGCCCGGGTGCTGCACACGATGACCGACGGCGAGCTCGACGCCCTCGGCTCGGCGCTGTCCTCCCTGCAGGAGCTGAACGAGCGCCTTCACCCGGCCATCGGCTGACCGCGTACGGGCCCGGCCCGTACGCGGCACCGGCGGGTGCCCGTCTACGCCTTTTCCGCCTTCCACACCTTCTCTCACTCTCTCTCCCGGCCGTGTCCGGTCGCACCCGCGCCGGACACGGCCGGTCATCCTGCGCGGACGCGCACAGGCGTACGCCGCAGTCCGTCCCTTCACCTCCCCCTGTCTGATCGAGGAATCACCCGCGCATGCCCCCCGAAGTACTGAACTCCACTGCCCCGCACGATCGTTCGGCGCGCACGACAGAACCGAGCGGCCGCCGGGCCAACCCGTGGCTGACCCTCGTCGCCGTCGCCTTCGGCCTGTTCATGGTCGGCCTGGACGGCTCGGTCGTCTCGATCGCCAACCCGGAGATCGGCCGGGACCTGAACGCCTCCACCGCCGACCTGCAGTGGGTCACCAACGCCTACCTGCTCGCCCTCGCCGCCGCCCTCATCCTGGGCGGCAAGCTCGGTGACCGCTTCGGCCGCCGCACCTTCTACTTGATCGGCGTCGCCGGCTTCACCCTCGCCTCCGTCGCCATCGGCGTGGCCGGGTCCATCGAAGGCGTCATCGTCTTCCGCGCCTTCCAGGGCTTCTTCGGGGCGCTGCTGATGCCCAACACCCTCGGCATGCTGCGCGCCGTCTTCCCGCCGAAGAAGTTCGGCATGGCCGTGGGCATCTGGGCCATGGTGTCGTCGGTCTCGACGGCGCTCGGTCCGATCGTGGGCGGTCTGCTCGTCGAGCACGTCGACTGGGAGTCGGTCTTCTACATCAACGCCCCCATCGGCGTCATCGCGCTTGCCTTCAGCATGGCGGTCCTGCCGCAGACCAAGAACACCGCGGCGGCGCGGGAGAAGTTCGACATCCCCGGCGTCGTGCTGCTCGCGCTCGGCCTGCTCGCCGTCGTCTTCGGTGTCGTCAAGGGCGAGACGTGGGGCTGGACCTCGGCAGGCACCCTGGGCGCCATCGGCGCGGGCGCCGCGATCCTGCTGTTCTTCGGCTGGTACGAGACCCGCGTGGCGCACCCGCTGCTGCCCATGCGTCTCTTCCGCAACCCGGCGCTGACCATCGGTACCGTCATCACCGCGCTGAACTTCTTCATCCTGCTCGGCGTGATCTTCTTCGTGATGCTGTACCTGCAGAACGTGCGGGGCTTCACGCCCGTCGAGGCCGGCGTGCGCACCCTGCCGCTCAGCCTGGCCTCCGTGGTCGCCTCTCCGCTGGGCGCCGCGCTCACCGAGCGGTTCGGCCCGCGCCTGACGATGCCGCTCGGCATGGCCCTCCAGGCCGTCGCCTGCTTCACGATGCTCGGCTGGGGCGCGCACTCCTCGTACGCCGTGATGTGGCCGCCGTTCATCGCGCTCGGCCTCGGCGTCGGCATGGTGATGGCGTCCTCGTCCGACGCCATCGTCGGCAACGCTCCGGTCAAGGACGGCGGGGTCGCGGGTGGTCTGCAGGCCACCGCCCTGCAGGTCGGCGGCGCGCTCGGCACGTCCGTCCTGGTCTCCCTCATCAGCGGCCGGGTCGGCTCGACCCTGAACGGGGAGCTGGTCTCCTCCGGCGTGCCCGCCGGTGCGGCCGGTGAACTGTCGGAGGCGAGCGACGCGGTGGCCATGGGTGTCGCCCCGGTCTCCGGCGACATGCCCGCCTCGTTCAAGTCGGCGGTCGTCGAGGGCAGCCACCAGGCGTTCATGAACGGCGTCCACAGCGCCGTGCTGGTCTCCGGCGTCCTGTGTGTGGTCGGCGCCCTGCTCGCTGTCGTGGGCGTACGGCGCAGCCCGGAGACGGCCCGTCACTGAGTCCTGCGAGCCCCGGCGGGCCGACGGCCGGCGCGTGCCCGCTTGCTCGGTCCTCAAGAGGTGCCGCTGGGGTGCGGAGGTCGGCCGACCCGCGGTGCGCGACGTCGAGAAGCGTCGCGCACCTGACTGCCACCAGGGCCGGCGTGCCGGGCGCCTCAGGAGGATGGGCCGTGATCGCGTCGGTCACCTCTGCCGTGGCCGCCTCCAATGCCAGGGCAAAGACACTCACCGAGACCGGTCCCATGCCGAGCGCCTCCGCTCCCGTCACCGAACGCCCTGTGCAGAGCAGTTCGCGCGCCCGCGCCGGACCGGTCAACAGGGCGAGACGGCCGGCGAAACTCGACGGACAAAGATGCCCCAGCGGGCGACGGGCATGCCAGGAGCGCGCCGTCCGCGGCGATCCGCAGATCGCAGGCGCAGGCCAGTTGGCAGCCGGCCCCGACGGCAGCGCGTGCGCCACATCGCCTTCAAGGTCGAGGCGGCGGCCCAGGAAGCCATACGCGAGCGCGTCACGGCGGCCGGCCATGCGGAGACGAACGCCCACGTGGTCGACCACGGGTACTGCGTCTCGCTGTACATCACGGACCCCAACGGACTGATACTGGAGTTCGCTGTCGACCACACCAGCAACAACCGCCGGCGCTGACCACCCGTCCGGCGATGACCGTGCCGGACCGGCCGCACGACTGATCACACTGCCGAAACCCGCCGAGGCCCACCGTTCGCGCTGAAAACAGGCGGCCAGGCGGAGCCGCTGGTTCCGGCCGGCGTCAGCCCGCGGAGTCGGCGCCGGCGCCGGGAGAGCGGCGCGGGGGCGCGGACGGCCCCGCGGTACCACGTGCCCTCGTTCCTGTTGCAGAGCCCGGGTTGGCGGCCGTGCGGGTAGGCGCGCACCTCGGCCTCGGTCGAGGGCCCGCGTTGCCGGGTCAGCAGGTGCTGCACTGGGTCAGCGGGGGCCGGGCACGTAGTGCTCCGGTCGGTCAGCGGGATAGACAGCTGCGAATGCTTGGTCACTTCGCGAGTTGGTTTTCACGGTGATGCGGTCGCGGGCTATGCCCTGGCGCACCAGTTCGGTGACGACGGCTTCGGCGCGCTTCTCGGCCAGGTTCCTGAGCGCGAAGGTACCGCCGCGGGCGTGTCCTTCGACGACGATCGGCGCTGACGACTGCCGCCACATCTCGGCTGTCCGTTGCAGCTGGCTCTTGCTGAGCGACGTCAGAGTGTCCGAGTGTTCCTCGAAGCGCAGGTGAGGGATGCTGGTGGTGGCGACGGTCATCGGGTTGAGGGCGTCGTCGCGGTTCTTCGCGTGGAAACTGCGTTCGCCTCCCGGCTCGTACATTCTGAAGTACCACATGTCGCCCATCGCGGACTTGGTTTCCTGCTCCAGCAGCCTCCGGGCTACCTGCCTGGCTTCTTCGGCCGGCATGACCTTGCCCGGGTTTGCCTCTACGTAGGCCTGGGCCGTCTGCTTGGCCGCCTCCTGCAGGAGTTCTTCCATCAGCGCTGAGCGGTTGAAGTTCTCCATGGTGATCTGGTCGGCGCCATCACTGCTCTGCGCCACCAGCGTGGCGTAGTGGTAGGACCAGATTCGTCCGGTGTGGACCCGGTTGCGGGAGTAGTCGAATGTGTCTTTCTCTCCGGGGCTGGTCCGGGAACCGATGGTCTGTGTGGTCAGTGCCTCGCCGACCTGGCCTCGGGCGTGTTCGTTGATACCGATGGCATGCTCTTGTTGCCGGAGCCGCTGGTTGCGGAGGCTGGTGCCGTAGGCCTCGCCGGGGGCTACGGTCGGGTCGCCTGTCTGGACGGCGCGTGCTGCCTGCTCGGGAGTCATCGGCGGCTTGGAGGAGGTCAACGCGTCGGCGAGTCGTGGCAGTGAGGCGCCGCGGGTGCCGATGGGCGCGGTGACGCCCTTCCCGTCGGGGCCGCGGAAGATCCCCTGATCGAGCAGGCGTCCGCTGGTCAGTTTCTCCGCGACCTCGACGCACTCGTTCTGCACCAGGTGCATGAACTTGGTGAGGACTACTTCGTCCCGGTCCCCTGCGGCCCGGGGCCGCACCACGCTGAGCCGGTTCCCGTTCGAACTGGTCAGGGAATGACCGCCCTTGGCCAGGCGGACATAGCTGCCCGCTTCCGCGAGAGCCTTGTTGGCCGCGTCGAGGACGGCAGCGGTGGCGTAGAACTCCTTGGCGCCGAACTGAGAGTTCATGGCCACTGTCTGATCGTTGGACCAGGACAGGGTTACCGGTTCTGCCGCCGCTCCGTACCGGCTGAGGCCGCCCTGGAACTCGCCCTGTTCATCGAGCCGCACGGTGACCACGGGTTGATTCACGGCGAAGGCCGGAAGCTGATCGCCGGAAGCCTCGTCGTACTGGGGCGCGGCCGGGTTGTCCGGATCGTTCGCATAGCGCTGCAGGCGGGGTTCGGACGCTACGCCGGCGGTGGTACCGTGCCGCACGCCCGCGCCCTCTCCCTGGACGCTGCTGGGGCCGCCCGAACTCATCCGCTCAGAGTTCGCGTCCGCTTCACGTTCCTCCGCGTCGCCCGTGTGCGTCATGGAGAACCCACCGCCCGTCGGATGCCCGACCGAGGGCTTCTGCTGGTTGCGCACCGCGTGAGTGAGTTCATGGTCCAGCGTCTTGCTGTCCCAGCCCCCTCTGCCGATCACGATGTCCTGGTTGACCGTGAACGCTCGTGCCTGGACGGCGGCGGCAGCCCGCTCCGCGGCCGCACCGCTGTGCAACCGGACGCCGGAGAGGTCGGCCTGGAACTGCTCCTCTTTACGGGCCAGCGTCGACGGGTCAAGTGGACGGCCGGGCGCACGCAGACCAGCCTCTACATCGGAGCGGTCAGGGGTGCGCTGAACGGCATCCTCATGCCCGCGCTCACCGCTGTCCGCACTCTCTTCCTCGCCGCGGTCCCGGCGCATCATCCGCAGTACGGCCTGGTTACCGATGCCGGCCTGCAGCCCCAGCAACCCGCCTGGAGCGGCAGCGCGTAAGTTCCTGTCCTGGCCGCCCGACGAGGCAGGTCGCTTCCCCTGATGAAGACGCATGTGACGCTCCTTGGCTGAGGACCGGCGTACTGAAACGTCAACACAATTGGATCGCGTCCAAAACCCGCCGCCTGACGACTCCCGCGCCGGAGGCGCCCCACCTCAGGCCGCTCACCTGCCGCGTTGCACTTTCCACACCTCGTCCATGCAAGGAACTCTGCCGCGAAGGGCAGCCGCGCCGCCCTTCGCGGCAGGCATGACGAGCGTGAGGGGTGCGGCCCTGCAAACCCTTATGCGCACAGAGATGCACATGGCACCGGTACGTCGTCTGCCGGCACGGCGGCCCGCAGTACGACGAATCCGCACACCCAGCCGTAACCGAACTGCTGCACGCGCCGCACGGGTCGCCTAGATCCCCTGCTGCCGTTACGGCTCCGTGTGGGAGAGGTGCGGCACACGCCCGTGAACACGACTCCCCCGTCGCCTGCTTCACCGTCGCGGACGTCATCCCGTCGCCCGCCGGGAGGCCGAGCGACAGCAGGGCCGGCTGCCGAGCCTTCTGTGGTCTCTGCCGTCCCAGCAGATCGACGTGAATGACAACGGCCCCCCTGGCCAGTAGTGCTTTGACCGGGTTGGTTCGCCGGGCGGCAGGTTCGCCTCGATAATCTGCACGGCATGGACGACTCGTACGCGAGGTCCGACGATGCGGCAGTCGCGATAGCCGGGGCGCGAGCCGGCGCGCACGTGGTCCGCGACATGTACGGCCAGCGGCTCAGCCGCGTCGACAAGGGGGCCGGGGACTTTGCCACCGCCGCCGATGTGGAGGCCGAGCAGATGATCCTCGGTGTCATCCGTGCCGCACGGCCGGATGACGCGGTGCTCGGCGAGGAAGGAGGGCAGCAGGGCGCAGCCGAGGTTGGTGCTGCGACCCCATGGGGTTCGCCGGCTGGGTCAGGCTGCGGCTTGGAGGGGGCCTGCCGCCCCAGAGGACGAGAAGGGGCCGTACCTGGCGCCGGTGCTGTCGGCCAAGACGATCGACTGGGATCTGTTCCGCCAGCAGTACGACCACATCGTGAAGTACACCACCGCCCTGCGCTTGGGCACCGCCGAGGCCGAGCAATTCCTGCGCCGCTTCACCCGCGGCGGGCCCGAGCACCCCACCTACCGCGCAATCGAGGAACGTGGGCGGGCGGTGCGTACGGCGTTCATGTGCGACTGCCTCGCCGATGCCGGCCCGCGGGCCCTGCCCCCGCCGTTCTGGGCCCACGTGAACCCCTACGGCCGGTTCGAGCTGGACATGACGTAAGCCTAGGTGGCCTGGCCTGAATCGTCGGTCAGAGCGGCCGCGGTCAAGGTGAGGTGCCGGACCAGGACCGCGGCCGCGGTGTCGGCGTCGCGGGCCAGCACCGCCTCCTCCAGCCTGCGGTGTTCCTGGGCGCCGTCCCGGCCGGGGTTGCGGTGCGCCGACCAGCGGCGGGCCAGCTCACTCGCGGTCCACAACCGGTCGAAGGTTTCCAGCAGTGCGCGGTTGCCACACCCCTCCAGCAGCGTGCGGTGGAAGACTCTGTGCGCTTCGGCCCACGCGGCGGTGTAGTACTCGCCCTCCTCCGGCGCGTACGCCGGAGTGCGTGCCAGACGATGGTGGGCGGCCCGCACGCGGGCCTCCCATTCGACGTCGCCGCGCTCGATGGACATGCGCAGCACCACCGGTTCGACGGTCCGGCGGGCTTCCGCGATCTCCTGCCAGCGGCGGTCGGAGAAGGATGGTACGGCGAAACCGCGGTTGGGCAGCCGGTCGGCGAGCCCCTCGCCGACCACCCGTACGAGCGCCTCGCGCACCACGGCCAGGCTCACGCCCTGTTCCTTGGCCAGGTCCTGCGGCTTGAGAGGGGCGCCAGGGGGGTGGTCCCCGCGCATGATCGCGTCTCGAAGGTGTGCGTACACCTGCTCGGAGAGCATCTGCTTCCCCGGCGGGGTCGAGGAGTGCGCCGTCTGCGTCATGAGCCCACCCTAGACGATCCCTTGGATAATCGATTATCTGTGTTACCGTCGATTCTCCAGTAGATCAGGACACGCTCGTCCGGAAAGGACCGACCGCTGTGCCTGCCCACGACCCCTTCGCCCGCCTCCCCGAGGCGGCCTCGTCCACCGTCACCAGCACCACCGTCACCGACGGCGCCGCATGGCCGCCCGAGCAGCACTCCCCCGGCCTGCCCGGCGGGAGGACACTCCCCACAGCTGTCCTGGAGCGGCACCCCGGACGGCACCAGGAGCCATGCCGTCACCGTCTACGACCCCGGCGCCCCCACCGGGTCCGGGTTCCGGCACCGGGCGGTCGCCGACATCCCCGCCACGGCCACCGAGCCGCCCGAGGTCGCCGACGATGACACCGGCTCACAACTACCCGCAGCTGCCTACCAGTTCCCCAACGACGCCCGCGTGGCCCACCACACCGGCGCCGCCCCGCCGGCCGGACACGGCCCGCACCGTCACTGCCTCGTCGTGCGCGCCCCCCACATCCCCTCGACAGGCGTCCCGGCCGACGCCACACCGGCCGTCCTCGGCTTCACCATGGCCGGTCGCACCCTTGGACGCACGGTGTTGGACCGCCACCGCCGCGACACCCGCCTGACAGCGCCACCCGACCCCCGGAGACACCACCGCCATGCACCTCGACGCCCTTCCCGACTCCGCCCGCCCCGGTGACGGCCCGATGGACCTGAACGCCGTCCGTGGCGTCAGCCGCGCCATCAGTGACGCCCACCTGTTCGTATACCTCGTCCCCGAGACCGCCGAGGAGGCGGCCGAGCTCGGCGTGACCGACCGCGGGCCGGCGTATCTGGCCTTCCGGTCGGCCGCGATGGGCGCAGTTCCGTGGCCGGTCACGCTCGCGGCCTTCTACAACTTCAGCCCGCGGGCAGTGCGGGCCATGGCGGGCGTATGGGACGTCGCGCCGCCCGAGCGGTGGCAGGCCGCCCGCTTCTCGGCCGTCGGCCGGGCGATGCGGCGCGTCGGCGTACATCTCACCGACGACCACCTTGCCGAGGCCCGCGCGCTGATCGACCCGGTCGTCACCGGTGCCGACTACGCCGGCAAGGTGCTGGCCGCCGCGAACGCCTCGGTCGCACTTCCCCCCGATCCTCTCGTCGCGCTCTGGCAGCAGATCACGGTGGCGCGCGAGTGGCGCGGCGACGCCCATCTCGTCGTACTCGCCGACAACGGCCTCGGGCCGTGCGACTGTCTCGTTCTGCACACCGCGACCGGCAGCCTCCCGGCAGCTCTGGCGCGAGCGACCCGCCAGTGGGACGACGAGGAGTGGAGCGCGGCGACGGCACGCCTCGTCGCGCGCGGCTGGCTCGACTCCCATGGCGTGATCACCGACGCCGGCACCGCGGCACGCGAGCGCATCGAAGTGGAAACGGACGAGCACTGCGCCGCACTATGGGCGCCGATCGGCAACGCGGGCGCCCGCCGTCTCGCCTCGCTCATCGCGCCGATCACCGACGCGTTCACCGCCGCGGGAACGTTCCAGGCCGTTCGCGGACACTCCGATCTCACCTGAACGGTCCTTCACCCGGGCTCATGACGACCCCTCAGCAGCCTCCCCCGGCCGACCGCGGGCCGGGCCGTCCGTGGCGGCCGGGCACCTCGCCTCCGGCGCCGGTCGTACCGAACCGGCCGAGCGCGGACATCCGCATCGGTTACGCCAGCTGCTCGGCCCTCCCGGCCGGCGAAGTCCCGGAACCCGCCTCGCTGTCCCTGGCCGAGCGCCACTCTGATCACACGGAAGCTACTTGTCACTTCGCCGTAGCTCCGGGAGAACCGGATCACCACGCTCGCATCTGCCGCAGGGTCCACCGCGGCTGACCGGCTCCGAGCCCGCCATCGGCCTCCAGGGCCGAAGACCGATCGGGCGTGCGGTACGACATAGTGAGAGCCCCTGGACAATCAGCCGAATCCGGGGGCCTGGCGGATTCATCACCGCAAGACCTACCTTTCTCACCGGCCACCTCGGGCTGCTCTGCCGCGGGACTCCACGGCAGGCCCTGCGCCGTCCGGTGGCTGCCCGTACCAACACCTTCGAGGGAAGGGCGTCGCATGAGCCGACTGTCATCACGCGCACGCCTGGCCACCGGCACCGCGCTGGCCGGCGCGTTGATGTCCGCACTCCTCCCCCTCGGGGGCACGGCTGCGGCGGTGGTCGCGGACGATCCCGTCCCGGTGCACGAGGGCATGCCCGACGACGGCTTCGCCGATGAGCACGGGGGTGAGCAGGACGACACGGTCGGCTCCGGCGGCACCCCGTCGGTCACTGCTTCCGAGCCGGCCGATCCGGTGCCCGGGCGGCCGGGCGACTTCCGGCTCGCCGGCGGCTCCGACCTCACGGGCCTGGTGAACCGGCTGGACGCCGCGCTGCCCAAGCAGGGACTGACCGAGCTGCTGGAGCAGGCCAACCGGTCCGCCGGCCGGGACGGCGACTGCGGCGCCACCGGTATCTACGGCCCTGATCTGCTGGTCACCGACCGGGTGTGCTGGGAGAACGACGACGCCACCTCCACGGAGTGGGTCCCGCAGGCGATCACCGGTGTCTCCGACGCGCAGGAGGACGAGGACTGGGGCACCTCGAACGCCGAGCCGATCGCGGTCGGCTGGTACGACGCGCGAAATCCCGGCCGCAGCGATCAGGTCTCGGGCCGGGAGGACTGCCTGGAGGCGAGCGCGTCCGACGCCTGCAACGAGAAGGGAGTCCGCGTCACCTTCTTCAACCAGGCCACCAAGAAGTACCGGCACGTCCTGCTGGTGTGGCCGTACGTCAACTCCAAGGAACACATCTCCTTCGACGCGCTGCACGCCCGGGAGGGCAAGTGCACCGGCCCGGTCACCGCGAGCTGCAAGGCACAGAACGGCATCCACGCGGGCGGCATGGTCTGGTACGGCAACCACCTGTACGTCGCGGACACGGCCAACGGTCTGCGCGTGTTCGACCTGCGCCGGATCATGGACCTCAACCCGGACGGTGACCCGGCAACCAACGACCCCACACCCGACGGCCTGGTCAGTGACGTACAGGACAAGAAGCGCGTCGGCCGGCAGAGCAATGTCTGGTACGGCTACGGCTACCGCTACGTCATGCCGCAGGTCGCGACGCTGACGTTCACGACGGCGAGGAACACCGGCGACACCAGCAAGAACCAGTGCTACACCACCGGCCGGCCCAAAGCCTCGTACGTCTCCCTGGACCGCACGGGCACGGATCACCTGGTGCTGGGCGAGTACTGCAACCTCAACGGCGGCGGCACGAGCCCGGGCCGGGTGGGCACCTACCCCATGACGGCACTCACCGCGGCCGTGGAGGGCGCGCCCGGCACGGTCGCGGACGCCGACCTGGCCTACGGCCTGCCGACGGGCGGATCGTTCGGCGGCGAGCCGCTGTGGCACAAGATCCAGGGGGCCCTGCGGTACGAGGGCAAGTGGTACTTCCACCGCAGCAACGCCTATGACAACGGTCGCCTGCTCCAGGCCACCGTGCGCACGGTCGACGGCACAGATCGGCTGACCGGCACCGAGAAGGCACTCCAGAGCTCCTTCGGGCCGGAGGACCTGTACCTGGCCCACGGGCGCGGCGACGGCAAGGCTTCCCGGCTGTGGTCGCTGAGCGAACACGCACCGAGCGCCTGCGGGCTCTGTGAACGAGAGGTGTACAGCTACGACATGGGCGAGGTGGTCGCCGACTTCGGCTCCTGATCCTGTGGCCGGCCTCCGAGCGCTTGCCGCAGGACGGCGAGCGTGTGAGTTCCGTGCGCGGTTGCCGCGGCAGGCGAGCCGGTGCCCCACCTCGCTTGCCGACACGGGCTGCGCTGTCCGGCGAGCAGTTCGGCACCTTGTGGTCACAGATATCACTCACGGTAGTGAATCGCCGTAGATCGTCCTGCCTCAGGCCGTCGGCGTCTGTATCTGTTGTCCCGGACCGGCAACCAACCACCAACCTCCGCGGTCCACCACCTGAAGGGACAACTCGCCATGTCAACACACCGTTTGGCCCGCGTGATCGCGGTGGCGGTCGCCGCGGCAGCCCTGAGCGGCTCCGCGGTCCACGCCACCGCGGCCGCGGACACCCGTGCCGCCACGGCCCGGCAGATCCTGCGCACCAGTGGCATCTCCTTAGCCACCGCTCACCCGGGAGGCACCCACGCGGGCTCCACTGCCAAGGCGAACATCACCGACACCGCCAACGGCAAGGGCGCCCTTACGAGTCCATGGGGGCACACGCCGAACCGTCGCGTGGCCCTGGACCCCGGCCTGCTCAACGGGCTGCTGAAGCTGAACACCCAGTACAAGTACCGCATCACCGTGTCGGAGATCGTCGGAGGCAAACACAGCGCCAGGTCCCGCCACTACGTGGGCAAGGCGATCGACATCAGCCACATCAACGGGAAGCACGTCGGGGCGGGCGCCCCGCACAAGGCGCTGATGGCCGCCTGCCGCAAGCTGGGTGCCACGGAAGTCCTCGGCCCGGGCAACGCCGGGCACAGCAGGCACGTGCACTGCGCCTGGCCCCGCTGAACACCGCCGTACGCGCCTGACGGGCGCGTTCTCGCAGCCGCCGGGCACCAGCGAGTCCGCTCACTGGTGGCCCGGCGCCGACAGCGGCTGAGAAGGAACCGGGCCCGGTGGTCTCCTCACTGTCGCCGTGCGGGGGCTCGAACCGGTGAGGCGGCGGGCCATGAGGTCGGTCATGGCAAGGTGGTTCATGGTTTCGGAGCGGGCGGGCAGAGTCTCGTGGTCGCGGGCCAGGCGGCGGTGGAGCATCAGCCACCCATAGGTCCGCTCCACGGTCCAGCGCTTCGGCAGCGGAGTGAATCCCCTGGTTCCGGGTGTGCGTTGGACGATGTGCATGTCGATTCCGAGGCTGCGCGGCGTACTCGACGAGGTGCTGGCGGTAGCCACCGGCACGAGCCTGAAAGAAGTGAGCGTCACGAGCGTCATTTCAGCGTAAATAATGACCACACCGCACATAATGCGCGCACCGGCAAAACCACAGGTCAGGACCCCTTCGCGGCCGGTCCGAGGATCGCGACGCACACCTGACCTGCGGTTTTCTCTGAGTCCACCCGGCGTCACGGCGGACGCCCAGTGATCCCAGCAAGGAGTGCACCAGACGCCGTCCCCGCGGTCAGGTTCAGGCTTCGGCGCTCACACGAGGGAAGCATTGATCCATATCAGCGTCGATCGTTTGGGACGCCCCATTCAGGCGGCACCTCGCTCAGGAAGCGGATGACGTACTCCCCGCTTACTTCGTTCCGGCCACCGGAAGCACGTACTCACCGGCGAGACGCGCCAAGTGCAGCGGGAGAGGCCGGGCGAGCGGCGGGTAGTCGTCGTGGTAACGCAGCTGGTGCGCGAGCGTCGCCCACTCCGCCGGCCGGTCGGGCGGGTCACCCGCACGCCCCGAGTCCGTCAGCGCCTTCTCCGACAGACAGCCGAGCACGGTGATCTCCAGTTGCCCGGGGTTCCACGCGGTCTTCCCGGGCGCTGTCCGGCCCTGTGCCGTGGGCACCAGCTTCATGAGCCCCTTCGGCAGTTTCGCCACCGTGTGCGGCTTCGAGGCCGTACTCGCGAAGACACGGCCCTCCGTATCCGCCGTCCCCCACACACCCTCGGCGAAGCCGACCCCGTCCTCGGTGTCGTGGGCGTACCACTCCGCCACTTCACCCCGGGCGTTGGCGTCCCGTACGAGCAGCACCCGCAGGTCGTGGCCGTAGAGCGTGTGCCGCTGGGCGGGTTCGGCCCCGAAGCCGAGCATGTCGCGGTCCAGTGCACCGTTGCGCAGGCCAGGCCAGCACTGGCGCAGATTTCCGGCGTCCGCCAGCAGCAGCGTCGGGCGGTCGCGGAGCTGGAAGAGCAGTGCCCGGATCTGCCGCTCGGTCTCCCGCTGCCTGCCCTGCTCCACGCCCGGGCGGGCAGTGGGCCGGGATCCTCCCGGGGCTGCCGAGTCATCGACGAGCTTCCCCGTGCCGGTCTCCTTCCCGCCGCTCGCCGCCGGTTCCCGTGCCTGGGAGAGCAGCAGCAACAGCTTCGGATACGGCACCCATTCGGCTCGTTCTACGTCCCACCCTTCGATGACGCCCGGTCCGTCCCCGGGGCGCACCCGCACCGCCACCAGCCGGTGGGCGGGGCATCGCGTGGGCCCCTTCCTGGTGTGGCGTACGAGCCAGAGCGCCGCGTACTGAAGGTCGCCCGGAATGCCGGCTCCCACCCGATGGGCGGGCGGGCTGATCGCGCCCAGCTGCCGGAAGGCGTCCAGCCAGGTCCACCTGGCCCGGTGTTCCAGAGCGCTGTCGGTGTCGTCGGGCGAGGTCACGAACTGGGTCAGCCGTCCCTGCCGTGCCCAGGCGATGCGCAGCGCGTGCTTGGGGTCGGAGTCCGGGACGGCGGCGAAGCGCTCCTTGCCGGCGATCTCCGTGATCACGACTCCGGCCCCGCCGAGGAGCGGGTCCGCCCGGTCCGCCACGAGCCCGCAGCGCCCTTCGATGGCCTCGGCCAGCCGGACGGCCCTGAGGCGCCCGCGGGCTCGGGTGGCCGGCAGGGCGTCGGCCAAGGGGCCCGCGGGCCGGGCCCGGACGCGGATGTCGACCCCCTCGCACTGCCACTGCCAGGTCTCCCCGTCGGCCGACGGCACTTGCTGCCCGGCAGGAAGACCAATGAGCTTGGGCAGCTCGGCGAGCAGCGCCGCACGGGTTTCCGGGGATTGCCAGAAGACATCGATCTCCAGGGGGCGGCCGTTCAGTGCGCGTGTCAGCGCCGCCCGCCGTTGCAGAGCCAGCTGGGCGTCGCGGACGCCCGGGACGCGTCCGGCGCCGGAACGGGGGAGCAGGGAGGGTGTGTTGCTCCGGGAGACGCGCGTGAGGTCGGGGACCCGGGTCAGCAGGGGGCGCAGCCCTTCCTCGACCCAGGCGTCCAGGTCCGCCCGCTCCCGTGGCATCAGCCCGGGTCCGACCTCGTGCGGGCCGATCGACGGGTGGTAGACGATGCCGGCGGCCACGTCCCCGGAACCGTTGATCCAGCGTTCGGGGTCGGAGAAGAGCGCTTCGGGCCGGGGATAGTTGCGCACGATGTCCAGCTCGGGCACGAGCGGTGCGGGGCTGTGCCAACGCCAGGCCAGTTCCTTCGTCCGCCGGTCGTAGCCCAGCGTGTTCACCATCAGCCGGTGGCCCCGGTCCGGCCCTTCCGGCCATGGCAGTGGAGCGTCGAGCAGGACGGTCGTACCGCCGAGCTGGTGGGGGCGTACGTCCAGTCGGGTGGCCCACCGGCGTACCTGGGTGGACACATGGACGCGGAACCGCGGGGCGAACGGCACGGTGTGGACGGTGATGGTGAGGCAGGCCGAGTAGTACCAGGTCTGCCGACGGCGCTCGTATCGCTGAGGCGGCCAGGAGACGAGTCGCGCGCCGTCACCCGAGCTCTCGACGCGGAAGTGGAGTGTGGTGCCGCCCGTGCGGAACGTCCGGGCGGCCAGCCGGAAGGCGATCCACTCGGGCAGCAGGCTGTAGAGCCGCGCGGCGGGTTCGGCGGTTCCGCCCGCCGAGAGCACACTCTCGGCGAGGTCGACCGGTTCCGTCTCCCAGTGGGGCAGACGTACCGTCTCGGCCGGGTCACCGGAGCGGAGCCTCTCTTCGAGATCGGCGCCCTCCGAGTCGTCGTCCTCCCGGTGCATGCCCGCCGCCCAAGCTCCAACCACCGGGGCCAGCACGTCCGGCGGGACGGCTTCCCGCGCGTAGAGCCACGGCAGACGGCCGTCCGTCCCGGCGTTGCGGCCGGTCGCGATGACGCCTGGCGCCATCGCCTGGAGCAGGGAGTTGAGCCTGCGCACGGGGAGCCGGTGGGGGTGGACGGAGTTCTTGTCCGCCTCGGCATGCATCCCGGTGAGCTCGGCGTGCAGGTCCTCGCCGAGCCGCAGCACTTTCATCTCCTCCCGCCAGGGTCCGTGGAGCGGATCGGGTTCGTAGGCCGCGACGCGAATGTGGTGGTACACGGAATTACCTCCTGGGACAGGGGTTCGGCCCTTACGGGTGGGCGGGTACGGCGGCGAGCAGGCGGGTGAGCATGCTGCGCAGTGGCGCGTACAGGGCGCGGACGATGAACTGCTCCTCCGCGGTCGTCGTGCCGCCGTCGAAATACGGGTCCAGGACGGCGAGGACGCTGTGCAGCAGACTGGATTTAGGGGTGTCGGGCCGCGCCGGTACGGCGCCGCGGTTGGGGGCGAAGGCGGCGTCGACGAAGACCACCCGGGCCGGTACGCCACCGCGTACCAGTCGCCCGATCACCTGCCACAACAGGACCAGCATGTCCCAGGTGACCTGCTCCCGTACGTCGTCGTCGAGACGGCTCCACGCCATGGAACGGGCGAGTACCCGGTACCAGTACGAACGGGCGAGGCGACGGAACTCCTCCGCTCCTTCCTCGACGGTGGGTTTTCCCTGCACCAGGGTGGCGAAGTCACCACCGGTGACGGCGCGGACGACCCAGTCGTTGACGGCGTTGACGGCCAGGTGGAGGTCCTCTGGGTGCGGATGGGGCCGTGCCAGGAAGTAGACCGTGCCGATGGCCGCCTCGTCGTCCTTGTTGAGGATGTTGTGGCCGCGTTCCAGCGCGAGTAGGGGCGCCACCAGGATGTCCGCCTTGAGGTCCTTCAGGCGCTCGACGTCGCCCCGGCGCAGTGATCGGGCGTGATAGGCGGACGGCGCCTCGTCCTCCGCGGTGATCTCCTCGTCGTCCGACACCAGGCACAGCACCTTGTTGCGCCAGCGGACGTTGAGGTTGTGCAGTGTGTCGGCCACCACACGTGCCTCGGCATAGCTGCCGACCAGCAGCAGGATCTGGTCGCGCCCTGGAGGAAGAGAGAGCAACTCCTGCTGGAGCGGACCACCGCCAGTGACCTCGTACTCGTCTCCGCCCTCACCCAGATGGCACGCGATGCGGCGCAGCTTCTCCGGGCGGTCGTCCGGGTGGGTTCCCGACATGCGCAGTTTCTCGTCGCCGTCGTCGATGAACTCGAAGCGCATAGAGCTCTCGTTGGCGATGCGTTCGGTCACCTCGGCCGGCGGTTCGATGACCACACCGACCGGGACGCAGACGTGGTAGCGGCTGGACGCGCCCGCCCAGCTGCTGCCCGACATGAGCAGCAAGTGGGCACCGGGCCTGCCGTCTACGGAGGTGAGATCGGGGATGGCGCGAAGCAGTTCACGTCCGACGCCGCTGCACCGGAAGAAAGTCAGTTCGCCGCTGCGGACTCCGCCCTTGTCCTCACCCGGAACCCGGAACTGGAAGCCGAGCACATTGCCCATCGGGGCCTCGGGCACCATCGGGCCGTAGTCGAGCGGCCGGCGGTACATCGTGTTGAAGCCCAGGCTGAGGGCGGCCTCGACACGGGGCCACATGGCGTTGATCATGGCGAGCCGTGGTTCCAGGGCGCTGAGCAACAGTGTGAACTCGAAGCGCTCCGCGAGTTGCTGCCGCCATTCCTCGGGAGTCTGGGGCGGAGGCTTGGGCTTCCTGCGGCGCCCGCGCTTCTTCTTCTGTTCCTCCTCCTCGCGCCGCCACTCGTCGTACGCCTCTTGGTACTTCCGCTGCCGGGCAGCCATGTATTTCGGGTCGATGGCGAAGACCTCGTCCATGACCTCGGTGAGGCGGCGCCGGGTGTTCTCCGGGTTTCCGGTGTGGAGCAGTTCGTTGAGGAGGGCGGTCAGCCGGCTGAAGTCCTCCTCCGTCCTGCGGTGACGGTCACCGAAGGGGTTGTCCCGGAACGCGTCGAGCAGTTTCCCGAGAGCCTCGCGGGGGGCGTGATGGGGGTGGTCCGGACCGCTGTCGTCGGGGAGTTCGTAGCGTTCGTCGAGGAGCCCCAGCTGGAGCGTCCAGGCGCTGAAGTAGCCCGTCCGCACCCACTTGCGCAGCTCGTACCCGGCGACGAGCATCGCGTACAGCCGGTCGGTGGCCGCGCCTGCGGTGTTGAGGGCGGCGGCGAAGGTCTCGACGTCCCGTTCGGAGAGCTGGGTGCGTCCGCCGGCCGCGAGTTCCCGGATCTTGTGCCGGCTCAGCTGGTCGATGAGGCCCTTGTCCTCGTCGCTGGCGAGGACCACGGCGGGTGCGAAAGTGCGGTCGAGCTCCATCTGGACACGGTCGGCCTCGTCGATGATCACGAGGTCACTACGGCGGCAGGCGAGTTCGAGGAAGCGGATGCGCTCGCCGTTCTGCGAGCGGGGCGGCGAGGCGTCGATCAACCCGGCCGGCGTGGCCACCCAGATCAGGGCGCCGACCAGGGTCCGAGCTCCGTGGTGACGGGGACAGGCGGACCAGTACGGGCAGCTCGTCACCCTCTTCTGCCACGCGAAGTGCCGTCCGTCGCTCGGGTCACGCCGCGGGGCCGAGGGGGGTCGGAGCCGGGAGCAGGGTGCCTCACCGTAGGCGAGTGGTTCGGTCGTCGACGTGGCGCCCTGCCGTCTGACGTTGAGCAGGCAGGACGTGCCGAGGTAGGCGAAGGCGGGGTCGTCGTGGGCGAGCAGTCGGTGCTCGCCCCGGCCCGCCAGCCGACGGTGCAACCGCTGGGCGTGCCGCTCACGGCCCGAGGAGCCGAGCACGGGTGCGGCGGCGCCGTCGGTGTAGAGGTCGTAGAGCCGGACGAGCTTCAGCACCTCCGCGACATCGGTGACGACGATGGTGGTGCGCTTGCCTAGCTTGGCGAGATGGACGGCGATGATGTCGCGCAGTGTGCTCTTGCCTGCGCCGACGATGCCGAGCAGGTGCTGGATGCCATCGACCGTGAAGGTGAAGTCCTCGTCCTTCCTCGCCTTGTGGAAGGTTCCGTTCTCCTTGGTGGACAGGTCGAACGACCGAAGCCGCTCCAGCCACCGTGGTGCCCGGCCCTTGCCGGAGCGAGCGTGTTGGGCGTCCATCTCCGCCGCCGTGCGCTCCAGGTTCTCCCTGGTGAAGCTCAAGGGCTCGCCGCCACCGGCCGGTTCCAGGTCCATGTCGTGGGCGACGAGGGGGATACGGGGAACCGGCGGCAGGTCGACGACGGCCATGGTGCGACTGACGGGGAAGGCGTGCGGGCCCTGACCCGCGACCGGCAGGCGCCTGCCCGCCAGCGGCGGTGCGGCACGCAGCAGTTGCTCGTAGACGGAGAAGCGGTCACCGGCGACGGAGAGGCCGCGGCGGGCAGCGGGTGTCTCGGCGTCCGGTACGTCGTAGGCGCGCACCCTGGGGTCGAACCTCTGGTAGGTGTCCAGCGCCTCGAGCCAGGTACGGCTCCGGCGCAGCGTCCACAGCGAGTACCTGGCGATACGCAGGGTCTTCGCCGCATCGGATGGCAGCGGTGCCCGGTGCGCCTCGGCGAACCCGTACCCACTGAACAGCACCCAGGCGCTGCCCGCGGGGCTGCCCGGCATCATCTTCTGCTGGAGGTACAGGCCGAGTTCGACCTGGCAGAGGGCTTCCAGCGCGGGCTGGGGCACGGAGGACCCCAGAAATGCCTTGAGCGCGTTGAACACGTCGGTCAAGGGCGGGGTGATACTACGCATCGTCCTTCTCCTCTCGCCGGGGCTGTCCCAGGTCGGGCACGAGGTCCATGGGGGTGGTGAGCACCAGCCGGTCCCGCAGGAGCGCGGGAAGCGCATCGGTGAAGGCCTGCCGGTAGCCGTCCCGTCCGGCGAGCGCGTCGGGGACCACGACGAGGGTGCGGTCCGCGAGGGGTGTGTTGTCGGTGAGATGGGCTGCGAGGAGCGCCGGCTGCAGGCGGTCGTACACCTGGATGTCCACGATGCGGGGGCCGGTGTCCCTGAGCCGGTAGGCGGGCAGAGGACCGGGCAGGGGCTCGTACGCGACTTCGGCGCGCTCCAGTGCCTCCCGAGCGGCTTCGTCGGTGCGGTGCGGCAGTACGAGGTACCACCGCAGCGAGCGCTGCAGGATCCACGCCTGGTCCGGCTCACGGATGAGCCGCGGAGGGGCATCGCACGGGCAGTCCTCCCCCTCGCACCAGACTTCCGCGCCGGTGCCGGACGGTCCGGGTACGGGCACGGTACTGTCCCGGGGCAGCGCAGGGAGCCTGCACGAGGGGCAGTACAGGAAGTCTCCGTCGACGAGCAGGAACTCGGGCAACGGACCGTAGAGGCTCTTGACCCGGCTCCAGACGGCCCTGTTCCAACCCGGCGCGAAGCGGTCCTGCTGGTGGACGACCGGGTGACGCGCCAGGAACGCCCGGCACTGCCGGTAGCTCTCCTCCGTTCCACTCCGCGCGTGCAGGTCCCCGAGGAGCGCGCGGGCGCGGGCCGCCACGCCTCCGTCCGGTCCGTGCGAGGCCACCTCGAGACACGACCGGGTCGGCATCCGGCCGACCCGGTGCACCAGCGTGGTGCCCGGCGAGACCAGGGAGGAGGGGACCGCGAAGAGTGGGTCGTCGGACGGCCTGGTCTGGCACCACTCCCACAGCTCCGGAAGACTCCTCGGCGGCGCCTCCCCCGCGTCGAGGCAGCGCATCACCGTGTGATCCAGCGCCCGCTGGGCGAGGTCGGGATAGGGCAGGGTGAAGGAGCGCAGCCCTTGGACCTCGGAGAGAGCCGCCACCATGCGGGCGAGTTCGCCGAAGAGGTCGCTGCCCACGCCCTCGGGCGCCTCGCCGGCGTCCGGCCGATCGGCCCGGCCGGCCGAGGCCGCCCTCATGCCGCGGCCTCGCTGACGGACGACGCCGTACACCAGCGGGCCACTTCGCACCGCTCGCAGGAGCGTCCGGGCCGGGCCGCGTACTGGTCGTCCCCGTGCCAGTCGGCCACCATCGCCCGCAGTACCTTCTCGGCGGTGACCCGATTGGCCGGGGCGAAGGGATCGATGATCTCCAGGTCGGCGCCGCCGGGGCGCAGCACCTCCAGCTCGACCCGCGCGCGGAACGGATCACCGCCCAGGTCACCGCGGGCGATCAGCACGACGGCCAGGGCCAACTGCGGATAACGCTCCAGCAGGGGGCGGTCGGACCGCCGATCGGTGACGGAGGTCTTGGTCTCGCGCCACACCCATGACCCGGCATCCCGGTAGAGCAGGTCGGGCGCGGCCAGGACCACCACGTCGGCGGCTGTGTCGTGCCGCACCACCCGGGGCTCGGTCCGCACATCCGTACCGTCCCTGACGTACCGCAGCGGACAGACCGCGGCGTGTCGCCGCAACAGCAGGGCGCCGAGTGCGCGTTCGTGTGCGGGCAGGTCGAATCCCTCCGGTACCCACTCCTCGGGAACCTCGACCGTGCAGGGCCGAGGCGATCCGTGGGCGTGCCGTTCGGCGAGGTAGGCGTGCAGCGCCCGGCCGCGCTCGGCCGTCACCTCGCGTTCGACGGAATCCGCCGTGGGCAGGTGCAGCCGGCGCATATGGTCACGCGCCGGGCAGGCTCGGTAGGCCCGCCCGTTGGTGACCGACCAGGTGCGGCGGGGCCGGTCGTGCGCCTCGATGCCCAGCAGTCCGGGCGCTGTGCGCAGGGCCGGGCACACCGACAGGTAGGGGCATCCGCCACAGGCGGACCCCGGGCGGTATTCCCGTCCGTCCAGTACGCCGGCCAGGGCAGCGGGGCCGTGTTCGCGGTACCGGGCGCGCGCCTCTTCCCGGCTTCCCGCGAAGAGTTCCCGCGTACGGCCGTCGAAGAGCGCGAACTCCACGATCCGTACGTGCTCCGGCGGTGGTCCGGGGGCGCCCTCGGCCAGCACCAGGGCGACGGCCGCGGTGAACCCGTGGGGCGGCAGGTCCCGCAGGCGGTGCACGGGCAGACGAAGCTCGCGGTAGGCACCGTCGGGGGAGGCCAGGCAGCGGCCCCACACGGTGAGGCGGTACTCCTGGGCGTCGCGCGGGTCGGGACCGGACGGCCGGTAGCGGTACGTCCACGGCTCGGGCACCTCGTGCAGGGGGCGTTCCGGGTCGAGGGGGAAGGCCGCCTCGTACAACGTCACGCCGTGCTCCGACCAGGTCCGCAGGCCGTCGTGCAAGGGCCCGGTACGTGTCCGGGGCGGGTGGCCGGCAGGCCCCGAACGGATGTCGCAGGCAGCCATGAAGGGGCCCAGAGCGAAGTGCTCCAACCGCTCACGGCGCCGCGGTACGGGGTCGGTGGTGTGGTAGCCGTGGGTCTTGAGAGCGTCAGCGGCAGGGCATCGGAACTCTCCCCCCTTGAACATCCCGGCGGATACCGTGATGACATCGGACGTGCGGGTCACCCCGTCGGGGGGCAGCCATGGCTGTGACATTTCATGCTCCATTTCCGTACGGAGGAAAGGTGGATGGCCGTGAGGGAGATCGAGGAGGTCGGCGATGTGGAGAGGCGCTACGAAGTGCTGGACATGGTCGGCGACGGCGGCCAAGGCGACCTTTTCCTCGGGCGTGACCGCATCAGCGGGCAGAAGGTGGCGTTGAAGCTTCAGAAGGCCCGGGACCTCGGACCCGAGAGCGATTTCCACTGGGCCGGCAATGAACTCCTCAAAGAGGGATCACGCATGATGATGCTGACGGGAATCCAGGCGATTCCCGAAGTCATCGCCACGGGGACACACCGGCGACGCCGGTGCCTGGTCATGGAATTTGTCGAAGGGCACCAACTGCAGAAGGTCCTGTCGGCGGCCCTGCCCGTTAGGGATCCTGGGACCGTTGCGGCCGTCATCGGCCAACTGTGCGAAATTCTGGCAGAAGTCCACGACCGGAATCTGGTGCACTGCGATCTCAAGCCCGAGAACGTCATCGTGCAGCCGGACGGCCGTCTCCGGCTCATTGACATGGGACACGCGGTCGTGGCGGGTCAGGAGACGGAATACGCACGCGGCACGCGCGGCTGGGCCTCCCCCGAGCAGTCCGACGCGTGCCCGTCAGGTCTGACGCGGCAAGCGGACATCTTCGCACTCGGCTGCATCCTGCTGGAGATGACCGTGATGCGCCTGCCCTACGGTGGACAGGACGAGCGGGCGGAAGAGGGCACCCCGGTGCTGCCTGCCGATCGGCTCGCCAAACTACCCCCGGAGTTCGCCTCCCTGGCGCTGTGGATGGTCCGGTGGAAGGCGACGGAGCGCCCCACGGATGTCCGTGAAGTGTTCGATCGGCTCCGCTGCTACCTACCCCAGCTTTGCTCGCAACGGCCATCGAAGCCCCTGCGCCCGGACCCGACCGAGTACTACCGCACGCATCCGCCCCGGCTCTGACGGTGAGCCGACGGTCGCCGATCGGGCGGGTCACCTCAGCCCTTCCAGCCGCTCTCGGACCTCCCGCACCCCCTCACCGTCCATCAGCTCACGCAGCACGATGACTCTCTCCAGCTCCCGCACCGCCGCGTCGGTGTCACCGGCGGACACCAGGACATCAGCGAAGAGCATCCTTACCTTGTCCTCGTTGGGCCAGTTCTCCTGTTCGCGGTAGATGTCGGAGGCCTGCCGGTACAGGGTGATGGCCTCGTCCCGTTCGGAACGGGCCAGGTGCACCTTGGCCAGGGTGAACAGCACATCGGCCAGGCCGCTGCGCTCCGTCGTGCGCCCCACCACGCCCAGGGCGTCGGCGCACCGACGGAGCGCCTGCTCGAGCTCGCCCCGGTCGAGGTCGATCGCACCGAGGACGTTCAGAACAGCCGCCTCCCCGACCCGGTCGGACACCTCCCGGCACAACTCCAGTGCGCGGCCGAGCGCTTCCTCCGCTCCCATCCGGTCGCCCTGCTTGCGCAGGGTGAGTCCGAGCCGGTGCAGCGTACGGGCCAGACTCAGCCGGCCTTCCGCGCTGCGGTCCTCCTCGCTGAGCCGGACGGCCCTGCGCAGGTTGCCCACAGCCAAGTCGTACTCACCGAGCCGCCAGTGGGTCCCTGCCAGCGACCGGTAGACCATGGCGCGATCGACCGGGCCGGCGACGGTCTCCGCCGCCTCGGCGGCGTACCGGAGGTTCTGTCGCGCATCATCGAGCAGGCGGCGGCGCCACTGGTAGATGACCAGGGCCATCGGAAGCAGCCACACGTACTGGTCGATACGCCGATTGATCGCCAAGTGAATGCCTCGCTGGACGGCGGGGTACTCCTC
Source organism: Streptomyces rubradiris (assembly GCF_016860525.1). Classification (NCBI taxonomy): domain Bacteria; kingdom Bacillati; phylum Actinomycetota; class Actinomycetes; order Kitasatosporales; family Streptomycetaceae; genus Streptomyces; species Streptomyces rubradiris. The sequence continues at coordinate 551,949 of NZ_BNEA01000001.1, forward strand.
GTCCAGGAACGCCATCGCCTCCGCGAGGTCCGCGGGGTCGGTGACCCTGACCGCTCCGGGCTCACCGATGGGCAGGGTGCGTTCCCGGTCGAGCACCCGGTCGCAGGCTCGGACGTTGTGCAACTGGTGTTCCAGCACCTGCCGTACGGTCGCCCGCTCGATCTCCGCGTTCTCTCCGTCCGGCACCGGCCGCACGTGCCGAAGGGCGAAGGCCCGCACGAGGTCGTGCAGCCCGTAGCGGTCGCCGTGACGTTCCACCAGGTTCGCCGCCACGAGGTCCACCAGGGCCCGGTCGGTACGCGTCCCTTCGTCCACTGCCCGTCCCAGATCCATCACCGCCTCCCAGGAAGCGCTGGGCCCGGGATGGACGGCGAGCTGCCACAGCAGCAGCCGGGCTTCCTCATTCAGCACGCGCACGGAGCAGTTGAGCGCGGCGCGGACCGACAGTTCGTGCTCGGGCAGGTCCAGGGTGTCCAGCTTCGCCCGCTCCAGCTCCTTCTCCATCTCCCGCACCAGGGCAGGGAGGGTGTGCAGCGGACGCGCACCGACCTCCAAGAGCCGGGCCACCACCACGAGGGCCAACGGCAGCCGACCGCAGAGGTGGACCAGCTTGCTGAAGGGCACGGCGTGCTTGGCCCGGTCCTCGGCCGACACTTTCTCCTGGAGTACCTCCAGGGCGTCCGCCTCGTGCAGCGGCTCCATCTTGCGGAACAGCACCTTTCTCTCGGACTGCAGCCGAAAGAGGTCGTTACGACTGGTGACGATCACGGCACAGGTACCGTCTCCGGGAAGCAGCGGCAGCACCTGCTGGGCGCTGAGCGCGTCGTCGAGGACGATGAGCACCGACCGGTGGGCCAGCGCCGACCGCAGCGCGTTGCTCTTGCTCTCCGTTCCGGTCACCGTGGTGTAAGGCGGCAGCGCGGCCAGAAAGCCGTCCAGGATCTCGTCCGGTTCGGCGGGCCGCACATCCCCGTCGGCGAATCCGTTCAGTTCGCCGCGCAGCACCCCGTCGGGAAACCGCTCCCGCAGCCGACCGGCGAGGGTCTCGGCCACCGTGGTCTTCCCGACGCCCGCCATGCCGCTGATCAGGACCAGCGCCAGATTGCCGGCGTCCTGTTCCTCGCACACGGCCTCGAAGAGGTCACCGATCAGCTCGTCCTGCCCGATCGGCTTGCGCCTGCCGCCGGGCAACTGGTCGGGAACGGGGGGCAGGAGCACCCCGCCCGGCCGACGGCTCTCTCCCCGGACCTGGTCGATGGCGCTCTGTACATCGACATCCGCTTTTCCGTTGCGCTTCTCCCACTTCTTGATGAGCCGCTCACGTCGGGACTCCGGCAGGTCTGCGTGGGCGAGCAAGTAGAACCGGAAGATCTGCGGCAATTCCGGCGCGCGCTCGAACCATTTCTCCGTCTCCTCGCGCAGCCATTTGACCTCCCAGGACCTGTAGGCTGCGTCCAGCCGCGCGTACACGGCGGCCATCAACTCGGCCCGTAGCTCCTCCCGACGCAAGTGGAAGCCGGTCTCGGACAGTCCGTGCAGCGGTTCGTCCTCGCCGTTCCACTCCTCCAAGGCCGCGCCGAGCAGCTCGAACTGCGCTTTACAGGTCAGCCCCTCAGCCTGCTTCACCTTTTCGCGAAAACGAAGCAGGTCGACGTCTCCCACCGGGACGCGGAGCGTGCAGTAACCCGACTTGCCGCTATGGGGCACGGACTCCTGGCCCAGCCGCTTCCGCAGGTCGGCGACGACACGGTCAACCCGGACGCCGACATCCTCGTCGCCCTCCCAGAGGACCTCGGCTATCTCCTTCCTGGTACACCGGCAGCCTGGTGAGGTCACCAGGAGGGCGAACAGAGCCGCCACCTTCGACCCTTCGACCACCCTTCTGCCGCCGTCCCCTTCCGCTCGCACCGGACCCAGCACGTACCCCTCCATCGACCTCCCCCTCACCGCGCCGCAGTCAGTGATCCGGCCCCTCGCCGGCGCCCCTTCATCTGTGCGCCGCGCTGTGCCGCTTCACACGCGCTTGCTTCTTCACGCCCCCGAGGACTCAGTTATCCCTCAGTTTTGGCTCTGCGGCCCCGCTTCACCCCCGGGCACGATGGCACCAGCCGCTCGCAGAAGCACGAAACGGCGGCTTAGTCATCCAACGACTCATCAGAGAGGAACCACGAACCCGATGAACAGCCGTCAGCGCAACCGCCGGGCAGCCCGTCTGCGCCAGTCCCCCGACTGGCCGCCGAGCCGCCGCCGGCGTACGGCCGTCCGGACCGAGGACACCACCCCGTCGACCCCGCCCACCGAGGCGCCGGACACCTCGTCCTCCGAGACCGCCTGAGCGCAACAGTTCGTGGGTGCCCGTTCTGTACGGGCACCCACCAGCCTCGCGAACTTCGTCACCGGCGAGCTCGCGGCCTGGCTGCCGCGCTTGCTACACGCTCGTGGTCAAAGGCGGCGTTACCTGGTCGAGAAGACCACTACCGCATGCTCACGCATCAAAGTGAGGCTGGTGGGACTCTTTTCCGCTTGACGCGGATATGAGGCGGTATGTCCCCACCACAGGACACACCTCATCCAGCATCTCGGTATCTCCAGCACCTCAGGACTCAGGTTTCCGTAGTCCGAAGAGAGGACATTTCCTGATGTATCCACCGCACAGCAGTGCGTTCGCCTCGGTGAGGCGGCACTTCGACGATCCCCGGACCAGTGACGCGGTCTTCGTGCTCGTCCCCACGGACGCCGACGAGGCTGATCCGGTCCGGCTGACCGCCGCCGAGACGCACGAGGCCTTGTACGGCTCCGGCTCCGACCCTCAGTTCGCCAACGCGGTCTGGAAGGAGGTCATCCGCACGGCGCAGAGCGACCTGACTCCAGACAGCACGGGGAAACTCCTGGCGATCTGGCTGGCCTTGCCCCGGTTGACGGGGACGGTCCACCGGGTCTGCACGCGCCTGCGGGCCGACCGGTCGGACGTGGAGGCCGAGATGGTCCTGGCTCTCCTGGAGAAGCTGGCGGATCGGGACGGCGCGAGCTGTCTCACCGACTCCTCCCTGCTGCACGCGGCGCGCGCCAGGGCGTGGCATCTCGCCCGGGAAGGGCTGCGGGAGCTTCCGTCCACCCAGATCGAACGCATCACCGAGGAGCACGCTCTCACTGCGTCCGGCGAGGAGGCGGACGCTCCGGCGGCGGAGAGCCTGGACGTACGGGTCGACCGTCCGGACGGCCCGGACGGGCTGTGCGCACCGCTGCGTTTCCGGGTGCGCCCGGAGCATCTGCGCCGACAGGGAATCTTCATCGACACCGACGACGGGTCGCAGGACCGGTCGGCGGGTCACAGCCCCGGGAAGAGGCGACGGGCCGGGCGCCGCGCGGACACCCGGCCGGTCCGGCCTGCGGGGAGGCGAGGGTGAAGGATCCGGCAGAGGGCCGCCTCAGTTTCACGGAGATGTTCGACCTGCCCGTCGCAGTGGACCTGCGCACGGCGGCCCGAGCACTCGGAATCGGCTCGACGACCGCGTACCGGCTGATCCGCGAGCACGAGTTCCCCTGCCCCGTCCTCCGCATCGGACGTAGGTACAGGATTCCGACCAACGAGCTGATGCGCGCCCTGGGGATCGAGGACCGCCCGCTGTACAGCGTGGACCCGGAAGAGGACACGGACGATCCGAGCGTCGGCTTCTGACGGTAACCACCGTGCGGCTCCGTGGCATCGGCCACGGAGCCGCACGGCCCTGCCTCCTAACGACGGGCCGTTCGTCGCCGACGTGCGCCGCGCGGTTCTCCACAGCTGCTCGGCAATCGGAGGGCGAAGGGATGCCCTCCTTCTTCGCCGAGCGGTTCGGCGGCCGACAGCCCGCGCGCGTCGGCCAGTTCGTGAACCCGCCGACGATCACCGACCCGAGCTACGGCGAGCACGCCCATCGACCCTGAACCTGCCGGTGAGCCGTCGACGCACGCTTCGGCGCCCGCGTCATGATCGCAGCGCCCGGCCGGGGCGCGGATCTGAACGGACCGGCGGCCCAGCCCTACGCACCGCTCGCCACGACCGCCTTCGAGGGGATGACCCCGAACGTCCTCGTCGTCGTGGGCACGAAGGACTGGCACCCACCCAATCCTCTACGACCGGCATGACTCGGGAAGCGACGCCTACACGGCGTCTCCCGCACCGAAGACCAGGTTGGACAACTTCGACGACGCGGAGCACGGGCTGGGCGGCATCCCGCCCTTCGACGCTGCCGAGGCCACCGACGAGAACCCCGACCGCGTCACCGCCGCACGAGCCCTCGTCCGGGCGCACCTGCGCGCCCGAGTTGTGCCCACAGGAACCGGACTGGTACCGGGCCACCCCGGTCCGCGCATCAGCTCCCGCTGCTCCCGATCCCGCTTCGTGAAGCCGTCGGGCGTGACGTCGTGCCCTGGCGCCGTCAGTTCCAGGAAGCCGGTGATGCGCCCCGATGTCTCCACCGCGTAGTTGGGACGCACCCGGGCCCCGGGCAAGAGATACTCAGGATGAAGGCGAGGACTCAGCTTCCAGCGCGCCCCGCATGTTTCCACCAGCTTCGCCACCGGCAGGCTGATGGACGCCTCCGTGTCGCTGACCCGCAGACGCTCCCTGCACGCGGATCCAAAGTCCGCCACGAGAGCCCGTATCCTTCCTCCGGCACCTTGTCGCCCCTGCAAGCTGTGGACGTGGACGGTGGATACCGCAGACACAGCTTGTTGGAGGCGAGAGGACCGGCTCAGTGCGCACGGGGGGGCGCGCGAGGGGCACGGACATGGAAGACACGGTGCCTCGATGTTGCGTCTCAGAAGGCTACGACCGCTCGCAGCATGCAGTTGCATGGGCACCGTACCGGACTCTGCCGATCACCTACTGCCTGTACGGCCGTGGAACGTTGATCACCATGGGGCGGAGGTGACGTGCGCCCGCTCGGGAGAGGCTCGCCGCCTGGTCCTGTAGCTCGACGAGGAGTGTGTCGAGCTGGAGCTTTTTTGCCTGGGTCTTACGGCTGTCGCCCGTGGCGTCCCAGAGGTCGATCGGATACCAGCCGACGATGTAGATGCCTGCATCCGTTCCTGCTTCCGGCAGATAGCGACCCGCCAGCTGTTCCGCCTGAGCCGTCGGAACCTCGACGTTCCAGGAGCCCTTCACCTCGATGACCAGCTTGACCGACTCGCTTGAAGCGATGTCGGGGTGGTCGCCCGGTGCGGGCATCGCCTCGACGAGTAGGTCGGTGCGGTCGCCCGCACCGTACGGGTCGGTCGGATGGATCAGCACTTCCCGGTTGACCGCGACACGGTGGCCGGCCAGCCGCAGAGTCAGCTCGTGTGCGAGGTAAGCACACAGGGCCGCTTCGGGTTTGGGGCGCCAGACGTCAGGGACGACCGGGTTCTCCGCGGACGGCTTTCGAGGGCTCTTGCCCGGTGTGCGGTCCCACAGCAGTTCGCAGTGTGAGGGAAGTGCCCGGCCCACCTCCTCCAGGGCCTCATGAACCACGTCCAAGAGGTCTGTGCTGGTGCGGATGACCCGCCGCGCCGGTTCCTGCAGCAGCCGTATGACGTCCTCTGCGCGCACCTGGCTCCAACTCGCGGCGGCGTGTTGCTTGGTCGCGGCTACGAGTGCTGCCGCGACAGACAGTCGACTGGGGTACAGGGCCGCGAGGCGGCGCAGTTGCCGAACCGCCTCTGCGGTGCCTCGTCGGCTCAGCTCAGGGAGCAGGCGGTCTCTCCATCTCCGGGCTTCCTCGTCGGCGGTGACCCAGCGAACGCCGCGAAGAGGCTGGTCCTCCTCAGGGTCGTACAAACCGCTGAGCCACAGATACAGGTCGGCGACGAGAGCCTCGCCGAGGTTGCTGTGGATACGTTCCGCCGCGGTCCTAGCGCAAGCCTCGGCCAGCTCACGGCCGAGTTCCGGATCGGTTGCGAACGTCTTGACTCGTGCCCAGTGCGCCTCGGCATCTGCGGCCAGCAGGGCCTGGGCGGCGAGGACGGCGGCTCGTGCGGCAAGCGGGGTTTCCCGGGGCCCGTCGATACTGGCGTCAAGGATGCCGTGCGCGGTGTGGCTGTCGGTGGTGAGAAGAGCGGCCAGGGTGCTGTGCCAGGTGCGCAGTGCCGCGTCACGCGCCTCATCGCTCTCGGGCAAGCACATGGAATGGTCTTCGATCGCTGGCGAGCCTGCCAGGACCTTGTCCGCCGCCTCGGGTACGAGTCCGAGACAGGTGGAGAGCTCTATGGCGAGGTGCTCCATGCATGTACGCAGTTCCGCGGACCAGCGGGGATCGACTGCATTGAGCTCGATGGGCTGTCGGCCTGCCCTGAGCGCTGCTCGTGCTGCCTGGGCAACGCGATGGGCCAACGACTCAGGTGCGTGTCGGGCTGCCAGGCGCAGTAGGTCCACCCGCACGGGTTCCGTGTAGCTCGTGGCCATGCCCAGATACTCGGTGAGTATCGCGGCGGTCCAGGAACTCCATGTCCGCGCGGGGAGTTCGGGCAGGCGGCCTGCCCGGTGCAGCTCGGTGAGCAGGGCGTATCCGGCCCACGAGCGTTTGTTGCCGCTGGCGTGCGGGAGCCAGGAATCGGCGTGGTCGTGCTCGGCGGTGAGGTAGCGGAGAGCGAGCTCGGGCGCGTCGGGCAGATCGTCGCCGAGAGCTACAGCGGCGGGCCAGGTGGCGATGGCGCCCCGCACATCCTGCGCGAAGCTCCCCGTCTGTGGGTCCACGCCCAGGCCCCACAGGAATTGCCACAGAGCGTCGTTGTCGCCCGCCCTGGCTTCGGCGAGGAGCCGCGCCAGATCGGCCATGAACTCTGCTGCTTCCGGCCAGTGCCTCTTGCCGGCGCTGTGGCTGCGGCGCAACCTCCGGGCAAGCGGACTGTCGATGGGGATGGCCTCGTAGAAGGAGCGCAGATACGGCCAGGCCGGGTGCGCATCGTCGTAGGCCAGTTCGAGTGCGTGGGGGTCGTCCGGGGGAAACGTACAGGAAGCCAGCTCGCCGTACACCTGGACGGCCGCGTCGTCGCCGGTCGCCGCCGCCTCGGCGGCCTGCTCCAGGACCCACGGGAAGTCCTCGCGGTCGATGAGCTGGTCACGGGTCGGAGGCTCGGGCACCGTGGATGTGCCGAGCCGCATCGGTGAGCGCCGTTCCCAGTCGTACGCGATCTGACAGGCCGCCAAGCGCGGGGCGGCCCCTGTTCGCAGAGCCTCCGTGACCAGGGCTTGTGCCAGAAGCCTCCGTAGTGACCGTGTCCCGGGCGCCTCGTGTCCGCGCTCATCCGGTTGCAGGCAGTCCGGCACCCGGACCTTGCGGTGGTCGTGCAGGAAGCTAAAAATGATCTTCGCCAAGGTGCCCGCGTGCCGAGCCGCGTCCGGAGCCTTGAGAGCGCGGTCGATCACCCCGTTGATCAGCGAGATCTCGAAGCGGTCGGACGAGAAGACGAAGCCGCTGTCCGGCCGGGACACTGCTTCGGATACCCAAGCCAGAAGACGCGGCAGGTCCTCGTCCCCGCACTCCGCCGGCATGGTCCTCAAGAAGTGGGCGTAGTTGCCGTACAGATCAGGGGACGGAGGGCGAAGGGCACCGAGCATCGTCGCCGCGTCCAGATGGTGCGGCCACAGCAGGTTCAGTAGCGTGCCTCGTAGCTCATGGTCGGGATCCACCCGCTCGGCGCGGGACGGATCGGACAGCGAGTCGAGCACCTCCACGAGGACGGGCACGGCACGGCCTGGGTCGCAGGCGAACGCGGCGCGCGCCGCCAATCGACGTTCCGTTTGGTGCCACGCGTCGTTGCTCACCAACCTCAGCAGCGCGTTGGCCAGCCTGGAATGAGCGGTGCCGGCCTCTTGGGCCAGCTGGATCGCCAGACGGACTCGCGCCGTGGACTGCCACTCGGCCCCGCCTTCGGCGGAACTGGACTCCACGACGTCGGCGAGCTGGTCAGCGAGCGCGGGATGGCTCAGGTCCCAGCGGGAGAGCTGCCATCTCGTGTCTCCCAGTTCGACCTGTGCCGCGCGTTCCAGCAGTCTGCTCACGGTGAGCCGGCGGACCTCGTCGGAACGCACGAGTGCGCTGTGCACCGCCAGGCTCTCGGGATCGGCGCCGGCCAGCCAGCCGCTGGCCGAGGGATCCATGGCCACCAGCCAGGCCGCGGTCTCCCGCAGCGGTGCTGGAATGGTCGCCGTCTCCCCGTCCGGTGCGCCGATCAGGAACAGATTTTCCAGTTGCCTCGGCGTGGTCTTCCGGTCGGTCAGGTACCGGGCCGCGAGGTAGGCCGCCACGGAAGAGTGGCGGAATGCCGCCCTGCCGTCGTCCGGCGCTGTGAACAGCGCGGTCGCCAGGCATTCTTCGACCACTTGGGGCGTGACCTGGAACGCACCGGCGGCGGTCCGCTCCGTTCCCCCCACCAGTGCGTCGCCCGGCAGATCGTAGGCGCCGGCCTCGAAGGTACCGCCGTGCCAAACGGTCCGGTGACCGGACAGCAACATCCACGCGGCAATGCGTCCCGCCACCATCAGGCGCTGAGGGGCCGTGGTGATCAACGCCTTCTTGAGACGGTGCGGGTCGGGGTCTTCAGCAAGGCGCGCCACTCCGCAGGCGAACAACTCCTCCGGCCGCCCGTGCAGTCGGCCATCAGCCCGATAGGTCAACACCAACAATTCCAAGGTCAGCGGTACGCCGGCCAGCACAGCGGCGCCGGCCGCCTCAGCCGCCTCCACCAGCTCTTCTCCCGGCACACCGGCGCTGTCGGCCAAAGACACGGCCTCCGTGCGACTCAACGGAGCCAGATCGACGCATCGGCACGCGCCGAAAGCCTCGGCCAGCACAGAGGTCAGCGCCGCCGGATAGTCGGCCGTGCGGCAGGCCATGAGAAACCGGACCCGACTGGTGTCCCGGCCGCTCAGCGACCTTCTCAGCCATCTCGACAGACGCGGCAGCAGCGGACTCTCGTCGGCCTGGTCCAGGACCACCGTCAGCACTCCGACGGTCCCCGCAGCGTCTCCTTGTGAAGGCAAGGAGACGAGATGGCAGCCGAGCTCCTCCTGATAGGAGTACTCGGTGAGATCCCCGCCCGTCACCCACAGGCACGCGTCGGAGTCTCCGCTCCAGGTGTCGTAGACACGGGGCAACTCTGTGGTGAGCTGCTTCAGCACGGAAGTCTTACCGGCGCCCGGCTCTCCCAGCACGACCATGGCTCCTGCCGCCGCGACCACGGCGGGAAGCGCCAGGACTCCTTGGCGAAGCCGCCCCGCGTCCACGACCACGTCGTCATCGTCCGGTCGGAACGCTTCGGCGGCCTGCACGATCAGATCTTCGGCGGCGACTCGCTCACCCCGTACCCTGCACACCCGAGGGACATGAAAGCCGAACACATAACCTGCCATGCCCGCATTGTGTCAACTCCCACTGACAGTCGCCCCGGTCTCCCTCTGCCGACCAAGCGCACGAACGCGCGACCAAGCTGAGCGGTGACGACGGAGGCAGCGCACAGGATCACGGTTGGGCCGTGGCTCCCGGACCGATGCACCGTCTCCCTCAGGCTGCCGACGGGCGACTGGAGGGTCGACACCGATCCAACGCACCGTAGTCAGCACCAAGTCAGCACGGGAGGGGTGAAGACGGGTGATGAGGTGGGCTTTCAGTCAGCACCGAATCAGCACGGGAGTCAGCACCGCACGGCCAGATCACCCCCAACTACGCGCACCGGACAGCACCGGTCTCGACCACTCCCAAGCCCCCGGACCGCCCCTCCCCCACCCCGGCATGGTGGCCGCACGCATACCCGCCCCCCGAACTATGGTGCCCCACCACATGTGCCCCTGACCTGCACCTTCCTACCGTGTGCCGACACGAACCGTCCCCACCGCACACGAGGAAGTGGCGCACATGGCATCCGGAAACACCGCTCCCCCGCCCCCCGCGAGCCTCCCGAGGATCGTCGCCGCCAGCCTCATCGGGACCACCATCGAGTGGTACGACTTCTTCCTCTACGGCTCCGCCGCCGCGCTGGTGTTCAACGAGCTGTTCTTCCCCGACTCCGACCCGCTCGTCGGGACGTTGTTGTCGTTCCTGACGTACGCCGTCGGGTTCGCCGCACGCCCGCTGGGGGCGCTGGTGTTCGGGCACTACGGTGACCGGCTCGGGCGCAAGAAGCTGCTGGTGCTGAGCCTGCTGCTGATGGGCGGGGCGACGTTCGCCATCGGGCTGCTGCCCACCCACGCCACCGTCGGTTCCGCCGCGCCGCTGCTGCTCACCGCGCTGCGGCTGGTGCAGGGGTTCGCGCTCGGCGGCGAGTGGGGCGGCGCCGTGCTGCTGGTGTCGGAGCACGGCGACGCGCGGCGGCGCGGCTTCTGGGCCTCGTGGCCGCAGACCGGCGCCCCCGCCGGGCAGTTGCTCGCGACCGGTGTGCTGTCGCTGCTCACCGCCGTACTCTCCGACGACGCCTTCGGCACCTGGGGCTGGCGGATCCCGTTCCTGCTCTCCGGGGTGCTCGTGCTGGTCGGCCTGTGGATCCGGCTGTCCGTCGACGAATCGCCCGTCTTCAAGGAGGCGTTGGAGCGGTCCCGGACACGGCGGGCCCAGGCGGACGAGCAGCCTCCGCTGGTCTCCGTGCTGCGCCACCACTGGCGGGACGTGCTGGTGGCGATGGGCGCCCGGATGGCGGAGAACATCAGCTACTACGTCATCACCGCGTTCATCCTCGTCTACGCCACCACCTCGGCCGGCGTCTCCAAGCAGACCGCGCTCAACGCCGTACTCATCGGCTCCGCCGTGCACTTCGCGGTCATCCCGGCCTGGGGCGCGCTGTCCGACCGGCTCGGACGGCGACCGGTGTACCTGCTGGGCGCGGCCGGTGTCGGGCTGTGGATGTTCCCGTTCTTCGCGCTCGTGGACACCGGGTCGTTCGGGTACCTGATCCTGGCCGTGACCGTCGGGCTGGTGCTGCACGGCGCCATGTACGCACCGCAGGCCGCGTTCTTCGCCGAGATGTTCGCGACCCGGATGCGGTACTCGGGCGCCTCGATCGGTGCCCAGTTCGCCTCCGTGGCGGCCGGCGCGCCCGCCCCGCTCATCGCCACCGCGCTGCTCTCCGACTACGACAGCTCCACCCCGATCGCGCTGTACGTGATCGCCGCCGCCGTGCTGACCCTGGTGGCCGTGGCGTTCGCGCGCGAGACACGGCACCGGGACCTCGGCCGGATCGCGGACGAGGACGGCGAGCCGTCGGGCGCCGGTCCGGCCGCCGAGGCCCGGGCGCGCTGACCGGCGCCGGGGCCCGCGCACGCACCGTCCGGGCTTCGCGCGGGGGCCGGTCAGTGCCGGGGCGGTGTCGCCAACCGGTGCAGTCTGAGGGCAAGTTGGATCTCCAGGGCGCGGGCGGGGGTCTGCCAGTCCGGGCCCAGCAGGCGGCCCACGCGCTCCAGCCGCTGGGCCACCGTGTTCACATGGACGTGCAGCGCGTCCTTCGTACGTGCCGGGCTCATCCCGCCCTCGAAGTAGGCGTCGAGGGTGCGCACCAGTTCCGTGCCGCGCCGCTCGTCGTACGACACCACCGGGCCGATGGTCCGCTCGACGAAGCCGGCGATGTCCCGGTCGCCCGCGAGGAGCAGGCCGAGGAAGCCGAAGTCCTCGGCCGCCGCGCCGTCCCCGGCCCGGCCCAGCAGGCGCAGCGCGTCCAGGCAGCGGCGGCCCTCGGCATAGGCGGCGGCCACGGTCTCGGGGTGCCGGGCGAGGCCGGTGACGGGTGCGGAGGCACCGACCGTGACCGGCTGGCGGACGGCGGTGCCCAGGTGGCGGGCGGTGCGGCGGGCCACTTCGGTGGCGGTGTCGCCGGCGCCGAGCGGCAGCAGCAGGACGGTGCCGCCGTCGCGGGCCGCGGCCAGCCCCCGCCGGGTCGCGGCGAGGTGGGAGGCGGCGGACCACAGCCGGCGGCGGGCCGTCGCCTCCTCGTCGGCGTCGGCCGCCGGGCCGTCGAGGCGGGCGGCGAGGACGACATGGGTGGTGTCCAGGTCCGCCTGGAGGCGCCCGGCGCGCTCGCGCAGCAGCCGCGGGTCCCGGTCGCGCGCGTCGAGCAGGTCGTCCAGCAGCTCGCCGCGCACCCGCTGTTCGGCCTCGGCGGCGGAGCGGCGGGCGAGCAGCAGCAGGGACGTGACCATCGCCGCGCGCTCCAGGGTGCGCTGGTCGACCGGGTCCAGGCCGGGGTGGCCGCGCAGGACCAGGGCGCCGAGGAGTTCGCCGCCCGCGGCCACGGCGGCGATCCAGTCCTTGCCGTGCCGCACGGCGTGTCCCTCGGCACGGGACGCCTCCAGCGCCTCGGCCGGTGCCGCGTCGGCCTCGGTGAACGTCACGGTGCCGTCGAGGACCTGGGAGACGGCGGCGGCCACGTCGTGCACCCCGCCGCCGCGCAGGACGAGTTCGGCGAGCCGGTCGTGGACCTCCGACGCCCGCTCGATGACGGCGCTGCGGTCCCGGATGATCTCGTTGGCGCGCTCCAGGCCGGCCAGGGCGGAGCGGGTCTCGGTGAGCAGGTTGGCGGTGTCGATGGCCGCCGCCGCGAGCGCGGCGAAGGAGCCGAGCAGGGCGATCTGCTCGCGTTCGAAGACCCTCGCCCGCCGGTCCGCGGCGAACAGGACGCCGATCACGTGCGGGCCGAGCATCAGGGGCACGCCGAGGATGGCGACCAGGCCCTCGTCGCGGACGCCGGCGTCGATGGCGTGGGTGTGCCGGAAGCGGGCGTCCTCGAAGTAGTCGTCGGTGACGTACGGCCGCGCGGTCTGGGCGACGAGGCCGCCGAGCCCCTCCCCCATGCCGAGGCGCAGTTGCTGGAAGCGGGCGGAGACGGAGCCCTCGGTGACCCTCATGTAGGTGTCGCCGCGCGGCGGGTCGTTGAGGCTGAGGTAGGCGACGTCCGTGCCGAGCAGGGAGCGGGCGCGTTGCACGATCGCCTGGAGGACGGCGTCCACGTCGCGCAGTCCGGCGAGGTCGTGGGCGGTCTCGAAGAGCGCCGAGAGCTCCGCCTCGCGCCGCCTGCGGCCCTCCAGTTCGGCGCGCACGCGCAGGGCGAGCAGCCGGGCCTCTTCCAGTGCGGCGATCCGGCAGGCCGGCTCGGCGGCGGCGCGGGCGCGCAGGACGGGCTGCTCGAAGGCCTCCACGGAGGCGTCGCGGGCGAGCAGGTCGAGGTACGGCGCCTCGGCGCTGCCGGTGGGTGCCGGCTGGAGGTGATCGCGGGACATGGTCACAGGATTCCGTATCCGCCACCGGTCCGGCAGGCCTGTGGAAAACTCCCGGAGCCGGTGGTGCCGGGCGGGTCAGTGGGCCGTCCACCCGCCGTCCAGGACGAGCGAGGTGCCGGTGACGAAGGACGCCTGCGGGCTGCACAGGTAGGCCACGGCCTCGGCTACCTCCTCCGGCTCGATGAGCCGCCGCAGGACGCTGTCCTTCAGCAGCACCTCGGACACCACCCGGTCCTCGGGGATGCCGTGCGCCCGTGCCTGGTCGGCGATCTGCTTCTCGACCAGTGGGGTGCGCACATAGGCGGGATTCACACAGTTCGAGGTCACACCATGGGCGGCGCCCTCCAGCGCGGCCGTCTTGGACAGTCCTTCGAGACCATGTTTGGCGGCCACATAGGCGGCCTTGAAGGCAGAGGCGCGCAGACCATGGACGGAGGACACGTTCACGATCCGGCCCCAGCCTTGCGCGTACATGTGCGGGAGGGCGCCGCGGATGAGGCGGAAGGGTGCCTCCAGCATCACGGTCAGCACCGTGTGGAACACGTCGGGCGGGAACTCCTCGATGGGCCGTACCAGTTGCAGCCCGGCGTTGTTGACCAGCACGTCGGTGCCGGCGGCGGCGCGTTCGGCGGCGTCCAGGTCGGTGAGGTCCACGACGTGCGGTACGACGGTGCCCGCGAGGCCGCCGGCCCGCTCCGCCTCCCGGGCCAGCCCGTCCAGACCGGCCGCGTCCCGGTCGACGGCGCGCACCTCGGCCCCGGCGGCGGCCAGCCGCAGCGCGCAGGCGCGGCCGATGCCGCCGGCGGCACCGGTGACGAGCGCGGTGCGGCCGCCGAGGTCGAGGGCGAGGTCATGGGGTCGGGGTTCGGGCCCGGGCAGCGGGGTGGGCGAGGTCATGGGCCGAGCCTAAGCGGAGCCCGGTGGTCACCACATGTGGTGATGACCCATACTTCAGCCGGCGGTCATAGGGTCAAACCATGTGGGTGCCTCGGACATGGCCTGCTTGATCCGGAAGAGTGCGAACTCGTCCAGTCCGGGCAGCGCGTCCACCGCGAACCAGCCGACTTCCAGCGACTCGTCGTCGTTGACCCGGGCCTCGCCGCCCACGGCCCGGCAGCGGATGGTGATGTCCATGTACTGGCAGATGTCACCGTTGGGGTAGGTCACCGGCTCCACGGCCTGGACCAGGACGATCCGCTCGGCGACGCAGTGCACCGCCGTCTCCTCGTAGACCTCCCGCACGGCGCAGGCCGCGGGCTGCTCGCCCGGGTCCGGGATGCCGCCGATCACCGACCACTTGCGCGTGTCGGTCCGTCTGCCGAGCAGCACCCTGCCCTCGTCGTCGAAGACGATCGCGGTGACACCGGGGAGCCACAGCAGCTGCCGGCCGGCGGAGGCCCTGAGCGTACGGAGGAATTCGGGAATAGCCATGCCGTGACCCTAGCGGGCCGGAGCGCCTCGCCCCGGCCCGTCGAGGGATCGTACAGCGCTCGTACGGGGGGGCCGTACAGCCAGTCGTACGGCTACGCGTCACCGGCGCGCCGGGCGCGCAGTCCGGAACCCACCGCCCAGCCGATCCCGCCCGCGGCGACCAGCACCAGGGCGATCTCCGGGAGGACGCCCAGTTCGGTGGCGGGAGTGGTGGACGTGCGCAGCGGCACCTTCTGGACGAGGTGGGCGGGCACGAACATGCCGGTCCGCTGGGTGATCCGGCCGTCGGGCAGGATGATCGCGCTGACCCCGCTGGTCACCGGCACGGTCACGGTACGGCTGTGCTCGACGGCACGGATCCGGGACATGGCGAGCTGCTGGTAGGTCATCTCGCTGCGGTCGAAGGTGGCGTTGTTGCTCGGCACGGAGATCATCTCCGCGCCGTGCGTCACCGTGTCCCGCACGGCCCGGTCGAACGCGGCCTCGTAGCAGGTGGCCAGGCCCACCTTCGTACCGGCGATGTCGAACACGCCCGGCTCGGTGCCCCGGCTGAAGTCCTGGCGGGCCATCTCGGTCCAGCTCTTGTTGATGGCGCCGACCAGTGAGCGCAGCGGCAGGAACTCGCCGAAGGGCTGGATCTGCCGCTTGTCGTAGGTCTGCGTCGGTCCCTTGACCGGGTCCCACAGGATCTGCTCGTTGAGCAGCTTGCCGTCCCGCTCCACCACACCGCCGACGGAGACGGGCACGCCGATGTCCTTGGCCGCCTGCTCGATGACGGCGGCGGCGTCGGGGTACTCGAAGGGGTCGATGTCGGAGGAGTTCTCCGGCCACAGGACGAAGTCGGGCTTGGCCGCCTTGCCCGCGCGGACGTCGGCGGCGAGCCTGTGCGTCTCGCGCGCGTGGTAGTCGAGCACGGCCCGCCGCTGGGCGTTGAACTCCAGCCCGGCGCGCGGCACATTGCCCTGGATCACCGCCACGGTGGCGGTGCCGTTCTCCGCCTCGTCGCTCACCAGCGCGCGGGCCGCGACCGCGCCCGCCACCGGTACGGCCACGCTCAGCAGCGCGGCGGTCGCGGCGGCCCGCCGTACGGTCCGGGTCCGCCGCCGCTCGGCGAGCAGCCGCCCGGCCTCGTACAGACCGAAACCGCACAGGACGACCGCGAAGCCGAGCACGGGGGTGCCGCCCACCGCGGCGAGCGGCAGGAAGACACCGTCCGCCTGGCCGAAGGCGATCTTGCCCCACGGAAAGCCGCCGAAGGGCACGCGCGCGCGGGCCGCCTCGCCCGCCGTCCACAGGGCGGCGGCCCACACCGGCCAGGCGGGCAGCCTGGAGACGGCGGCGATGCCGGCGCCGGCCAGGGCGACGAAGACCGCCTCGGCGGCGACCAGGGCCAGCCAGGGCAGGGGGCCGACCTCCACGCTGGTCCACACCAGCAGCGGCAGCAGGAAGCCCAGCCCGAAGAGGTAGCCGAGGCCGAGCGCGGCCTTCCAGCCCCGGCCGCGCAGCACCCAGGCGAAACCGGCGAACGCGGGCAGGGCCAGCCACCACAGGGTCCGCGGCGGGAAGCTGACGTAGAGCAGCACTCCGCAGAGCACGGAGGCGGCGGCCGGGACCAGGCGCAGCAATCGGCCACGGCGCGCGGCGGACGCCGGGCGCGGCTCCAGCTGGTCCGGCTGGTCCGGCTGGTCCACGGAGGTTGCGGTGACGGTCACCCGGGTGAGTGTACGGCGGTCGCCGCCACCGCCGACAGCGCGGTCCGGCGCCGGTTCACCGGAGATCGGCGCTGGTGACGGGGCGTTCGCGGGGGTCGGCGCCCGGCCGCCGGTCTCCGCGTGGGCGCGGCCGGGCGCACACCTGCCGGGCCGTGCCGGACGGGCGCCGGACCGGCGGAATCATGCCGTTCCTCCGCGTACCGTCCCCAAAGCGGTCCGCAGCCGTTACGGTGTGCCCAGCCTCGGCGGCCCGGCCGGACACCGGCCCGCGGCCGGGGCCTGCCAAGGCCGGGGGAGCGGGTACGAGGGGCGACGGGGTGGGGTCGACGGGGACGCGGTCCGCGACCGGTACGTGCGGCGCGGATGCCTGCGGCATGCGAAGAAACGTTTCCGACGGGACGGGCATGCTCCTGTTGGGGGCCTGTGCGGCGTGGTCGCTGATCAGCGCGGCGGCCCGGGGCGGGCGGCCGGAGGGCATGCTGCTCGCGGTGCTCGCCCTGGCCGCCGGGTATGCCGCGGGCCGGATCTCCGGCGCGGTGCTGCCGGTGGCCGCGCCGTGCGTCGGCGCGGCGGCGGGGCTGGGGCTGACGGTGGCACTGCCCGACCTCTCCCCCGGTCCCTGGTACGCCGGCCCGCTCGGGCCCGCCGGCGCTACGGCCGCGCTGCTGGCACTGGCCGCCGGGGCCGCGTGCTGTGCAGCCTGGGCCGCGCGCGTACCGGCGCTCCGGATCGGGCTCGCGGCGCTGGCCTGTGCCACCGTGCCGGCCGGGCTGGCGCTGGGGTCGGCGGCCGGGTGCGTGGCCGGCGGGGCCGTCCTGCTGTGCGCGCCGGCCGCGGGCTCGGCGCACGGCCGGGGCAGGTGGCTGGCGGGGCTGGCCGTGGCGGCGGGCCTGGTGACGGCGGCGCTCTGGGCGGTCGCGGCGGGCGCGCTGCCCGACGGGCTCGCCGGGGCGCTGGGCGGCTGGTTCCCCGCCCAGCGGGTGCCGCAGTGGCAGGACGCCCTGCGGCTGGCGGACGACCACCCCGGGCTGGGCGTCGGACCCGGCCGGTTCGGTGAGCTGGGCGACATCGGCGGGACGCTGCCGGCCGACGGCAGACCGCACTCGGCGCCGTTGCAGCAGGCGGCCGAACAGGGCCTGGTCGGGGTGTCGCTGCTGGCCGCCGTGTTCTGCTGGATGCTGTACGCGCTGTGGCGCAGCGCGCGCCCCACGCCGGTCGCCCTGACCGCGGGCGCGGCGCTGACCGCGCTGGCCGCCCTCGCCTCGGTGAGCAACGCGCTGAGCTTCACCCCGGTGACGGCGGGCGCCGGCCTCCTGGCGGGCTGGGCCACGGCCCGGCCGTGGTCGGCGCCTGGTCACACCGGGACCACCGGAAGCGGCTGAACTCTCGACCCCGTCGTCGGGGCTCCCGGCCGCCACGCGACGCCATGCGCGCTCCCCCGAGCTCTCCGGGCAAGGGTGCCGCCACTCGTCGCCGCACCGGGCCCAGACCCGAGTACGCCCAGTACGAGGGTCAGTACCGCACGCCCCCGGCCTCCTCCGGCCAAAGGGCCCCGAGAGCACGCACCGACGCCGCGCGGCCCGCCTCCGGGCGGACGGCGGGAGTCCTGACGACAGGACCTAACCGGCCGTTCCCGGCCTGATCGTGCCCAGACGGTCGCGGATGAGCCGGACCGCGGATTCCGCGTTGTCCACGGTGATCGTGAACGTGTGGCCGTCCCACAGGCGCAGCACGATGCCCTCGCCACGGCGGACGACGACGGCGGTGCCCTTCTCGGGGCGCCAGCGGTAGCCCCAGCCGCCCCACTGCCGGGGGGTGACATGGGCGGTGAAGTCGGCGCCGGCCACGTGGGAGAGCGGGATGCGGCGGCGCGGCAGCCCCATGTGTCCGCAGCGCACTTCCAGGCACTCGCGGTCGAGCTTGAGGTCGACGTGTACGAAGGCGAGCGTGCCGAAGAGCACGAGCAGGCCGGCGGCGATGCAGCCGACGACGGACATCACCAGCGCGGCGATGCCGGACGTCCAGGCCGAGTCCACGGCCAGCGCGATGCCGAGCGCCAGGCAGGCGGCGCCGACGAGCGCGAACAGCCACTGCACCCGGTTGGTGGCGCGTCCCTTCCAGACCGGGGGAAGCTTTCCGTCGGCGTCGGGGTGGTCCCTCATGTCTACGAGGTTACCCGGATTTCGCCGCCCGGAGAGGGCGTAGCGCGCGGCGGGCGGCCGGCCGGTGCCCGGACGTGCCGGTCACCGGTGCCCGGACGTGCCGGTCAGCGGACCGGACTGACGGCGCGCAGGAAGCGGCCTTCGTCGTAGGACAGTGCCGTGTCCGGAAGGGACGCCTCCCGGCCGCTCAGCAGCACGGTGAGGGTGGCCTCGGCGGCGGCCCGCGGCGCCGGTTCCACTCCGATCCGGCGCAGCGCCTGGGCGGCCACCGCCCCGGCGGTGCCGTGCAGCACCAGCGGCGGGCGGCCGGGCCGCTGGACGGCCGCGCGGATCCGCTCCGCGACCAGCTCGTAGTTGGTGCAGCCCAGGACGAGCGTGGTCACGTCGTCCGGAGTGCGGGCGGCGGCCGAGGCGATCGCGGCGTCGATCGCCTCGTCGTCGGCGTGGTGCACGGCGTCGGCGAGGCCGGGGCACGCCACCTCGGTGACGGCCACGCCGTCGGCGAACCGCTCGATCAGGCCGCGCTGGTAGGCGCTGCCCGTGGTGGCCGGGGTCGCCCAGATCGCGACGGGCCCGCCGCCCGCGGCGGCCGGCTTGATCGCCGGTACGGTGCCGATGATCGGCAGCCGCGGCTCGAAGCGCGCCCGCATCGCCGGCAGGGAGTGCACGGAGGCGGTGTTGCACGCGACGATCAGGACGTCGGGCTCGTGCGCGGCGGCGGCCTCGGCCACGGCGATGGCCCGCTCGGTGATGTCTTCGGGGGTGCGCGGTCCCCAGGGCATGCCGTCCGGGTCCCAGGACAGCACCAGATCCGCGTCGGGCCGCAGCCGGCGTACCGCGGCGGCGGCGGGGAGCAGGCCGATTCCGGAGTCCATGAGCGCGATCTTCACCCGGCCACGATAGACGATGCCCCCTCACGGTCCCCGCCGGGTGGGGCAGACTGCCGCCGTGGACGCGTACTTGTGGATCACCGTCGTATCACTGGCCGCCTGGGCCTGGCTGCTGCTCGGCCAGGGCTTCTTCTGGCGCACGGACGTCCGGCTGCCGCCGCGCCGGGAACCGGACGCGTGGCCGTCGGTCTGCGTGGTCGTACCGGCCCGGGACGAGGCCGCCGTGCTGCCGGACAGCCTGCCATCACTGCTGGCGCAGGACTATCCGGGGCGGGCCGAGGTCTTCCTGGTGGACGACGGCAGCACGGACGGCACCGGGGAGCTGGCCCGCGAGCTGTCCCGGCGGCTCGGCGGGCTGCCGCTGACGGTGGACTCGCCCGGTGAACCGCCGGCGGGCTGGACGGGCAAGCTGTGGGCGGTGCGGTACGGCATCGGGCTGGCACGCGCGCGTGACCCCGAGTATCTGCTGCTGACGGACGCGGACATCGCGCACGCGCCGGACAGCCTGCGCGAGCTGGTGGCGGCGGCCGAGGCGGGCGGCTTCGACGTCGTGTCGCAGATGGCGCGGCTGCGGGTGGCGAGCCTGTGGGAGCGGCTGGTGGTGCCGGCCTTCGTGTACTTCTTCGCGCAGCTGTATCCCTTCCGGTGGATCGGCCGGACGGGTTCGCGTACGGCCGCGGCGGCGGGTGGCTGCGTGCTGCTGCGCGCGGGGACGGCGGAGAAGGCGCGCGTCCCGGACGCCATCCGGCACGCCGTGATCGACGACGTGGCGCTGGCGCGCGCGGTGAAGGGCGCGGGCGGCCGTGTCTGGCTGGGACTGGCCGACCGGGTGGACAGCGTGCGGCCCTATCCGAACCTGGGCGACCTGTGGCGGATGGTCTCGCGCAGCGCGTACGCCCAGCTGCGGCACAATCCCCTGCTGCTCGTCGGTACGGTCGCCGGGCTGGCGCTGGTGTACCTGGTGCCGCCGGCCTCCGTGGTCGTGGGCGCGGCCGGCGGCGACGCGGCGACCGCGCTCGCCGGGGCGGCGGCGTGGGCGGTGATGGCGGGCACGTATCTGCCGATGCTGCGCTACTACGGGCAGCCGCTGTGGCTCGCGCCACTGCTGCCGTTCACCGCGTTCCTGTACCTGCTGATGACGGTCGACTCCGCCGTGCAGCACTACCGCGGGCGCGGGGCCGCCTGGAAGGGCCGTACCTACTCCCGCCCGGACGCCGTGCCCGACGAGGGCTGAGCCCGGCCGGCGCGTGGCCGGGTGCGCCCGGTTCACCGGGGGCACGCCGGCTCGCGGCCCGGCCGGGTCACTTGCGGCCGGGTGTCCAGTTCATGCCCCAGCCGTAGGCGTGGTCCACGGTGCGCTGCGGGCTCGTTCCGCGCTCCGGCACCAGGTACCGCACCTCGCGCTGGACGATCAGGTCGTCGCCGGTGTTGGTGATCAGGGCGAGTGCGCACACCGGGGAGGCGACGGTGCACTCGTCCAGCGAGAACTCGACAGGGGCGCCGTGCTGCGGCTGGAGGGTGACGGTGGCGTGCAGGTCGGCGAACGAACGGGCGCCCTCGTAGATGGTGACGAAGACGAGGATGCGCCGGAAGTCGCGGGTGTGGTCGAGGTTGATGGTGAGGTTCTCGCCGCGGGTCACGGCTCCGGTGCGGTCGTCGCCGTCGAGGTGGATGTACGGCGGCTGGTGGAGCGCGCCGAAGGCGTTGCCGAGGGCCTGGACGACTCCCTTGCTGCCGTCGGCGAGTTCGTACAGCGCGCACAGGTCGAGGTCGATGCCGCCCTGGCCGCTCAGCCGGGCGAGCCAGCCCGTGGACTGCTTGAGCAGGTTCCAGTTGAGGTTCACCCGCATCGCGCCGGAGGTGCCGCCCTGTTTGGCGAGCGAGACGGACGGGGCCGCCTTGGTGAGCGTGACTTTGGAGAGTCGGACCGGCTGGGCCGCGGGCGGCGCTGCGGGGGCCGCGGCGGGAGGGGGCGGCGGAGCCGGCGCCGCCGTGGGAGGCGTGGCGGGGGGCTGCGGGGCGACCGGGGCCGGCGTCGCGGGTGGTGCCGCGTGCTGGGGTTCGTCCACGGTGATGCCGAAGTCCGTCGCCAGTCCTTCGAGTCCGCTGTCGTAGCCCTGGCCGACGGCCCGGAACTTCCAGCCGCCCTGGCGGCGGTAGAACTCGCCGAGCACGAAGGCCGTCTCCACCGTCGCGCCGGGGTTGTCGAAGCGGGCGACGACCTGTCCGGAGGCGGCGTCGGTCACCTCGATGTAGAGGTCCGGGACCTGCCCGAACGTGCCGCCGTCGGCGGAGGCGGCGAGGACGATCCGCTCGATGTCGCCCTCCACGCGCGCGAGGTCGGCCAGCAGGGTGTCGGTGACCCGGCCGCCGGCCGTCCGCTTGCCCTCGTGGCGTACGGCGCCGGAGGCGTGGGCGGGCTGGTTGTAGAAGACGAAGTCGGCGTCGGAGCGGACTTTTCCGGAGACGAGCAGCAGGGCCGAGGCGTCGGCGTCGGGCACGCCGTGGCCGGAGCGCCAGCCCAGTTCGACGCGGAGCGCCGTCGTGGGCACCTGTGTGTTCGATCCTTTCGGCATTGTCATGTCCGCCCCCATCGTGTGTTCGGCTCGGCGGGTTTCGCCCGTCGGCTCCGGATCTTCTCGGACCGTGTGATCCCTACGCCCACAACCTATTCCGCGCTCCGGCGCACGCCCAGGAACGGCACAGGAAGATCGCCGGTCAACCGCCGGTAACACCGAAGGAACTCGGCCTTTACACGATCCAAACGTCGATTGGCGCCCCTTTTTGCCATGTTCGCTCGGATTGGGGATGTCAGACTCCCGACGACACGGAAAACAACCCTCTTATCGGTCTCCCCAACCAGCACATCGTGGGCTTAACTTATGTGCCATGACCTCCCCCCGCTCCACTTATGGTGGCGGCTACTACTCCGCCTCCTTCAAGGAGACCCCGATCTACGACTCGCTCGTCGCCGAGCGTGGCACTCCGCAGATCGCCCCGATCAGGGTCCCCGCCGCCTACGACACGGGCAGCAGCCTGCCCGCCCTGCCGTCGGCCCTGCCCGCCCTCCCGGCGGCCCCGTCCGCGCAGCAGCCCCCGGCCTACGGCTATCCGCAGACGCCGCAGCCCGCGCCGCTCCAGCAGGCACCCACGGCGTACATCCCGCAGCAGGCGAGCGCCCCGCGCGGCTATCCCGGCCCGCAGGCCCCGCAGCAGCAGCGGCCGATGGCGGGAGGCAACGGGTACGAGGCGATGCGCCCCGCCGCGCCGCGCCCCGCGCCCGCTCCCTACCAGGATCCGTACAACAACCAGCAGCAGTACCGCGGTTACTGACGGCAGCCCGGCTGTCAGTGCCGCCTGGCACGATGGACGGCATGGGAAACGCCGTAGTGCAGTCGATCCACGTCCATCCGGTCAAGGCGCTCCGGGGCGTATCGCCCCGGACGGCCGTGGTGGAGCCCTGGGGCCTGGCCGGTGACCGGCGCTGGACGTTGATCGACGACGGGGGAACGGTCGTCACGCAGCGCGAGTCGCCGCGCCTGGCGCTGGCCGCCGCCGAGCCTCTGGCCGGCGGCGGCATTCGTCTGTCCGCGCCCGGCCGGCAGCCGCTGACGGTCGAGGTGCCGGAGCCTTCCGGGACCGTCCTGGTGGACGTGTTCCGCACGAAGGTGGAGGCGGTCCCGGCCGCCGCCGCGGCGCACGACTGGTTCAGCGCCTATCTGGGGACCGGGGTCCGCCTGGTCCACATGGACGATCCGGCCGTCCGCCGCCCGGTCGCCCCGAAGTACGCCCGGCCCGGCGAGACGGTGAGCTTCGCCGACGGCTTCCCCCTGCTGGTCACCACGGCGGCCTCGCTGGAGGCGCTGAACTCCCTGCTGGCCGAGGGGCCGCACGCCCACGAGGGCCCGCTGCCGATGAACCGGTTCCGGCCCAACCTCGTCGTCGCCGGCACCGAGCCCTGGGCGGAGGACGACTGGGCCCGGATCTCCGTCGGCGACGTGGTCTTCCGGGCCGCCAAGCCGAGCGCGCGGTGCGTGGTGACCACCACCGACCAGGACACCGCCGCACGCGGCCGGGAGCCCCTGTACACGCTGGCCCGCCACCGCAGGAGGGGCGGGAAGGTGCTGTTCGGGCTGAACCTCGTGCCCGTCACGCCCGGCACCGTCGGCGTCGGCGACCCGGTGCGGGTGCTGGAGCGCGCCTCGGACGGGGCCCGGGCGGGGGAGGGACGATGATCCGCGGGCGCGGGAACCGGGGCCGTGCGCCGGTCGTTGAGGGGGCGTGAGAAATTCCTGAGAGACCGCGTACATCGGAGGTCACGGCGCTGGTGATGCCGCCCGGTCCGGTTCCGGGCGGGCACCGCCGCCGGGGGTGGTGACAGACCGGAAGGGGGGACATGCGGGCACTCGGTGGGCTGTGGCGCTGGCGGCACAATCCGCTGTGCCGCGCGACCGATCTGGCCGAGGCGTGGCTGGCTCTGGTCGCACTGCTGCTGATCGCCGTGGCCGCGCCCGTGACGGGCTGGCTGACCGGAAGGGCCGCCCAGGACTCGCTCCAGCGGTCGGCGCGGCAGCAACAGCACACGCGCCATCTCGTGACGGCCACCGTGGTGAGGGAGTTGGGCGGCACCCTGCCGGAGGCCGACCCGGAGTCGTCCTCCGCGCGCGAGAGCCACAGCCGGGTCCTGGCGTACTGGCGGGCGCCGGACGGCACCCGGCGGCACGGTCCGGTCCTCGCGGACCTGAAGTCCCCGCACCGGGGCGACCACTTCAGGCTGTGGACCGACTCGCGGGGCCGGATGACGACCCGCCCGCTGGATGCCGCCACGGCGACGACGCACGCCGCGCTCGCGGGGCTCGGCGCGGCCCTGCTGACCGCGGCCCTGGTCGAGACCGGCCGGCGGGTGACCGTATGGCGCCTGGTCCAGCGGCGGTACGCGCGCTGGGACCAGGCGTGGGAGCGGGCCGGCCCGGACTGGGGCAAGGCGGACACCAGCAGCTGACGGCCTTGAGGCTCCGGTCAACCGGGCGTATCCGCACGCGCTACGGTGGACCGGCCGAAGCGCTGCCGGCGACGCCCCTGGGTGCGTGACCCCCGGGGCGGGGGGCCCGGTCGCGCGCACGCGCTCACGCCCGCGGGCCGGGCACGATCGCGGTCCGGCAGCGGCGGCGCCCCGACGGGCGGCGGGCCATCAGGACGACGAGGTGGGGGCACAGCAACGCCATGGCACAGGGCACGGTCCAGGTGACGCACACCGGTACATCGCGGTGGCGGCGCCGCACGGGTGAGTACGCGTCGCTGGCCGCCGCCCTGGAGGCCGCCGCCGACGGCGACGTCCTCACCATCGCCCCCGGCACCTACCGGGAGAACCTCGTCGTGCACCGGGCGGTGACGCTGCGCGGGTCCGAGGGCTCGGCCGGTTCGGTGCGGATCGCGCCCGCGGACGGGGTGCCGCTGACCGTGCGGGCCTCGGCGGTGGTGCGGGACGTGCATGTGGAGGGCCAGGACGCGGCGGTGCCCGCGCTGCTGGTCGAGGAGGGCACCCCCGAGCTGGCGGACGTGCGGATCGTCACCCGGTCCGCCGTCGGCATCGAGGTGCGCGGCGGCGCCCGCCCGACCGTGCGCCGGTGCACCGTCGACAACCCGGCCGGCGTCGGCATCGCCGTACTCGACGCGGGCGGCGGGGTGTTCGAGGACTGCGAGGTCGTCGCGGCCGGACAGGCGGGCGTGGCCGTGCGCGGCGGGGCCCGGCCGCGGCTGGAGCGCTGCCGGGTGCACCACGCCTCCGGTACCGGCCTCACCGTGACCGGGGAGAACACCGCGCTGGAGGCGGTGGGCTGCGAGATGTACGAGGTGCGCGGGGCGGGCGTGCAGGTCACCCAGCGGGCCACCGCGCATCTGACCGACTGCGAGGTGCACCGCACCACCGCCGACGGCATCACCCTGGACACCGACGCGGTGCTCACGCTCGCCGACTGCCGGCTGCACGACATCCCGGAGAACGCCGTCGACCTGCGCTCCCGCTCGGTCCTCACGCTGACCCGGACGACGGTGCGCCGGTTCGGGCGCAACGGCCTGTCGGTGTGGGACCCGGGCACGCGGGTGGACGCCAACCAGTGCGAGATCTCCGACAGCACCGGCGACTATCCGGCGGTGTGGGTGAGCGACGGCGCCACCGCGGTGCTCGACTCCTGCCGGGTGCACGACGTGCCGGACGCGCTGTTCGTCCTGGACCGCGGCTCCCGCGCGGACGTCGTCGACAGCGACCTGTCCCAGGTGCGCAACACGGCCGTGTCGGTGAGCGACGGGGCGACCGCGCAGCTGGACGACTGCCGGATCCGGGAGGCGGCCACCGGCGCCTGGTTCCGCGACCACGGCAGCGGCGGCACGCTGAACAACTGCACCGTGGACGACACCCAGACCGGGGTGATCGTCACCAAGGGCGCCGACCCGGTCATCGAGCGCTGCACGGTCGGCTCCCCCGCCGAGGCGGGTTTCTACGTCTCCGCGGGCGGCCGGGGCAGCTTCCTGAACTGCCGGGTCACCGGCAGCGGGGGCTACGGCTTCCATGTGATCGACGGCAGCCGTACGACACTGCGCAAGTGCCGTACCGAACGCTGCGCGCGCGGCGGTTACGAGTTCGCCGACGGCGGGCCGGACGCGGCCCTGGGGACGGGGCCGGTCGTGGAGGACTGCGCCAGCGACGAGAGCGCCGCCGCCCGGACTCCCGCGGTGCGGGAGCCGGCCGTGCAGACGGTGACGCAGACCCCGGGCCTGCTGGGCTCCCTGCCCGGGCAGCGGGCGGCGGAGCAGGAGCCGGCCGGCCCCGCCGTGGAGCCGGCCGGGCCGCGGCGGACGTCGCAGGACGTGCTCGGCGAACTCGACGCGCTGGTGGGGCTGGAGAGCGTCAAGCGCGAGGTGCGGGCGCTGACCGACATGATCGAGGTGGGCCGGCGCCGGCAGCGGGCGGGGCTGAAGGCGGCCTCGGTCAAGCGGCACCTGGTCTTCACCGGCTCCCCCGGCACCGGCAAGACGACGGTCGCCCGGCTGTACGGCGAGATCCTCGCCGCGCTGGGCGTGCTGGAGAAGGGCCACCTGGTGGAGGTGTCCCGGGTCGACCTGGTCGGCGAGCACATCGGCTCCACGGCGATCCGCACCCAGGAGGCCTTCGAACGGGCGCGTGGCGGTGTGCTGTTCATCGACGAGGCGTACGCGCTGTCCCCGGAGGACGCCGGGCGGGACTTCGGCAAGGAGGCCATCGACACCCTGGTGAAGCTGATGGAGGACCACCGGGAGGAGGTGGTGGTGATCGTCGCCGGGTACACCGCGGAGATGGAGCGCTTCCTCACCGTCAACCCGGGCGTCGCCTCCCGCTTCTCCCGGACCATCACCTTCGGCGACTACGGCCCCGAGGAACTGCTGCGGATCGTGCGGCAGCAGGCGGACGAGCACGAGTACCGGCTGGCGCCGGGCGCGTCCGAGGCGCTGCTGACGTACTTCGCGGCGATCCCGAAGGGCCCGGCGTTCGGCAACGGCCGTACCGCCCGGCAGACGTTCGAGGCGATGGTGGAGCGGCACGCGAGCCGGGTGGCCCAGCTCCCCGACCCGACCACCGACGACCTGACCCTGCTGTACGCGGAGGATCTGCCCGACCTGCCGTGAGCGGCCGTACCGGTCGCCCCCGCGGGCTACAGGTTGTCTCCCCAGCCGGACTGGATCATGGTCTGGAAGGCCCACCTCCCGTCCCGCTTGAGCAGGATGTCGGCGTACCTCAGGCGCTGGGTGCGGCCGTCGGCGGTCATGGTCGAGTCCGTGAAGACGACGGCCATCGAGGAGGACAGGAACACCGGCGTCCGGGTGGACTCGAAGGTGATGTCCTGGTCTCCGTCGCCCATCACCTGGGTCATGGTGGCGACGAACCGGTCCCGGTCCCACTGGGCCGAGCGGCCGTCGCCCTTGGAGTCGTCGCTGACGAGGTTGAGCGGGAACACCGCCATGTCCGCCATGCGCCCGACGTCGCGCCGGCCGCTCGCGGCGTCGTACTCGGCGAACCAGGCGTCCAGGCTCGCGCGGTCCTCGGCGGTCGGGGTGTATCCGGTGTCAGGCAGGAAGGTCATGCGGGCTCCTTCGACGGTGACGGAACGCCAGCTAATCAAGTTTGACTAGCCGAGACGCACGGAGAGTACACCTCTCCACGCCGGTGATCAAACTTGATTAGTGAGGTCGGTCAGGAAGGGTCCGGGCGGACCGGGTCCGGGCGGACCGGGTCCGGGCGCTGGGCCGGGAGGCCGGGCAGGAGGCGGGTCAGCAGGCGCGCCCGTTCGCGGGTGAAGGCGGGGTCCGACGGGTAGCCGGAGTGGCCGAGGATCGGGGCCGGGAGCGGGTGGTCGAGGGTGCGGCCGTAGGCGCGGGGGTCCGGCAGCGGCTCGTGGTCGACTTCCGGGGCGGTGCCGGAGGTGCCGGCGGGAACGCGGACCGGGCCGCCGATGGGGTCGGTACGGCGGTAGAGGTTGCGCCAGCAGGCGATGTCGCGGTGCAGCGCGGCGAGGGCCGGCGGGCCGAAGTGGGCCGGGAACCAGCGGCCGTAGAGGCGCTCCAGCGGGGAGCCGTAGGTGAGCAGGGCGACCCGGGTGCGGACCGAGGGCGGGAGCTGCCAGGCCGCCGCGGCGGCGAGGACGCTGCCCTGGGAGTGCCCGGACAGCACCAGCCGGCCGCCGGTGCGCCGGGTCCAGGTGACCATGCGCCAGGTCAGGTCGGGCACGGCGCGCTCGGCGTAGCAGGGCGGGGCGAAGGGGTGGGCGGCGCGCGGCCAGAACGTGCCGACGTCCCACAGGATGCCGATGGTGCGCCGGGCCGAGGCGTCCTTGTAGGCGCGCCTGCCCCAGGTCACGAAGAGCACGAAGCCGAGGCCGACCAGCCAGGAGCCCAGCGCCTGGGAGGTCTCGGCGACGGCCTGGAGGAGGTGCGGGGTGCGCTGGGCCGCCCCGTCGGGTGTCTTCCCGGTGGCCGCGGCGCCGGCCAGTGCCACCGCGCCCAGCAGCAGGGTGGCGGCGGTGAGGACGGCGACGACGAGCGGGACGCTGTCGGTCAGGGTGGCCATGGCACGGGCGTGCGCGATGGCACGGGTGCGGGGCGGGTCCTCGGGTTCGCCGGGATACTCGCCGGGCACGCGGGCGCGTTCGGCGCGGGCGAGCCTCGCGGTGCGCACCGCGAGGGCGGCGGCCAGGAGCAGCAGCACCGCGAGGAGCGGCGGGATGACGGAGGCCTGCCAGGTCAGCAGTGCCGGCGGACCGGCGAGCAGGGAACGGGTGCCGTCCAGCCAGTCGGCGACGCGCTGGGCGACCCCGCCGGAGATCACTCCGCCCAGTGCGCAGGCGAGCAGGGCGACGGCGGGCCCGCCGAGGCCCCGCATCCCGGTGCGCGGGTCGGGCCGGCGCCGGTACAGGACCCGGGCCACGACCGCGAGGGCGACGATGACCAGGCCCTGGGCCAGCATGAGGACGCCGAAGGCCCAGGCTCCCGGCAGCCGCCCGGTGGACTGCCAGCCGGGCCGGGACCAGCCGGCGTACAGCAGGGCGAGCAACAGCAGGGCGAGCGCGCCGAGCGGCAGGCAGCGGTCCAGATGCCGGTCGAGACGCCGGTCGAGACGGCGCTCGCTGCGGCCCCGGCGGCAGACCACCACGGCCACCGTGACCGCCCCCGCGGCCAGGGCGGCGATCAGGGTCCAGCCGAGGATGTCCAGGACCCCGGGGCCGCCGGGCCGGCGGTCGAAGCGGGCGGCCGGGACGGTGACGGCCGCGGTCACCGTGAGCAGACCGGCCGCGGTGTGCGCCGCGCGCAGCCGGGCGACCAGCCGGCGCCCGTACCAGAAGCCGGGCCGGGCCAGCGCGCTGCCCCGCGGGTCCGGCTCGGTGACGTCGGCTTGCGGCGCTGCGGCGTCGGCGTCCGGCTCGTCGTCCGGGGACAACGGCCGGTGGGACTCGTAGGCGCTCCAGGTGCGGTGGGAGAGGTACCACAGCAGGCCGGTCAGCGCGGCCGGCACCGCGGCGGCCAGGGCCAGCCTGCGGCCGGGCGCGCTCCACCATCCGCCGGCCCCGGCGGGCGCCCCGGGGGCCGCGGGAGCCAGGAAGCCGAGCCAGGAGTGGCGGCGTACACA
This sequence comes from Streptomyces rubradiris, assembly GCF_016860525.1. NCBI lineage: Bacteria > Bacillati > Actinomycetota > Actinomycetes > Kitasatosporales > Streptomycetaceae > Streptomyces > Streptomyces rubradiris. Next base: position 581,522 of record NZ_BNEA01000001.1, read on the forward strand.
CGCGGGGGCGCTGGCGCACTGCCAGGCCACCAGGTCCAGGGCGACCTCGCAGACGGCGGCGACCAGGAGCACCGTCAGGGTGAGGGCGGTCAGCCGGACCAGGAGGCCGTAGAGCCGCACGGTGCGTTGCCGGCCGGTCGCGGCCGGGCGCATCCAGTGGGCGAGGTTGACGACCATGAACGGCAGCAGCAACAGCCACAGGGCGCGGCTGCCGTCGCCGGAGGTGAGGTTGCACCAGACGTACGCCTCCCGGACCGGCTCGCCGCGCGGGTCCCGGCCGGCCGGGGCGGAACCCGCCTCCCCTCTGTCCTCGACGTCCTCGGCGCGCCGGAAGACGGCGGCCGTGTCGTCGCCGGAGACCCGGACCGTGCGCGGATCGCCGAGCATCTGCTCGGGCGTGGTCCCGCCGACCCCGTGCACCAGCAGCTCCAGGTCGGTCTCCGGCTCCGCCGGCCGTCGCGCCGCGCGGTCCTCGTAGTCCCCTGAGGGAGGTCCCCCTGGGGTCCGGTCGTCGTACCGATCCGGTGCCGGGCCCTCGTACCGCTCATCCGTCTGCTCCGCGGACCGGTCCTGCGCGCGTTCCATCGTCTCGCACATCCCCCGTGACGCCCTGACGTCTGTGTCGTGCGCGCTCCAGGATGGCCGGTCCGGCCGCCGTACACACCTCTCGTCACCGAATCTCCCCGAACCGGGGCGCGCGGACGCCCCGGAGGTGGTGGCGCGGCCGGAGCCGCCCCGTGAAAAGATGGGACGCCCGCGCACTGCCCGAAGGGACGGAAGTCCAGGTCGCAGCCGGTGCGCCGGGCGTGTCGGACGGTTGGCGGCGAAAGGACCGGAGCGTACGTGAGCGAGAATCAGAACCTCCTCGCGGAGCAGCGCCGCGCCCTGATCCTGGACGAGGTCCGGCGTCGCGGCGGGGTACGGGTCAACGAGCTGACCCGCAAGCTCGGCGTCTCGGACATGACCGTGCGCCGCGACCTGGACGCGCTCGCCCGCCAGGGGATGCTGGAGAAGGTGCACGGCGGCGCGGTGCCGGTGGTCGAGGCCAGCACGCACGAGCCGGGGTTCGAGGCGAAGTCGGGGCTGGAGCCGACCGCCAAGGAGGACATCGCGCGGGCTGCGGCCCGGCTGGTGGGCCCGGGGGCGGCGATCGCCCTGTCCGGCGGTACGACGACCTACGCGCTCGCCCGGCAGCTGCTGGAGGTGCCCGACCTGACCGTGGTGACGAACTCGGTGCGGGTCGCGGACGTCTTCCACGTCGCGCAGCGCACCTCGGGGCAGCGGCAGGGGGCGGCCACGGTGGTGCTGACCGGCGGGGTGCGCACCCCGTCGGACTCGCTGGTGGGACCGGTGGCCGACCAGGCGATCGCCGCGCTCCACTTCGATCTGCTGTTCCTCGGTGTGCACGGCATATCGCTGGAAGCGGGGCTGTCCACGCCGAATCTCGCGGAGGCCGAGACCAACCGGCGTCTGGTGCACTCCGCGCGCCGGGTCGTGGTGGTCGCCGACCACACCAAGTGGGGCACGGTGGGCCTGAGTTCCTTCGCCACGCTGGACCAGGTGGACACGCTGGTGACCGACGCGGGCCTGCCCGCCGAGGCGCGCGCGGAGATCTCCGAGCACCTGCGGGTGATCGTGGCGGGCGAGCCGGAGGAAGAGGCCGTGGAGGCCTGACATCCCCTGCCCTACGGGTTCTCCCTCACGGGGTCCTGCCTCAGGGGTCTCCCCGTACTGGTTCCGCCTTACGGGTCCTGCCCGACGGTCCCCATCCGGGGGGCCTTCGGCTATCGTGTGCTGGCCTTGGCCGGTCGACCGCCGCACGGGGCGGCACAAGGGGGTTCGTGCCCATGGCTCGTCGTCTGCGTCCGGTGGGTGTCGACTTCGTCGGGACCGCGCCCGTACGGCTGGTCTTCGACCGGGAGATGTCCGCCGCCCCGGAACAGGTCTTCCACGCGCTCGCCGCGGACGTCTCCGGCTGGCCGCGGTGGTTCTCGGCGGTGACGTCCGCCCGGGCCACCGACGGCGGCGCCGGACGGCAGATCCGGCTCAGGGGCGGGACGCGGTTCGAGGAGACGGTGCTCGTGGCGCGGGAACCGGAGGTGTACGCCTACCGCGTCGATGTCACCAACGCGCCGGGCGCCCGGGCCCTGGTCGAGGAATGGCGGCTGGCTCCCCATGGCACCGGCACCCGTGTGCGGTGGACCTTCGCCGCCGACGGACCCGCGCCGTTCCGGCTCCTCCTCGGGCTCGCCCGGCCGGGCCTGGGGCGGTCCTTCCGGGACGCGGTGCGGGCCTTGGACCGGCGGCTGGCGACGCGCTGACCCTCACCGGACGGCGGAGGCGCGCCGTCAGTCCGGCCACACCCCCGTCGCCAGGAACGAGCCGATCGCCGCCGTGTACGGCGCGATGTCCAGGCCCTGGGCCGCGAGCCACGCGTCCGAGTAGTACTTGTCGAGGTACCGGTCCCCCGGGTCGCACAGCAGGGTGACGACACTGCCGGTACGGCCCTCGGCCACCATCTCCGCGACGATCTTCAGCGCGCTCCACAGCCCGGTGCCCGTGGAGCCGCCCGCCTTGCGGCCGATGGCACCCTCCAGCGCCCGTACCGCGGCGACGCTCGCCGCGTCCGGGACCTTCATCATCCGGTCGATCGCGCCGGGCACGAAGCTGGGCTCCACTCGGGGCCTGCCGATGCCCTCGATCCGGGAGCCGCAGTCGCAGGTGACGTCCGGGTCGCCGGTGGTCCAGCCCTCGAAGAAGCAGGAGTTGTCCGGGTCGGCGACACAGATCCGGGTGTCGTACTGCATGTAGTGGACGTAGCGGGCCAGGGTCGCGGAGGTGCCGCCGGTGCCCGCCGTGGCCACGATCCAGGCCGGCTCCGGGAACCGCTCCAGGCGCAGCTGGCGGAAGATGGACTCGGCGATGTTGTTGTTGCCGCGCCAGTCGGTGGCCCGCTCGGCGTAGGTGAACTGGTCCATGTAGTGGCCGCCGGTCTCCGCCGCCAGGCGGGCTGACTCCTCGTACATCTTCCGGGAGTCGTCCACGAAGTGGCACCGCCCGCCGTGGAACTCGATGAGCCGGCACTTCTCGGCACTGGTCGTGCGCGGCATGACGGCGATGAAGGGCACGCCGATCAGCTTCGCGAAGTAGGCCTCCGAGACCGCCGTGGAACCGCTGGACGCCTCGATCACCGGGCGGCCCGGGCGGATCCAGCCGTTGCACAGGCCGTAGAGGAACAGCGAGCGGGCCAGCCGGTGCTTGAGGCTGCCGGTGGGGTGGGTGGACTCGTCCTTCAGGTACAGGTCGATCCCCCACCGCTCGGGCAGCGGGAAGCGCAGCAGGTGCGTGTCCGCCGAGCGGTTGGCGTCGGCCTGGACCTTGCGGACGGCTTCCTTGAGCCAGTCACGGTAGGCCGGGTCCGTGCGGTCGACGTCGAGGGTGGCGCCGGTGGTGGTCTGGGGCGGGATGCTCACGGCGGGGCTCCTTGCACTCGTCGCCGACGGCGCCTGGCGCGGGCCGGCAGATCGAGCATAGGCGCCTTTCAACACCGTCCCCACCTGCATAAACGCATCTTTGGGCCGCTCCAAGGCAGGCTGGGGCACAGGCGTGCGACCCGGCCGGGGCGCATGGGCGGGCGTGCTCCGGGTGACTCGTTCACGCGCCCCCGCGCGCACTGGTGCTCCTCGCCCGGCCGGGGCAGACTGCACGCGACGGGACGGTCCGTCCTGGACGGGGGCGCACGAGAAACGAGACGAACCCAGGGATTCACGCACCCAGGAAAGAGCGCGAGGGGGGCCGACATGACCGAGCCGGAATTCAGGGCCACAGGCGTGCGCATCGGCAAGGGCCTGCGTTCGCTCACCCGGGCCGGGCAGGTCCGGATCAGCGACGGCAGGCTCCAGTTGCTCACCAGCTACGGCAGCGAGATAGACAGCGCGCCGGTGCAGGCGGTGCGCGCCTCCAAGCCGTGGTTCGTTCCGGACGACCGGGCGCTGGCCGACCTGAACGGCACGCGGTACCTGCTGACGCTGGGCGAGCGCGACCCGGCGCCGGGCCGGCCGGGACCGCCCGCCGCCCGGCGGTTCATCGAGGCGGTCCGCCGGGCCGCGGGGCGCGGCGGCTGAGCGGAGCGGGACGCGGCGGCCGGGCGGGCCGGGCCGCGCGCCGGGCACGGCGCGCGGTCGCGGCGAGTTGCGGGAGTGCGTGCGCTGCGTCACGCTGGTCTCACGTCACTCTGGGTTTACCGGCGATAACGCTGCGAACCAGCCCGCCGGCCACGACAGCAGGCGGACGTTTGGACGCAAGCACCCTGCTGGATCCGTTGTTCTCCGTGTTCTTCCGGTTCCTCCGGACCTCACATCGGGGAGTCGCAGTCGTGACCAGTCATCCAAGCAGGCACTGCACGGTGGAGCTCCAAGCCCTGCCGTCGCGGATCGGCCAGGTCCGCAGAATCGTATCTGCGCAGTTGCGCTACTGGCATCTCGACCCGTTGATCGACCGGGCCGCGCTCGGTGTGACAGAGCTGCTGAGCAACGTCCACCGGCACGCCAGGCCCGACAAGTCGTGCACCGTGGAGCTGGAGTTGCTGCCTGACCGGCTCACGGTCTCGGTGCGCGACCACGACCCGCGTCTTCCGGTGCCGGCCGACGCCACGGACCCGGCGGACGCCATCCCGCTGGCCACCTGCGGGCGGGGGCTGGCGATGGTGGCCGCGGTGAGCGAGAGCTGGGGCGCGCGGCCGGACGGGGAGAACGGCAAGGTCGTGTGGTTCACGCTGCCGGCCACGGCGGCGGCCCACGGCCATCCCGCGCGACCGCCCCAGGAAACGTCCCGGCCGGCCCCTGCACCCGCCACGGCGGCGGTCGCGGGCGGGATCTCTGCTCCGCCGGGGGTCGGGACTGCGGCGGGAGGCGGTCCCGCCGTCCCGATGGAGGTGGCGGCGGCCGCGGCCCCCGTGGCCACCCCCGTGGCTGCCGCGGTGGCGAGCGCGGGGGCCGACGGTGGCGCGGCGCCGGGCGGAGCGGCCGGCTACGGCGGACGGTGATGCGGCGGGAGCGCCCCGGACTCCTTGGGCCCGGGCGCTCCCGCCGCGTCCGCCGGGCACCTGAGGGAACGGACTGACGGACGGGGAACGGATCGGCGGACCGGGAACGGACTGGCGAACTGTAACTACTAGTATGTAAAGTGCTCGCATGAGCACCTCGGAACGACTGATCGAGTCCACCCGTGAGCTGCTGTGGGAGCGCGGGTACGTGGGCACGAGCCCCAAGGCGATCCTGGAGCGCTCGGGAGCGGGCCAGGGCAGCATGTACCACCACTTCAAGGGCAAGCCGGATCTCGCCCTGGCAGCGATCCGGCGTACCGCCGCCGAACTGCGGGCCACCGCCGAGGCCCTGCTCGGCGGGCCGGGCACGCCGTACGAGCGGATCGAGGCGTACCTGCTGCGCGAGCGCGATGTGCTGCGGGGCTGCCCGGTCGGCCGGCTGACCATGGATCCGGACGTGATCGCGAGCGACGAACTGCGCGCGCCGGTGGACGAGACGATCGCCGCGATCCGGGACCGGATCGCCGAACTCGTCGAAGAGGGCAAGCGGCAGGGGCAGTTCGCGCCCGAGCTGGACGGCGCGGAGATCGGCGCGGCCGTGCTCGCGACCGTGCAGGGCGGCTATGTGCTCGCCCGCGCCTCCGGCTCCCCCGCCGCCTTCGACGCCGGCGTGCGCGGCCTGCTCGCACTGCTCGCGCCCCGGACTCACGGCAACCACTGAAACTCCCGGGCCCGCCGGACTCCCCGAACCCCCGGGCCCGCCGAACCCCCCGAATCCCCGAGCCCGCCCGGCTTCCCGAAGCCACCGGACTCTCCGGGCTCACCGGACTTCCCGCCTTCCCGAACACCCCGACAGGAGAACCGAGTCACGTGCACATCACCAGGCGCCGGCCCGACACCCGGCAGGGCCCGGCGGACAACTTCACCGGCGCGGTCTGGCTGGACGAGATAGCCGCCCCCGCCGCCCCGTCCCGGCTGCGCATGTTCAACGTCCACTTCGCACCGGGCGCGCACACGGCCTGGCACACACATCCGCACGGGCAGGTGCTGCACGTCCTGGAGGGCGAGGGCCTGGTGGGACGTACGGGCGGCGAGGTGGAGGAGATCCGCGCGGGCGACACCGTGTGGATCGAGCCGGGCGAGCGGCACTGGCACGGCGCCGGGCCCCGCACCTTCATGACCCATCTCGCGGTCGTGGAGGCCGCCGAGGACGGCACCACGGCCGAGTGGCACGCGCACGTGTCCGGCTACCCCGCCTGAGAAGGGAAGCACGAAGTGCACGCGATGCAGTACGAGTTCACCCTGCCCGCCGACTACGACACGGGGCTCGTCCGCTCCCGGGTCGCCCGCGTCGGACATGTGCTGGACGACTGGGACGGCCTGGGCATCAAGACGTATGTGATGCGCGAGCGCGGGGTGAACGGCTCGCCGGTGAACCAGTACGGGCCGTTCTACCTGTGGAACACCATGGAGGGCATGAACAGGTTCCTGTGGGGCGGGGCCTTCCAGGGGCCGGTCGACGACTTCGGCCGGCCGGCGATCCGGCAGTGGACCGGCCTGGCCTTCGAGGAGGGCACCGCGACCGCCTCCGCGCCGGCGTACGCCGTGCGGCGGCGCCAACCGGTGCCCGAAGGCGTGGAGTTGGCGTCGTACATGGCGGACGCGGTGGCCGAGACGGGGAGGCTGGCGGCCGAGGACGGCGCGGTGCTCGCGGCGGCGGCCGTGGACACGCGCGCCTGGGAGGTCGTGCACTTCTCCCTCTGGGAGCACGACGGCCCCAAGGCGGACGGGGACCTCTTCGAGGTGCTGCACCTGTCCGCGCCCGGACGGGACCGGCTCCCGCGCGGACGGCAGTGGTGACCGCCGTCCGTACGGTCCTCGGCGACCTCCGCCCCGACGAGCTGGGCGTGTGCGACGCGCACGACCATCTCTTCCTGCGCAGCCCGCGGTTGTCCGGGCAGGAACTGGACGACGTCCCGGCCGCGCGGGCCGAGCTGGCGGCCTTCCGCGCGGCGGGCGGCGCGGCCGTCGCGCAGTGGACGCCGTACGGCATGGGCCGGCGGGCGGCGGACCTGCCGGCGCTGTCCCGGGCGACCGGGGTGCGGATCATCTGCGCCACCGGACTGCACCAGGCGGCGCACTACGCCCCGGAGGTACTCAAGGAGCTGAGCGGAGGCCGGCTCGCCGAACTGTTCGTGACCGAGCTGACCGAGGGCATCGGCACGACCGGCGTGCGGGCCGGGCTGATCAAGGTGGCCGGCGGCTTCCACGGGCTCGACGCGCACGCCCGCCGGACCATGACGGCGGCGGCCGAGGCGCACCACGCCACCGGCGCGCCCATCGCCGTGCACCTGGAGCTGGGCACCGGCGCGCTGGACGTACTGGACCTGCTGTGCGGGAAGTTGGGGGTGCCCGGGGAGCGGGTGATCCTGGGGCATCTGAACCGCTCCCCCGACCCGGTGGTGCACCGGCAGGCGGCCGCGTCGGGCTGCTGGCTGGCCTTCGACGGGCCGTCGCGCGCCCACCACGCCACCGACTGGCGGATGCCGGAGGCGGTACGGTCCTTGGCGGAGGCGGGGTTCGGGGACCGGCTGCTGCTCGGCGGGGACACGGTGACGGCCGGGGCCCGCTCGGTCGACGGCGGGCCCGGGATGCCGTATCTGCTGCGCCGGGTGCGACGGCGGCTGGCGGCGGAGGTGGGTGCGGGGCTGGTGGAGCGGATGCTCGGGGAGCATCCGGGTCAGGCGTTCGGGGCCGAGTGGAAATGAGCGTGTTCCCGGCGGGCAAAACCGGGTGATCAAGGCCCGGCGGGTCCCTAACCTGGCCGGCATGATCACACCCGTGTATCCGCCCAAGCCCGTGCCCGGCGACCGGATAGCGATCCTCTCGCCCGGCGCCGGTCTGCCGGGCATCCTGCCGCTTCCGTACGAGCTGGGGCTGAAACGGCTGCGGGAGGACTTCGGCCTGGAACCGGTGGAGTACCCCACCACTCGCACCATGGGCGCTTCCCCGCGGGAGCGCGCCGCCGACATCCACGCCGCGTTCGCCGATCCGACGGTCAAGGCGGTGATGGCCGCCATCGGCGGGGACGACCAGATCACCGTGCTGCCCCACCTGGACCGTGAGCTGATCCGCGCCCACCCCAAGCCGTTCTTCGGCTTCAGCGACAACACCAATCTGCTGCTGTTTCTGCGCAACCTGGGCATCGTCGGCTACCACGGCGCCTGTGTGATGACCGAGCTGGGCCGCCCGTGCGCGCCGCACCCGATGACGGCCGACTCGCTGCGCGCGGCCCTGTTCACCTCGGGCCCGTACGAACTGCGCCCGGCCGGGCGCTACCGCGACACCGACCGCGACTGGGCCGATCCGGCCACGTTCGACGCCGAACCGGACTCCCAGCCGGCCGGCGGCTGGATCTGGCACCGGCCCGAGCGGCTCGTGGAGGGGCGCGCCTGGGGCGGCAACCTGGAGATCCTGTCGTGGCTGCTGATGGCCGACCGCGAGATCGAACGCGACCCGGCGGCCTACGACGGCGGCGTGCTGTTCCTGGAGACCTCGGAGGAATTGCCGAGCGCCACCGAAGTCTTCCGCATCCTGCGCAACATGGGGGAACGCGGCCTGCTGGAACGCTTCCCCGCGCTGCTGATGGCCCGCGCCAAGGCGTGGTCCTTCGAACGGCCGAACGACGCGGACGCCAGGCGGCGTTACGCCACCGAGCAGCGTGAGGCGGTGCTCCGCGCCCTGGACGTATATGCCCCGCACACCATGGCCGTCTTCGATGTGGACTTCGGGCACACCGATCCGCAACTGGTGATCCCCTGCGGCGGACACGTCCGTGTGGACGGCCCGGCGCGCCGGATCACGGTGACGTACTGACGGTGTGACCTGCTGACGGTCCGGCGTGACCTACTGACGGTCCGGTTCGCCCGGGGTCAGCCCGTGGTCCCGGCCAGTGCCGTCAACGGGTCGTCCAGGACCGGCTGCCAGGCCAGTTCCGCGGCGCCGACCAGGCTGCTGTGGTCCAGGGTGCACGGCAGGATGGGCACGCCGCCGCTCTGGCCCCACAGGCTGCGGTCCGCGACCACCGCGCGCAGCCGGTCCGGATCGGCCGCCAGCAGGGTGCGGTGCAGACCGCCGAGGACGATGCGGTCCGGGTTGAGGATGTTGACCAGGCCGGCCAGGCCGAGGCCGAGGCGGTCGATGAGGGCTTCGGCCGCCCTGCGGACGGCCGGGTCGTCGTACCGGGTGCGCAGCAGGTCGTCGGCCTGCCGCAGCAGCGACAGCTCGGGGCCGGGTGCGCGGCCGGCCTCCACCAGCAGGGCCAGCGGGTCGGCCTCCACGTCCAGGCAGCCGCGGCCGCCGCAGTGGCAGGGGCGGCCCTCCGGGTTGACCGTGAGATGGCCGACCTCCAGCGCGAGGCCCGAGCTGCCGGTGTGCAGCCGGCCGTCCAGCACGAGCGCGCCGCCGACCCCGCGGTGCCCGGTCGCCACGCACAGCAGGTCCCGCGCGCCCCGCCCGGCGCCGTGCCGGTGCTCGGCGAGCGCGACCAGGTTGACGTCGTTGCCCGTGAAGGCGGGCCCGTCGAGGCCGGCGGCGCGCACGCACTCCGCGAAGATCCGCCGGACGGGCGCGCCGACGGGCCAGGCCAGGTGCAGCGGGTTGAGGGCCAGGCCGTCGGGTTCGGCGACGGCGGACGGCACGGCGAGTCCGGCGCCGACACAGCGCCGGCCGGTCCGGTGCAGCAGTTCGGCGCCCGCCTCCACGACGCTGGCGAGCACCTTGGCCGGGTCGGCGTCGACGGTCTCGCAGCCGGGCGCGGTCGCCACGATCCGTCCGCCGAGTCCGACCAGCGCGGCCCGGAAGCCGTCGGCGTGGATCTGTGCCGCGAGGGCCACCGGCCCGTCCTCGGCGACCTCCAGCCGGTGCGAGGGCCGGCCCTGCGAGCCGGCCGCGGAGCCGGGCCGGGCGTCCACCCGGATCAGGCCGAGCGCCTCCAGTTCGGCGGCCACCGCGCCGGCCGTCGCCCGGGTGACGCCGAGTTCGGCGGTGAGCACGGCCCGGGTCGGCGCCCGTCCGGTGTGCACCAGCTCCAGCGCGGGTCCGAGGGCGCCGCGCCCCCGGTCCAGCCGCGCCCTCGAGGTGGTCCTCTCCCCCGCTGTCCGGGGATCCGCCTTGCCGTTCATGAGGGCGAGTCTCCCATGATCCGCGGCCGGGGTGACCGGTGCCGTCGGCTACCGGCCGCTCACCCGCAAGGTGATGTTCAGCCGGCCGGAGAGGCCCAGCCAGTCCGGGGCCGTGCCCGGGTGGACGCGCGGCACTCCGTGGTAGGCGAGCCGGGAGGGGCCGCCGAAGACGAACAGGTCGCCGCCGCGCAGCTCCACGTCGGTGTACGGCCGGCCGCGCGTGGCGGTGTTGCCGAAGCGGAACACGCAGGTGTCGCCGAGGCTGAGGGAGACCACCGGCGCGTCCGCCCGCTCGTCGGCGTCGCGGTGCATGCCCATGCGGGCGTCGGCGTCGTAGAAGTTGATCAGCGCGATGTCGTACGGCGCGGCCGGTACGGCGTCCGGGCCGAGCGCGTCGGTCACCGCGCGGCGGCCCAGCTCGCCGAGCCAGTCCGGGAACGGCTTGACGGGGGCGCCGTCGCCGTCCACGGCGGTGCGGGCGTAGGCGTACGGGTACCAGTGCCAGCCCAGGCAGACCTGGCGGGCGGTCATCGTGCCGCCGCCCGGGGTGCGGACCGTGCGCAGCCCGGCGGGGGGCCGGGCCCAGTCCCGGCAGGCGGCGAGCAGGGCGCGCTGCCGTGCGGGTGCCAGCCAGTCCGGGACGTGCACGGCGCCCGGCGCGACCCGTGCGCGCTCCCTCGGGAAGAGCTCGTCCTCCATGCCCCCATCCTGCCCCACGGGCCCTGAGCTGCGGCTCGGCTAGCCTGGACGCACGATGAGCGACCGTATGACGACACCGTGGGGCGAGGTCGAGCTGACCCGCTTCCCCGAGGATCCGCGCGACCGGCTGCGTGCCTGGGACGCCTCCGACGCGTACCTGCTGCGCCATCTCGCCGAGGAGGAGGTGCCGCTCACCGGCACGGTCGTGGTGGTCGGGGACCGCTGGGGCGCGCTGGTCACCGCGCTGGCCGGGCACCGGCCGACGCAGATCACCGACTCCTTCCTCGGTCAGGAGGCGACCCGGGCGAATCTGGCGCGGGCCGGTGTGGAGCCGGGCGCCGTGGCGCTGCTCACCACGCAGGACCCGCCTCCGGAGCGGGTGGACGTGCTGCTGGTGCGGGTGCCCAAGAGCCTGGCGCTGCTGGAGGACCAGTTGCTGCGGCTGGCGCCGGCCGTGCACGCGGACACGGTGGTGATCGGCACCGGCATGGTGAAGGAGATCCACACCTCGACGCTCCGGCTGTTCGAGCGGATCCTCGGGCCGACCCGGACCTCGCTGGCCCGGCAGAAGGCCCGGCTGATCTTCTGCACCCCCGATCCCGCGCTGGAGCGGCCCGCGAACCCGTGGCCGTACGCCTACGCCCTGCCGGACGGTGTCGGTGCGGTGTCCGGGCGCCCGGTGGTCAACCACGCGGGTGTCTTCTGTGCCGACCGGCTGGACATCGGCACCCGCTTCTTCCTGCGGCACCTGCCCGGTCCCGGCGCGGGACGGGTGGTGGACCTCGGCTGCGGCAACGGCGTGGTGGGTACGGCGGTGGCGCTGGCCGATCCGACGGCCGAGGTGCTGTTCGTGGACGAGTCCTTCCAGGCGGTGGCCTCGGCGGAGGCCACGTACAAGGCGAACGGGGTGCCGGGGCACGCCGAGTTCCGGGTCGGGGACGGGCTGGCCGGGGTCGCCTCGGGCAGTGTGGACCTGGTGCTGAACAACCCGCCGTTCCACTCCCATCAGGCGACCACGGACGCGACGGCCTGGCGGATGTTCACCGGGGCGAAGCGCGCCCTGCGGCCGGGCGGTGAGCTGTGGGTGATCGGCAACCGGCACCTCGGCTACCACCTGAAGCTGAAGCGGTTGTTCGGCAACAGCGAGACGGTGGCGTCGGACCCGAAGTTCGTGGTGCTGCGGGCGGTCAAGAAGGGTTAGGCGGTCCGGCCGGGGACCACGCCGCCCGGCCCGGCCGGTGGCGCGGTTCCCGGCCGGTGCCGGTCAGTGGCCGTCGGTCCGGGACAGGACCCCGATGATGCGGCGCACTTCGCGGGCCATCGCCTCCCGGCCCACGCCGAGGTAGGCGCGGGAGTCGACGGCCTCGGGGCGGGCGGCGAGGAAGTCCCTGATCGCGCCGGTCATGGCCACGTTGAGCGCGGTGCCGACGTTGACCTTGGCGATGCCTTCGCCGACCGCCGCGACCAGTTGCCCGTCCGGCACGCCGCTGGAGCCGTGCAGGACGAGCGGCACGTCCAGCGCGGCGGACAGCCGGGTGAGCAGGGCGTGGTCGAGGACGGCGGTGCGGCTGGTCATGGCGTGCGCGCTGCCGATGGCGACGGCCAGGGCGTCGACGCCGGTGCCGGCGACGAAGTCCCGCGCCCGGTCCGGGTCGGTGCGCGCGCCGGGCGCGTGGGCGTCCAGCGGGGGCCGGCCGTCCTTTCCGCCGATCTCCCCCAACTCGGCCTCGATCCACAGCCCTTGGGCGTGCGCCCAGTCGGCGGCGGCCCGGGTCGCGGCGAGGTTGTCGGCGTAGGACAGGCGGGCCGCGTCGTACATGACCGAGCCGAACCCGGCGTCCGCTGCCTGGCGGAGCAGGTCGTCGCTCTGTACGTGGTCCAGGTGCAACCCGACGGGTACGGCGGCCCGTTCGGCGGCGGTGACGGCGGCGCGGGCCAGCGGCAGGAGCCGTCCGTAGCGGAACTTCACGGCGTTCTCGCTGACTTGGAGGACGACGGGTGAACCGGCCGCCTCGGCGCCGGTGATGACGGCCTCGATGTGTTCCAGGGTGATGACGTTGAACGCGGCGACGGCGGCGCGGGCCGCTGCGGCCCGGGTGACCAGCTCGCCGGTGGGCACGAGGGGCACAGAGGTGTGTCCTTCCTGGGCGGGGCCGGCGGGTCAGGGCGCGAGGATGACCGAGCGGGTGAGGTGGCGCGGCCGGTCGGGGTCGAGTCCCCGGGCGGCGGCGACCGCGACCGCGAGCCGCTGGACGCGGACGAGTTCGGCGAGCGGGTCCAGCTCGCCCTCGATCCACATCCCACCGGTGGCGCGGACCTGCGCGGCGAGCCCGGCGGGTGCCGTGCCGAGCATCCAGGTGGCGGTGCCCTCGCCGGTCACGCTGATCGGGCCGTGCCGGTACTCCATCGCCGGATACGCCTCGGTCCAGGACAGCGACGCCTCACGCATCTTCAGCCCGGCCTCGCTGGCGAGTCCGACCGTCCAGCCGCGCCCGAGGAAGGTGAACTGGCGGCACTCCACGAGTCCTTCGGGCAGGGGGGCGTCGAGGGCGGTGCGCGCGTCGGCCACGACGGCGTCGGTGTGCAGGCCGAGGTGGGCGCGCAGCAGGGTGAGAGCGGTGGTGGCGAACCGGGTCTGGACGACGGAGCGTTCGTCGGCGAAGTCCAGGACCACGAGGTCGTCCGCGGCGTCCACGACCGGGGTGTCCGGGTCGGCGGTGACCGCGGTGGTACGGGTCCGCCCGGCCAACTCGCCCAGCAGTTCCAGTACTTCGGTGGTGGTGCCGGACCGGGTGAGGGCGACGACCCGGTCGTAGGACCGCCCGTGCGGGAACTCCGAGGCGGCGAACGCGTCGGTCTCGCCCTGCCCCGCCCCCTCGCGCAGCGCGGCCACCGCCTGGGCCATGAAGTACGAGGTCCCGCACCCGACGACGGCGACCCGCTCCCCCGCCCGCGGCAGCGCCTCGCGGTGTCCCGGCGCCTGTTCGGCGGCCCGTATCCAGCACTCCGGCTGGCTGTTCAGCTCGTTCTCGACATGGGTCATGGCCCACACCCTCCCCTTGCTGATTGTTCTTGCAAGGTATAGCGATCTTTCGAGCACAATCAAGCATTCGGTGGGGAAGCCGGGTGCGCTAGGGTCGCCGGGAGATCGTCCGGAGGAAGAAGACGGAGGCCGCGGATGTCCCGGGACGCCCGCTGGAAGGCGCTGCTGGAACTGCTCGTCGAGCGCGGCCGGCTGGAGGTCGAGGAGGCGGCGGCGGAGCTGGCGGTGTCGGCCGCGACGATCCGCCGGGACTTCGACCAGCTCGCCGAGCAGCAGATGCTGGTGCGCACCCGGGGCGGCGCGGTGGTGCACGGGGTGTCGTACGAACTCCCGTTGCGCTACAAGACGGCCCGGCGCGCCTCGGAGAAGCAGCGGATCGCCAAGGCGGTGGCCGAACTCGTCGCGCCGGGTGAGGCGGTGGGGCTGACCGGGGGCACGACCACCACGGAGGTGGCCCGCGCGCTGGCCGTGCGCGGCGATCTGGCCACCGGCTCGCCCGCGCTGACCGTCGTCACCAACGCGCTCAACATCGCCAACGAGCTCGCCGTGCGCCCCCAGTTCAAGATCGTGGTGACGGGCGGGGTGGCGCGCGCGCAGTCGTACGAGCTCATCGGTCCGCTCGCGGACGGGGTGCTGGGTCAGATCACCCTGGACGTGGCCGTGCTCGGCGTCGTCGGATTCGACATCGCGCACGGGGCGGCAGCGCACGACGAGGCGGAGGCCGCCATCAACCGCCTGCTGTGCGAGCGCGCCGAGCGGGTGGTGGTCGCCGCCGACTCCAGCAAACTGGGCCGCCGCGCGTTCGCCCGGATCTGCGGAACCGAGCTGGTGGACACGCTCGTCACGGACACCGCGGTGGAGCGGGAGACGGTACGGCGGTTCGAGGAGGCGGGCGTGCGGGTGCTGGCGGTGTGAGGCGGGGGGTGCCTGGTGCCACGCGGGCCGACGGAGCCGGCCCGGCTCGGGCACCGCGACCACTGGAGCGCCGTTCACCCCGCGGGCGGCAGCGACTGGAGTGCCGCTCACTTCGGACGCCCCACCCATGCGAGCGCCGTTCACCTCCGACACCGCGCCGATCCGGGCGCCGTTCGCCTCCGATACCCCACCAATCCGGGCACCGTTCGCCTCCGACACCGCATCAGCCGGGGCACCGTTCGCCTCGGATGCCGTACCGGCTGCCGCGCCGTGTGTGCGCCCGCCTCACATGCCGCGGAGGTCGGCCTTCACGAATCCCGCGCCCCGCTGGTCGTTGCAGGCCGCCGGCGGCCGGTCGGCCGGGTCCGGCCATGTCTGCGGGGCCTGGAGCGCCACGCTCACCAGCGTCAGCAGCAGGTCGACGTCGCTCGCGGCGTCCAGGCGCAGCGTCACCCACGGCGAGCCGCGCACGATTCTGATCGCGCCCGAGTCCTTGAGGTCCTTGGCGAACCGCCGGACGGCCCGGTCGGTGAGCAGCAGGTCGACATCCCGCTCGGAGTGGAAGTGGACGATCTCACCCTGGGCGGAACTCACCGCCTGCCCCAGGCCGCAGCTCGGCACGGTCTCTGTCAGATCCGGCCAGGTCGCCAGTTGCGCGAGCGCGCGCGAGGCCAACGTCATGGGCCCATCATGGCGCGCTCACCCGCCCGCAACCAGCTCGTGAGTGAGCATTAACCGACCCGTATCCGCCACGTGTTCAGCTACTCGTACACCTGCCCAGTCGCCGAACCGGCCCGCATGCGCACGGCGTTGCCTCGCCCCACACCGCCCAGTGCGGGGAATCCGCAGGTGGGCCCGTACGACAGGACTGCCGGTCCGGTCCCGCGTCCCGGGCACGCGCGCGCTCCGGGGCCGTGGAGCGAGCGAGACCGTCCGGGGCCGGGGTTCCCGAAAGGGCGAAGCATCGGATGCCGGTTCGTCACCGCCACGCCCGGGGACACACCGGTTGACGGCGGGCCGCGCGGGACGGGCCCGTAACCGTCTTGCCCCCGCCCGGCGCCGCCCGTACGCTGAGTTTGTGCCGATAGTAAACAAAACCCGAGTGCACAGCGACGTGCCGGGCCGGAGCCGCACGGCACTGCGCGCCGCGATCACCGCCTTCTTCGCCCTGGACGGTTTCATCTTCGCGGGGTGGGTCGTCCGCATCCCCGACATCAAGCACCAGACGCACGCCTCCACCGGCGCCCTCGGGCTCGCCCTGCTCGGCGTGTCCGCCGGTGCCGTGCTCACCATGACGTTCACCGGGCGGCTGTGCCGTCGCTACGGCAGCCATCCGGTGACCGTGGTCTGCATGGTGGTGCTCGCGCTGAGCGTGGCGCTGCCCCCGCTCACCCACTCGGCGCCGGCGCTGGGGGCCGTACTGCTGCTGTTCGGCGCGGCCTACGGCGGGGTGAACGTGGCCTTCAACAGCGCCGCCGTCGATCTGGTCGCCGCGTCGCGCAGGCCGATCATGCCGAGTTTCCACGCGGCCTTCAGCCTGGGCGGGATGGCCGGCGCGGGCCTCGGCGGGCTGGTCGCCGAGGCCCTCTCCCCCACCCGTCATCTGCTGGGCCTCACCGTGGTCGGGTTGCTCGTCACGGCCGTCGCCGGACGCACCCTGCTGCGCTGCGAGCCGCCGGAGCCGCCGGAGCGCACACCGGCGCAGGCGGCGCGACCGGGCGGGCGGAACCGGCGCGGGGTCGTGGTCGTCTTCGGGCTCGTCGCGATGTGCACGGCGTACGGGGAGGGGGCGATGGCCGACTGGGGCGCGCTCCACCTCCAGCAGGACCTCAAGGCCTCCGCCGGCGTCGCCGCGGCCGGGTACGCGTGTTTCGCGCTCGCCATGACCGTCGGCCGGCTGTCCGGGACGGCGCTGCTGGCCCGGTTCGGGCGGGCCCGGACCGTGGTCGCCGGAGGTACCGTCGCGGCGGCCGGCATGCTGCTCGGTGCCCTGGCGCCCTCGGTGTGGGCCGCGTTGGCCGGTTTCGCGGTGACCGGGCTCGGGCTCGCCAACCTCTTCCCGGTCGCCGTGGACCAGGCGGGTGCGCTGGCCGGCGCGTCCGGCGTCGCCCTGGCCTCCACCCTGGGTTACGGCGGCATGCTCCTCGGCCCGCCGGCGATCGGGTTCATGGCCGACTGGTCCTCCCTGTCCACCGCGCTCACCAGCGTGGCCGCGCTGGCCGCGGTCGCCACCGCCCTCGGCCTGGCGACGCGGCGCGCCTTCACAGACACCGTTTCGCCCGGCCGACGAAGCCGGTGACGAGGTCCCGGGTACGCACCCGCAACTCGTCCGACTCGGCCCTGCTGTTCGCCTTGGACAGCTTCGTGATCTCCACGAGCACGTCTTCCGCGGCCCGGCCGAACTCCTCGTCGTCCGTCGGCAGCTGCGCCCGGAACAGGGCCTCTTGGACCCGGGAGCGCAGGTCGTAGGCACGGACGCGGACCGTGCCGGGGTCCTCGGGCGGTGGCTGTTCGTGCTCGCAGAACCACAAGTGGACCAGGCAGCGGCGGTGGTTGACCAACGCCCCCGCATAGGCCGAGTACGCCTCCGGCCGCTCCTGCCGGAGGCTCTCGCGCCGGGTGAACCGGTGGCTTCTGTCCGTGGTGCGCCGCTGGAACGCGAGGGTGAGTGCCGACCCGAGCAGGGTGCCGAGGACGGCTACGGCGCTGGCGATGACGGATTCCATGACCGGCACCGGCGGTGCCGCACCTGTCGGCGGTCCGCTGCCGGTCCGTGCGTAGGCGTCGTCGCCCGGCGGGACACCGGCCGCCCGTCCCACGTTCGGGTGTTCCGGCGCCGTCACCGGGATGAGACGGCGCGGCCATGTGCATCGTCGCCTCATGACCAAGCGAAAGACACCCGCTCTGAAACTGGCCGCGGTACTGGGGACGGCCCTGCTCGCGAGCGCCTTCGCGAGTCCCTCGGCGAGCGCGAGCGCCGCCTCCGCCGCCGCCCTCTCTTCCGCCTCCGCCGCCGTACCCCCGGCCGTCGCGGTTCGCGCCTGTGAGACCGGCGGGCCGCACACCGACTTCAAGGGCACGAACATCAACATGCGCAGTACCCCGGGCGGCAACTACGTCGGCACCGCGAACCAGGGGGACTGCGCGTACTGGTACCAGACCGACTCCGGCCCCCGCGTCCGGTGCCCGGGCGGCTCCAGCACGACCGCCTGGCAACTCGTACAGAACAAACGCACGGGGGTGGTCGGTTATGTCTCCGCCTGCTATCTCTGACGACCGGCCGGCCCGGTTGCGGGTCGCCGACTTCCTCGAAGTCCTGGACCGGGAGGGCCGGTTGCCGGCGGCGGCCGCTGCCGCGGGGCCCGGCGCGGACGTGCCCCCGTGCCCGGGGTGGCACGTGCGCGATCTGCAGGCACCTCGGCGCCGTGCACCGCTGGGCCGCCGCCCTCGTCGCCGACCGGGCCACCGCGCGCCCGCCGTTCGGCGACCCGCCGGAGCCCGCCGACGACGAACTGGTGAGCTGGTACCGGGACAGTCACCGCCTGGTGGTGGACACCCTGGCCGCCGCCCCCGCCGATCTGGAGTGCTGGACCTT